>JBARFA010000027.1:0-64112 GCA_049796755.1 Acidobacteriaceae bacterium
GTTAGCATCCACTTAGAAACCGGCCTGCAAAGCAGGTAGGGTGGTCAACGCTGGTTGAACCTACATTCATCGAACAGGGAACTCGACTCGAATAATCGGCTCGGTGTGCTGTCCGCCAGTCCGGAATGCCTAAAGAGCCGCGGCGGGTTCCCACCGTCTTAGGACGGGTTCACCGGCGCACTGCCATACGGCCCAGCGGGTCGGCTTTCTATTCTTCCTGCCCCTCTCCTGCCTCGGAAGTTTGGTTTTCCGCTGGATTCTGTTCTACTTCCTCTTGTGTATCCCCGTCTTCTTACTCTCGGCCCCATCAGCATTCCCACCTATGGCGTTTTTGCTGCCGTCGCGCTGATTGCTGGCCTGGCACTGGCCATGCGAACCGCCGCCCGCTTGCGAGTGGCACCGGACGCCATGTGGAATCTGGGCCTCATCACCGTCTTCACTGCGGTGCTGGGCTCGAAGCTTTTGCTGATCTTCGGCCACTGGCACGATTTTCTTTCCTATCCCCTCCTCATGCTCAGCATTTCCGTCCCGCAGACGGTCGACTCTGTCCTGACGCAACTCGGCCTTGGTCTGTCTGCCGGTCTGCTCTATATGACCTTCAAGCGTATGCCATGGCTGGATACATTCGACGCCGTTGCTCCAGGATGGGCGCTCGGCCAGGCAATCCTTGCTTTGGGATGTTTTTTTGCCGGTTGCGATTACGGCCGTCCCACCTCGCTTCCATGGGGTGTTGTTTTCCATAGTCGATGGGCAGCGCTCTGGAATGGCACTCCTCTCAACATCAGACTGCAGCCCGTCCAGCTCTATCTCTGCGCAATTCAACTGGCGCTCTGTTTGTTGCTCTTGTGGTGGCTGCCAAAACGTCGCCAGTCGGGCGAACTAGCCGGCGCGTGGATGTTGGCCTCGGGACTCACTGGCTTTTTCATGAATTTCTTGCTTGGCGCCGATCGCCTGATGATCGTATCCAGCGCTCTATCTCTTACCCAGGCAATTGATTTCTGCCTGGTCGTAATCGGCGCGTTGTTGTTGATGGAAAAACGTCCGGCCCGATTGGCAACATCATGAGTCCCACACCCCGCGAACATGGCGACGAGGACCTGCATGACCCTCTGGATGATGATCTGACCGAGACTTCTGAGGAAAACAGCCCCACCCCCCCACGCGAATTTGCTGTGGATGACACCTCCGTCGGCCAGCGGCTGGATCAGTTCCTGACCGCGCGCCTGCCTTCAATTAGCCGAGCCCGAGTGCAGCAATGGATTGATCAGAACTGTGTTTTAGTCCGTGGCATTGACGGAAATCCCCGAGCCATGAAAGCCAGCGGAAAATTACGTGCCGGCGAAACTGTTACCGTCATCGGCGATCCAACACTCCCTCCGCTCCGCGCCGAACCGGAAGATATCCCGCTGAACATCATCTACGAAGATGCTCATTTTGCAGTCATCAACAAGCCCGCGGGCATGATGGTGCATGCGGGCTCGGGCGCGACAGACAGTGCTCGCAACCGAGGCACGCTGGTGAATGCCCTGCTCCACCACATGGCGACCCTCTCCGCCACAGGCGGCCCACTGCGCCCTGGAATCGTGCATCGACTGGATAAGCAAACCAGCGGTCTGATCGTCGTCGCCAAGGACGATGCCACGCATCGCCGCCTTTCGAAAATGTTTGCCGATCGCCAGGTCCACAAAACCTACGTCGCCCTTGTCCACGGCGCGGTAAAACTCGATCGTGGAACCTTGAATGCTCCCATCAGTCGAGACCAACAGCGCCGTACTCGTATGACCACGCATCGCATCGGGGGACGTACAGCCCTCTCGCATTATCGTGTGCTGGAAAGATTCCAATCGCGCTACGGCCATTTCACTTTAGTTGAAGTCGAGATCGAAACCGGACGCACCCATCAGATTCGCGTTCATCTTTCCTCGATCGGACATCCTGTTGTCGGTGACACGCTCTACGGCGCGCCGCAGAAGATTCTTCCCTTCCTCGAGGCTCCAGCCACTCGCCTCCAGAAGGAGGCCGCTTTGGAACAGGCGATTTCTGTCGACCGCAATTTTTTACACGCTATGCGGCTTCGGTTGACCCATCCGGAGTCAGGGGAAAGTATGGAATTCGAAACGCCTTTGCCGGAAGATTTAGAGGGGTGGCTAACTCGGCTCAGGTCCCCTGTCCGCCAGAAATAAGCCCTTGACGCTGGTAAACTGGAATGAATGATGGGCTGCAAAATCGAACAATTGAACTTCAAATGGCATAAGTCTTGGTTGGGAATGGCTGCGATCCTCCTCGCGGTCATGGTGGGAACGCAGAGCGTTTCCCAGGCGCAAAACAGCACCGCGTCTACAACCCAGCCTGCAAAACAAGCAACCACTGCTGCACCCAATACTTCCGGGAAATCGACTTCGAGCCCAACGCAGCAGCCAACTGCCGAAGCGCAACAAAATGGCGCTTACACCATCACGACCGTCGTCAATGAAGTGAATCTTATCTTCACCGTGACCGACAAGCATGGCCACTTCATCCGCAATCTGAACGAGAGCGACTTCTCGCTGCTCGACAATCATATGCGGCCCGCTGAGGTCTACAGCTTTACCCAGCAGACCAACCTGCCGCTGCGTGTTGGCCTGATGATTGACACCAGCAGTTCCATTCGCTCGCGCTTTCAGTTTGAACAGAATGCTGCCATCGAATTTCTGCTGTCAGTTCTGCGCCCCCAAGTCGATAAGGCATTCGTGATGGGCTTTGACGTTACTCCAGACATCACCCAGGGATACACCAACAACGGCGATCTGCTGGCGGCCGGCATTCGCAAGCTTTCTCCCGGCGGCGGTACTGCGCTCTATGATGCCACCTACACCGCTTGCCGCGATCAGATGCTCCCGCTGGCTCGCGCTGGAGCTCTCCGCAAAACTATCATCCTCCTGTCCGACGGCGACGACGATCAAAGCCACGCCACGCTCGACGATGCTGTCAAGATGTGTCAGCGCGCTTCAACCGCGATCTACACCATTAGCACCAACGACAGCCCCAGCCGTGACCGCGGTGACGACATCCTGAAAGCAATGGCCGTGGCAACGGGTGGCCGCGCCTTCAATCCCTATCGCATGGAAAATGTGGCGGAAGCATTCCAGAGCATTCAGGAAGAACTGCGCAGCCAGTACTCGCTCGTCTATAAGCCTGCCGACTTCAAGGCCGACGGCGCGTTCAGACCGATCTACCTGACGGCCTTCGATCGCAACTACAAAGTGAGCGCCGAAAAGGGATATTTCGCTCCCAGCACGCCCAACTAGCGTTCAATTTTTTCCCTGCTCCAGCAACTTCAGCAGTCCTGGCTCGTCGAGCACGGGCACATTCAACTTGCGAGCGTTGTCGAGCTTTGACCCGGCATCGGCTCCTGCAACTACGTAATTTGTTTTCTTACTCACTGAACCGGTGACATTTCCGCCTTCGCCTTCAATCCGCTTCTTTGCTTCGTCACGGGTGAGCGAAGGCAGCGTGCCGGTCAGCACAAACGTCAGTCCGTTAAGCCTGGAAGAAGTATTTTTCTTTTCCGCATTAAAATTCAATCCTGCAGCTCGCAACTTTTCGACGAGTTCGCGATTTTTTGGCACCGCAAAAAATTCCAGAATTGCCTCCGAAATGCGCGGACCAATCTCCTGCACGCGTTCCAGGTCTTCCGCGCTGGCTTCCATCACGCGATCCATGCTGCCAAACGCGTCGGCCAGAAACTGTGCCGTCCGCTCGCCAACAAATCGAATGCCCAGGCCCAACAGCACGCGGTCCAGCGGCGCTTGTTTCGATCGCTCGATTTGCTGTAACAGCGCCTGCGCCTTCTTGTGTTTCACTAGGTCGAGCGACAGCAGAGTGGCCTCGTCAAGACTGTAAATATCTGCCAAATTGTGTACCGACCCGCGCTCCGTCAGCTGATTGACAACCGCTTCGCCGAGACCTTCAATGTTCATCACTCCTCGCGCGGCAAAATGCAGCAGGCTTTCTCGCAGACGTGCCGGACAATTCACGTTGATGCAACGCCAATCGACTTCTCCCTCCTCGCGAACCACCGTGCTTCCGCACTCTGGGCACTTTGCAGGAAAAGAAAAATCGCTTGCATCCGCGGGCCGCTTGTCGCGCAGGACTTCAACCACCTTGGGAATGACATCGCCGCCGCGTTCGACCGTGACAAAATCTCCAATCTTCAGCCCAAGCCGCTCAATCTCATCCGCATTGTGCAGTGTGGCCCGGCTCACCGTCGTTCCGCCAATCGCCACTGGAACCAAATCCGCCACCGGCGTCAACTTGCCGGTCCGGCCCACCTGCACCAGGATGTTCTTCACCTGGGTGGCAGCAGCTCGCGCCGCAAACTTGTAGGCAATCGCCCACCGCGGGGCACGGCCCGTAAACCCCAACTTGTTTTGCACCGCGGTGCTGTCGACTTTCAGCACCACCCCGTCAATTTCGTACGGCAGGGAATCCCGCATCGCGTCCGCCCGCGCAATAAAACCCCATGCCTCGTCGACTGTGAAGACAAGAGCCCTCTTTGGGTTCACTCGAAATCCCGCCGCAGCCAAAGCATCGAGCGACTCGCTCTGACGCGAAAAAATATATCCCTGCTCACTCAAAGCAAAATACGCATAAAAATCTAAGCGTCTCTGCGCCACAATGTTTGGTTCAAGGGTGCGCAGCGTTCCTGCTGCTGCATTGCGCGGATTCGCAGCCGGAGCCAATCCCTGCTCCTCCCGCTCCGCATTCAGTTTTTGAAACGCCGCCAGCGGCAAAACCACTTCGCCACGAATTTCAAAATCCTCGGACATGCCGGCTTCCCGCAATTTTGCAGCAGAGATACTCAGCGGCACCGACCGGATGGTGCGAACATTGCTCGTCACATCCTCACCGATCACCCCATCCCCACGTGTGACTCCCCGTATCAGCCGACCACCTTCGTAGGTCAGCGCCAGTGACAACCCGTCCAGCTTCAATTCGCAGGCGTAGGCGATTTCTTCTCCGTTGGCGAGTTCGCGCACACGGCGATCCCACTCGCGCAACTCTTCTTCGTTGTAAGCATTGTCCAGCGAAAGCATCGGGCGCGAATGCCGCACCTTCGCAAAGCCTTCCTTCGGCTTCCCTCCCACCCTCTGCGTCGGCGAATCCGGAGTTCGCAGTTCAGGATGCGCATCCTCAAGCGCGCGCAATTCGCGCATCCACGTGTCATATTGCGCGTCAGAAACCTCCGGCGTATCGAGGCCATAATAGAGGTACTCGTGATGCCGCAAGGTCTCGCGCAGTTCGTCGATCTGCTTCGCGACTCCATGAATGGCTGAAGGCTTCGTCATCAATGAAATTATAGAGACGCCTTCGATTCGGTGGCTGCGGTCTTCCGCCGTTGCCGTGTATGCTCAGAAATTGAATGGAGCCGGTCACACATTTTTTAACGGGCGCATGCCTGGGGCGATCTGGATTCAACCGCACCACCGCCTACGCCACGCTGACAATGGTGCTGGCTGCGGAAGCTCCTGACATCGACCTGCTCTGGAAACTGCGCGGCCCCGTCGCCGAGTTTCAGCACCATCGCGGAATCACCCATACATTTCTTGGCGCGCCCTTCATGGCCCTGCTGATCACCGGCGTCGTCTGGCTATGGCATCGCTGGCGCACGCGCGGCACCGACAAACATTCGCGCGACATGGCAGGGTCGCCATCGAATCGCCGCGACCATCCGCTGCCGGTCCGCTGGGGCTGGATATGGTTCCTCGCTCTCATCGCGGACCTGAGCCACCTGCTGCTCGACTGGACGAACAACTACGGCGTGCGTCCGTTCTTTCCCTTCAATCCGCACTGGTATTCGGGCAGCATCTTCTTCATCTTCGAACCCGTCCTCTTTGCTGCACTGGTTCTGGCATTGCTGATGCCTGCCATACTGGGCTTGGCTGACCGGGAAATTGGAGTCCGGCGCACGATGTTTCGAGGGCGCGGATGGGCGATCTTCGCTCTTACCGTCGGACTGGTTCTCGGGTGCTGGCGCTGGGCAGAGCATGATCGCGCGCTTGCGATTCTTGCGCAGCAGAATTTTCAGAATGAGCCCGTCCTGAAGATGACGGTCAACCCCTATCCCGGAGACATTTTCAAGTGGTTCGGAGTGGTAGAAACGAAGGATTTTTACCAGACCGGAATCTTGAACACACGCACCGGTAGTTTCACCAGTGAGGCTCCGGAGAATCTTTATTACAAGCACCCTCAAACTCCCGCAATATTAGCCGCGAAAAGTTCCTGGCTCGGACGAGTCTTCCTCGACTGGTCGAAATACCCCTTCGTCGCACAGAGAGGTACCTTCGATACGCTTCAAGGCGGAGAACGCTATACCCTGGTACATTTCGAGGACCTGCGATTTGCCTACAACGTACTGTTTCTCCACGGCCGCCAGGACAATCCACTCAGCGGCACTGTCACCATCGCCCCAGACGGACAGGTGGATGAAATGCGAATGAGTGGCCAGATACAAAAATAGCCATTGGCCTTCATCCGATTGAACCGCAGCAGATTGTTACTGGCATAACAACTAATTTTGATTTCGCCAAAATTGCCTTGACCATTTCTCTGTCCTCCAGAAACAATGAAGTTCTAACGGGGAAAAACCCAACTTTCAAAGTTCCGTGACAATGAGGATCGAATGTTCAGCTATTTCTTCGTTTTAGCAGCAGTTTTCACCCGCATCCTGCCGCATCCTTGGTTTAGTTTCACCGCTGTTGGAGCTTCGTTGCTTGTGTTTGGTGCGCGACGCTCGCCCAAGCTGTTCGTTCTGCCGGTATTAGCGTTCGCCGCTGTCGACTATTACTTGACTGTCTTTGCCTACAATTACCCTTTTCATGTGCAGGATTATCTGGTCACGTGGGCATGGTATTTGGGTGCCTGCTGGATGGGTTACGCCTTCCTCCGCAAGCGTGCCAATGCAGGACGAGTCGTGAGCGCAGCGCTTGCCTCTTCCACCTCGTTTTACCTGGCAAGTAACCTCGCGGTCTGGGTCGGCTCTCTGATCTACCCACACACCGCCGGTGGCCTCGCTACCTGCTATCTCGCCGGATTGCCCTTCTACCGCAACGATGTCCTGGCAACCACCCTGTTGACGAGCGCTGTGTTTGGCGTGCCCGTGCTCGCGCGTCGCATGGCGGATGAATGGCAGCGGCGCAGCCTCAACAACCCCAGCGGACCTACAGCAGCCTGATCCAACTCAATTCGTCGAACTCGACTCCGAACCTTTCCGTTTGCACAGTGTCGGGGTCTTCAGCTATTGCGCCGGAACCACAGCCTGCTCGTGATGGCTACTCTCGACCTCTGGCACACTTCCATCATTCACAACCACCTGCGCAGGCTTGCTGTCCAGCAGCATCCGCAACGCCGAGTGCGTGTGTGCGGGAACCAGTAATTCCCGAGTCTGACTACTGAATGCCGAGGAAACCGTGACCGGCACTTCTGCCGCGCAAAAGCTGTCGTTCTGCACATCGACACTCACCAGGTAGTTTTTTCCGCTGCTGTTCTTATTCAAAATCGGTCGCGAATAGGCGCTGATGATATGCAGATCCGGCAATCCCGTATCGCGATACACCCAATCGTCAAAGAACCACTCCAGGTCTTTGCTCGAAGCTTTTTGCAGCAGGGTTTGAAAGTAGCTAGGCTCGTGGTCGTCTGCAGGCACGTAAGCCTGAAGCGCCTTTCCAAGCGCTTCATCGCCGACGATGTTGCGCAGCATCCACAGCACATCGGTCGCCTTGTCACGATAGTAAATATCGCTCCACGCCTCAATCAGACTCTGTCCCGGATTCACTCCCGGATCGGCCGTTTCGGCGAGCGCAAGCGCAGCGCGATGAGAATCCATCTGCGCGATGGCCGTGCTGACTCCGGCACGTTGCTCGATCCACAACAGCGTCATGTACTGCGCCACACCTTCATTCAGCCAAACTCGCGGTGAAATAAAATACGCATGCCCCAGCATATGAGCCATCACCGGACCCACAGTATCGTCGGTCGCATCGCTCCGCAACGGGAGAAATAAAATATTCCTCTCTTCAAATGGCAGATCGTTTGCATCCGGCAAATCCACCAGGACAACGGACCGTTTCGGATGCGCTCCCAGCCATTCTTCGACCATCGGACGAGTCTGGGTGAACACGGTTCGATACGTGGAAGCGGCCGCCTCGTTGTCAGTCCGAGAATAGATTTCCAGTCCCGGCACACTTTGCTCGGCTGCGGACATGACAAAAAAGCTCAGAGGCGCGAATCCTAATCGGGTCGGCGGCAGGGTGAACGAAACGACTTGCAAGATCGTGTTGCCGGCCATCGGTGTGGGCGCAGGCGCATTTCCCGCAGCATGTTTCGCTCCGGATCCGACTCCGGTGGATTTTGCGCTTTGCGCCGTTTCCGTCGCCGATGTTGACGAGGCGGCAGATGCTGAAACCGGCTTTTGCGGAGATCCTCCGTCCGGTTGCACCACAATCCCGTTCAAAAATGCAACCGTCGGCTTCACATCCAGATATTCAACCAGTACGTGCATTGAAACTTTTGCATTGGACTCGCTCAGCTTCCACTTTCCGACCGAGTCAAACATCTCCGGCCCCTGGCCAAGCAGCACCGGTGCCGTTGAAACAGGAAACCAAATGACATTCCCAAAGCCTCGAAGCGCCGTAAAATTCGGGTCGATCGCATCCCACTCCGAGGAGTCCGCGATCTTGGCTGGCGCGCCCAGGCGCAGCAGACGTTCCGCCGATGGGACGACGGTCCCGGAATAAATCACGTTCAGCCGAATGCTCGCTCCCGGTTCAAGTGGGGTCCCGAGTTTGACGACCGCCTCCGTCAGTTCGCCGGTGTGATCGATGTCGCTGTCCACCGTCTCGGTTTCAAACTTTGCCGGCTTGCCGTCTACCTGGATCGAATACCAATGCAAAGACGAAGAAAGCTGCAACGCAATCCGTTCCAACGGCTTATCGCTGTTGTTCCGGGCCACCATGCGCGCTTGCACGGCAATCGAGTGCTGCGAAGGTTCCAGATGCACTTCGAAATCGTAAGAGCTATATGTCAACGCGGTGCGTTCGGCATCGGTCGCAAGCATCTCTTTTGCAGGTTCAATAGGCGCTTTTGGCGACGCCGCGGTCTGCTGTGCAGGCGACGTTCCAGGCGCAGTTTCTCCGGTCGTTTTGCCGTTTTCTCCCCGAGAAAACAGCACTTGCCCATTTCCGGATGCTGACTTGTTTTGATTGTTTGCTGCGGAACTCTGTCCGAGCGAGCTACCAAGCGCAAGAAGAAGGAACAAACCCAACCGATACCGCATACAATTCATGAACCCAATCCTTTTAGATGCCGCTTTGCTCGAACTGCAGCAGACGCTGTCTTTTCGATCGCGGGCGACGCTGTCGCTGCGCGGCGTTGTCGCGCCGCCTCGTACATCACGATCGCGCCCGCCACAGATACATTCAGCGACGACACCTGCCCTGCCATGGGAATTCGCAACAGATGATCGCAGGTTCGGCGAGTCAGCTCATGCAATCCGCTTCCCTCCCCGCCAAGCACCAGGACAAAATTGCATCGATAATCGAATCTGTCGTAATCCGCCGACCCCCGTTCATCCAACCCCACGCACCACACATTTTGCCGCTTCAACTCTTCCAGCGCCCTCACCAGGTTTGTCACACGTGCAATACGAACATGCTCAGCCGCGCCGGCAGAAGTCTTCACAACGGTGGCATTCACACAGGCGGCGCGCCTCTCCGGGAGGACCACGCCATCTACCCCGGCTCCGTCTGCGGTTCTTAATAGCGCACCCAGGTTGTGAGGATCCTCGATGCCGTCCAGAGCCAGCAAAAAAAGATCTTGTCCTGTACGCGGCACCAGCTCCTCCAGCGAGGAATATCCCCGCTCCGCCACTACCGCCACCACTCCCTGGTGAGCATCGGTGCGCGCTAGCCTTGTCAGCTGCTCCTTCGTTTCCATTCGGACTGGTATCCCGGCGGCCTGGCATGCCTCGGCGATTCCGTTCAGGCGCATATCCTGGCGCTGACGGGAAATCACCACAGATTCCAGGCGTCGATTGCCCGAGCGAATCGCCTCTTCCACCGCGTGCAATCCGTACAACAGCTGCATAATGAGTAGTGTATCCTCCACATCGCCGCGATGATTCGCCTTGTATTCGCCGCAACGCGACCTCTCCGTCCACGCATTTCTTCGGCTTCAGCATTTGAGTCGTGAAAAAATAAGGATGGACAAATCATGCGATTCAAGGAAAATCCCTTAGCTCAGCGCGTCTTTCTCGACCGGGCCGACGTCTCTACAAAGGAGACAATGGCGCCCATGCAAACAGCCGCGTTCGTCGACACCCAGCAGGCGCAGGCCGCAAACGCTGAGATTGTTGTTGCCCTTCGTCGTCATGACCCGGAGATGATGGAGCACTTGATCGAACTCTATCAACACCGGCTGTTCCGCTATTTGCTGTTTCTTGTGGGAAACCGCGACTTGGCGCAGGATCTATTCCAAGAGACATGGCTTCGCGTATTGGAACGGGGCTCTCAATTCAGCGGTCGCTCGCGCTTTGAAACCTGGATGTTTGCGATCGCCCGAAATCTCATGATCGACCACACTCGCAAACGTGTCACGCTCAGTCTGGATGACGTAACCGATCCTGAGAACGACCGCCCAGTTGAGATTGCGGCTGATCTCCCATCGCCCTTCGACCATTTTCAGAGCGGAGAGCGGGCCGCTCGCATTGGCCGAGCCCTTCTCACACTGCATCCGCTCTACCGCGAAGTACTGGTCCTTCGCTTCCACGAGGAAATGTCTCTGGAGGAAATTGCCCAGATCAGCAGCGCGCCGCTGTCCACTGTAAAGTCGCGTCTCTATCGCGGGATGGCTGCGTTGAAGCCTGTTTTAGATCCGCACCTTGAATCCGTGAACGAGGTGCAACCGTGAAGCATAATCCCGTGATAACCAATGCAGGCGGAGAGATCTCCGGTCCAAACTCGAAACCTGTATCGACAATCTTTTCCTCTGAGGAGCAAGAAATCGCGGCCGCTCTACTCGCTGTTGGAGGCGTAGCCGACCGCGCCATGGTGTGTCGCGCGCAACGACTTGTCCGAGAACAAGCACTCGAAATTGCCGAGCGGCGACGACGCTTACGCCACGGAATTGGAATCACAATTCTCGGATTTTCCCTGCTTTTCCTGGTGCTGACGCCAGTGTTCTGGAGCGGAATGCAGATGCTGCTGGATCCGAAGAATTTTCCGGCTTCCGAACTACAGTTTGTGTATGTGATCGCGTGGCTGTTCCCTGTCACGCTGGTAACCCTGTTCCTCGTATTTTTGCGAACGCGCGGTGGTGGCGGGACCAGGCGAATTGATCACCACGTTACGTCGCGTTTGGACTCCATGGTTCGATAGGACCATATTGCAGGTTGCTGCCAGTCGGTTTCCGCCGATGAAGGCGGTTGTGACCCAGCGGGTTCTCACATGAAATGCGTGGTATTCGTGCCGTGCGTGTGGTAAACGTTAGTCAATAAAAATGGCCCGCAACGATTCCAGTTCGTCATTCTCAGTCAGCGAAGAACTCACCCTCATTCCCCGATGGTCGATTGTTCTGGCCTTCGTGGCCTTTGTCGGCATTCAGTATCTTTTCTTCTTCGTGCTCCATACCCACTACCACAGCCCCTTCCCAGTGCACGTCTATTTCGGAGCTTCCTGGGGCGCGCTCGTGGCTGTCTACATGCTGATGATCGGCTATATCAGTGAGGATGCGCCCCGCCGCAACATGGGCAAGTGGCTCTGGATATTGTTATGTATCGTCTTACAGGGCGGCATTGGTCCGGTGCTGTATTTTCTGCTGCGGCAACCGGTTCTGTCCCAGTGCCCCTGCTGCGGCACGAAGGTCGATAGCAATATCAACTACTGTCCGCAATGCGCCTATCGCGTCTCTCCCAACTGCGGCATTTGCCATCAAAGCGTACGCCTCACCGACCTGCACTGCACTCACTGCGGACACGATCTAGCGGACGACAACACGCCTGCGCGTCTCACCGCCCACCGCTCCTGAGCAAGTTTTTATCGCGTTTACTTCCGTCCTTTCCTATCCGAACTCTTTTCAACACGACAGCAATTCTCCGCCAAAGTGAACTTGCTCGGAACTTCTTTCTCTGATGTAGAGTGAACCTAGGCGATGACCATCCGAGCCGTGATTGTCGACGATGAACAACTGGCGCGCCAGGAGCTGGAGTATTTGCTTCGCAAAGCGGACGACGTAGAAATTGTCGCCCAGGGAAAGAATGGCGTGGAAGCTGTGGAGTTGGTGCGCGCGCATCAACCCGACGTCGTTTTTCTCGACGTCCAGATGCCCGGGCTCGACGGCTTTGCGGTGCTCAAGAAACTGCTCGAAAAAGGTCGCAAGTCACCTCTACCGAACATTGTCTTCGCGACTGCGTTTGATCGATATGCAGTTCGCGCTTTTGAAGTGAACGCTGTCGACTACCTGCTAAAGCCTTTTGATGAAAAGCGAGTCCGGCATACCCTGGAACGGGTCAGAACTCGGCTGGCGGAGATCGCAGCTGGATCTCCTGTTGCAGCGACTGTAACAGCGAGCAAATCGTCCAGCGTAAAGGAAGGCTCGGTGGAAGTCGCTCCCGCGATCCACGCGGTCGACGAGCGATTGGATGCTCTTGTCCGCCTGCTGGAGCAGCAGCAGGCCCCTGCAAGAAGCACTGCGGCCAAAGTTGTTCTTCGAGTTGGCGGGCGTCTCTTGCTCGTGGAGCAGCGTGATATCTGCTTCGCATCCATCGAAGAAGGGACCATCAGCGTTGCTACCCACTCCATTGAAGGTCACTCGAATTGCCGTACTTTGGAAGACCTGCTCGAGCTATTGGACCCGGAACTATTTTGGCGCGCGCATCGTTCCTTTGTCGTCAACATTCATCGCATTCAGGAAGTCGTGCCATGGTTCAAATCCAGCTATCAACTGCGCATGGACGATCGGCGCCACACAGAAATTCCCGTCAGCCGCGGTCAAACAAAACGCCTGCGAGAACTTTTCAATCTCTAACCAGCGCGCTCAATCGTACCGCTCGAAGACAATCTGCTTGCGGTCCCAACCTAATTCTTTCAACTGCGCTCGATTGGCCGTGACCATTTCGTTCAGACCGCAGATGTAGGCCCGCCCAGGCCGTGCTTCCCCCACGGATGCATCCATGCTCGCACCATCCTGCAAAAGCTTTTTCACCTGCACTTCAACATTTCCTCGCAAGCCTTCCCACCCATCGTGGGGATGGATCACGGTCGGCAAAAAATGAAAGTTGGCGTGTTCCGCAGCAGTCTTCTCGAAATAGTGTTGATAGTAGATTTCTGAAGGATGTCGCGCACCATAGACCAGCCAAAAATGCTTCCCTTCGCTTCGATCTTCCCGGTCGTTTGGGAACAGCGTCTCCACGAACCCCCTCAGAGGCGCAATCCCTGTCCCTGTGGCGATCAGCACTGAATCGACCAATGGCCGCCGCAGCACAAACAATCCGTACGGCCCGTGAAAAGGCATTGTTGCACCAGGTTTCGCGTCCGCAAGCTGGTTTGAAAAAAATCCTCCGTCCACTCGATCCAGGCAAAGATCGAATCGATTGTCGCGCGGAGCAGAAGCAATCGAATACGCGCGAGTCTGGGATTTTCCGCGGCTATCCTCGCCGACCATGGAAATAAACTGTCCCGCCTCAAACTCGAAATTCTCAAGCTCTGGAATATCGAACTCCAGGTGGTAACACTGGGAGCTTTCAGCCAACAGCCTCTTCTCCAGCAGCCGCGCGCCGTACATTCTGCGTTCCAAATCCTACCCTCCTCCGCCAGTCTAGCGCTGCGCACGCTCAGCTAGAAATCAAGCGCAAAGTAGAACGTTGCGCCCTCGCCTACGGTGCCCTCAGCCCACACTCTTCCGCCATGGCGAGAAATAATCCGTTGCACCGTTGCCAATCCGATCCCCGTTCCGACAAATTCCCCCTGGGTGTGGAGACGCTGGAACGGCTTGAATAATCGGTCCGCAAACTCCGGATTAAATCCGGCGCCATTGTCACGCATGAAACAGACAATTTCCTTGGCCGACCGCTTATGTCCGAATTCAATGGAAGCGTCCGCTGTCTTCTCCGTATATTTCCAGGCATTGCGAATCAAGTTCTCCAGCGCCACGCGCATCAATCCGGCGTCGGCCAATACGATGGCTCCCGCGGCAATCGTGAACCTCACGTTCCGGTGCGGCTCAGCAACTTTCAATTCCTCTGCAATCGAGGTTGCCAATGCGCTCAGATCGACCGTAGAGCGCTCCAGTCCCGAGGTTCCAGCGCGAGAGAGATTCAACAAGTCGTCAATCAGAGTCGCCATCCGCGTTGACGAGTTGCGCAGGCTCTGTAGCATCTCCTGTCCGTCCGCATCCATGCTGTCCGCATAATCTTTCTGCAAGACAAATCCAATTCCGCTGACAGCATCCAGCGGCCCTCGAAGATCGTGCGCAACCGTGTATGAAAATGCTTCAAGCTCACGAACCGCCGTCTTTAGTTCAGTGGTCCGCTCCTGGACCCGTTCCTCTAGTTCGTCCCTTGCCTGGCGCAGCGCAAGATCACGTTGTTCAATTTGCGCCAGCATTTCATTAAAGGCGTCGATTAGCACTGAGACCTCGTCCCGATCACGGCTCGGCGGCGCTCTCAGGGAGTAGTTGCGGTCCCTTGATACCTCGCGAGACATCTCAGCCAGAGCAACGATCGGCTCCGAAACCTGACGCCGGAACGACACCGTGGAGATCATCGCGGTAGCCAGGCAAACCAGCAAGATAATCGCTGCAATCAGCATGTAGCGGCGCGCTCTTTGACCTAGTTCGCCCAGCCGCGCAAAAATATACACCGTGCCTTCCGCTTGTCCTTGAAATATGATCCGCTGGGCCAGCAATACATCTCTACCGGAGATCCAATACTGTTGCTTGCGCCCGGCAGCAAGGGGCGGAAAACGCATCGCCCACCCTTCTCTCGATCGATAGCCCGCAAATACCTTTCCATCATTCCCGACAATCGCTGCCCCCAAAATGTCATGAGAACCGCTCAGCGCCGTCAAAGTATTGACCGCCGCCTCTTTGTCGTTAAACAACAAGGCAGATACGCTGTTCGACCCAACAATTCTCGCTTCTGCCGCCAAATTGCGGATCAGGCTCGCCTGGAATGAAATCAGGTCGTAGCTAAAAAACGCCACGCATGCCAGTACCAGCGCAGTCAGGCTTACCAGAAGATTCATGCGGATCAACTTGGCGGAGATCGATGTTGCCCGAGGAAAGAGTGTCATTGCATTTCCTCCCCGGACGAATTTCCCACTACTTTGGTCGCCACCTTAAGCAGTTGCGAACTGAGCGTGATCCCGCATTTCCGCGCGGCGTTCAGGTTCACTTCAAATCGAACACGATCCTCCAGCAAGACAAACTGAATTGTGCCCCCATCCTCCATGAATCCTGGAATGTCGCTTACCGTCAGGATTGGAAGTTGGGCGACCGCCGACAAATCTCGATCCAGGTGAGACGATTCTGATTCGCCAATGAACAATATCGCGCAGGATTGCACGGATTGGTCATCATTCAAACGTCGCACTGCCAGATGTCTGCCGTCGATCGTTTCACCGGCGACAATCTGGTCGAGTGTGGCGCCAAACGGGTCTTTGCCAAGCACGCAGACATTCAATACATCGGATCTCGTCGTCGCCGGCCACGTAACAAACTTGGCAAAATTGTAGAGATAGGCAGCTTCCACTTCATCCTGGGTAGGAGCAGCCGTCTGCGCAGCGCTCTGCGCCAAAAAACCTGGTATCGCAAATAACCACGCCACCGCAAAAAATCCGGTGACAAGCATGCCGCGGCAATCCTCGACCCCGCGTCGGCGAATCTTCCGGAAGTGAAGCGCACGGCTAGTAGTCAGCGTATCCACGTCCGATCCTGTCTCATGGAATCCAGGCGATTCCACCAAAGACTTCTCTCTTAATACCCACTGGGTTGCTGTTGTCGCCAAGGAATTCGCGATGCGATGGCTGTAACAGATTTCGACCGTCCACTGTAAGCCGAAAATGCTTCTTGATTTTCCACGCCACATGAGCATCGGCGGTCTGATAGGCCGGTACATCTTGCGCTGGCAGCGCGCTCATGTAGCGGTAGTCGGGGTCAATCTCGATTCCGTATGGCAAAGCGACAAGCGCCTGCGCGGTCGCCATATGATCCGGACTCGAACCCTCGTAACTGGCCACATACGAAGCCTGGTTGAATCCCGCCTTGGAATGCAGCGCCATATGCAGATGAGAATACGTTCCCCGCAGGTCGAGCCACGAAAATGGCTTCCAGTCTGGGGCCAGTTCCAGGCCATCCGTCACGCCCTTCACTCCATTTGCAAACATCGCGTTCAAGGATGTGTATGGGTACGGCTGCGTAGGAAACGTGATGGTAAAAATCGGCTCTCCGTAGCTTTCCAGATCATCGTACTGATTGTGGAACAAGGAGAGATCCATGTACAGCTTGGGCGTGAACAACTGCCTATACCCCGCCTCCCATCCAATCATCACCTCCGGCTTGAAGGCGGGATTTCCCAGCACAGTAACAAAAACCGGAGGAGACGGAAGATAATTGCCAATGAGGGTCAGATCTTGATCGACTCGCCCAGGAACGCGAAGGGCGCGCGATACAGCACCCCAAACGGTTTGGTGTGCCGTCGGATTCCATAAAATGCGTGCATTCGGTTCGACCCCAACCCCGCTATAGTTGTTGTCTTCAATCTTCGTGCCCAGAATTGCCGCCAAACGATTGGGCAGAATCGCAATGCGGTCCTGCAAAAATCCGCTGTAAATGTAATCGGTCAATTGATTCGGAGTGAAATTAACAGTCGCGTGCGTCTGGATCAGGTTGCTGGGGCTCTCCCGCAGCTCTACGCCGAAAACAAGATCCTGTCGAGGCAGATACCCGATATGATCGACGAAATCCACGTCGAATGTGTCACGTGTCTCGTCGAACTGCAGCGAATTGCGATTGGTCCGGTCAAAGTACGCCTGCAAATAAAAGTCGGACTTGGCGCTCAATGTTCGATCCCAGCGCACCACCACGTCGCCGCCGGAGACAGGTTGTGCTCCTTGAACCACCATTTGTGCAGGAGGGAAAAACGTTCCAATCGTGTTTTGACCGCCGACTTCTCCTTGATAGATATCTCCTTCGACCATCAAAGTGTCGCGATGATTTGGCTGCCAATCCGTGCGGAAGCCGCCGCGCTCCTCATGCCAGGTATCGTAGGGATCATTCCCCGGGTTCAGTTCTGGCCCACGATTGAATCCCTTGGCATAGACACGCGCCTGCCAATGATTTCGAAAATTCCAGCTCTGCTGCGCCTCACCGATAAAACGATCGACGGTCCCTCCACCAAGCGCGCTGGCATAGGTTCCATGCGTATCCCGCGCATGCTTGGTAATGATGTTGATGACACCGTTGACTGCGTTTTCGCCCCAGACAGCGCCGGCCGGTCCGCGAATGACTTCAATCCGATCGATATCCTCCAGCGGAAGATCCTGAACATCCCAATACACGCCCTCAAATAGCGGCGTATATACACTGCGTCCGTCGATCAACACTAGAAGGTCTTTAGAAAATCCGCTCGTAAACCCGCGAATCCCAACCGCCCATTCATCGCTCTGGGAGCGAGAAACCTGCACCCCCGGAACCAGGCGAAGCAATCCCGGAAGCGTCGTCGCGCTCGAACGGCGAATATCTTCTGAGGTGATGACAAAAACCGCCGCTGGAGTTTTCCACACTTCCTCCGGCTGTTTGGAAGCGGTTGTGACTTCCACATTCCCCAACTGCTCCAGCGACATCGACCTCAACTGCTGTTCCTGGATTGGATGAATTTTTGCCGCCGACCTGCCATAGCATGCGGCTGCCGAGGCCATCGCGGCCAGAACAAGTGCATCCAGCAACCAGATGCGGAACCTCGCAGCACGCAGCCCAGGAATCGTTGGATTGCGACGGCTCATCTAGGATCGCCGCCTGAAGAATTTAGCCCTGGATTCGCCATCAAACCTGAGATCGTCGCAATCAGTTTCTCCGGTTCTCCCTTGCGCACAAACTTCTTGGCGTAAGGGGCAATGTCATCCGGCATATCGAACATGTCCGAAAGAATCACGATCGGGACGTTAGGATATTTTTTCTCGATCTGCCGGGCCGCTTCCACTGCAGTCAGGGTGCCGGTAAGGCGATAATCCAGGACCACCACATCAAAGTGGTCTTTGTCGGGCAGACAAACTTCGTCCGACAGAACCTGGGCTGTCACAGCGCGAAAGCCAGCCGCATTCATAATCCAGCTGTAGATTCGGAGATGAACCGGATCGTCGTCCACTACCAGGATCGATGCCTTGGATTGCATCGAAAAGCCTCCACGCAGAATTTCGAAGCAAGTGCGTTTCAACCTGTGGATTACAAATGGGAAAGCTGAGGGAATGTAGACCGAGCGTTAAGATGCATCATCTGCACCCCAGGCTGCCTGTCGATTGTGACGAATATCACAATCAGAATGGCTGGCGGATAGCAGACCCGGGCAATTGGATTCGCAAGCGAACTCCAATATCTGCCAGGCAACTGACAATACAAACGGCGTGAACCAGGAGGAGTTCACGCCGTCGGGTCAAGCTTATGGACAAAACACTTTGAATCTCAATTCCATCAATAATGTTTCATCTTGGGTGGGTAACGATCGACCATCTTGTAGATGGAATGGGCGACTAGCTTTTCCTCGGCATTCCCGCTCTTGGTCACATCATCCTGGATCGCCTCTCCACGCCAGACGATCTTGCGCGTGTGGGCGTCAATCAAGTCCAGAATCAGATATCCCATGACTCGTGGACTCGGGCGCGTTTGGTAGTAGCTCATGCCGCCCCAACCACCCCAGCCCGGGCCAAAACCATATCCATAGGTGTCCCAATCCATGACATCTCGGGTGGTGAAGTGGTAAGTGACATATAGATCTGGGTTTTGCGCGGCGGTCACCTGCTGCAGGCCCTTCTTCTTGGTTAAGGCATAATTCACGTACTCGCCGACAAATTGCCGGTAAAACGGATGGTTCGTCGCTTCGCTCGGCACCCATTCGTAGGTTTTATATTGGGCAAATGGCGCGTCTTTACTCCAATTGGCACGAACTTGCTGCGCGGATGCAGACAAAGGCATTCCTACGGCAACTGCGACGCCTACGGCCAGAGTCGCCCAGAAACGAATCGATGAGCGAAATATCTTTGTCAGTTTCACAACATTCCTTCTTTCCTGCCTACTTTCGATGCCGGAAATTCAAGCCCGATCAAGAATGAGTGTCGGATGTGATGGGCATCGTTTATTAGAGTGAAGCCTAATCGTTTCGTTAGCCGCGTCGCTGGTCTTCACCTTCACAGGATAAGATTCAATCACAATCACTGGCGCGACTTTTTTGTCGGAATTCCGTTATTAAGAATGATCGGCTGGATCGCTTCGATTTCGGAATTTCGATCGAACTGTACCCCTTTGGTCACTACCATTCATAGCACGAATCACGTAATCTTAAACCCAGGTTGAAATGAGAAGTTGTCTCTTCCAGTTCGAAGGCAGGTTCTGCCTCGCCAGCAGAGTTGTTCTGGCTTTTTGCCTTGCCGCGACCTTGTTTGTTACGCCTTTTGTCTCAGCAAGTTCCACCAAGGCAACCGTCACCTCCCGGTCGCACGCGAGACACCTGCGCTCCTCGCACTCAAAGACATCACGCCGACATGCTGAAGTCCGCCGTGTTGCGGTCGAGCATCAAGGGCGGAGCCGTTACCATCGCCGACGCAAAACCTATGCCCGAAGCCACCGTTTGTCGGTAAAACTCGATCAGGTCCACTCGCACGCCGCCACGATTGCGGAAACAACTGCACCGGCGGATGCGCCGCTGCCGGCACTGGCAACCCCTGCAAGCGACGAAGACGCGTCGTCGACAGGGAACACGCAGGTCACGCGGGACATGCCGCTTTTCGATACGTCGATCCCCCGTTATATGCCCGCCGCGCTGCGTGGTTCTCACGAGGTCCTGGTGCATCAGAACATCATCGCCGACGTCGAAGGCCTCAGTCGTATTCAAAACGATGCGCAACTGAGCGCCATGGTGCGATCCGGAGATCTTGTCGCATTGCCCGCTTCTCCTGGCTTGGTCATTGATCCCCGCCTGCCGCTGAATCGTCGCTATTGCCGCCCATGGGTGGCACAATTTCTAAGCAATCTCGCTCGCGCGCACGAGGATATTTTTGGCCGACCCTTGCTGCTGACGTCTGCTGTCCGTACCGTGGACTTTCAACGTCATCTGGCGCACTATAACGGCAACGCCGCTCCCACCTCAGGCGACACCGCTTCCCCTCATCTGACTGGCGAAGCGATTGATCTTGGAAAAAAGGGAATGTCTCTCAGAGAAATCGCTTGGATGCGAGCTGTCTTAGGCGAACTTCAGGCCAGTGGCAAGCTGGATGTCGAAGAAGAATTCGAGCAGGCATGTTTCCACATCTCCGTGTATAAAACGTACGCGCCGCACAGCGCTCCTCCGTCAGAGTTGGTGGCCAGGAGCGATGCGCCGTCCGAACCGTCTGCGGCCCCGGCCGTTGTCGAAACTGTGAGCCTGCCTGTGAAACATTCGGTACATTCCGAGCGAGCGCACAGCTACTATGTCCATCATGTCCGCCACGCGACGTACGTCCATCATCGTCGCCATCATAGAAGCATGTCTCTGATCGCCGCCGGCCTTCGCTAGCACTAGATTTCTCTGGGCTGAACCGGCAGGTTGATCCCAGGTTGCAAGCTGGCGCGTTTCAACGCTGCGGTTCAGCTGTCGCGGCTTCCTCGTCCGCTCCCAACAATTCGTTTTCACTCAATCGGTTCACTTTCCGCAGTGAAGGAAACATCAAAGTCCAGATGCCGGTGACCGCGATGGCCCCCACCCCCCCAACCACAACCGCAGGCACCGCGCCCCACCATTGAGCCGTCACGCCGCTTTCAAAACTCCCAAACTCATTGCTGGCGCCGATAAACAAGGCATTCACAGCGCTCACGCGTCCGCGCATCGCCTGCGGCGTGGCCAACTGCAGCATCGACGAGCGGACAATTATGCTCACCATGTCGGCCGCCCCCACCACAAACAATGCGGCCAGCGACAGCGCCATATTGCGCGACAGTCCGAACACCACCGTAGCCGCGCCGAACACGACCACCGCATACAGCATGCGCACACCCGCACCGTGACTGATCGGCCGCCACGTCATCAACATGGAGACGCAAAGAGCCCCCAGCGCGGGCGCGGCACGTAATATTCCCAAGCCAGTTGGGCCGGAATGCAGAATGTTTTCAGCAAAAATCGGCAGCAGCGCAACCGCCCCGCCGAGCAACACCGCAAATAGATCCAGCGTCGTGACACCCAGCAGCAGCTTTTTGTGCCACATGTACCGAAATCCCGCCAAGAGCGTTTCCGCCGAAATCGCCCGTTGTTCCTGGCGACCCGGGCGGACCGAGAGCGATGCGAGAAGAAACAAGAAAACAAATAACGTTGCCAGCGCAAACGCGTACACGATTGCGCCACCTTCCAGGTGTTTGCCTGTTGGCCCCGGGATCCAACGCACCAGCGGCAACGTGAATAGCACTCCGCCAAGCGCCGGTCCTACGAAGTTCGCCAGTTGAAAGATGGAAGCGCCCCAGGAAACAGCGTTGACGAAATCTCCCTTCGGCACCAGATGAGGCAAAAATGCCGAACTGGCTGGCCCGCTGAAGGACCGCCCAGTCCCCACCAGAAACAACACCGTAAACAAAGCAGCGACATTCTGAGTGCCGATCCACGAAAGATAAAACAAAGTTCCCGTGCACAGGCATTGCAGCCCATAGCAAACCAGAATGATGTGCCGCCGGTCATAGCGATCGGCCGTATGTCCGCTGACTAGAAGGAACAAGATTCCCGGCAGAAACAGAGCCAATCCCGCATAGCCAAGATCGATGGCTCGATGCGTGATCGCATAGATTTGCCAGGATACCGCGACCGCCTGCGCTTCGGCGCCAATAATCACAAGCAGCCGCGCCAGCTGATATCGGCGAAAGTCGCGGGAGGCAAATGCGGCAGCGCCGCGAGCCGGTTCGTGCGGAATCGACATTCCCTCTATCCTGTCACAATTTCATTGGGTCAGGCTTTGGACGGGACATCCTCATGCGCTCCGCTGCCGTTTACTCGCCGCGTTAACAATTCTCTATCCCGCTCCTTCATGTATCAGTTTCCGGGCGATATTTGAGGAATTCAGCGTCCAACCGCGGCAAGGTTGCAGTTGTTGCTACTTCCATCTTTGTCGGTCCACCTCAGCTCCATCACAAATCTATCAGCGTCACTCTGGCCTTCCGGCATGTGGCGATTGGTAGGTAAGCAGGTGATTCGCGGACACTGATTGATTCGGGGAATGTGTCAGAGGAGAGAAAGATCCGTGCTTCAGAGTCGAACCGCTAAACCGATCTGCTCATCGCGGCGATCGATGCGTCGCCACCGCGTTCGCGCCTGCGCCCTTAAAACCGGCGGCTTCAACTGTTCAGCGCGATCCGCCGATGCACGCGGCGGCGATTTACGGATTATTTTTCTGGGGGAGGGCTTGATTCGTGCATTTTCGTGCGAGCTGCGCAGAAGATCCAACTTACACTTCCGCGTAGCTCGCCAGCGCCATCTGGTTGTGGATCAGCAACGTCGAACCACGAAAATCCAGCAGGTGCCGATTTTTGAATTCGCTCAATGTCCGCGTCACAGTTTCGCGCGACGCACCGATGCACTCGCCGATTTCGCCATGCGTCAGCGTGAGCTTGAATTGATTGCAATGATTGGTTGCATCCGCGGCCGCACACAACTCCAGCAGCAGCCGTGCCAACTTTACAGGAGCGCTCGGCGCCAGCCCGACGGTGCGCAACTGTTCACAAGCCCGTGTATAGTCCAGGCTTAAATCGCGCGCCACACTTGCATAGGCGGCTGGATAGCGCATCAGGAATTCAAGGAAGTCCTGCCGCCGCACCGATGCGATTTTGCACGGGTGTAGCGCCTCTGCGGTCATTTCATACTCCTTGCCGGAAAGGACTGACGTTAGCCCCGGCAATTCGCCTGGTCCAGCAATCCGCAGGATCAGCCGCCGACCATCAATCGAATTCATCGAGAGTTTCACCTGACCCTCCAACAGAACAAAGACGCGCGTCGGATTTTGTTTCTCCTCAAACAAAACTTCGCGTGGCTCATACGTCTGTCGAATTGACATGGATTCAAAGTCGGCCAGCGCTTGCGGTGGCAGTGCTTTGAAAAACTCGCTCGAGTGATATGACTTGGAACGATCCGTCCGGTCAGCGTGATAAGTGTGTGGCATGTCAATCATTCTCCTGATTGTCGTTCGTTGAATTGCGTTGAGCTTGCTCTGCAAAAGACTCGGTCAACGGGCTCGCAGTAAGAATTGCCGGATGTTTTTCTCGGCAGATCTGGCGCAGAACCTGCATGCCACTGACGTCAACATAGGTCACTTCACGCAGATCGAGTGTCGCCGAACGCTTGTCGAGCGTAGTCGCCAGGTCGGTCCATACTGCAGCCAGTTCCTCGGCCCATGGTCCAACGACTCTGCCCTCGAGCTTGACGGTGGCTGTGTTCGGATGGTTGTCGATCGTTATTCGTAACGTATATTGGCTCGTGCCTGCGCCACGCACTCCCTAATGGCACGTCTTCGGCCAAACATAAAACGTCACGCGAGTTCACCCTGCATGTTGTTCTCGAAGAATGAGTTATAGGTGGGATTTGGTGCGGAGGTTTGTTCTATTTTGAGACCACGTGACGAAGTGACGAAGACGATATCTCGTCGCCGAGACTACATATAGTCGCTGCGCTCGATGCCGAGCTTCTTCAGTTTGGAGTTCAGCGTAGTGCGCTTCAGACCAAGTCGCTCTGCCGCTCCGCCCGGTCCGCCAATCATTCCACGCGTCTCCCTCAGCACTCGCAGGATGTGTTCCCGTTCGGCGGCTTGCAGGTTTGGGTCGACTTCGGAAGTCACTTCGGATTCGGCATTCACCAGCTCCGCCACGGGAACATGAAGCACACTGTCGCGGCTGAGAATCACGGCGCGCTCAATAAAGTTCTCCAGCTCCCGTATGTTTCCTGGCCATTTCCAACTCACTAGCGCATCCATGGATTCCGGGGGGATGGATTCAATCGTCTTTCCCATGCGACGACCGTGCTTGTCGACGAAATGACGAACCAGCATTGGGATGTCGCTGCGACGATCGCGCAACGGCGGAGAAATCACCGGAAAAACCTTTAACCGATAATAAAGATCGCTGCGAAATTGTTTTTCTGCGACCATCTTTTCCAGATCACGATTGGTGGCCGCAATCAGGCGAACATCTACGCGGATATTCTGCGTTCCACCCAGCCGCTCGATCTCCCGCTCCTGCAAAGCACGCAGCAGCTTGGGCTGCAGATCCAATGGCATCTCGCCGATTTCGTCCAGAAACAATGTGCCTTCGTGCGCCAACTCCAGCCGACCCATCCTGCGCGAAATGGCTCCGGTAAACGCGCCCTTCTCATGGCCGAAGAGTTCGCTTTCCAGCAGGCCTGCAGGGATCGCGGCACAGTTTAGCTTGATAAAGGTCCGCTCGCGCCGCGGACTCAGCCGGTGAATCGCGCGCGCCAACAACTCCTTGCCAGTTCCTGTCTCACCTTGAATCAGCACCGTCGCATCGGTCGGCGCGACCGTCTCAATGTCCTTCAGAACATGCCTCAGGCCGGTGCTCTCGCCGACGATGTCCTCAAAGCGATGCTCCATGTTGAGCTCGTCTTCAAGGTATTTCTTCTCCTGCGAGAGCTTGTCCCGCAGGTCGGCGATCTGCCGGAAGGCCAGCCCGTTGTTCACCGCCATTGCGATCTGACCCGCGATTTGCCCCAGCATGTCGGCTTCACGCAGGGTGAAGGCGGACTCCATCCGGCTCGCCACCATCAGGGTTCCAAGCGTCTGTCCTCGGTTGATCAACGGCACCCAGCAACCCGACATCATCTGCTTGTCCGTCAAATGCCGTACCGCTTCTCTGGCATAAGGGCCGAGGTTAATCTGATTCAGCAGCACAGGCTCGCCCAACCGAAATGCCGAGCCGGCGGGTGAGTTTTCAATCGAAATGATAGTCTCCGTCTGGTTGGCTTGTTTGCCCTCGCCCGCCTCAAGAAACTGTTCCCGCAGTCCGCCTGATACTGGATCACGCAGCGCCAGGGTCGCGCAATCATGTGGAACCACATCGCGAATGCTGGCGGAAATCGCCGACAGCATCTTGCGGATATCCACATTGGCCAGCAGAACCGTGCTGAGCTGCAGCATCAACGCTTCTTCTGCGCGTTTCCGATCGGTAAAGTCGCGGGTAATCTTGGCAAACCCGGTCAGCTCATTTTGCCTGTCGAAAATTGGCGTAATAACGACATTCGCCCAGAATCGCGACCCATCTTTCCGGATGCGCCAGCCTTCCGCTTCAAATCTCCCCTTGGCTCTGGCGATCTTCAGTTGCTCGTCCGGCTTTCTTCGCTCGGAGTCGTCGTCAGGATAAAAAATGGAGAGGTGCTGCCCGATAATCTCGTCCGCAGTGTAGCCTTTGATTCGCTGGGCCCCTGGATTCCATGTCGCCACATACCCTTTGGGATCGAGCAGGAAGATGGCATAGTCCTTCACGCCATCGACAATCGACCGCAACTGCTGATCAGATCGCCGCAGCGCATCCTGAGCCATCCGCTGAAAAGAAACATCCCGCACGAAGCTCAAAACGATCGGGCCGTTTGCCGTGTCCACCGGACGAAGCATGATATCGACCGGAATTTCGCTGCCATCCTTCCGCAGACCAAACAGGTTCAGGCCGCCGCCCATCGAGCGCGTCCGCGGCTGCGCGTTGTAGTCCTCGCGATGCGCCGGATGCCCTTTCCGAAAACGCTCCGGAACCAGCTTTTCAAGCGGCTGATCAATCAGCTCCCCAGGGCCATATCCAAACATCGCCCCCGCCTGACGATTTGCCGCACGAATCTTTCCTTGCGCATCCGTGACCAGGATGGCGTCAGGCGAGAAATCGAAAAGCTGCTGAATTCCCGGAAAGGCGAATGTATCCTCTGCAGGCATGTGTACTACATACTCTAAGCGCTGTCAGCGTTATGCGCCGAGCGCCTGAAAATCATTTTCAACAATTCAGAATATTTTCTCGCATTTGGAAGTTCCAGCAGAAGCTTCACTTTGTGGCTCTACCGCCCTGCCACCGCCACATTTTTTGCAACGACAGAATCGAGAGGATTGACCTAAAATCTTCTCAGATCATTGGAAACAATGATGGATCGTCGACCTCGGCCGCATCATCACATCACCAGCGCTGCGGCTAAGATGTCCGCCCTAAAAGGAATTGCAATCCCATGAGTCAGAATTCGCCGGAGTTAACTTCCGAGGCCATCAGTCCCACCGCGCCCCGGATGTGGGCGGTCAGCCTCACCAGCCTGTTATTCATCCTGTTGCAGAGCGCCTGCACGGTCGCCGTCGCTTTCAGCGGCATCAACGCCGCTGTTGGGTTGGGGTCGTTCGCTGCCGCCGTCGGCCTTACCCACCTCACGGGCAGTTTTCACAATGATCTGATTCGCATTCCCATGATGGTTTTGGCCCTGGCCGGCTCGATATTCACCCTTTATATCGTCCGTCGTGCCCGGGCTTTGCGCGCTCGTCCTGCATCCCAGTGGCGAATCCGGCCTCTAACCCCCACAGCAAAACGCAAGGAAACCTTTCAGATCGCAATCTCCACGCTTACGATCCTCTTGATCGTGGCCGAACTCGTAACCCACGTCTACATCAATCACTCCTTCTAAATCTATCCTTGATCGATTCTCAGAGACAGGCGCGCAACTGGGCGACGCAGCTGCTCCCATAGATATTCAGCCAACTGCTTGACCTATTACTCCACTGGCGGTCAATTGCCGCTACACCCGCCCCCCTGAAAACTGCGCCCCCGGGCCAGATATATTCTCCTTCCCTGTAACCAAATTCGACCTGTAGGATTCTAACGTTGTACAGCCCGCGTGGAAATTCGCGGACTGCAAAACCAGGAGGATTCACAATGAAGAATTCGATGAAATCGATCATGCTGAGCGCAGCGGTGGGCGGAATGCTCGGACTTCCCGCGGTAGCTCTCCATGCAGCTACTCCGAACTCTGCGCCCAACACTGTATCGGCAAACGGTCAGTATCTTGGCCAAACCGCCTTTACCGGGCTGTCCGCCAAGGATAAGCACTCTTGTAAAGGCAAGAACAGCTGTAAAGGCAAGGGTGGTTGCAAGTCCAGCGACAACGGATGCAAAGGCAAAAACAGCTGCAAGGGCAAGGGTGGTTGCGCCACCGACGGCTCGAAGATGCCTGGCTAGTTCTTCGTGGAATCGTTCCTCCTGCGAAGAGACTTTCCTCGTCGCAGGGGGAATATTTCAATCGCACTTTCTCAGGATGAAACATGCCAGCCAATCGTTTCAACGGATTCACCGAATACGGCGTAGGGATCGGGTTGCGCCTGCCACACTACCAGCACATTCTGGAGAAGAAACCGGTTGTCGACTGGTTTGAAATTATCTCCGAAAACTACATGGTGGATGGAGGGCGACCGCTGACCGTGCTGGACTCCATTTTGGAGCAATATCGCGTCGTGCAACACGGTGTCTCCATGTATTTTGGCTCCGCCGATCCGCTGAACCGTGAACATCTGAAACGCCTCAAGGCCCTGGTGCGTAGAACCGGCACTCCGTGGCTGTCCGATCATCTCTGCTGGGGCAGCGTCGATGGTCGATACACACACGATCTGCTGCCCATGCCATACACATTTGAGGCCGCAAAATTGACCGCGGAAAAGATTCGTCAGGTTCGAGACTTTGTCGAGGTCCCGGTGGTGGTCGAGAACGTGAGCAGCTATGCGGAATTCCATGTTTCTGAAATGACGGAATGGGAATTCCTGAATGAAGTTGTTGAACGCGCGGACTGTGGCATCCTGCTTGACGTAAACAATATCTACGTCTCTTCTCGGAACCACAATTTCGATCCACGCGTGTATGTCGACGCGGTCCCGGCGAACCGCGTGGCACAGATCCATATCGCCGGACACTCAAAGTTTGAGAAGTACATCCTCGATACCCATGATCACCCTGTTCTTGACCGTGTATGGAGTCTCTACGAGCGTGCGATCGAGCGCTGTGGGCCCACAGCAACTTTGCTGGAATGGGACGATCGAATTCCTTCCTTCGACGACGTCCATGCAGAAGCGCTGAAGGCGAACAAATATCTGAAAGCAGCCTCGAGTGGCGAACCGAAGCAGGAAAACGTTCTGGAGTACGCGCGATGACCGGTCTGCAGGAACTCCAACATCGCATGGCCAAGGCTGTCATGCAGCCGCTGACTGCAAAGGAACAGATGCGGCGCCGCAATTCTGCTGGACAGTCGAACGCCGCAGAAGCAGATCAGTTCATCCGTCCCAACGACCGGTTGACTTCGTTTGAGCGCCTGGAAATTTACAACCGCCAATATTGGTTTCGTTTGTTCACTAGCTTTGAAGAAGATTTTCCCGGCCTGCAGGCAGTCGTAGGCCGCAACCGATTTCAGGCTCTGATGCGAGCCTACCTTGAGGCGCATCCTTCGACATCATTCTCGTTGCGCAACCTGGGATCGCGGCTGGTGACGTGGCTGGAAGAGAATCCTGCATGGACAGAACCACACTCTGAAATGGCCATCGAAATGGCCCGCTTTGAGTGGGCAGACATCGAGGCCTTCGACAGCGCAATATGGCCAACGCTGACTGTCGAAGCTCGATCGCAAATGGGCGCGGAGTCGCGATTGACGCTGCAGCCGCATGTCAGGCTGATCGAAGCGCACTATGCAATCGACGACGCACTGATTGCAGTTCGCAATGAAAGCGGAAGCAGAGATACCTCCAGCAATAACGCGTCAACGGGACACGTTAGTAAACGCACGCGCGCCCTTCGCGAGATGAAACGCGAAACTGTGCATATCGCCGTGCACAGGTTTGAAGACACTGTGTACTACCGTCGACTCGCGGTAGAAGACTACCGACTGTTGCTGGCCTTGCAACAGGGCGTGGTTCTAGGAGATGCAATCGACATTGCCTTTGAAGGTAGCTTAATTCCGGACGAGGAGCGCCCGGCATATTTGCAATCAGCTTTCGCCTATTGGACGAACATGGGATGGTTTTGCACGCCGCCCGTAGATCGAGAAAGTAAAGAGAATTCATGAAAGCTTTCGCTAGGTTGTATGCCCGTTTTTCTGCCCTGGCCTCCTACCTTCAGTCTCCGTTCCTGCTGGCGGTCCGCCTCTATTGGGGATGGCAATTTGCCCAATCCGGGTGGGGACGCCTGCATCACATAAGCCAGGCCACATCATTCTTCGCCAGCTTGAATCTTCCATTTCCAGAGGCGACGGTTATCACTATTTCGTGCCTGGAATTTGTAGGTGGAATTTTGTTGATCGTCGGACTCGCGTCCCGGCTCACCGGCTTGTTGCTGGCTGGCGATATGTTCGTGGCCTATTTGACTGCGGACCGCGAAGCACTCTCGTCTGTCATCTCCGATCCAGGGAAATTTTATGGGGCCGACCCCTACACGTTCTTATTTGCGTCTTTGATTGTGCTGATTTTTGGAGCTGGCCTGTTCTCTGTGGATGCGTGGCTGTCGCGGCGCTACCAAGCCGAGTTCGATACGCCATGACACAGACGTTGCAGGGCAGAGATGAAGCCCAGATGATCGCTTCCATCCTTGCCGGGGACTCGCAACAATTTCACCAGCTCATCCGTCCCTATGAGAGAAGTCTGTACGTCATGGCCTTATCCTTGCTACGGAACGAAGCCGATGCGGAAGACGCGGCGCAAGAGGCGTGCCTGAAAGCATTTCGTAGCCTGGCCAGCTTCCGTGCTGATTCAAAATTCAGTACATGGCTGGTCAGCATCACGCTCAACGTAGCCCGCAATCGACTGCGACGAAATCGATTGACCCACATGGAATCTCTCGACATTCCACCCGACGAGACCGGGCATGTCTCGCCGGCCCTATTGCGAGATTGGCGCGAAGTGCCGTCGGAGGTCTTAGAGCGCAGCGAGGTACGATTGATCTTGCAGAAGGCGATCGTTGCTTTGCCGGAAATCTATCGTGAAGTATTTCTTTTGCGAGATGTGGAAGAATTGAGCATTAAAGAAGCGGCGGAAACCTTAGGCGTGAGTGAAGCGTCTGTGAAAGTGAGGCTGCATCGCGCTCGAACAATGCTGCAAAAAACTCTTGCGCCAGAATTGAAAAGCCTGGTCCCTCAGAAAGGGAGGTGGTTTCCATGGTGATAGATTGCAAGCATGTTTGGAACAACATCTCGGGCTATTTGGATGGAACTCTCGATCCGGCCGTCTTACAGCAGGTGCAGAAGCATCTGGAGCATTGCGGTATTTGTTCTGCCATCCTGGACTCGACCAGAAATATCCTGATTCTTACCGCGGACGAACGCGTGTTTGAACTGCCTCTCGGTTACAGCGACCGTTTACATGCTCGGCTGGAAGCAGAAATCCAGGGAATCTCTTTATCTCCAGATGGCGGTTGATCCGCGGAAGTCACGCACGTCAACTTCCGCCTGCTTCCAGCACCCGGACCTTGTCTGCAAGAACAAGAATTGATTCTTCTCTTCCGACAAATGGTGCATCATTTTCTTCCTCGTCCATTGTCGTGGATACTGATCCTATGTCAGCGACCGCTGCGGTATTAGGAAAGATCGGACTTCCAGCCAGTGTCCAGAAAATTGTATCGCGCAAATGGGATGTAGTGATCGTCGGTGCGGGACACAATGGTCTGGCGTGCGCCGCTTATCTTGCTCGTGCTGGCAGGTCCGTGCTGGTGCTTGAGAGCCGCGAGCGCGTGGGCGGTGCCTGCACCATTGAAGAGCCTTTTCCCGGAGTGCTGATGTCTCCCTGCGCCTATCTTGCGGGACTGCTGCATCCCCTGGTGGTTGAGGAACTTGATCTTCCCCGTCGTGGTTTTGTGTGGACGCCTGCAGTGAACGGCCTGTTTGTTCCCTTTCTCGACGGCAGCAGCATTCAGCTTTGGGATGACGACGATCATTGCGAACAGGAAGTACGCCAGTTCTCGCCAAAAGATGTCGAAGGCTGGCGCGCCATGAGTGATGTCGTTCGGCGTCTGCGAGATTTGCTCCGGCCCGCAAAAGGCATGTTCGACGGCAACCTGAACGAACAACGGCGTGACGCATGGATCGGAGATGCGCCCACCCACGAGCAACTTGAAGAACTGCTGGCGGGGGATGACGAAGCCCGCAGCCTGCTCTTCGACTGGTCCATGGCAGAATTCGTCGAGCGATACCTGACCGACGAGGGCTTACAAAGCGCCTACCTTGGCCAGGGCGTCATTGGCACCAATGCGAGCCCCTTCGACCCAGGTACGGCTTCCATCCGATTCCACCATTCCTCCGGCAGGCTAGGCGGTATGCCCGGCATGTGGGGATATGTAAAGGGTGGCATGGGCATGGTCTCCTTTTATTTTTGCGACGCCGCACGCGAGGCCGGAGCGGTCGTGGCGGCAGGTATCACCGTTTCTCGCATCCTGCCGGGAGAAGGAGTGTTATTAGAAGGCGGCGAGCGAATCACCGCTCCGATTGTCATCTCGAATGCCGATCCAATTCGCACCCTGAAACTATTGGACGATTCCGCCGATGCGGAATGGGAAAAGAAGGTTCTCTCCATCCCAATCCAGGGATGCACCGTAAAGTTGAACGTATTGCTGCGCGAACTACCCAACTTTATGGCGCATCCGGGAACTCTCGAGCCTCATCATTACGGCCAGATCAATGCTCCACTGACGAAGCCGGAATGGAAGAAAAGCTATGCCGCGGCCCGCGCAGGAAACCTTGCAGATTCCCTATGGTGCGAACTTTATTTTCAAAGTGTGCATGACTCGAGCGTAGTTCCCGAGGGCATGCATACCATGAGCGTCTTCGCGCAATACGTGCCGTATGCCTTCGCGTCGGGTAGCTGGGAAGATCGACGCGACGAAGTGCGAAAACTTGCATTGCAGTCCGTCGGCCGTTTTTGCAGCAATCTTGAAGACGCGGTGGTGGCTGCGCAAGTGCTCGGCCCTCCGGACATCGAGCAGAAAGTCGGCCTGACAGGTGGACACATCTTTCAGGGCGAGTGCCTCCCTGCCTATATGTGGAATCATCGCCTGTCCGCCAGAACCCCAATGGAAGGCGTCTACCTCTGCGGCGCGTGCACCCATCCGGGCGGAAGTGTCATCGGCATCAATGGCCGCAACGCAGCCATGGCGGTTTTGCAAGACCTGAATGGCTCCTGATATCGAACTGCTGCTGAAAACGCCGTGAAAGCTGTTCGCTAAAACAAAATACTGGCAACCGAGTGATCGATGATAGTACAACAAAGCCAGCGCTTTGGACTTCAGGTAAGGAGGGAATTGTGAACGACTCAACATTAGCCCCCACAGCACCCGGTGCAAAAAACGGCGGACGAACCATTGTTGGCGTGTTATTGATCATCCTCGGTCTTCTCGCCATCCTTCTGCCATTCATCGCAGGCATAGCGATCACTGCGTTTATCGGCTGGCTTTTGTTATTTGCCGGCATTGTTCATTTATTTTATTGCTGGCATTCACGCAATACGAAAGGGGTCATCTGGCAGGCGCTCATTGCGATCCTGTATTTGTTTGTCGGCTTCTATCTGATTTTTCATCCCGCGCGCGGTCTGGTTACACTGACGCTGCTGCTGGCCTCCTACTTTGTGGTGGAGGGCGTCATTGAACTTGTGCTTTATTTTCGAATGCGCAGTTCTCACCGCTCAGGCTGGTTTCTATGGGACGGCATCATCACGCTGCTGTTAGGCATCCTGATATGGGCACACTGGCCGTTCAGCTCTGTGTGGGTACTCGGCACGATCATCGGTATCAGCCTGCTGATCAGTGGATTTACGCGACTCTTCGCCAAGCCGACATTGGTTTCAGGGCTGGGATGAAGCATTGACCGGGATATGGCGTGGGACTAATGAAAATCGTGGGAACGCAGTGCAAGCGCGCCATCGGAAAAAGCCATCAGCCGAGTTGCTTTCACATGGATCACGCCATCCTGATTTTGCAAGGGTCCTTCGACGATCAGGAATTTGCTGCGTGTTACAACTAGACGCTCACGCTCATACAGATCGGGCGTGACGATGACATTGGCAATGCCGGTTTCATCTTCCATGGAAAGGAAGATGAAGCCCTTTGCCGTGCCGGGGCGTTGCCGCGCGATGATGCAGCCCGCCGTTCGCACATAGTTTCCATCCTTCTGTTCACACAATTCCTTTGCAGAGAGTACGTGCTGTTGCTGTAAGGCTGCGCGACGATAATGCATGGGATGTTTGCCAACCGTAAGCCCAGTGCCGGCATAATCGGCAATCAGCCGCTCCTCAGTATTCATTTGTAGAAGCGGCTTTCCCTCTGAATCATCCTGCAACGACGCAACGTTCCTCTGAAATAACGGCCCTTCCAGCTTTCCGGCACGTTCCACCTGCCAAAGAGCATCGCGACGGTGTTCGACTCCATCAAGTTGGTTTAAAGCACCGATGCGAGCCAGCAGCGTCAGTTCTTTTCGATTCAATAAAGGAACACGCTGTGCAAGATCTTCCGCCGAACGGAATCGCCCATCGCGGGCACGTGATGCCACCAGCGCATCCGCTGCCTGCTTGCGTAGCCCCCGCGCATAGCCCAGCCCCATGCGTAAAGAAAGGCTGTCATCGTGCTCTCGTTCCACCGTGCAGCCCCAATCGGAAACTTGAATGTCGATGGGCCGGATACGCAGACCATGCCGTTGCGCATCTTTTACCAGGACTGCCGGGGCATAAAAACCCATCGGCTGATTGTTCAAAATGGCGCAGGTAAATGCGGCCAGATACTTCACTTTGAAATAGGCGGAGGCATAGGCGATAAGCGCGAAGCTGGCCGCGTGTGATTCTGGAAATCCATACAACGCAAACGAGCTGATATTTTGAATGATGTTGTTTTGGGTCGTAACGTTTAGGCCGTTCGCGGTCATGCCGGATCGCAGCTTGCCTTCAAGATTTTTCATTCGCTCCCAGGATCGGCGCATTCCCACCGCGCGTCGCAGCTCTTCAGCTTCAGCACCCGAGAAGTTAGCCACCACCATCGCCATCCGCAGCAGTTGTTCCTGAAACAGCGGTACACCAAGTGTGCGCCTCAAAACAGGCTCCAACAATGGATGCGGGTAAGTGACTGGCTCCTTAAGTTGCCGACGCCGCATGTAGGGATGCATCATCTGGCCAACAATTGGGCCCGGGCGAATAATCGCCACCTGTACCACGACGTCATAAAACCGTTCAGGATGATTTCGCGGCAGCGACGCCATCTGCGCTCGGCTTTCCACCTGAAACATTCCCACAGTATCGGCCTGCTGCAGGGTTCGATACACGTCAGGATCTTCCGGCAACTGCGCCAGGTCGACGGGCTCTCCATAATGCTGAGGAATCAGTTCCAGACAATCCTTCAAAACGGCCATCATGCCAAGCCCAAGTAAATCGACCTTGATGATGCCAAGATCGGCACAGTCCTCTTTGTCCCATTGCACGACGGTGCGACCCGGCATCGAAGCTCGCTCCAGTGGCACCACACGATTCAATTTCCCCTGGCAGATCACCATGCCGCCCGAATGCTGGCCTAGATGGCGCGGCAGACTTTGAATCCGCATGGACAGGTCGAGATACTTGGCAATCCGCGGATGGGCAAGATCAAAGCCGGCATCGCGAAATGAATGCGCCATGGTGTCCGTCTTTCCACGCCATTCCCAGTTGCTGACCAGGCTGGATAATCGCCCCAGAGTATCGGCATCGAAGCCCAGCGCTTTACCGACTTCGCGGGCCGCAGATTTGCCGCGATATGTAATGACGTTCGCCGTCATTGCCGCCCCCAGTTCGCCATATCGCTGGTAGACATACTGGATGGCCTGCTCGCGCTTATCGACAGAGGGTAGATCGAGATCGATATCCGGCCACTCACCGCGGCTTTCGCTCAAAAAGCGTTCGAAGAGCAACTCCATGCCCACGGGATCGATGGCAGTAATTTCCAGCGCATAACAAACGGCCGAGTTGGCTGCGCTCCCACGACCCTGCACCAGAATGTCATGGCTCTTGCAGAACTGGATGATGTCCCAAACAATCAAAAAGTATCCGGCAAACCCTAGTTTCGCAATCAATGCCAATTCATGCTCGACCTGCTTTTTCGCCCGTTCCAGAAGAGGTTGATTTTTCTTCGGCTCGTATCGCCTCGCCACTCCCTCCGCAACTCGCTTTCGAAGAAAGCTATCCATGTTATCGTCCTCGGGCACTGGATAACGCGGAAATTCATACCCAAGATCATCCAGCGCAAACGTCAGGCGCGAAGAAAGTTCTACTGTGTTTTCGATTGCGTGCGGCACATCCTGGAATACGGACGCCATCTCCTTCGCCGAGCGCAGGTACCGCAGGTTGTTGAGTGCTAAAAGACGACCGGCCTGATCGAGCTCCGTATGATGGCGAATGGCCGTGAAGACATCCAGAATCTCTCGGTCATATTCCTTTGCATAGCGAACGCCGTTGGTTGCCAGCAGCGGTAAGTTGAGAACTCGCGCGATACGTATGGCCGCCTGGTTGCGCCACTCCTCTTCCCGTTCCTGGTGCCGCTGGAGTTCGACATAAACGTTTTCTCGCCCGAAGATTTGAGTAAGCTGCTCGACAACCTTGCGACCCGCAGTTTCTCCACCAGCGGCCAGAGCAACGGCCAAGGGGCCTTCATCTCCGCCAGTCAGACAAACCAGGCCCGTGTTGTACTGCTGCAAATCTTCAATCGTCGCGGCACCTTCGCATTTGTCGGGCTCTCGCATTTTGAACTGCGTGATGAGCTGGCAAAGATTTTGATAGCCCGCACGGGATTCGCACAGTACTGGCAGGCGCACTGGTTCTGAAACATACTTGTGCGGTAGCCATGCAGCGGGTGTGAGCCGCGACCCAAAACTGGAAACTGCAATTTCCGCTCCGATATGCGCTCGAATGCTATTTCGCTTGGCGCTGGTATGGAACCTTGCGGAGCCGTAGACACCATTACGGTCCATCAGTCCAATTGCAGGTATCTCCAATTCGACAGCCCGTTCAACCAGCCCTTCTGGTTGCGATGCGCCTTCAAGAAAGCTGAAAGCGCTGGCAGCGTGCAGTTCCACATATCGCTCAGTCATACAGCGCCACCATTTCCCAGCAATTCCGCGCCACATTCCAGATGATGCAGCCGCACAGCAGGCTGTCATCCGCGGAACGCGCCACGATGTCCCACTGTTCCACATTCCATAATTCCGGATTCCACCAATCCCCACTTGTACGCCACGGGCCGTAAGCCTTCTCGATGATGTAGCGTTTTTTTTGCAGGAAGAGTGAGGTCGGCCGTTCATTCTGCAATGTCACGGAAATGTTTTCCGGTGGACGATACTGTCGCAGTGCAACTCGTGGCTGTGTTCCAGAAGTCTTGGCGACATTTTTCGTGATGACTACGAAAGGTTCCATGCGAAATTCGTTGGACTGGTGAGTATCGCGCAGCACGGCTCGTCCCACACATTCTTCGCCAACAATGGCGCGGATGCGTGCCAGCGTGACATCCAGTCGACTGGGTTCAGGTAGCTGGGGAGAAAACAATCCCATTTGCACTTTGCTGGTGCTTCCCGGCTCAGCTGTCAGCGTCAACGAAAGAATGGGCGCCTGCGGTGGATGAGCCTCCAGATCCAGGTGCAGCAGTTTGATCCAGAATTGGCGGTCATTTGTCGGCAAAGCTGGTCGTACCGTTCGCGTATGTGATCCACTCGCCTCCAAACGCAAAACAATTGTTAGCGCAGCCAATGCCAACATCCTTGATGTGGCGCGCAAAATAAGTTGTTCCAGCATCACCCCGACAACAAACAACAATGAATCCAGAATTTCTACGGGTGAATCCAGTTCGCGACACTCTTCCAACGTGCTCGCAGGTTCGACAGGCAGAAACAGATGCGGCAGGTTTCCCAGAGCCAACTGGCGAAGACGTTTGCCCTCCTGGCCCATCCGCGCAATCAGGTCTTTTTCAGGCAGAGCCGCCAGCATTCCCAGCGTATGGATCCCCCAAAGCACAAACTTCTCAGCCTGCTCTTCAGAAAGCGCCAGCACGGAGAGCGGAAGCGAAGCCAGAGCATCACTTTCCTTACCAGCCTGAATGACAGTTGTCGAAATGCCGGGAGGCATGCCACGCGCAAGGCAGATTGCTGCATGAAAATTTCGGCTGACCGCAACCGATGCTATGATCCCCAATTCCTTGACGCGATTTTTTACTTTCTCTGCCAGTGTGGCAGCAGAGCCAAACAGTTTCTCTGTCCCCGCAATATCAAGAACGCAGAGAAATGCCATCTCAGTGCTAGCTTCTTCAACTCTGGGAGTGAAACTCCCCGCGCATTCCAGCAACGCCACTCTCGTTGCAGTTTCTTCCTGCAAGGAACGCTGCAATACTGTGACCGCGGGAAATGTCTCTATCTCTACCTGAGTCATCCCCGAAAGAACGCCAAGGCGGCGCGCTTTCACGTTCAGTGAACAAACCTGTTGCAGCGGAGGTTCACCTTCCATCACCGCGCACGGCCTCTCCCGTAAGTCTGGTCGAAGTCGCAGCAACGCCTGCGCTGCAAACTCTTTTACATACAGGCAGACGTAGATTTCTGGGGTACTCATCGTTGCGCCACCCATGTCGTTTCGCTCTGCCAGTGCGCGCCGCGTTCCCTTTGTGGCGGCTTACGCAACGGAACCACCTTCGGCGGCGCAGGCTGGAAACGCTCTCGTGTAACTTCCACCTCATGCTGCACACCGGTAAAAACGGTTGCCTCTTTCTGCGGCGGGTAGGCCGTTTGCATCTGCAACACCAGTCCCGCACTGCTTTTTGCGCAAGCTCTCTGCGTCAGCAAAAGAAGGCTTGTCCGGCTGTGTTCCGCCGCCGCACGATAGCGGAACCATGTTGCCAGGGGCACTCGCAATACAAATTCCGGCGCGAGACTCGCCATATCCAGCACAATCGCGCTGAAGCCGCCCGCCTGTAAAAGAAGATCTGTTACCAGAAGTGCCTGCTCAATTCTTGACCATGGCTTAGGCGAGCTAACCCGCACCACTTGCCTTGTAGCGCCGGCTACCGGATGAGACATGAGCGTGGATTGTTCTGTCTGCAGCTTTGCCTGTGAACCTGCATGTGCCGATGGTTTTGCCCCGTTTTGAAAAAAATTATGGAGAGCATCGGGCAATCCCTTTCCTTCTCCTCGCGGGTGAGGGCCGAAACCGCCGCCATGCAGCCCCTTCATAATCGGGGAGGGAACCAGATATTTCTCTGGAAGAACAAACGCATCTTTGGGAACTTGCCGTGCGTTTTTAGATATGACGCCGCATCGCACCCACAGCATCCGTTCAAGATCGACACCCGCTGCAGCTGCGGATTCAGGATGAAGAGCATCCGAGACATCAATCCACGCACATACTTTGGCATCTCGTGTGACGCCCGCTAGAAATGAAAATACTAACGCAGTTCGACCGGAACACTCCGGGCCAACAATCTCCGTGATCGCTCCGACAGGAAGTCCGCCCTCCAGAACTTTGTCTAGAGTTTCAATGCCCGTAGTCACAACCGGTCGAATGATCCGCTGTGTCGGAGTCAGTGCTGACGGAATTCTGTGTGCCAGAGAAGCTTCAATTTCGGCGCGAAGAGTGGCTGCAGTCGGCATAGGTTATCTTCGCCTTATGTTCGCCTATTGGGCTAGCTCTTTGTCAATCCCGACTTGCTGCACCCTTGGTGCAATGCACCATAAGTAGCAGATAAACAAAGGATTATAAATTCAATTTGTTCGGCGTGTTGCAGCTTGCAGATTGATATTTACGGCGCCCAGTTTCAGAGAGAATCGCGAAACTGCGAACTCATCTTTTTTTCCTCGATCGCTCGCAATCTGCAAATTTGCAGATTCTGGGCGCGTAAATTTGCTCTCAGTTCTGCTTTCAATTCCAATCGGCATTTTTGCAAATCGCAAACTCAGGCATCTATTTCACACTTGCAGGCGTCTTCTGAACTCATGCAGGCCCCCGCAAAGATAACGCCAAAAGCGGTCTTCGTCGCATTGTTGGCTGTCCTTCTTATGTCAGGGGAATGGATCCTGTTAGTTGCCGGCACACACATCGACGAAATGATTGTAGGAGCCGCTTCCGTACTGGCATCGGGCGTATTCTTGTTCGTTGCTCACCGGACCAGCACACTTCACACCGATTTTCGCCTCGCCGATATGGCAAAAGGCTGGCGCATTCCCTGGTATGTGATCAGCGATATTTTTGTGATCACCATCGTTTTGTTCAAAGATCTTTTCGGCATCGAAAAAGCAAAATCGCTCTTCCGCGTCTCAGGATTTCAAACTGCGAAAAAAGATCCCGTCCTTGCGGCGCGGCGCGTCCTTGCCATCGCATACACATCCGCATCTCCAAACACCATCGTGCTCGGCATCGATTACACCTGCAGCAGAATGCTTTTTCACCAGCTCAAGCGTGCTCCTCTTCCCCAGATGACAGGCGATCTGGGAGCGAAATCATGAATCCCTGGTTGATTGCCGGCATGTCAGTTTCAGCAACACTGGTTCCCTGCGCGGCCATGTGTTTGCGCGGTTCTCCCGAACGCCGCCTGGTCGGGCTTGAAATGACGAGCCTTATGGTGACCATCGCGATGGTGATGTTTGCCGTTGGTTATGGCCGCACACCCTTCGTCGATATTCCGCTTGCGCTGGCCATCCTCTCGTTCGGGGGAGGACTTGTATATGCGCGCTTTCTAGGAAAACATTTGTGACCGCTCACTCTATTGTCGAGAATGGTCTTCTCGCCCTGGTGGTGCTGGCATGCTGGCTGGGTGCAATCGGCATGTGGCGCATGCGATCGCCGATGCAAGCGCTGCATTATCTTTCGTTGCCCGCTACTTTGGGTGCGTTTGCACTGGTGATCGCAGTTTTTTTGGCTGATGGCGCAAACCAGGCTTTCTGGAAAACGCTGCTGATTGCCTGCATCCTGTTCGCCACTAATTCTGTCGTAGCACACGCCACTGCTCGTTCTTTCCGAGCGCGCGATTTGGGACATTGGGAGCCATTGGATGGCGATCCCTTCGAATTCGTCCATGACATGGAGGAAAAATGATCTGGTTTGGCGCGGCGCTCATGCTGCTGGTTGCCGTCTCAGGTTTTCTTGTTGTACAAACTCGCGATGTCACAGCTCAGGTGGTTGCGCTGGGCTTCTACGGCCTGTTGATGGCGCTGGTATTTTTCTTCTTCCAGGCTCCAGACGTTGCACTGTCTCAGGTGACGGTTGGAGCGATTGCGCTGCCATTGATGGTGATGCTGGCGATATCGCGCATGAGATTTCGCGGCGCTCATTCGCAGTCCGCAGACCACAAGGGGGATAAGCATGACTGAACGCATGCGGATCCGCATCTTTCTTATTGCAGGCTGTGTTTTCTTCGGACTGTATTGTTATTCGAGCCTGAACATGCCGCCCTGGGGTCATTATCGCGGCCCCTACGGAGACGCCATTGCACGCGTAGCCGTCTACGAACGCCACGCAACTGACGTCGTGAATGCGATCAATTACGATTACCGCGGCTTCGATACGCTGGGTGAGGAGTTCATCCTGTTCACCGCAGTCCTGGGCGTAATGATGTTGTTGCGCCGGGAAGAAGGCATACCGACACGGCCGGTCGGCAAAGTGGAAGACAATTCCAAGCTGAGTTCTACGGTTCGCGTGATGTGCCGTCCGGCATTGTTGGTTACGCTAGTGTTCGGTTTCTATATCGGTACGCATGGGCAGCTAACTCCGGGTGGCGGCTTTCAGGCGGGGGTGATTCTTGCAGCGGTGCCATTCCTGATCTACGTGTGCGAAAACGTCGAGGCCTTCCGGCGTGTCACGTCCCATGGCGCCGTTGAAGTGATTGAAGCGATCGGAGCCGGCTCGTATGCGCTGATTGGCCTTGCGTCTCTATGTTTCGGGGTTCCGTTCCTGACCAATATTCTTCCGCTGGGGAAGACTGGCGATGTGTTCTCCGCCGGCAATATCGCGTTGATCAGCGCATGCGTCGGGGTCGAGGTCACGGCGGCATTTCTATTGGTTGGCTATACCTATCTGCAGGAAATCATCACGGGCGAGTTACCGGAGAAATAGCGAATGCCGCACATCTTAGATTCACTTCCATACTTTGTTTCAGCGTGGCTTTTAGTTTGCGGCCTGTACGGCATCGTCACCAGCCGTCACTTGGTACATATGGTCGTCTGCCTGGCAATCCTGCAAAGCTCGACCTACATGCTGCTGCTCAGTATTGGATATCGAATCGGGGGTGCGGCGCCGATCTTCGCGGATATTCCTCCGGGTAGAGTGGTCGTGGATCCGGTGGTGCAGGCGCTGATGCTCACGGATGTTGTGGTCGAGGCTGTTGTGGTTGCGCTGCTGCTTGCGATGGTGGTCAAAGCCTACGAGAAATCTGGTTCCACGTCGCCGGCGGATCTAAGGCTGATGCGGGGTTAACCGCCGACTCATGTCTGGGCCATCCCCACTTACGCCGCTACCCGTAGCTGTACCTCTGCTTGGCGCGGCCATACTCGCAACCTTGCGTAAGTGGCTGGGTCGCACTCTTTCCGACAGCCTGGGTATTCTGTTTGCCGCTGCGACGCTTGTTCTTTGCTCCTTGTTGTTGATCCACGCGACCCACGGAACAACTGTCTACTGGTTTGGCAATTGGTATCCGCGCGGCTCCGTAGTGCTGGGGATCGGCTTCGTCGTCGATATCATTGGCGCAGGCCTGGCGACGCTTGCCGCGTTGCTCACCCTCCTCGCGTTATTGTTTTCCTGGCGGTTTATCGAGTCCGGCAGCAACCATTTTCAGCCGTTGATGCTGGTTTTTCTGGCGGCTATGTGCGGCTTTTCGCTGACCGGAGATCTCTTTAATCTGTTTGTCTTTTTTGAGCTGATGAGTACTGCCGCCTTTGCGTTATGCGGCTTGAAAACTGCCGAGCCTGCACCGCTTCAGGGATCTTTGAACTTCGCTGTCACCAATACAATCGCGGCCTTCTTAATTCTGACGGGCATCGCACTTCTCTACGCAATGACGGGCGCTCTGAATATGGCGCAGATTGGGCTTGCGCTGGGAACACGGCATGATCCGCTGGTGCTGTTTGCTTTCACGTTGCTCACGTGCGGGTTTCTGATCAAGGGCGCAATTGTTCCGTTTCACTTGTGGCTGCCGGATGCTCATGCGGTCGCTCCCACGCCGGTGTGCGTTTTATTTTCGGGCCTGATGGTGGAACTGGGACTATACGCGGTGGTGCGCCTGCATTCCGTAATTTTTGCGCAATCGCTGGCATCCCACGTCTCTCGCCTCCGAGGTATTTTGATTGTCCTCGCTGCCATAAGTGTCGTGATTAGCGGGTTGATGTGCTATGCCGAACATCACCTGAAACGGTTGCTCGCCTTTTCAACCGTGTGCCACGCCAGCTTGATGCTGCTCGCCTTCGCCATGCTCGGTCCAATGGCTGTTGCAGCGATGCTGACCTATTTGCTAGCCCACGCCCTTATTAAATCCGGGCTTTTCTTCCTGACGGGGATTATGTTGCTCCGGCTAAGATCGATCAGTGAGCGAACTCTGTTTGGTAAAGGAGTGAAACTGCGCTGGACTGCTGGACTGTGGTTCCTGGGCGCAATCGGCTTGGCGGCGACTCCTCCGTTCAGCCTGATGCTGGGTGAGGCTGGAGCTACGCGAGCCGCGGAATTGGCCGGTGTGCATGGAATCTGGATCTTGTTTGTGTTTGGCGGAGCCATTACGTCCGCTGCGGTGCTCCGTGTGGGTGCTCACACCTTCCTTGGCTGGGGCGATTCGCCGGCAACGGACAGGGCTGCAGAAATCGGCGAACTTCCAGAGACGAAACCCGAGGACAAAAGAATTCGCTGGTACAACTTTTCCCCGGCTGCGGTATGCATCCTGGGAGCATTGGCGCTCACATTTGTGCCCGGTTGGCTGCAAATTCTCCGCAATGGAGCCGCAGAGCTTGCCAGTCAGGCGGCATATCTGCATACCGTGTACACCGGTCAGAACGTTGCCATGATTCAGCCATCGTGGAGACAGGCTCTCCCCGACGCGGCGATGCACGGGGCCCTCGCGCTTCTTCTTGCTGCTTTGCTGGCGGCGAATTCGATCTTCCGGCTTCGTTTCCCTCGAAAATTTCGCTTCGGCCCTTTTCTCGAGCGCGGACTTCGTCCCTTGCGAACCATGCAGAGTGGTCACCCCGGAGATTACGTCATGTGGATTACCGTTGGGCTGGCTATTTTTGGTGTCTCCGTTCAGGTTCTGCTCCGCTGATGCGATGAAATTCCAGATTCCTCGGGATCGCATGATCTCGATGTACCCGATTCATTCGGCTCGCTGAAACCCCGCGGGTATTGGTGTGCTTGACACTTGCATCCCAGACAATAAAAATTGCTTCGTAGCTTGAAACGTTTGAATACAGGCCCACGTATCCACCGATTGCAACAAAGGAGAAATGCAAGGTGAAGCTCTACAGAATTGGATTTCTTACGTTGGCCTCAACCGTTCTTTTTCTCGGCATCGGAATTTCTCGAGCCCAACAGCCTTCAGCAGGTCAAGCGATTGCCAATTCTGCGGCGGTGAAACCGTTCCTGGGCCGATGGGACTTGACTCTGTATGCCCCCGACCAACAATACTCCTCATGGCTGGAACTAACAGAAAGCGGAGGCCACTTGCAAGGCCGTATGGTCGGTCGCTGGGGCAGTGTGCATCCGGTTTTAGATGTCAAGATTGAGAACTCCGTGCTGACCTTCGCCTCGCCGAAAGACGAAGAAGAGACATCGAAAAATATGCCGTTTCAGGCGAAGTTGGTCGGTGGAAAGCTGGCTGGAACGCTCTCTGGACCCGAAGGAAAGACCTGGCGATGGACGGGCGTGCGAGCCCCCTTGTTGAACCGCACCACAGTTGCGAAATGGGGCAAGCCCATTCGACTGTTCAACGGAAAAGATACGACAGGCTGGCATTTTGACAGTCCGAGTGCCGCCAATGTCTGGAGCGTGAAGGATGGCGTGCTGGTGAGCACTGCCCATGGAAGCAACATCATTACCAATCGCAAATTCCGCGATTTCAAACTGCACGTTGAATTCAATTGCGAACCGGGTTGCAATACTGGAGCGTACTTGCGCGGCCGCTATGAAGTGCAGATTGCGGACAATGCGGGACAAGATCCGCCAGACCTACAGACTGGTTCCGTCTACGGATTTATTACACCGTCTCCGCTGATTCCTCTCCATCCTGTAACCTGGTATTCGTACGACATCACCCTGATCGGTCGAACCGTGACAGTCGTTGAAGATGGTCAAACCATCATCGACAAGAAAGAGATCCCCGGCATCACGGGAAGTGCGCTCGACAGTCACGAGGGCCTTCCCGGCCCAATCTATCTGCAGGGAGCCGAAGCGCACGGCGGGTTTTCTTACAGGAATCTGGTCATTACTCCAGCAATGGATTAGCATCGTCCGCTCGTCGTCGTGAAACAATAGTCGAATCCACGATGGCGACCTCCGACAGCATACTCAACGAGATTCTCGCGGCCAGAGAGCGGATTCGCGATTTTATCTGGTTAACTCCCTGCCAACATTCGGCGGAGCTTTCTGCCACGACGGGCCAGCAAATTTACCTGAAGCTGGATAATCTGCAGCGCACCGGCGCTTTCAAAGAACGCGGCGCATTGAATAAGATTCTGCGGCTGAGCCCGGAAGAAAAGCAGTGCGGAGTGATCGCCGCCAGCGCGGGAAACCACGCCCAGGCGGTTGCCTACCATGCAACGCAGCGCGGAATCAGGGCACAGATTGTAATGCCGCTGACGACACCCTTAGTAAAGGTATCGGCCACGCGTGGCTTCGGAGCTGAAGTTATCTTGCACGGCGCCAACTACGACGAAACTTACGCCGAGGCCGTTCGTCGCAGCGAATCGGAGGGCATGACCTTTCTGCATCCCTTCGACGACATGCATGTCATCCACGGGCAGGGCACAATTGGAGTCGAGTTAATCGAGCAGGTTCCAGATCTGGAGGCAGTCATTGTTCCGATCGGCGGGGGCGGACTGATCAGCGGAGTGGCAGCCGCATTGAAAGAAATGAATCCTGCGATCCGCGTCGTTGGTGTTCAGACGGAACGCCTGCCTTCCATGCTGGCCGCTTGCAGTGCAGGGCATCCGGTAACCTTGCCTGCGGAAGCCACGATTGCCGACGGAATCGCGGTTCGCAGAGCAGGCAATCTGACATTGCCTCTTGTGCAGCGATATGTCGACGAAATTGTCACCGTCGATGAAGAGGAAATCGCGAATGCCATTCTGGTTTTGCTGGAACGAGAGAAGACGTTAGCCGAGGGCGCAGGAGCGGTCGCGTTGGCTGCAGTGCTGAACAACAAGACGAGCCTGAAAGATCAGAAAACCGTGGTACTTGTTTGCGGTGGAAATATCGATGTCAGTCTGCTGGCAAGAATTATTGAACGCGGTTTGGTGAAGGACGGCCGGAGAGTTCGCATCCGCGTTCACCTCTCAGACCGCCCGGGTGCGCTCTTTCAGCTCACAAGAATTCTTGCGGAACAGCAAGCCAATATCGTGGAGACGCTCCACAACCGCTCGCATTATGGCGTGAACCTTGGCGATACCGTGATTGACATCACGCTCGAAACACGCGGAACATCGCACATCCAGACCATCTCATCCGCACTGCAGGAAGCGGGCTACAAATTTGAGCGGATCACCTAACCCCAGCCAGACATGCATGCCGATTGACCGCGATTCACTATCCCGCTACGCCGACCAGGCTGGCATCGCGAGCATTCGGAACAGCGCGCAGATATTCGTCGACTGCTGCGGCCGCTTTCCGCCCCTCAGAAATGGCCCACACCACCAGAGATTGTCCGCGCCGCATATCGCCTGCCGCGAAAACTCCCTCAACCGTGGTCATGTAGCCATTGTTGGTCGCAACATTGCCTCGTGCATCGATGGCGACACCCAGCTTTTCAAGCATGCCGTTGCGCACAGGGCCAGAGAAGCCCATGGCCAGCAATACCAGGTCCACTTCAAGCACAAATTCGCTGCCAGGTTGCGGCTCGAATTTCGGCGGAGGACCCACCTGGACGCCGTGTAACTGTTTCACATTACCGTGCTCATCGCCGACAAACTTTGTCGTTGCCAGGCTCCAATTCCGTTTGCCGCCTTCCTCATGCGCACCCTCTGTCCGTAGCTGCATCGGCCATAATGGCCACGGTGTAAGCGGCGACCGCGTGGAAGGAGGGACCGGCATAATTTCAAATTGCTCGATCGAAAGCGCCTTCTGGCGATGACTTGTTCCCAGGCAATCCGCGCCTGTATCTCCACCGCCGATGATGACAACTCGCTTGCCGTTGGCAAGGATTGCTCCCACTTCCGAAACTGCGTCGCCTTCGCATCGCCGATTCTGTTGCGGCAAGAATTCCATTGCGAAGTGAATGCCATTCAGCTCGCGTCCTGGAACATTCAGATCCCGAGGCTGCTCCGCACCCCCCGCCAGCAGAATCGCGTCGAAGTCCCGCTGAAGATCTTCAACCGGCACATTTTGACCGACATGAGCGCCGGTAACAAATGTCACGCCTTCCAGCTGCATTTGTTCCAGGCGGCGATCGAGAATCGTTTTCTCCAGCTTGAAGTTTGGAATTCCATAGCGCATCAATCCGCCGATGCGATCCGCTTTCTCGAAGACTGTGACCGCGTGTCCGGCGCGGCGCAGTTGTTGCGCAGCCGCTAATCCTGCAGGTCCAGAACCGACTACGGCGACTCGCTTGCCGGTAGAAAATGACGGCGGTTCAGGATGGACCCAGCCCTCCTCATACGCATGATCGATAATGTTTTTTTCAATCTGCTTAATCGTCACCGCAGGAGCATTGATGCCAAGTACGCACGCCGCCTCACAAGGTGCCGGACAAATTCTCCCAGTGATTTCCGGAAAATTATTGGTCGCATGCAACCGACGCACGGCCTCTTTCCAGCGACCGCGATAGACCAGGTCGTTCCAATCGGGGATCAGGTTGTTGACCGGACAACCTGTGTGACAAAACGGCACGCCGCAGTCCATGCAACGCGCGGCCTGCTGTTGCTGCTTTTCTTCAGGAAAAGAACGGTAAATTTCAACCCAATCGTTGACGCGTTCTACAACCGGACGCCTCTCCGGCAGCTCGCGTGGAAATTCCATGAATCCTGTCGACTTACCCATGTTGCACCTGCTCAGCGATCGTCAATGTAGGAAGCTCTCCAGTCGGGATAGCCATTTCTCCGCGCTCACGCAACACGCGCTTATATTCCTGCGGAAATACTTTGATGAACTTCGGCAGGCTTTCATTCCAGTTGGCGAGAATCCAGCCGGCGCGCGGGCTTCCAGTCAGGTCGCGGTGGCGCGTAATCAACGTTTGCAGCTCTTCGATCTCCCGTTCATCGATCAGCGGCTCAAGATCTACAGAAGCTGGATTGCATCGTTTCTGCATGAAATCGCCGCGCTCGTCATAGACGTAAGCGATTCCTCCGTTCATTCCGGCAGCAAAGTTTCGTCCACATGCTCCCAGAACAACAACGCGTCCGTTGGTCATGTATTCGCATCCGTGGTCGCCCACACCTTCCACGACTGCGGTGGCTCCAGAGTTGCGGACGGCAAAACGTTCTCCAGCGATTCCATTCAGGAAGACTTCTCCGCTGGTTGCACCGTAAAGAATGACGTTGCCGGCAAGGATGCTCTCCTCCGGTTGAAAGCTGGAGTTGCGCGGCGGGAAAACAACAATCCTGCCGCCTGAAAGACCCTTGCCGACGTAGTCGTTCGCTTCGCCTTCCAGCGTTAGCGTGACGCCGTTCGGCAGGAACGCTCCAAAACTTTGTCCGGCAGATCCCTGGAAATTGAAGCGGATGGTTTCTTCTGGCAATCCCGCCGGTCCGTACCGCCGCACCACTTCGCCGCCCAGCATGGCGCCAACAGTACGATGGATATTGCGAATCGGCAGCGAAAATTCCACCGGTCGCTGATGTTCGAGTGCGGGCTGCGCAAGCTCCATCAAGTGGTAGTCAAGTGCCTGCTCCAGGCCATGATCCTGTTTCTGCACGCAGTGTCGAGCCACGCGTCCCGGTAGCGGCGGGCTATACAAAATCGAAGACAGGTCAATTCCTTTTGCCTTCCAATGATCGATCGCCAAATGGGTCTCCAGCATATCGACGCGACCGACCATCTCATCGACGGTGCGGAAACCAAGTTTCGCCATGTGCTCGCGAACCTGTTCCGCAAGGAAGAAGAAGAAATTGATGACATGTTCCGGCTGACCCTGGAACCGCTTGCGAAGTTCCGGATCCTGCGTTGCGATACCGACCGGACACGTATTCAAGTGGCATTTGCGAATCATGATGCAGCCCATGGTGATGAGGGGAGCGGTGGCAAAACCAAATTCCTCCGCACCCAGCAACGCCGCGATCACAACGTCTCGTCCGGTTTGCAGTTTGCCGTCGGTCTGCACGCGAATGCGGCTGCGCAGATCATTCAACAGCAAAACCTGCTGGGTCTCCGCCAGTCCAAGTTCCCAGGGAATTCCGGCATGTTTGATGGAACTGAGCGGTGCGGCTCCCGTCCCACCACTGTCGCCACTGATCAAGACAACGTCGGCATGCGCCTTGGAAACTCCGGCGGCAACTGTGCCGACTCCAACCTCCGACACCAGTTTCACCGCGATGCGTGCTCGCGGGTTGACGTTTTTCAAGTCGTAAATCAGCTGTGCCAGATCTTCAATCGAGTAAATATCGTGATGCGGAGGCGGCGAAATCAGACCAACTCCAGGAATGGAGTGCCGAAGCCGAGCGATCACCTCATCCACTTTGTAACCCGGCAGCTGTCCGCCTTCTCCTGGCTTTGCTCCCTGCGCCATTTTGATCTGCAGTTCGTCCGCATTCATTAAGTAGTTGGTGGTCACACCAAAGCGTCCCGAAGCGATCTGCTTCACGGCGCTGCGACGCAAATCTCCGTTGGCATCCGGCGTGAAGCGACGTGCATCTTCTCCGCCCTCGCCGGTGTTTGACATGCCGCCGATCCGGTTCATGGCAATGGCCAGCGTTTCGTGTGCCTCTTTGCTGATCGAGCCGAAGGACATCGCTCCCGTGGTGAATCGCTTGACGATTTCCTTGGCAGGCTCCACTTCTTCCAGCGCAACTGGCGTCTTCGACTCCTTTATCTTCATCAAGCTGCGAAGCGTGCACATGTTGCGATTTTGTTCATCAATAAGATCGGTGTATTCCTTAAAAGTTTTCGGATTGCTCTGCTGCACAGCATGCTGCAGTTTGCTGATGGTCAGCGGATTCAGCAAATGCTCTTCCCCACCCACGCGGAAGTGATACGCACCGCCAACATCCAAATCGGTTTCGGAGTCGTTCAATGGAGCGAACGCATACTCATGCTTCATTTGTGCTTCACGCGCCAATACATCCAACCCGACGCCTTCAATTCGAGACGCGGTTCCCTGGAAGTATGTCTCCACCAGGTTTCGATTTAATCCGATCGCCTCGAAAACCTGGGCTCCACGATAGCTCTGCAATGTCGAAATACCCATCTTCGAGAACGTCTTCAACAAGCCCTTATTCACCGCTTTGATGAAATTCTTAACCGCAGTATCCGGGGTAATTCCGTTCGCAAGATAGCCACGATGCGCCAGGTCCCGAATCGAATCGAACGCCAAATAAGGATTAATCGCGCTGGCGCCAAAACCAATCAGCAATGCGAAATGCATCACCTCGCGCGGCTCTCCAGACTCCAGAATCAGCGCAACCTGAGTACGAGTTTCCTCGCGTACCAATAAGTAATGCACCGCCGCCAACGCAAGCAAGCTCGGGATTGGAGCATACTGCTTATCCACGCCGCGATCGGAAAGGATCAGCAATGTATATCCGGAGCGAACTGCAAGTGACGCGCGCTGGCACAGCTCATCCAATGCGCGCTTCAACCCCGCCTCGCCATCTTCTGAGCGAAAGTGCGTTGGCAATGTCGTCGCCAGCAGGTCTCCGGTGGACACACGCCGCAGTTTTTCCAATTCTCGATTCGTCAGGATCGCATGCGGCAGTTTCAATGTGTGGCAGTTCTGCGACGTCTCCGCCAGGATGTTTCGCTCGCTCCCGATGAAACTCGACAGCGACATCACCATCTCTTCGCGAATAGCATCGATGGGCGGATTCGTAACCTGCGCGAACAACTGCTTGAAATAACTGAACAGCATTTGCGGCCGGTCTGAAAGGCAAGCCAGTGGAGTGTCGGTTCCCATGGAACCAATCGGCTCTTCTCCCTTGCTGGCCATCGGCTCCAGAATCATTTTCATGTCTTCTTCGGAGTAACCAAACGCACGCTGACGACGAAGAAGTGTGTCGGGATTGGCCCCATAAACTCGTGATGGCTCCGGCAGTTGATCGAGCGAGATTTGCTTTTCCTTCAACCATTCTTCGTACGGTTGACGAGAAACCAACTGCTGTTTGATTTCCTTGTCGGAGATAATGCGCTGTTGCACAGTGTCGACCAAAAACATTTTTCCAGGTTGCAGCCGTCCTTTTTTCTTTACGTTCGCCGCTGGAATATCCAGTACGCCCGCCTCTGAAGCGAGAACAACAATGTCGTCCTTCGTCACAACATAGCGACCAGGCCGCAGGCCGTTGCGATCCAGCGTTGCCCCAATGACGCGACCATCTGTAAAGGCAATGGCTGCGGGGCCGTCCCAAGGCTCCATCAGCGACGCATGATATTCGTAGAAGGCTCGCTTTTCCGGCTTCATATGCGGATTGCCCGCCCACGCCTCCGGAATCAGCATAGCCAGCACGTGCGGCATGGAACGGCCAGATTGAAATAGCAGCTCCACCGCATTATCGAATGCCGACGAATCGCTGCTTCCATCTTCCACAATGGGAAATAGCTTTTCGATGTCCGGGCCAAAGGCCGGGGATTCCAGAATCGATTGGCGCGCATGCATCCAGTTCACGTTGCCACGCAAGGTATTAATTTCGCCGTTGTGGGCAACGTAGCGGAATGGATGTGCGAGCCGCCAACTTGGAAACGTATTCGTAGAAAACCGCTGATGGACTAGGCACAACGCGCTGTCGACTTCGGGATCAGCTAACTCACCATAAAAGCTTGCAATCTGCGGCGCCAGCAGCAGCCCCTTGTAAATAATCGTGCGGGAGGACAGAGAAGGAATATAGAAAATTTCCTTGTCTTCAATGCTCGAATTCGCGATTTTCTGTTCGGCCAGCTTGCGAACGACGTAGAGCTTGCGCTCGAAGGCGTCCTCGTCCATCCCATCGGGTTTTCCGATGAAAATCTGCTGTATATAAGGTTGCGACGCGCGAGCGACCCGGCCAATCGCATTGCCATTGCAAGGCGTGTCACGCCATCCAAGAATGGTCAGCCCTTCTTCCCGGATGATTTGCTCGAAGATTCCTTCACATTGAAGGCGATTCAGTTTCTCTACGGGCAGAAAAACCATGCCGGCTGCGTAAGCGCCTGGTTCCGGCAATTTGAAGCCGAGCGCCGCGCATTCGCGGGCGAAGAATCGATGAGGAATCTGGATCAGAATGCCGGCGCCATCGCCCGTTTCCGCGTCGCATCCGCAGGCGCCGCGATGCGTCAAGTTGATCAGGACCTCAATGCCCTTCAAAATGATGTCGTGGCTTCTCTCTCCGCGAACGCTGGCCACAAACCCAATTCCGCACGCATCATGTTCGTGGCTGGGGTGGTAAAGACCCTGTGCGGATGGTACGGCTGAAACTGCATGGAATTTAGACATTGATTCCTCTGCTAAACATTCACTTTTTAGAGTCCTGTGCATGGTGCGGATCGCCAGGCAGCGTCTCGCGGTCGAGAGGCGCCGATCCGCCGGCACAACCGGGGCTGAAGAGTCTTATTTTATACCACCGTTTCCAGTTTACCGGATGGCCATGACAATTTTCTGACAGCCGCAGACAGGAGCCGCGCTGCGATCGAACCTCACCCACGCGCTGCCGGTTGCATCATCACTGACAGATGTGGACGATCAAGCGGCGGAGCGCGCTACGATCGCTAATAATAAGGATAGAATGACGATACTGAAGCCTTCTTCTATTTTGATTGAGAGATGACTTCGAATCTCGATCCGTGCTCTTTGAAGCTTCAGAATGAGCTGGGCGCGACGGCGGCTTATACCGTTCTCGGCCTGGCCACTCCGTTAACCCACAACGAATACGACAAGTGATCCCTAATTTATGGAAGAATTTTCTCGACTGACTCGGCTGCCCGCGTATGTTTTCAACATCACCAACGACTTGAAAGCGGCCGCTCGGCAACGCGGCGAAGACATCATTGATTTCGGAATGGGAAACCCCGACGGCGCAACACCAAAGCACATTGTCGACAAGATGATTGAGGCCGCGCAGAAAACCGCCACGCATCGTTATTCCCTGTCAAAGGGCATTCCCAGGCTGCGCAAGGCAATCTGCAACTGGTACAAGCGACGCTACGACGTTGACCTCGACCCGCTCACAGAAGCCATTGTGACCATCGGCTCCAAAGAGGGCATCGCCCACCTGTGCCTGGCGACACTCGATCGCGGAGATTCCGTTCTGGTGCCCAATCCCAGCTACCCGATCCATATTTTCGGGCCCATTATTGCTGGAGCGGACGTGCGCTACATTGAGATCACCAGTGCCGCTGCCTTTCTCGCAGATCTGCGGACCGCGCTCCCGTCCATGTCGCCGCGGCCGAAAATGTTGATCCTCAATTTTCCGTCCAATCCCACGACTCAGTGTGTTGACCTTGCTTTCTTTGAGCAGGTCGTTGCGTTATGCAAAGAGTACGGCGTCTACGTTGTGCACGATTTGGCCTACGCTGACCTTGTCTTCGACGGCTATCGCGCACCCTCGATCCTGCAGGTGCCGGGGGCCAAGGATATCGCGGTTGAGTTCTTCACGCTCTCAAAGAGCTATAACATGCCGGGCTGGCGAGTCGGCTTTATGGTTGGCAATCCAACCTTGGTCGCCGCACTTGGCCGTATCAAAAGTTATTTTGACTATGGAACATTCACCCCCATCCAGGTCGCGTCCATCCAGGCGCTGGAAGGCCCGCAAGAATGCGTGCAGCAAATTTGCGATAACTATCGCAAGCGGCGCGATGTCCTGGTCCAGGGCCTGAATCAGGCTGGCTGGCAGGTCGATATGCCGAAAGCAACCATGTTTGTGTGGGCGCAGATTCCAGAGGCCTACCGAAACCTCGGTTCCTTCGAGTTTTCAAAGCAGCTGCTCACAGAAGCCAAGGTGGCCGTGAGTCCTGGAGTTGGCTTCGGCGAACACGGAGATGGCCACGTCCGCTTTTCGCTGATCGAGAACGAGGAGAGAACGCGTCAGGCATTGCGCGGCATCAAGCAAATGTTCCAGAGGGTTCAGGTGTAAACGATGAAAGCATCCCGTTCTTTTCTCTCCACGCTCGCAGTTTTTCTCGTTGTCGGCGGTTGCACGGCGCTGGCGCAACAGCCGGCAACGCCTGCGGTTCCCGCTTCCCAAGAGCCGGCGAACCAGCAAAAGCCTCACAAGCGCCCCAGATCCTTCGAACTGCAGGCATTGACGCCTGAGTTCTGGAAGGTGTTCGACAAGAACGCGACCCTTACGACGATGGGAACTGGCTTCGGATTTACTGAGGGTCCAGTCTGGGATCCTACCGGATTCCTGTGGGTGAGCGACGAGTCGAAGAACGAAATCGACAAGCTCTATCAGGATGGACATGTCGAACACATGGTCTCGCTCGTGGACCCCGACGGCAGCACCTATGACCGGGAACATCGGCTGTTGAGCACAGCCAGCGGGTTGCGCGCGATCATTCGGCTTTCGGCAGACGGCAAAAGCTTCGAGACGGTCGTCGATCACTACCACGGCAAAAAGTTGAACACGCCGAACGACATCGTGATCGGCCCTGATGGCGCGATTTATTTCACCGATCCAATCATCGATATGACGAAAGACCAGCATGAGGAGCTACCGCCTTCTGTCTATCGCCTCGGACCCGACAACGCCATGTCATTGCTCACCACGGATCTGAAGGCGCCGAACGGTCTGGCATTCTCCCCGAATGGAAAATACCTTTACATCGATGACGACGACAGCATGAAAATCCGGCGCTACAAGTTTCACAAAGATGGAACGATCTCCGACGGAATGGATTTTGCCGACATGACCGACCCGCAGAAACGCGGAGTTCCGGACGGAATGAAAGTCGACGTCAAGGGCCGCCTGTTTGTGTCGGGACCTGCCGGTATCTGGGTATGGAATCGCAAGGGCGTGCACATCGGCACCGTGCAAATGCCCAAAGGCATGGCCAATTTGACTTGGGGCGGACCGGATAATTCGAAACTCTACATCACAGCCAGCGACACCGTTTACATTCTGCAAACCAAAACGCGCGGAATTTTAGGCTACGACAAGAAATAGCGCGCAACCGGACGGGTAGTTTTTCGACGGGGCTTTGCCTATGGCAATGCGAAGGCAAACACATCATCTCCAGCTGCCACGGCGAAGTACTGCTTGCCCGCGATCGCGTAGGACATTGGGGAAGCGTGCATAGGCTGTCCTAGCTTGAACGCCCATAGCGGCTTGCCCGTGCGGGCGTCATCCATCTCGAACTCGTCGGTGTCGTTACCGAAGGCCACCAGACCGCCCGCCGTCGTCATCACGCCTGCCCACGCCTGTCTTCCGCCGATTTGTTTGTCGCGCCATGCGAAATCGAGATTGGTTAGGTCGAAGGCATTGATATAACTATCGTCTTCCACGTTGCCTGGAGGCGTTCGCGAGCCGGTTGAATAATACGGACGCCCTGGCTTGAAAGGTTCTTGCTTCGCCATCAACACGTCGCATCCCTCGAATGAACGGAAGTAGAACATATTTGTCTGCGGATCGTAGCTAGGCGAATACCAGTTGGTCGCACCTGCAAAACCAGGACAAACCATAACGCCCTTTGCGTCGGGGATAAGGTGATTGGAGATGGGTCGCCCGTTTTTGTCGATGCCTTTGGCCCAGTTCATTCGCTTCATGAACTGCTTTGAGTAGAGATATTCTCCTGTCGTGCGATCGAGAATATACAGAAAGCCGTTGCGATTTGCCGTCACGATCAGTTTGCGCCGCTTGCCCTTGAATGTTGCGTCCACCAGTACCGGCGTCTGCACCGAGTCATAGTCATACAGATCGTGTGGATTGAACTGGAAATACCATTTCAGCTTCCCCGTGTCCGGGTCGAGCGCCACCAGGGAGCTCGTATAGAGGTTGTCGCCCGGCCGCACACTTCCGTCGAAATCAGGCGCGGGATTGCTCGTTCCCCAATAGATCGTGTTCAGTTCAGGATCATAGGTTCCCGGCATCCACGCGGTGCCGCCTCCAAGCAAATAAGCATTGCCGGCCGGCCACGTTTCCGATCCTTTCTCACCCGGAGCTGGAATCGTCCAGAAGCGCCACGCCTCTTTGCCCGTCTGCGCGTCATAGGCCGCCACAAACCCGCGCACACCGTCGTCGCCGCCGGAAGTGCCCACCAGCACTTTGTCTTTCACAATTAAGGGAGCACTGGTGGCGCCGTAGCTCTGCGTGTTGTCTGCATATGCCACGTCCCAAATCAGGTTGCCTGAACGTGCATCCAGGCACAGCAGGTGCGCATTGTCCGTCTCCATATAGACGCGGGTTCCAAGCACGGCAACACCGCGATTGATATGGCCGGAGGCATCGTCAACCAGCCCCGACGTAACGCCGCGGGCATGGTGCCACAGCAGCGCGCCCGTCCTCGCATCCAGCGCATAGGCGTCGTTGGAGCCGGTAATAAACATGACCCCGGCGACCACCACTGGAGTCACCTCCAGCACTCCGGCATTCCGTGTGTGGAAGACCCACTTGGCTGCCAGGTGGCTTACATTTTGCGGCGTCACCTGCGACAGGCTGCTGTAGCGCCGCCCGGTGTAGTCTCCGTTGTAGGAAACCCAATTGTTTTTGATGGCCTTCTGCAACAGATCGCTCTGCTGTACATCAATCTGACCCAGCGCGGTCCCCTGCTCTAAGGCGTAGCCTGACGCACTACTTTCGACCCGCGCTCTCGTCGAATTCTTTGCAGGCTGTCCTTGCATCGCAACGACTGTCAGCATCATGACCAAAGCGGCGAGTCCAACCACGCTCCTGCAGCCTCTCCTCATCGCCATATCATGTCCATCAGGTCGGAATTCTGTCGGCTTTTAGTCATCGTGATGCCACCTCGATTTTGGCGGCGCGGGCTCCGCCGGTGCATTTCTGCCAGTCACAATCAGAAAGGCCACCAGATCATCCAGTTCCTTCGTCGTCAACTGGGTTCCATAATCGTGCGGCATCAAAGAATGATCGGTGTAGTCCACCGCAGTCAGGTTGCTCCTCGACAGAAAGTGATATCGCCCATCCTCAGTCTGCAGCGTGATGTTCAGGTTATCTTCCGTGCGCACCACACCCGTCAGGCTTTTTCCATCCTTGGTACGCACACTTACCACGCGCGATGTCGGCTGTAATTCTGCATCTGGATTCACAATCGCCTGCATGATTTCACTCGCCGTCCGATTCCTCGCATAGGAGGTTAGCTCAGCTGCCATAAATCCGCCTTTGCCAAGAATCATGTGGCAGGTTGAGCATTGCGCTTTGCCAAAAAATATTTTCCGACCCGTATCCGGATCGCCGGCCAGCTTGGCGGCCGGCCCATTCGCGGTCACTCCTTGCAGCATGCGCAAATACTGCACGACTGCTTTTGTACCCTCGTCGCCCAGATCAGGGAATGCCGGCATACCCTGGTCTGCCTCGCCCTTGTGCACGATCCCGATCAAGTCCTGATTTGAAAGTGCAACCACTTTCGGCAGCGTTGCAATCGCCGGCGCCCGACCACCTCTGCCATCCGCACCATGGCAGTATGCGCAGTGAGATGAAAATAGCTGTGCCCCCTGATTCTGATCGGGGCCCACTCCTGGCCGGTCCTGTCCGAAGGCCGAGGTTCCCATAAACAGAATGAGACTAGACCACACCAACATCACAGGAAGTCGACAACGTTTCATTGCTGGGAATCTCTCGCGGCGTAGGAACCAGGACATGTACCGTATGTAGCACGTTTTCTTCGCAAGCAAAACTTTCTACCTGGCATTCGTCTCATCATTCGAGGGCGCTGGCTGTACGAGAACTTCTCCCAGTGGCCCTCGATCGAGGCCGTTGGAATCCACCAAATGGACTGAGACCCGCGTTGTGTTCGGTGGCGCTTGCAGTGTGATGTGCAAGTCCACAGGCTCGGTAGGAACGACGGACATTAGCTTCACGGTGGTACGAACCCCTCTTCCGTACAAGTGCGCAACCAGATCTCCGGCATAGAACACACCAAAGTTGCCGGAGAGTACCAGTCCTGCAGGCGTCGCGGTAGCGGTCAGCGCAGTCCCGACCACACCACTGTAGGTTGTCGTTTTGAAATCCTCCCCCATGCGCGTTGGATACCACTGTGTGTCCATCGCATAGCTTTCGCCGGGTGCCAGCTCGACCATTGGACTGTTAATCTCCGCTTCCATGAACGGTCCTTCGCGGGGTTCAGTGGTCTCTGGCTTCGCCGGGGGCGGTGTCGGCTCGCCGGTTGAATAGAAGATGATGGTCGCCTTTCCCGGATAGACGGCTGTAGGGTCAACACGGTGCCGCTCCACCATCGTGTATCCCGTCGAACCATCTACCGCTGCCAGCCATCCCGATGGAGAATCGATCCATACCTCTTGCACGATGTTGTTCCAATGCACCCGGAACATACCCTCCTGCACGGTAAAAGCCGGGTTGTCCGCCGGGCCTGTGCGCACGTGGTAGCTGTTCAGATACGCGCTTGCCGGGTTCACTTCCGTGACTCCCCAGAACTTTGGGTTGAAATTGTCCGAGCCGGCCGGATGGGAGGTGGGGTACTCGGTGATCGTCTGCTCCGACCATGTCCGGGGATAACCGCTCATGTTCTGCATCACCACATGAAACGAAATCACTGGGGTGTCCGCTCCGATGCTGATGTCGCGAATATACCGCTGACCGATCTCAGGATCGACCGGACCGGTCAACCGCACAGCGCAAGTGGGTCCGCTGGATAGGACCTGCAGGGTAAAAGGAGCACCATCCAGGTTCCCGCCGCCTGACCAATGCTCTTCATCCTGATTGCCCTCCGGCATTGGCCAGATCTTATCTCCGCCATAATTCCGATCGCCGTAGCCTTTGCTGTCCAGAGGAATCACCTGGCCTTGCAGCAAAGGATTGACATAGAGAAAGTCATGGCCGCCGAACGTGACTTGGATGAGCCTCCCACCGATCTGCGGAACAACCTCCAGCTTCACCCACGGATTGGATAATTCTTCCGCTTTCCATCCCAGATACTTTGTTGCATGCACCTGGCAGCCTGGCGAGGAAGCCGCACGGCACTGAAATGGCAAACCAAGCAGAACCGGTAGCGCAATCACAGAAAGGAATGCTGAACATCGTGCTTTCGTTCTGACCAGAGCAAACTGCACACTCTCTCCTCAATGAATCGGCTGTCGCACCGCGATAAAAGAAATCTGCTCGACATCTTCCGATTTCATATCAAAATTCTGCTGTAACGTCGTCCGTGCCGGAAAATTGTCTTTGAAAAATGTACCGTATAGGGACACGACCGGGTCCTCGTCTTTCACGTCGCGCAGATAAATCGTTGAAGAAACGACGTTCGAAAAATCCATATCTGCCTTCTGCAACCCATCCAGCAGGCTGCGCATGGACATCCTCACCTGAATGCCCAACTCCGGCGAAAACAGACCCAAAGCCGGAACATAGGCGTCCTTTGCCGAAAGATACAACGTATCTCCATACAGGATGCCGGGGCTTGCAGTTGGGCTGGGCTTCTCATTTCTTGGGCGAATCGACATGCGCTTGGACAAATCGGCGCCGGCAATGCAGCTGAACACGATGTGCGCGTGATTCGGGAGATCCACCACCTGAATCGTTCCTCTGCCAGGAGTATTTCCAAACTCAAAATATGTCGCGTAGATTTTGTTCATCACAGGTTCTGGGCCGCTATCGCTACTGAGATAGGGATTCACCCAGATTACATTCGCCATGCTCATGTTGGCAGCCTTGGCAACCGCAGCGACGTTGTCGAGAGCCTGCTTCACCTCTCCGGCATAATCCGCCGCTAGCTTGCCAGTCAGAGGATCGACGCCTGCCTGCGCCGACATGTAGAGAACATCGTCGGCCTCAATTCCGGCGGGATCGATGTGCGGCCCCTGCGGCCATCCTGATGGATGAATCACGCGACGATGGGCAGCACTGCTCACAGCGATACAGTTAATTTCGATATTCTCCCCGTTGGGCAGGCTCGCGACCCCCAGCACGGTGCGGGCGGGCGGATCCGTTCCAATCATCTTCCAATAGACCTGATTCATCCCATCCAGGTTCGACATGTGAGTGAGGTAGATATTCATCCACACCACATTGCCGAAATCCATTCCAGCGGCTCGCAGAACGCTGCGCACTTTGTTCAACGACTGGCGCACTTCCTTCTGAAAATCCTGTGGAACCTCGCCGCTCGAATTCCGTCCATCCTGACCAGCAATGTAAAGCGTGCGATTCACCAGAATGCCGGCGCTCGATGCCGACTCAACATGACTTCCCTCTACCCGAACGACCTTGATCACGACGCCGGCCTGCGCGAGCAGCTGCGTCCCCGCTGCCGCTAGGAGAAAACCTAAGACAATACATGGGAAGCGTCTGAACGGATCACGCATTTGTCCTCCCTTGGGACCCACTCCTCGAAGAAGCCGTCTTGCACCTCGAGTGTTTGTCCGTCTTTCTATCTCACACGGCAGGCAACATGCCTCGCGGCCGTCTTTCATCTCTTCGATGGACTCCCACCTTATGCAGATTGTTTGCGTGCCTTGTTGAGTACCTGGCGAAGACGGTTGCCGACGATCAAATCTTCCCCCGGCTGCAATGTCATGGAGATAATTTGCAAAGGATTCGGCTGGGACCTGTGGTGTCTTTTTGGATTATGCGGAATGCGTGCCAGAACCCCGCTGGGATTGCTGTCGGTCAGCACTTCAATCCTCGGCTCGCCGTCGCTCAGATGCTGAGCGCACTGCGCTATCGTCAACCCAAATTTCGCTTCGTCCCACATCACTGACAGCGTTGGATAACTGTTTCCATCTTGCGGCGTCATGATGCTCGTCGTCACTCCTGGCACCGTTTCCACCAATTTCTGAATGCGTTCAACCCGAGTCTGCCACTCCTTGTTTAAAGCGCCGAGATCCGCGCGCGACCAATATTCGACCGCCGCCAGGATGCCCATGATCTCTTCCTTGCCGACCTTCATAGGGCGGCATACAGCGCCTTCCCAGGGATTGGTGTTGTACAAGGCTGCTTCGATCAGATCCTTCCGTCCCAATAGGACTCCGGAGCATTGCGGTCCTGACAGCCCTTTTCCGCCGCTGAAACAAAAGAGGTCGACGCCAAGCTTGGCATAGCGGGTGAAGTAATAAAACGGAGGAATTCCCGCCGCGTCGTCGACCAGGAGCGGAACGCCTGCGGGTTTGGTGATCTTGAGGACGCGCTCGAGCCGGTCATCACGCCAGGTGGTGTAGACCATCGCCGTTTTTGGAGTCAGGACAGACGGCAGATCCTCCACCGTCTCGGCAATCACCAGTTTGGCCCCCGCAAGCCGGATGGCACTGTCGAACGGACTTCGGCCTTCCATCATCACCACTTCATTTTTCAGGCCAGTCGTGTCCGGCAACTGCCAGACATTCTTCGGATCCGAACCGGCGATGCAGGCTGCTGTTGCCGAAGCCATTGCGCCGGCCGAACCCGACGTGACCATTCCCGATTCAGCTCCGGACATCTTCGCAAGATAGCGGCCAACTCCGGCCTGCAGCTCAAACATGTCGACAAAATAATGAGACGCTTCCTCCGTCGCGCGCCGCGTCTCGGGCAGTTCCAGCGAACCGCAAAGATAGGTCCAGGTTCCCCGCGCGTTAATGAGCGGGCGAACTCCCAGCCGCGTGTAGATATTGTTGGAGAAGGTACTTCTACCGACGGACGCTACAGTAGAGGCCAGGCTTCGCGTCCCAATCGTGGCCAACAGCGGAGCCGCTGCCAATAGCTTGATAAACGACCGTCGATCATTCACCTGAGGTTGAATCTGTTCCACCGGTAGCACCGCGCTCCTTTTCTATGGCGAGAAAAACAATATCCAAGAACTTTCTCCCCACCCTTTGCGATGCCCCTGACTATACATAACAGAAACATGTAGAAACAAGTCATAAGATAAGAAAACTAAACTCAAAGGCCAGCGAAAGACCGTCTGGTCACATTGCTGATTTTCCCTCAAGAGGCCGTTCCGGGTGCACCGTCAGCCACAAGGCGGCGCTGATCAGTGCAAGCGCGGCAGCAATCGCAAACGAGGTGGTCCATCCATAACGCTGCGCAATCCAGGGAGTCAGCGATGCCGTGACGGCTCCTCCGATCTGGCCGCCCATGTTCATCATGCTGGAGAAGATCCCGGAATTGTCCCCCGCGATATCCGCGGAGACCGACCAGAACGAGCTCTGCGAAATATACAGGACACCCGCTCCTCCGGCCAGAATCAAACCGGCCAGTCGCGGGCTCTCGACCTGCGAACCAATTACCAGGAACAACGCCGTTCCCGCCATCGACGCGGCCGCCAGCATGCATCTTCCGACTCGCAAACCATATCGTTCGGTCAATCCATCGCTCAGAATTCCTCCGGCAAGAGAACAAACGGTCATCGCTAAAAACGGCAGCATCGCGTAATGCGCGCTGGATCGAAGATCAAATCCCCGCACCTGTGCCATGTATAGAAAAAACCAGCTGAAGTATATCCATGCGATATAGCCATAGCTGAAGTACGTCGTCATCAACACCAACAAGTCGCGACGATGAAGAATTGCTCGCCAGTGAATGATGGGCCTCTCGTTTTCAGTTACGGCGGCCAGAAATTTCAGGCTTTTTTGGATCTCCTGCAACTCCACCTGTTGCACAGCTGGATGCTCTTCCGGCGTATCCCGGGCAATCAACCACCACACAATTCCGACAACACAACCCACAATTGCGCTGAACCAGAACGCAGATCGCCAGCCATGATGACTGATCAACCAGGCAAGTATGGGAGGAGTAAGTCCGCTGCCAGCTCCCACTCCAGCGAAGATGAGCCCGTTGATGACGCCTCGCTCCTGCTGCGGAACCCATTCCGCTACAAATTGGTTAGCCGACGGATAAATGACCGACTCTGCCACCCCCAGCGCAAAACGCATCCCAATCAACAGCAATACCGCATGCTCGATTGTCGGTGGCAACATCGCCGTCAGTGCCGTCGTTACTCCCCATAACAGCACTCCAATGGTCAACACTCGACGCGGTCCGAACCGAGACGATAACCATCCCGCCGGCAATTGAAATGCAGCATACCCAATCAGGAACGAACTAAAGATCCATCCCAGCCGCTGGTTCCCCAATCCGTATTCCCGGCTAATTGCCAATCCAGCTATCGATATATTCGTGCGGTCCATGTATGCAACCGCGCTTAATATAAATAGCCACAACGCTAGGATGTAGCGGAGTCGTATACCTTTTAATTTCGGAATCCGGCGACTACTGCGCCTTGCAAGCTGGCCGCCGTCGGCGAGGCCACTGGAACGGAACTCGTTGGTTGAACCAGGAAAGCCAAGCTTCCTATTTTTCGGGATCATGAGTCGGCCAATTGTCCATAGAAACAAACCATCGCAGTTGCATAGAACGTTATGCTTCCTTACATGGCATACAGTTCCTAGAGCGATTCAACTCAGATATAGGCAACCCTGTATCAGCGGACACGAACGGAAGGAAGATACAGACCGCATTGTTGAAGCTCCTGGGAGTTGCGTGAATTCTACCAGCAGCTCACAAGAGTCATTGCACACATCTGATCACTGGCAAGCAGTCACGATTGCGACGACAACATTTCAGCCCAGGTTGCGGAATGTAAGAGGACATGGCCACCGGAAACGCCGGTTACCGAGATAGACGACCGAAAGATTGATTTCGGGGACGCGCTTCTGCCTGTCGATTCGTCTCTAGCGGGGAGAGGTGATCGCCAGGCGTATATGGGCTAGCGGAGCATGGTCATCGAACTGGATCTTGCCATTGTCGGAGTGGATTCCGAGTTGCCTCCACAGCGCCGTTAAATCGATCGGAGCATACGATGCAGTTCCCATTTTCTTGTAGAGATCCGCCAGCACAGTCGTTCCTGTAGCTCGATCTCCCGCATCCAGCACCTGGGCGATAGGCCAATCATCGGCAATCGATCCGCCGGCAGCGAGGATCCCGCGCAAAGCGTCTTGCAATCCTTTTTTGTTTCCGGTCTTCTCGCGTATTGTCACATCCGCAACCAGGCAGAATAGCGCGCCCCCCCAGTAAGTGCTCGCCCAGGTATGCGTATTATCTAATCCATCTTCCCCGGGTTGTGGCTCGCCCTTTCCCATGTCACGCACCATCCCACCCCATACCTGTTCGGGAGACAAAGTACCGATCTGCGCTCGCGCGATAGGTTCCACGTACGTAGCCAGCCCCTCCTCCAGCCAATGATGATCCGGGGAAAGCGAGGGAAGAGCGGTATGCACAAACTCGTGCGTCATTGTCCAATCGCTCGCCAGAGTTTGCTCCGTCGTGTGCTGGCCGAGCCGCATTCTTGCGAATGCCGGAAAGCCATCGACATCACCCCAGGTGGTCCCGGTCAAGACTCCACTTTCGCCCGCAATGGGAACCACAAGCACCCGATCCCGAGCCACAGGAAACTTGCCGTAGTATTTCGATACGGCTT
>JBARFA010000028.1:0-26680 GCA_049796755.1 Acidobacteriaceae bacterium
GTCCAGCGCTGGTGGCGGTGCTGCCGACCAGCACGGGCAAGCCTTGCCTGCTGCTGGATGTGGGCGCGAACGTCGATTGCAAGCCGAAAAACCTGGAACAGTTTGCGGTGATGGGCGAGATGTATGCCCGGGCCGTGTTGAAGGTGGCGCGGCCGCGCGTGGGGCTGCTTTCCATCGGCGAAGAAGAGGGCAAAGGCAACGAACTGACGCGGGAGAGTTTTCCGCTGATGCAACGGCTGCCGATCAATTTTCTCGGCAATGTGGAAGGCCGCGACATTTATAACGGCCAGGCGGATGTGGTGGTCTGCGATGGATTCATCGGCAATGTGGCGCTGAAGACATCGGAAGGACTGGTGCGGCTGGTGCGGGAATCGCTGCGGGAATCTTTGACCTCGACGGTAACGGCGCAGGTGGGTGCGTTGCTGTCGCGCAAGGCGTTCAACCATTTCAAACGGCGTTTCGATCAGTCGGAATACGGCGGAGCTCCGCTGCTGGGGGTGCGCGGGGTGTGCATTGTGGGGCATGGATCCTCGAACGATCGCGCCATTATGAATGGCATTCGGGTGGCGGCGGAGTTTGCCCAGGCCGACGTGAATGCGCATATTGAGCAGGGCCTGGTGGCGTTGAATGGCGCGCCGGCGATTGTCGAGGGCTAGCAGGACCTCGCCCGAACAACACTCACATTTGTCGCCGCTGCGTACGACACGCTATGCCTCCGTAGGTTTCGCGACTGATTCTCTCCGGATGATTCCTGTATGCTGTTTCGATCAGGGAGAGGAGAGCGGCTGCGTTGACAGAAATCCTTCTGCGGTTTTTGATTGGCGGCGCGGCGGTCGCGGTATTTTCCTTCATCGGGTGTCTGTTCTCTCCGAAGAGTTTTGCCGGGCTGTTTGGCGCCGCTCCCTCGGTTGCGCTGGCAACGCTGTTCCTGACTGTCTCTCACAGCGGCAAACAATATGCGGCGATTGAAACCCGCTCCATGATCGGCGGTGCGATTGCATTTCTGCTGTACGCGTTCTGCGTCAGCTTGATTTTAAGCACCAAAAGATTTTCTGCGCTGTCGGCCACGCTGGCTTCTATGCCGGTATGGTTTGCCAGCGCTTTTCTGCTGTGGCTGGTCTGGCTGCGATAGGCGAGATTCATGAAGATCGGTTTCGATATCAAATCGCTGAAGGAAAATCGCTGGAGTGAGTATGCGGAACGGTTTTTCTTTGGCGGCGTCATTACCGCGACAGCCGGCATCGTCGCTAAAAAATTTGGGCCGGAAGCAGCGGGATTGCTATTGGCATTTCCGGCGATCTTTCCGGCCAGCGCGACCATCATTGAAAAGCACGAGAAGAAGAGGCTGGCACGGGGTGGCGTGGATGGAACGCGACGCGGCAGGGCCGTCGCCAGCATCGACGCGGCGGGCGCGACCATGGGCTCGCTGGGGCTGATTGCTTTTGCCGTGCTCGTCTGGAAGTTCCTGCCAGGGCATTCAACGTGGATGGTGCTGATCGCGGCGACTCTGTTGTGGTTTGGCGTGGCGATCACAGTCTGGATGCTGCGACGATCGGTCCGCAACCTGCGACGGCGAGCTCGACGCAAGACCCACGCGGGCGGGTTGACAGAGTGAGTGAAAACGAGGTTTTTGCTGGCATTGGCCGCAGTATGTTCGATAATAGACATTCAGATTCTTCACTTTGAGCACGCCATCCATCACTTATAAGACTCCAATGACGATTGCATTTCTTTTTCCAGGCCAGGGATCGCAGGCAGTTGGAATGGGCCGCGAACTCTACGATGCATTTCCAGTGGCACGCGAGGTGTTTCAAGCAGCCGACGAGGCGCTGGGATTTTCGATTTCGCGACTTTGTTTTGACGGGCCAGAAGAAGAGTTGCGGCTCACGGAGAACACGCAGCCTGCGATTCTGACTGTTTCCGTGGCGGCATTACGGGTGCTGGCGGAACGCGGCGTGCGCAGCCATTTCGCCGCCGGTCATTCTCTGGGAGAATACTCCGCACAGGTGGCCGCTGGAACGCTGTCATTTGCGGACGCGGTGCGGACGGTGCGCAATCGCGGACGGTATATGCAGGAAGCGGTGCCGGAAGGAGTGGGCGCCATGGCGGCGATTCTCGGAATGAAGGCGGATGACGTTGTTCGCGCTTGCGCCGATGCAGCCAAAGAATCGGGCGGCGTTGTAGCGGCGGCGAACTTGAATGCTCCCGAGCAGACCGTGATTTCCGGCGCGGCGGCGGCGGTGGAATTGGCATCAGCAAAGTGCAAAGAACGTGGCGCAAAACGCGCGATTCCTCTGAAGGTGAGTGCGCCGTTCCATTGTGCGTTGATGCAGCCGGCACAGGATCGGCTGGCGCGCGATCTGGAGGTGACGGCATTTCATGAGCCGAAGCTGAGCGTGGTTACGAATGTCGATGCGACCTGGGTTGCGACAAGCAACGGCGTGCGTGATGCGCTCATTCGCCAGGTGACCGGGGCGGTTCGCTGGGTAGAGTGTGAGCGGCAACTGATTGCCGCCGACGTGACGCACTTTATTGAAGTGGGTCCGGGAAAGGTGCTGTGTGGCCTGATGCGGCCGCTCGATTCCAGCCGGATCTGCTTGAGTGTCGAAAACGTTGCAAGTCTGGACAAAACTCTTGCCGCGCTCGAAAATAGTTCCGGTTGAGCTGGAGGAGTGGGCGATGAAGCGAGCGGTGCTGAACGCGCGAGGAACGATGCGGTCGGGCAGCGGAATGAGCACGCGGATGTTGCCCATCGTTTGCGGAATTCTGGTCTTCTGTAGCATCCCTGGGACGGGCGCGGCAAAAAAAGCTGAGAGAACGCTGACCACAGCAGATGGAAAATCGGTGCGCACGGTGTACGTGGATGCCGCGACGCCAGTGATGGCGAATGCTGCGATTACGCGGTTGGATCAGGATACTTGCTTGACGATTGTCTCCAGCCCAAAGCAGGCCGACGCAATTCTGGAAGTGGGAATCGCGCTGCCTTCTGTCGGAGGCGATTCGGGCGGTCCGGACATTTTTGGTTCGCAGCCCAAGGCGCAGACACTGGGCAATGCCCATAGCAGCCCCAAGCGCAGTGCCTCGGCGACCTGTAGCGATGGCAAGGGTGGGACCATGGCTTGCACCTCGGCCTACAGCGCGCAGGGAGGCGACGCACCGGAGCAGCCTGCTGCAGACTGGACGCAGGGCATCACTCCCAACTACACGGTTTCGCTGGCTCCGGCCGAAGACAGCACTCAGGACCTATGGGATCCCAATGGGCGCGAGAAGCATTCTTCCTGGAGCGACCAGTTGCGCGAAGCGGTCGGATGCCCGGTGTGCCCGGGAGAAGAATTCAATCCCAGGCGTGACAAGATGAGTTATCGGCAGTGGATGCAGGCAAAATGTCCGAACGTCTTGAAGGCGGCAGCGGAATAAAAACTCTTCAAGTCATCACCGGCGATTGACGCGCGTGGCCGGAGCCGAAGATTTCTTCTACCTTGCGCTCGCGGAACGCAAAAATACTTTCTACATTTCTCCGCACAGAAAACTCGTGCACGACTCGACCCACAATTCCAAAGGGAGTGAGTATTCCACGCGATCGTGGATGCGCGTGCCATCGTCGACAGCCTGAAAGCGATGCGTGTGGCGCCATAGCTTATACGGCCCTTGCAGCTGCAGGTCTTCAAGGCGTGCGGCGGTTGCCAGGCGGTGATTTCAGTTCGCCAGCGCATGGGAATTCCGTGCCAATGCAGGCGGTAGTCGATCAACGTACCGGGGAACATCTCGATGGGCTGGGGCGTGAGGATCTGAAAACGCAACCACGGCGGAGTGAGCAACTCGAGATTGCCGGCGTCGGAAAAGAAGCGAAAGACTTCGTCGAGCGAAGCGGGAACCCACTGTTCGCGCTCCAGAACATAGGGTGCAGTCATGATGGCAACTCGGAATCTGGTGGTAGCTGCATTGGCGCGCTAGATACCGCTGCTGTCACTTAATGGTTTGGATCGTCAAGGTAGCGTTGCGACTAAAGGTAGCGAACCATGGGCGCTCGCGTTTCTTGAACTCGCGGAGGACACGGGATTTAAGATTGATGATCGCGGCGACCCACTCGTCCGGATCGCATTTATTGTTGTTGGCCGTCGCTAGTATCGCGACCTGAGATTTTCGAATCTCCTCTCGATGCAGATTCTTCATCTCGTGGTCGCGTGTGACGAGGAGCCACTGGTTCTTGTGGCAGAACTTGATGACGTCTGCGTCAGGGACATTTCGCAGCGGTTTGCCGTCTTCGTCGGTAAACCATTCATGGAATCGCTGCACAGTGAATCCCGCCGTCGTAAGTCGGACAGCGACGGAGGGAGCAGAGAACCCTTCGTCCAGGAACATCACGCACTCTTCATGCCGCTTTCTGACGTAGACCAATATGAATTAGGGCCTTCTCAACAATGTCAGGGTCCAAATCGTAATCTCTAGCAATCTCGGGGATATTTGATCCAGATCGTCTGCTCTCCAAGAGTGCGCTAACAGGTATTCTGGTCCCCTCTACCACCAGTCGTCCGGACATAATGTTTGGATTCATTGACACAGGGCGGCTCGAATCCGTCGCAGCAAATCGCCATGGAAATATGAAGTGTTCAGGCTCTATCCTCTCAGCGAAGAGGTCAGCCACTTCCTTTACAAGCTGTTGGCCGGGATGTTGGCCCAGTGAGGTCACCGTGCGAGACGAGCCACCTCGAGCAGGCTTGTCATAGATGAGATCGCTCAAGCATTCCTTCACCGCGTCGACGCGCTGAAGCGGGTGCTGAGAACGGAACATGCGACGTGCATTAAGCATTGATTTTCTGAGAAATTGAAGTGGGAAATGGAACTTCTCACGCAGCAAATACACACGGTAGGCCTCTTCCAGATCGCGGTATGAAAGCAAGTGAATCGAACCTGCCACTCCGGAAGCCTTCAGAATGGGATCATTTCCTTCGTACCAGGAGAAAAGAGTCCGGGTATTTATCGCTAGGAAGGAAGACGCTTCTGGGATCGTATATGTCGGGACCATCTGCACCGACTGGCCTGGCTTGCGAGCTGGCTTTTTCGTTATCATTCGGCTCTCGCATTCCTAAAACTTGCTGACAATAGACATCTGAATCATACCCCTTCCTTCGGGTCGCACCACGTGACTAAGGAGTCGAATTTCTAGAGTTCGACCAGGACATCGTCACCCTGCAGGCGGAGCGAATAGCGGGTCGCCTTTGCGGCGGGAGAATGCGTGGCCTGGCCGGTAGCCAGGTCGAATTCCCACTGGTGCCAGGGGCAGACAATTTTGCCGTGTGCAATTGTGCCTTCTGCCAATGGACCGCCGCGGTGCGGGCAGACATTATCCAGCGCCAGGGGAGTTCCCTTCAGCATGGCCACGCAGAGAGTATGCCCTTGAACCGAGAATTCCTTCGCCTCGGCTTCAGCCGGAAGCTCTTGCCGACCGCACAACCTGACCCACTCACTCATCCGCGTACCACCTCACTCTTTGGGTTCGATGCAGCCGGTGGACACGCGGACTCGATTAACCCTGGATCGCGGCCATAATTGTGCCGCCCAGAATGACCAGCACCCACCAACCGATAATGGCGATGGCCGCGCTGCTGCGCTTGACGCGGGCAACAATTGCGCAGCCGACGATCAACAGCAACACCACCCATATTGTGAAGACGTCGGCTGATGAAAGCAGCGTGCGTAGCCACAGCGGACTATCCGAGGTGAGATACCAGCCGATATTCGTTCCGACTGGGTTGTTAATGTCGAATTGCTCCGCGCTGGCGCCGGCAAAGATGGCAATCGCCGCCAATAAGAACTTGATGAGAAGTGGCAGCCCTGCGTAGAACCACACTGCCAGATACTCTTTATAGGTGGCTTTGGCGCCCAGTCCGAAATTGAAGGTCACCATCAGGATGCCGGCACCGATCAGCGCGAAGATTAAAGCCAGGACCGGATAAATATAGCTGACAACCCGGGTGACGGCCGCGATTGTGTGGATGCTTTGCTCTCGCTGCGAATCTGTCAGCGTGCTCATTCTCTGCTGTGCCGACGCGTTGCGGTTGATGTTGGCTTGCGCGACCTGGTCGAAGCCAATTTTGTGGTCAATGGAACTGACAAACGCAAAGCTGACGAGAATGCCCAACAGAAACGGAAGCCACCAACTGGCATTTCTGCGAATATCAGTAAAGGTTTTGGTGGGCGCCACAAATGTGTCGACAACGCGTTCCACCTGACTGAGGCCGGCAGATTCCCCAGGTTGCTGCATGGCTGCTTCCATGGCTGTCATGTGATTTCCTCGTCTCCGAAAACCGGGCTGAAATCCTTGGGCACCAGTCTAGCTGGAGTAGGCTAAAAAGCGCAGATATTTTCTTGGGATAGTTTTTTGGGGGCAAGTAGATGCAACTGCTTGCGACCGGTCTCGGCAGGTTTGGCAGCGTCCTACTTCAGAGAAACGGGAGATTTGGAATGATGGCTTTTCAGCGCCGATGGGCGTGGATTGTTCTGCTTTTTAGCCTTGGAACCCTGCCGGCTTTCGCGGCCGCCAAAACGCAGCCGCAAACCTTCGTGGCCGGGCATGGGGAGTTCCTGCTGGACGGTAAACCGTTCCAGATCATCTCCGGTTCCATGCATTATGAACGGATTCCACGGGCCTATTGGCGCGACCGGCTGCGCATGGCCAAGGCGATGGGGTTGAACTCGATTACGACCTATGTCTTCTGGAATTGGCATGAGCCGAAGCCGGGCGTCTACGATTTTTCTGGCAATCGCGATGTGGCGGAGTTTGTGCGCGAGGCGCAACAGGAGGGACTATATGTCATCCTGCGGCCTGGTCCATATTCCTGCGCGGAGTGGGACTTCGGCGGATTTCCCGCGTGGCTGCTGAAAGATCCAACCATGGTGGTGCGATCCCGAAACCCGCAGTTTTTGGCGGCAGCCCGGGCATGGCTGATGCAGCTTGGCAAGCAGCTGGCGCCATTGCAGATTGGCAACGGCGGACCAATCATCGCGGTGCAGGTGGAGAACGAATATGGCTCCTACGGCAAGGACCACGCCTACATGGAAGACATCCACCACATGCTGGTCGACGCGGGATTTACCAAGGCGCAGTTATATACCGCGGACGGCGCGGATGAGATTCCGAACGGTTCGCTGCCGGAGCTGCCCGCGGTGATCAACTTTGGGCCGGGAAATGCACAGAAAGACTTCGCCAAGCTGAAACAACTGCGGCCGAATGGACCGATGATGACGGGCGAATACTGGGATGGCTGGTTCGATCACTGGGGCGCGCCGCACACACCTGATACTCCGGATCAACAAGCGAAGGATCTGGACTGGATGTTGCGACAGGGATATTCGCTGAGCCTATACATGTTTCACGGGGGAACAAGTTTTGGCTGGATGAATGGGGCGAACTCGAACGGCAAGAACTACGAGCCGGATGTAACCAGCTACGACTACAACGCGCCGTTGGATGAAAGCGGCCGGCCGACGCCGAAGTATTATCGTTTCCGCGAAATCATCGCGAATGACACGGGGATCAAGCCGCCTCCTGTGCCCGCGGTGCCGCCGACAATGACGCTGCCGGCAATTTCGCTCGCCGAGAGTGTTTCGCTGTGGAAGTCGCTGCCGGCTCCAATCCACTCCGAGCGGCCGGTCTCCATGGAGGCGCTGGGCCAGGCGTATGGATACATTCTGTATCGCACTGAGGTGGATGGACCTTTCAATGGCGAATTAAGCTTCGACATGCTGCACGATTACGCGCAAATCTACCTCGATGGCAAGCTGGTGGGGACGGTCGATCGTCGGCTGGGACAAAACCAACTTCCGTTGCATATCTCTTCGTCGCACGCGCGGTTGGACATCCTGGTGGAGAATACGGGTCGGGTGAACTTTGGGCCGTCGCTGCCCCTGGAACGAGCCGGCATCGTCGGCCGGGTGAAGCTGGGGCAAAAGGTGTTGACGGGTTGGGATATCTATCCGTTGCCCATGTTGAAGCCGGCCGAGCTGGCCTACTCGAAACCACCGTGCAGCGGAGCCTGTTTCTATCGCGCCAGCTTTACGGTGGCCAACCCGAAAGACACGTTTCTGGATACCAGCGCCCTGACGAAAGGCGAGGTCTGGCTGAACGGCCGCGCTCTGGGACGATTCTGGAACATTGGCCCGCAGAAGACCCTGTATGTTCCCGCGCCCTGGCTGAAACCAGGTAAAAACGAAGTTGTCGTGTTTGATCTGGACGGGAAACCGGGCCGGAGTGTCGAGGGGCTGGAGCACCCGATTCTGCACGCGGCCGTGGAGACGAATGCGAAGAAATGACTTTCACAAAAGTGAAATGAAACTTTGGCGAAGGATGGCACGTCGATAGGGAAGACTCCCCAGTTGCAGAATTGTTCCCCGGAGTGTCAGACTAGAACCACCGCGAAGCTCACTCGCAGACGGACTGAAATTCATGTGAGTTCTTTTTAGGCTGGCCCGAATCGCTTGAGGTTGTTTCCCGCGAATCACGCGAATCGCTCGATGTGCCGCACGCTCCTTCTTCATCCGAAACAGGAGAAACAAATGTCAGAAGCGAAGTTTCCTCCGCAAACAAACGACCCCACGTCCAATACGCCGCAGAATTCTGATCCTGCGGAACCCAAACAGGCCGTGGATCGCCCGGCCACCAAGGGAATTACACGGCGCGGATTTTTAAAAGGCGCTGGCGTGGCCGCAGCCGGGACCGCATTGCTGGAAGGCGCGCAGGTCTTCACCCGCGAAGCGGTTGCCGCCACCCATGGCGAACACCATGGCGTGAAAGAGCTTGGCCCCGGCGCGGTTCCTGTGACCTTGCATGTAAACGGCAAAGAACAGACGATCCAGCTGGAGCCACGAACCACGCTGGCGGATGCTCTGCGTGTGAACATGGGTCTGACCGGCACGAAGGTGGTGTGCGATCGCGGAACGTGTTCCGGCTGTACCGTCATGCTGGACGACATCCCGGTGAATAGTTGCATGACGCTGGCGATCGACGCGATCGGGCACAAGGTCACGACGATTGAAGGATTGTCGAATGCATCCGCGCATCCGGACGAACTGCACCCAGTGCAAGCCGCCTTCATCAAGCATGACGCCATGCAGTGCGGTTTCTGCACTCCGGGCATGGTGATGACTTGTTCCGCCTTATTGAAGAAAAACCCCAACCCAACGGAAGACGATGTGCGACAGGCAACGGCGGGCAATCTGTGCCGCTGCGGCACCTATCCTAGAATTTTTGCCGCAACGCTGGAAGCAGCAGGCGGCTCCGGCAAAGAATCCATCCGTAACGCGTAGGAGAGAACATGGCGACAGAAAAATCTCATCCGGCAGCGGCTGCAACGAACGACGCATCGATGAAGACTGTCACGATGCCGTACGGAGTTCCGGGCTATACCTTGCATGATGTTCAGCGCCAGATTCCAGCGACCGAACCGCCGGTTCTGCCCATCAATGCGGACCTGCAGTACATCGGCAAATCTCCCACGCGGTGGGACGCGCACGCCAAAGCGAGCGGAAGCGGACGCTACACCGCGGATGTGCAGTTGCCGGGAATGCTGTACGCCAAAATGGTGAACTCGAACGTTCCCCATGCCAGGGTGGTTTCGGTAGATACGTCCGCGGCCGAGAAACTTCCCGGAGTCAAGGGAGTGTTTGTCATTCAGCACATCGTGGGAGGGGCCGAGTTACTGAATCCGGCGCTGGAGGTCTCGCGTTATCCGATTGTGCGATACGCTGGCCAACCGATTGCGGCGGTGGCGGCGACGCATCCGTACATTGCCGAAGAAGCGGCGCTGCTGGTGAAGGTGCAATACGATCCCAAGCCTTTTGTTGCAAACATGGAGATGGCGCGACAGCCCGATTCTCCGCCAGTCTTTCCTGGCCCGGCCAATGAAGGTGGATCGGCGGGCGGTGGCGGCGGCGCTGCCGATGTTCCGCAGAAGGGCAATATCCATGGGCCTTCCGTGCATAAGCGCGGCGATATCGAGCAAGGTTTTAAAGATGCCGACGTAGTTGTGGAATCGAAATATATCACCCAGGTGCAGGTGCATAACGCGCTCGAAACCCATGGCGTGGTGGCCGACTGGAAGCCGGATCTGCTGACCGTGTGGGCCTCCACACAAGGCACCGCCAGTGTGCGCGAAGGGCTGGCCGACTATTTCAAGCTGCCCAAGTCGCAGGTGCGCGTGATTACGGAGTTTATGGGCGGGGGATTTGGCGCGAAATTTGGCCCGGGAAATCCGGGCGTAGTCGCGGCTGCCCTGTCAAAGCAAACCGGCGCGCCGGTGCGATTGATGCTGGACCGCAAAGAGGAGCAGCTCTCGGTCGGCAATCGGCCCAGTTCCGACCAGACGCTGAAGATCGGCGCAAAAAAGGATGGCACGCTGACGGCTATCCAACTGATCAGCTTTGGCACGGCAGGCTGCGGGACCGGCGCGGGCTGCGCTGGGCCGGCGAGCAATTTGTATCAGTCGGCATCGCTGCATACGGAAGAAAATGATGTCTTCATCAACGCGGGGCCTGCGGCTGCGTTTCGTGCTCCGGGGCATCCTCAGGGAGCATTTGCGCTGGAACAGACCATTGATGAGGTGGCGGAAAAGCTGAACATGGAGCCGCTGGAGTTCCGCGAAAAGATTGACACCAACCCAGTGCGACGGGTGGAGCGCCAGATCGTTCGCGAAAGCGCTCTCTGGAAATCGCGCAATCCCACGCCAAATGCGGATCCGGGTCCGGTCAAGCGGGGCGTCGGACTTTCGCAGTCGGTGTGGTATCGATTTATTCGCATGGAAAGCGCTGCGGAAGTGAGGGTACATCGCGACGGCTCCGTAGAAGTTCTTTCGGCAGTTCAGGACATCGGTTCGGGCATCAAGACGGTGATGGCGCAGATTTTGGCAGAGCAGTTTGGAGTGCCGCCGCAACAAGTATCGGTGAAAATCGGCGACACGAATTATCCAGTCGGGCCGAATTCGGGCGGCAGCGTGACCACGGCTTCCTTAACTCCCGCAGTGCGCGATGCGGCCTGGCAGGCTTCTCAGAAATTTCTGGCGAGCATTGCTCCGGCGCTGGGTACGACGCCGGATGATTTGGTCCTGACGAAAGGTGAAGTTCACAGCAAGAGCGGACACATGCAGCCGATCAGCTTCCGTCGTGCCGCCGCAAAAATGGATACCAGCGAGGTTTCCGCACAGGCGCGGCGCGTTCCCGACTACGATCCCAAACACTACGACACCTACGGCGGCGTCGATGTGGCGGAGATCGAAGTCGATACGGAGATGGGGATCATCCACGTGAAGAAATTCTTCGCCGTGCATGACTGCGGCCGCCCGATGAATCCGTTGCAGGTCATCAACCAGATCAACGGCGGCTTGATCCAGGGCACTTCTTTCGCGCTTTACGAGAATCGATTGCTCGATCCGACGTATGGCCTGATGGTGAACCCGAACCTGGATCAATACAAAATCGCCGGCGCCAGGGATATTCCCGAGCTGCACGTGCAGCTGGTCGAGAGCTACATTGGGCAGAGTTCGACCGATGCGTCCGGTATTGGCGAAGCGGCAGGAATCATCTCCGCGGCAGCAGCCATCGGCAACGCTTTTTACAACGCTACTGGAGTTCGCATCCGCAGCACACCGATGACACCCGCGGTGGTGCTGGAAACCCTGAGCAAAGCCCCGCAAAGGAGCAACGCATGAACCAGTTCATACTTGCAGACTGCACCACCGAAAGCGGCGCGCTGGCACAACTGAGCCAGAATGCGAAGGACGGCATTGTGGTCAAGGCAGCGGGAGTCGACCTGCTGGACCGCATGAAAGAAGGCCTGGAGACGCCGAATAAGCTGGTGAATATTCGCAACATCTCCTCGCTGCGCGGCATTCGCGAAACGCCGGAAGGCTTGCACATTGGCCCGCTGACCACGCTGACGGAAATCAGCGAGCACCCGTTGATCCAGTCGCAATACACAATGTTTTCCGATGCCTGCGGTAATGCGGCGACTCCACACATCCGCAACATGGCAACGCTGGGCGGAAATCTGTTGCAGGAAAATCGCTGCTGGTATTTTCGCTCGAAAGATTTTCAATGCCTGCGCAAGGGAAAAGAAATTTGCTTCGCGTTCGGCGGGCTGAATCAATATCACTCGATCATGGACTACGGCAGCTGTCCGGCGGTTGCTCCATCGTCGGCCGCGGTGGGGCTGCTGGGGCTGAATGCCAAGGTGGAGTTGACCAGTGCGAAACGCGGCAAGCGCGTGGTCGGCATCAAGGAGCTGTACGTGCTGCCGGATGCGAATCCAACAAAGTTCAACGTGCTGGAGCCGGATGAATTGCTGACTGCGGTGATGATTCCCAAGCCGGCTGCAGGCACGCGCTCCGCGTATCAGAAATACGGCGAGAAGCAAAGCTTCGACTGGGCGATTGCCGATGCGGGTGTGCTGCTGGAGATGGACGGCAACACGTGTCGCCGCGCAGTCGTAACGATGGGCGCTGCATCGCCGATCGTGCGTCGTTCGGCGCAGGCGGAAGCTGCGCTGACGGGCAAGCCGATTACGGAAGGAACTGCGCGCGCCGCCGGAAAAGCTTCGATGGAAGGGGCACAGCCGCTTTCCATGAACGCGTACAAAGTTCAGATGTTTCCTGTGGCCATCTATCGCACGGTTTTGCTGGCTGCCGGAAAAATGGGTCGCGACCCACGGGCCGCAGGATGATTTGCAAGGAGAGAAAATGATGAGCGCAACTGAAACTGCCACTGGAGTCAAGTCGCCGCCTTGCCGCTGTCTCCGCACCAAGAATCCCTACGGCACCAGTCCGCAGTCGGCGGAGAATTGGCTGCCGGGAGTCAGTGCTTCTTCGTCCTATTGGTGTTTGCTGACGCAGGGACCCGCCGGTCCGGACGAGAACTATGTTCATCTGGCTCGCTGCGGTCCTGGCCGCGCCTGCTATTCCGCGCCGGAAGATTAAGCAACCGCTCGTCTACGATTTTTGTCCGCATGCGCGTCAAGTTTGACACACTCATCAGATGAGCCCTGCGCACAGCGCCCTGGCGAAAAGCTGGAAACGGCTGGATGGTGTCGACCTCATTCGAGGGATCGCGATCCTGTTTGTGCTGATGAACCACGTGAACATGCAGCTGCTGTTTGCGCGGGTTCCTTACACGCAGGGACTGCCAAAACAACTTGTCTCCTCGCTGGTGTGGAATGGCCAGTTCGGCGTGCAGATGTTTTTCGCCGTTTCTGGCTTTCTGATTACGTCGACAACGCTGCGGCGGTGGGGCTCGCCTGATAAGGTTCGGCCCCGCGATTTCTACCTGCTTCGATTCGCTCGCATTGCGCCATTGCTCCTGCTGCTGTTGGCGGTGCTGAGCGCGCTTCACCTGGCGCACGTGGAACATTTTGTCGTCCATCCGCGGACCGGAGGGCTCGGAGCCGCGTTGTTGGCAGCGCTCACGTTTCGCGTGAATGTGCTGGAGGCGACGCGTGGATATCTTCCGGGAAACTGGGACATCCTTTGGTCGCTATCGGTGGAAGAAACTTTTTATCTTTTCTTCCCATTGGCTGGCAAATTATTTGGACGCGGAAAATTATTGGTCGCTCTGCTGCTCGGCTTCGTGGTTCTTGGGCCGTTTGGCCGGACTGTCCTTGCCCACGGCAATCCAGTCTGGCATGAGTACTCCTACTTAGGGGCGATGGATGCGATTGCTCTCGGCTGCCTGACGGCGCTGCTGATCGCGCATCTGCATCTCGCGCGCAAACAACTTTGGATATGCGGCATCTTTGGCGCGATGCTTGTCACCTTCATCCTGGGTTTTTCGCGCACTGCCTACGCGTGGGGTCTGGAACGCAATGGGCTGGACATGACGATTCTTGCCGTCGGAACATGTTTGTTGATCGCGGTATCCGCAGAGACGCAGTGGAGGGGGCCGCGAATTTTTGCTCCAATATTCTGGCTTGGGAGGCGCAGTTATGAGGTGTACCTGACCCACATGTTTCTTGTGATCGCGGTCTTTGGCCTGTTTGTTTCGCTCGGCAAGCCTTTGGCGGCTGTCCCCGCGCTATTTGTAACAGTCATTGTTCTATCCGGACTGCTCGGCGATGTAGTTGCCCGTTTCTATTCGGAACCGATGAATACATATCTACGAAACAAGGTTGGAGATGGCGCAGATCGGCTTGGTTCCGTCGTCGATCGCTCCGCCGAAGGACAGCCCGAGGAAACGGCTCCTTCACTGGCGACGCAAAGCGGACACTACCATTCCTAAATTGTTACTGGCGAGCGGAGCGTCGTTCGATTGTTATCTGCTTGGGAACTCTCTAGAGGTATTTTCTTTTATCCAGATAGCCGATTTCGGGAGAGCGCTGGCTCTGTATGTAAAGCCCGTCGCCTGTCTCGGTAGCTCCCATCGTTAACACCTTTCCCGCGGGGTCTTGCAGATCGATGAGGATATTGCCATCTTCATCGAAGGCCACGACATGGCCATATTGCTTCGGCTGCGGCCACTGCGCTGGCGGCGCCTGCATGAGTTCTTTGCGACGCGCAGGCTGCGCCGCCAACTCATCCAGTGCAGGAATGCGTGGGTTAGGTATGCCGAGCCATAGCCTGCCATCCAGCCCGCGCTTTATGTTGTCGGGGAACCCAGGCAGATTGTCCAGCAGGACCTTGGCCTGAGAGCTGGGCTGGTTGATGTCTACGTCGTCGGCGTTGATGGCGATTTTCCAAACGCGATAGCCGCCACTTTCGGCGACAAACAGAGATTGCTGGTCCTGGCTCACTTCTATTCCGTTGGCGAAATGGAAACCATGTGCAACGACCCGCCGCTGGCGAGAGGCAGGATTGAATTCAAACACCTTACCCGTATCTCCGTGCTCAATAATATCCATGAGCGCGCAAGCCTGGCCCCAGCGCAGCGGGTGGAAGCGGGAGTTGGGAAGGCTCGCATAGATATTGCCGTTGCTCGCAATGGCGACCGCATTGAACCAGCCGACTGACTCCGGCCCGTCACTTCCGTCAATGAAGGTTTGGTACGTGCCATCCGGGTTGATGAACAACAAACCTTTCAAGGTATCGGCCACGACCAACCTTCCCGTTGCATCGAATGTGAGCCCGAGTACGCGCCCGCCGGTGTTGGCGACAGTTTCAATGCCGCTACCATCGGGATTCATGCGCAATATCTTGCCGCTGAAGACCCCGGTATACAGCTTGTGATCTTTGCCCACGGCGATGGTTTCGGGACCAACTTCGCCGTTCAATGGCAACAGTGTCATCGCTGATAAACGCTCGTTGCGGGCAAACGGGCCGACATATCCGGGATCGGGCTCGGGGCGCCAGGCAGACGGATCTACTTCTGACATTGAAGCTACGCTAACCATGTCAATTCCTCCTGAGTATGGTGCTCGGAGATGCTATCTCAGATTTGCCTTCCGGGCCAGTCCAGAAGCACTGCCAGTCTCAAAATTCTTGATCTATGTAGCTCAAGCCTGGAGCGAGTTGACTTTGCAAGTAGAGTCTTTCGCGCGTCTCGGTAGCACCGGTCGCTCCGCCGAACAGTTTTCCCGAGGGATCTTGCAAATCGACGACGATATCACCATCCTCGTTGAAAGCCGCGACATGGCCATATTGTTTCGGCAAGGGCCAAAGCGATCTTGGCAGGCGGAGAAGCATTTTGCGGAGTCCCGGGTGCTGTGCCATCATATCCATTCCGGAAGTGCGCCGCTGCGGCATTCCGAACCATATTTTGCCGTTTTGCCCGCGCGTCAGGTTGTCAGGATACCCAGGCAGATTGTCCAAAAGAATCTTGGCCTGCGGGCTCGACTGATAGATGTCAATATCGTCAGCCGTTATTGCGATTTTCCAAATCCGATAACTGCAAGTCTCGACGACAAAGAGGAATTGCTCGTCTTGGCTAAGCTCTACACCGTTGGAGAAATGAAAACCGCGTGCGACGATTCGCCACGTTCCGCCGTTTGGATTGAACTCGAGTACTTGGCCCGTGTTGCCGTGCTCGAGCGTATCGAGCAATACGCTTTCCTGCCCCCAGACCGCCGGGCGAAAGCGTGTCGTTGCAACGCTGACATAGATTGTGCCGCTGCGTGCAATAACGAGTGCATTGATGAAGCCGAGGGAATCGGGTCCGGCACCGCCATCAAGCAGCGTTCGAAAGGTACCGTCCGGATTGATGGACAAAAGACCTTTTTGAGCGTCGGCTACCAGCAGCGTACCCGCTGCATCAAACGCGAGTCCGAGTACACGCCCTCCGGTGTCCGCAAAAGTTTCGATCCCGGTAAGATCGGGGTTCATGCGCAGGATCTTGCCGCTGATGACGCCTGTGTAAAGTTTGCCATCTTGGCCGACAACGATTGTTTCCGGGCCGGTTTCGCCGTTCAGCTGCGACATAGACATCGCCGACATCCGCTCATTACTGGCGAAGTGGCCGGTGAATCCGGCATCGGCCTCAGGTTCCCAGGCGACCGGATCGATCGGTACCGGCCAGAACGCTTCCATGACTGCTTCAAGTGCGAGTCGTTTCTTTTCGAAGTCATCATTCATCGTTAGCCACCGTACTCTTGGGCATGCGAACCAGCACGATTCTACCACTGCGATCGCTCCATCGAAACTCAGCCGGTGAGTCATCTCTCCGCGTGACGATGTTATTTTATTGCGACAGATTCTATGCGACGTGCAGATTGTCAGCTTTCCGGGATAGAGATTGTCCGCTTCACTTTTCCGTCGGCATCGAGCAGTTGAATTGTCGGCTGCCCATGCACATCCAGAGCAATCTGCAGGCGCGGCCGCCCTTCTTGATCTCGCAGCGTCAATCCAACGGAGCCATCATCGCTGCGCTCCAAGGAAGCGCGTTCCAGCAAAGAAGGAAATTTCTTCATGAACGCCGCCCATGCGGCTTTTCTTGCCGGACCGTGTGGCATCGCTTTGATGCGCTCTGCTTCGCGATACATGTCGGGAGTAATCGGTTGCTCCGGCGCATCGTTCAGCGTGATGCCCTCGTTTCTGCTTCCGTCGGGCGATAACTCGGTTCCCAGAACGACAGTTTGATCCTGATCGTACTGATCGAAGCTGAGATGACTGAAGCTGGACGGCTTGCCATCGACGCTTGCGCCGCCGTAGATAAGGCCGCCATCCTCTGTTCCCTCGTCATTGATGAAAAGCATTCCCGCAGAATCTCTGCGATCCGGGCGCGCGATCTCTTTTCCATGGAAGAAGCTGCCGGGATATTCGGCGCGATCCGAAATGATCAGTCGAGGCGTCCCATCGGGCTCCACTACGTCGATGCGATGAACCTGGATTCGGTCGAAGTCGACAGTCTTGCCGGCACCGTGAACCGGTCGCGCAAAGTTGATGCAGGTTGTGATGAGAAATACAACGGTGATGGCCGCGGAATAGATAACAAGAAACTGCGGATGCTGAAACACGCGCTTGAACACACTGACCTCCATCGAAGTTGTTTCGCCTTACGGCACAGCTACTATGGATGCGCGCGAGCGGGCGATAGTCAAGAGGAGATGCGGCGAAATTTTCGGAGGTGGAAGAGTTCTCTACCAGTTCGCATTGTGGAAGATGTGGGCGTTCACGTCCGGCCAGAATTCCTTCACCAGGTTGGAGCCGCCGTCGAGGCCGATCTGGACAATCCATTTTTGCCCGGTCTTCGTCCACGTACGCTCCCTGCTGGGATAGTAGAGGTTGGAGATACCCGCGGCGGCGCCATTGCCAACGACCTCTGAGAAGTTGAACGTATCGTGCGCGTTATTGGTTGCGGTCAGGTCGGTGCGGGTAATGAGCAATCGGCTGATGGAATAGACACTTCGCTTGAAGAACCCGCCGCGGCCCATGGTGTAGTAGCGCGGATCTTCATGGGTAGCAATCGGGACCAGTGCTTCTGTGAACAGGTTGCCGTTCACATTATCCGCAAACGAGTGCCAATAATAGCGACCGTAGGCAGCAGCTCCATGGCCAAACTCCGGATAAGATTTCTCCGCATCGGCCACCGCGGCGACTCCACCTACATAGATAAATGAAGAGTAATCGAAGCTATCCTGCAACATCAGAATGAACTTCTGCTTGGGAGTTTGCGGAGGCAGGATCACGTCAACGGAAACGGATTTGAAGTTGGGAATCACGTAGAGGATGCGCTTGGTTTGTTTTCCGGTCATATCCGCGGTGGAAGCGGACTTGGGATTGTTTGGCAGCGCGGAACTGCTGCTCGTCGTGTCAGCGGAACCCGTCGCGGGCGGCGGATTGGTGCTCGGCGCCTGTTGCGCTATCGCAGGCATGGCCAGGGTGATCGCGAACAAAAGCAGCCAGTCCGCGATGCGGGGACGGCGCGCGGATCTTTGCTCTCCACGCGAATGGTTCGATACACGAGCAACGGCTGGCAGTGGGCACAACGGGGGCATCAAGCTATCTCGAGGCAAGTTCAATGCTCCTGTGAGAGAGAAATGGACGGTATCGACTTTGAGTGCTAACAGTTAGACGTTGTTTGTGGCAGTTGGATGCACGCTAAATCACTTACTCTTCCATGCTATCCCGCCGGTGCCCGATTCGGGGAACTATCTGCCGCGTGAAGCGACTGGAAAATATTGGCTCTGCCATTCCGCAAACACGATTGGAAGAGGAACCTGCCCGCTTGCATTTCCGTTGGCCCAGTGGTTCACTGGTCAGCGTCATGAATCGTCGAAAATTTCTGTGCTCAACCGCTGCGACGGCCGCTCTATCCGCCTTCCCGAAAATTCTCCAAGCCGATCCCATAGCGAACGCTTCGGCTAGCCTCATCATCGAGATGAATCAGCCAGGACAACCGATCCCGGAGAACTTTCTGGGGCTGAGCTATGAAACGGCACAGCTGTCGCACCCGGAGTATTTTTCTGCCAGAAATGACGATCTGGCGGGATTCATGCGTCCGCTGGGTCGCGGCGTGTTGCGTATTGGCGGCAACTCCAGCGAATATGCCTTCTGGACGCCGCATCCGTCGAAAAATGCAGCCGCACAGTCGACCGCGCCGATTGGTCCCGACTATGGACACCACCCCCCGGCGAACACGCAGACCACGCCCGAGTCCATTCGCAATCTGCGGCAGTTTTTAGATATGGTCGACTGGCGTGCAATGTACGGTTTGAATTTCGGCAAGGGCACGCCGCAGCAGGCAGCCGAGGAAGCCGCGTTTGTGTTTGACACGCTGGGCGATCGGTTGATCAGCTTTCAGATCGGCAATGAAGACGATCTGTTCTCTCACAATGGGCTGCGTCCGCCGGGTTACAGCTATCAGGATTATGCAGCGCAATGGAAAACATTTTATGACGCGGTAAGGGCGCGTGTGCCGCAGGCAAAATTTGCCGGCCCGGACACGGCGGGCACCAGCGACTGGCTGGTGCAGTTCGCGCAGCAATTCGGCAAAGACGTGATTGAATTGTCTACGCACTACTATGCTTTGGGACCGGTCAGCGATCCTTCCATGACGATTCAGCGGCTGCTGAGCCCTGACAATCCGCGGTGGGTTTCGGGAGTGCCGAAGATTCGACAGGCAATGGCAGATTCGCATCTGCCCTATCGACTGACGGAAACCAACTCCTGTTATGGCGGCGGCAAACCGGGAGTCAGCAACACATTTGCGTCGTCGCTATGGGCGCTGGATTTGATGTTCCAACTGCTGGCGATCGGCGGCAGCGGAATCAACTTCCACGGTGGCGGGTATGGATGGTATGCCCCGATTGTCGGCACAATCGACAACGGGTTCGTCGCGCGTCCGGAGTATTATGCGCTGCTGGTGATGGCGCAGATGTTGGGAGGGCGCGTGGTTGCGAGTCAACTGGATGCGGGCGATGCGGGGCCGCTGTTTGTTGCCTATGCCGCGGTGGACGCTCAACGCAAACTGCGTGCCGTGGCCATCAATAAAAATGCTGAAAAGAATGTGCGCCTCAAACTGCAGTCGAATTCTGCCGGAGAACGGGTTTCGCTGCAACGCCTGATCGCTCCAAGTTTGGAGGATGAGCAGGACACGACCTTCGCCGGCTCGCCGGTCGGCGCGGACGGCTCATTTCAGGCAAGGCGGGTGGAGCATTCCCCCGTGACTAATGGATCGGCGGAATGCGATATTCCTGCTGGAAGCGCGGCTTTGCTGACCTGGGAGTAGAAACCCGGTTGCGCTTAGATTCCTTCGCGCGCCACACAGACAAAAATTCGCACGGGGATTTGTCGACCGCCGTTGCGAAGGGTCTCGGCCACGCATTCCCAAATTGGCTTCGACTGAATGGTCTTCAAACTTTCGTCACTCGCGGCCTCTGCCAAACCGGGCTACACTCTGCTTGACATTTCACAATTTTGCCAGAAGCGTGTCATCTTCGGCGGATTGTGTTTCGTCCCCTAGTGTCTGGCATGGAAACTCACATCATCCTGGTGGTGGCCTCGATCCTGCTCTCCGGCGGATGCATCGGGCTGGCGATTGTGCGCCTGACCAATCCATTTTTCAAGGGCGCTGGCTGGCTGGGCGCTGCTTTTGCTTCCGGAGCGCTGGGTGCAGCCATATTTATGCTGCGCCTCGGTTCTATGCAGAACATCGCGACTCTGGTTGGTTATATCTTCATCCTGCTGGCATTCATTTTTCTGTACGTCTGCTTTTTATGGCTTTCCGCCTTAGAACTGCATGTGCCAAGGCTGGGGACTGCACTGCTGCTGTTGCAGGTGCTTGTCTATGTGGTCTTTCGACATTTTCACGGGCTGGCCGAAATCATGGTCATGGTCTTTTCAATCTCGGTTGCGCTGCTGGCCTGCGAAAACGCATTACTGCTGATGCGCAGCAACCCGAACCACCTGGATCCGCCGACGTGGTTCACGACTACGCTTCTGCTCAGTTTCGCGGCCTTCAATATTGCTCGTAGCCTGATTGTTCTTCTGCACGGCTTCCGCGTAAACCCACAGGCTCCGAATCCGTTAGAGGCGACGTCTGCGCTGGTGTTTCTTGGCGCGGCCATCGGTCTGGGATTTGGGGTGTTCTGGATGGAAGGCCACCAGATGCGGCTCGATCTGGAGCAGCTGGCGAACATCGATCCGCTCACCGGCATCCACAATCGCCGGTCATTCATTGCCTTGTGCGAGCAGGAGCTACTGAAATCGTCGCGCACCGGGGACGTTTTTTCCCTGATCATGTTCGACCTGGATCACTTCAAGCAGATCAACGACCACTATGGCCACCGCACGGGGGATACGGTTCTTTGCGCGGTGGTGGAGAAGCTGCGGAATTCTGTGCGCAACATCGACATTGTCGGTCGCTGGGGAGGCGAAGAATTTGTGGCGCTGCTTCCGAAGGCAGACGCCGAAGCGGCGATGATTGTGGCGCATCGATTGCGCTACCATGTCGACTCCATCTTGGTGCCCAGCCCTCGCTTGCGGGACACTGGAGTGCGGCACAACATTACGGTTACGGTCAGCATTGGAGTCACCACATACTTTGGGCATGATCCGACAGTCACTGTTCAGGACCTGCTGCATCAATGCGATTCGGCCATGTATCAGGCCAAGGCAGAGGGGCGGGATCGAATCGTCTCGCTCGATACACAACTGATGCTTGTGCACTGATTCGATCGCAGCTATTAAGGCCGGATTCCGATGGCGCTGAGCATGCGACCCGTGAATCCCTGCTCGGCACGGTAGGAGAAAAAGCGTTTGGTATCGCATGCCGTGCATAGATTCAGCGCGTAGATCTTCTCTGGCGCGATTCCTGCATTCATCAGCTGACGGCGGTTCGCCTCAATCAGATCGAGATGCAGGCTGGGTCCCAGATTGCTGTGTCCAGGCGCGCGAGCCGTCAGGAACAGCATGGGATATTTTTCCTTGATCGGGTCCAGGTCAAAGACTTCTTCAAAAAGCGTGTCCGCGTAGACGAATTGCGAGGCGAATTCCATCCGTACTTCCTCGCCGACTGAGTAACAGCAGCGCCCGATTCCCGGACCAATGGCTGCCGTTAGATCGCTTGGTTGACTGCCAAACTCCGCCCGCAGGCGACCGACTCCGCGTTCCACGATGCGCGCCAGCGTTCCTCTCCACCCGGCATGAAAGGCAGCGACAATTCGCTGACGTACATCCACAACCAGCACTGGAATGCAGTCCGCGGTTTGAATGCCGAGCAGCGCTCCTGGCTCGGTCGCAATCCATCCATCGCCTCGAAGAGGTTCCGTGGTGGCGGACTTTTCGTCCATGCCGGTTCGATGCACCAGACCGGAGTGGATCTGGCGCAGCAGTCGCAATTTTGGCGCATCGGTTCGTCTTGATTTCGACGTAGGATCGGCGCCGGCGAGCAACGCCTGCACGAACAGTTCTCGATTGCGCTTCACATTTTCCAGCGAATCAGCCGCGGTCAGGCCTAAGTTCAGCTCGCCGCACTTATCTTTTCGCGCTCCCGGCTGATAGACGGTCGAGACACCTCCGGCGCGTGTGCTAAAGCCATGCAGGAGCCAATCGTACTGCTGCCACTGCGGCACGCGAAGGATGTCCGGCTCGAGAGCCGCCTTTATGGCTCGCTTTTTCGGCGTCGCGGCAGCCCGATCCGCGCGTTTTGTTGCCATCGAGGGAGATTTCTTCGAATCGCTGTCGCGCGCTCGGGCTTGCTTTTTGTGCGGACTGCGGGTCAGGCCGCCACGCTGGAACAGCGCGTCGAGTTCCTGGATTCTGGTGAGGTTGGATTGGGAAGATGTCTTCACTGCCACATCTAAATTTTAAGCTGGGAGCGCGACTTGGCGACATGAAGACGCGAAAGGCCCGCGTCGGCGGGCCCTGCATCGAGGCTAGCGAAGATAAATTGGCAGGAACTTACAGGATGGGAGCCACTCGGTTTATCGAGCGACAGTGATAGCGGGAATAAATTCTGAAAGAGGACTGCTGATTGGGATGCCTCATCTTGACAAGGAATGAAGCAACTAAAAGGCCAAATCTTAAGAAGGTGGGCGATGCGTCGTCGATTCTGCAGCAAATGAACCACAGTCGCCACTAACTCATTCATAATCAAAACGTTTGGCTAATATACGGACGTTCTGGGCGCGTCCCATGACCACCAGATATGGCGCGATCTGCCTGTGGAAAAGTGGCATAAGAATACCACTAATGGGTAGACTGATTCTCGTGTGTGATTTCGGTGCCAAGTTGCTTAGAGGCGTTTTCTTCCAACTGCATTTGCTTGATTTTATTCAACAATGCTTTGTAGCTCACCTGCAAACGCCGGGACGCTTCGCGACGGTTCCAGTGAGTTGTCTCCAGCATTTGCTGGATCGCCCGACGTTCCGCCTCCCACGCCGCCCGTCGGCCAACCTCCAGCAAAGACAAGCCGGAGTTGTCTGAGTTTCCACCGGGAGCCGGGCTTGCGAAGCTGCTCATCGGTTCTTCAATTGCGGAGACGACGGCGGGTGAAGCAGCCTGCCCATCCCGATGACTGGAAAGCTCGCGGAGAATCTGCGTTTCGCCGCCGACAATCACAAACCGCTTACACAGATTTTCCAGTTCGCGAATATTGCCAGGCCAGTCGTATTGCATCATGCTCGCGGTTGCCTCAGGGCTGAAGCGACGGAGCGGGCGACCGTATTGAATCGCATATTTTCGCAACAGGTATTCGGTCAGCACCGGAATCTCGTCGCGGCGCTCGCGCAACGGTGGCAGGAAGATCGTGACCACATTAATACGGTAGAGCAGATCCTCGCGGAACAGCCCATCGCGAACCCGTTCTTCCAGCAATTTATTGGTGGCGCAGACTACGCGAACATCGACGGCGACATCGCGCTTGGCGCCCAGGCGGGAAAAGGTGCCGTCCTGCAACACGTGCAGCAGTTTTGCCTGCAACATGGGGTGCATCTCGGCAATCTCATCCAGAAAGAGCGTGCCGTGGTTCGCCAGTTCAAACTTGCCAGGCTTATCGCGCATGGCGCCGGTAAAAGCACCCGCTTCATAGCCAAACAGTTCGCTCTCCAACAGGTCGTTTGGAATAGCGGCGCAATTGACCTTGATGAACGGCTTTTGCCTGCGCCGCGAATATTCAAACAACAGGCGCGCGATGACCTCTTTTCCCACTCCACTTTCGCCGCGGATCAAAACGGTGACATCGGTGCCGGCGACTTTTTCTACTGTGTTGCGAATCTCCGCCATGCGCGGATTGGCGCCCACCATGGCTGGCGGCGGCAACAGCGGCATGGAAGGATCGACCTCTTCGCCGTCTTCTATCACCGGAGCCACCGTGGTTCCGGCCGGGGCGGAATCGCCCGCATGCTGTCCGGCTCCCGTGGTGACCGGAACCGGAAGCCGCTCCAACACTCCCTGCGCCCGCTCCACCATGGAGCCGGTATCCAGTGGAAGCGTCCACACATCCTCCGCTCCCAGGCGGGAGATGCTGAAGGTTATCTCTTCTGTGGGTCGGAATAATGCCACGACAATGGGCAAGTAAGGGTGTCGCGCTCGAACCTGCTCCAGCAGGCTGCCGTCCTGATTCAGTTCCAAAACCAGCAGATTTGGCATCCGGTCCCGTAGTTGCTCCAGCAAATGTTCCGAGGAGCGCACCTGGACGAGCGACACCGTTGCACCGGCCTGCATCAGCACTTGCGCCAACGATGCGGAATGCGCCGTATCCAAGACGGCGAGTAAAACCTGGACCTGGGTCACAGCCATGAAGAGGTAATTTGATTTTAGACGCTTTCTTCGCTTCCTCTGGAAGATTCAGATGCGCGGAGCGGACGAGGTGCGTCGGCCGTAATCCTAAGCGACCGCAACAGATCAGACTGCGCTCAGATACGATGGCTCATGGCCCATGAAACGCTCCTTTCAGCGAAGACGCTTTGGTTCGCGTCTCTTCTGGTGGCGTTGGCAGGCCTGCACGCGGTTCCCATCGCGGCGCAAACACAAGCTGCCGCTTCGCTCTCAGATTACGTCGGGACCTACGCTGACAGCCCGGGACACACGCTTGAAATTGTGGCTGGCGACGAGCTTTTCGCTGTTCTGGATGACGCAAAGTACAGGCTGCGTCGCTCGGGGGTAGATCAATTCACGACGATCGGCGGCCAAACCGTCCTCTTTCTGCGCGGCCCTGGCGGCCCGGTTACGGGTTACGAGCAAGACGGAAAATTTCATCCGCGATTGTCGGCAAATGTGTCTGCGGAATCTGCTGCTCTGGCGTATCCACGCCCCACGGGGCAGGACTCACCCGCGGATTATCACTACCATGTGCCGGCCAACTTGCACGATGGGATTGCGGTCGGCGATATTGCCGAATCTGGCCTGGGCGTGACTACGGCCGAAACCATTGTCCGCAGCATTCTCGACGGTACCTACAAAGATGTGCACAGCGTGCTGCTTTACCAGAACGGGAAGTTAGTGATGGAGGAGTATTTCTACGGGTACAACGTCAACCGCCCGCACCAGCTTCGCTCGGCCACCAAGTCCATTGTCAGCGCGCTGGCCGGCATCGCCATCGATCATGGAGCCCTGACCGGAGTGGACGAGCGAGTGCTGCCGCAGATGAGCTACACGAGCTATGCCAATCCTGACCCGCGCAAGGCGACGATGACGCTGGGAGATTTTCTTTCGATGGGTTCGGGCCTGGACTGCAACGATCACACGTCCGATTCTCCCGGGCGAGAGACTGTTCTGGATGACACGCCGGATTGGGTGAAAGCGACGCTCGATCTGCCTATGATGCATGATCCCGGAACTGACGGCATGTACTGCTCCGGGGGTGTTGCGGTGGTGGGCCGCATGACAGAAAACGCTGTCCACATGTACCTGCCGGACTATGCGCAGAAGAACCTTTTCGGGCCATTGGGGATCGCGCGCGCCGACTGGAAATGGAATTACAACTTGACCAACGCCGACAAGGAGTATTCGCAGATTCACCTGCGTCCTCGTGACATGCTGAAAATCGGAATTTTGTTTTCGCGAGATGGTCGCTGGCGGGGTCAGCAGGTAATTTCATCGGAATGGGTGCGAACCTCGACGGCGGAACACAGTCATGTCGAAAACGTCAGCTATGGGTATTTCTGGTGGCGTCCATGGTTGAACGTCAAAACACCGACGGGTTCGCAGCACGTGAATGTGGTCGCTGCGCAAGGCAATGGCGGCCAGAAAATATACCTGGTGCCGCAGTACGGTTTGGTTGCTGTCTTTACCGGCGGAGCCTACAACGTAGATGGCACGCCACCCAATGCCATCATGGCGAAGATCATTTTGCCTGCGGCGATGGTGGCGTCGGATAGCAAGAATTCTGCGTTGCGACCGCACTGAGCGAAGCACCTGGTTCCCTTGGCTAATTGGGAGCGGATGAATTCAATAACTCGGCGACGGCATCGTGCAGGCGCTCGGAGAATTCCGCATGAGACTCGTTCGGCTGCTGCTGCAGCGGTTTCCCGATGCGCACTTCGAGCCCAGGTGATCGCAGTCGCGAGAGGCCTTTCTGCTGTGCAGCCTCCCACAATCCAACCAGTGCGATGGGCACCACCTGGGTATGAGATTCCTCGGCAAGCAAGCTGATGCCGGTCTGGAATGGCTGCAGTTCGCCGTTCAGCGTGCGTCGCCCTTCAGGAAATACAAGCACGTTGTAGCCGCGGTCGAGTGCTTCTCCGGCGTGTGCAAAGCTTCGTCGCAGACCCGCGCCCGCAGGTAGCGGAAACACATTCAGCAGCGCGGTCACCAGAAATGCCTGAATA
>JBARFA010000029.1:0-8516 GCA_049796755.1 Acidobacteriaceae bacterium
TGAATGTATCGGCGACGAAACTCGCGGACAGCCTCCTCGTAGGTGATGCCACTGGCGTACATCTGTACGACAAGATTATCCAATTCGCGTTTCACTTGTGACCTCTCTAACCCGGCTTGCAAATGCTACGGCAGTCAATGTTGCTGATCGTGAAAAATGTTTCAAAAAGTCTACTCAATGTTCTAACGTGTGGCTGGGGGAGGATGCAAGTGGAATTGAATCCAGTTTGGACCTTGCTTAATAATTGCCACTCCCTCTTGAATTCTGTGCTGCAATTCTGCAGGCGCACCCGCTGACAGGTCGTTGGCCGCCGACAGAAAGTACGGCGCCAGCTTGGATCCTTGCAACCAGTTTTTCTGGGGAACGAAGGCAACAATTGCTATGATAGCAACGACTACCAGGAAACAACCGCGAATTACTCCAAAAATTGCGCCTAATAAACTGTCCAGTCCACCCAGGCCCGCGGTATGCGCCACTTTGGAGATTGCCCTGCCAATCAGCCCGATCACCAGCATCACTCCCAACGCAATCAGCAGAAACGCCACCACGTCGGCCACTCCTTCGGAGTGAATCACGTGTGACAGGGGAGTTGCCAGCAGATGGTAATTCCAGAAGGCCAGCCAGAGCCCCAGGATCAGCGCGGCCAGCGATACTAACTCCAGCACCAGCCCCTGTGCTGCTGCCATGATGGTCGACAGCAGAATGATGACGACGATGAACCAATCGAAAAGGGTCATACCAGCCAAAGCCAGCTCTCCTGCATTGCGGTCAAGTGCCAGAAAAATTTCCGCAGAATTGTAACGCTTACAACTGAATACCGAGTTGCCAACAGCCCATGGGAGAGACGGCGAAGCAAGAGCACAGAAGGTCTAGAGTAGAAGATTACTGTTCACGCAGACATTCATCAAAAAAACGGCCGCACGTCGTTCCCGCTAGCCACATCGGGTATCTTTGCTCTAGCGCAGCGAAGTGTGACCGGTGATTCGACGAAAAGCTTCGAGATATTTTTCCTGAGTGCGTGCCACCACCTCGTCAGGCAGCGCAGGGGCCGGCGCCTGCTTGTTCCAGCGGCTTTCTACTAAATAGTCGCGCACGAACTGCTTGTCAAAAGAAATCTGTGGTCCGCCGGGCTGATAGCTGCTCTTCCACCAATACCGAGAAGAATCCGGGGTCAGGGCTTCGTCCGCAAGAACGACACCCTGTGCGGTCATGCCGAACTCAAACTTCGTATCGGCGAGAATCATGTCCTGCCCCTCCACGTGGCGCGAGGCGCGATCATAGATCATCAGGCTCAGGTCTCGCAGCAATTCGGCGTTACTGCGACCGATGCGATTGCCCATCTCTTCCATGGTGATGTTCAGGTCGTGTTCGCCCGCGGGCGCCTTGGTCGCGGGAGTAAAAATCGGCTCCGGCAGCTTCTCGGATTCCGCCATGCCCGGCAATAGCGCGATCCCACACACGCTGCCGCTCTCCTGGTAATCCTTCCAGGCAGAGCCCGTCAAATATCCACGAACAACGCATTCGAAGGGATAGATTTGCGCCGGCTTGACCAGCATGGACCGGAAGTGCAGCAGCTGCCGATACGGGTGGAGCACTTCTGGATATAAGTCGACGTCGGCCGTAACCAGGTGCGTCGGCACTAAGTCGGCTAGATAGCGGAACCAGAACAGGGAAATCTGGGTAAGAATTTTTCCCTTGTCCGGAATGCCCGTGGCCAAAATGTGATCGAATGCGGAGATTCGGTCAGTGGCGATCAATAACAAGTCGTCGCCTACAGCATAAATATCTCGAACCTTCCCGCGTGCGTGCAGCTGCAGATTTGGAAGGTCGGCTTGAAGCAGTGCGTCTGGCATACCTTTGAGCCTTTCATGCGAATTCATCTCTGGCAATCAGCTTACAACTCGAAGGATGCCGATGGAGGCGAATTGTTTGCATGCCGACATTGCTTCCAGGCTTTAGGCGGTGGCTCGCTCCAGCGCCCGATCATGATGCAGCCGAACCGAAACAATCTTCGAAACGCCCGGCTCCTGCATGGTGACACCGAAGATGGCATCGGCAGCCTGCATCATGCGCTTGCTATGTGTAATCACGATGAAATGCGTATGCATGCTCATCTTTTTCAGCATGTTCGCCAGGCGGCCCACGTTCGACTCATCGAGCGCTGCATCCACTTCATCCAGCACGCAGAACGGACTCGGCTGGAACTGGAAGATCGCCATCAACAGAGACAAGGCTGTCAGCGCTTTTTCTCCGCCGGAAAGCAGCAGAATATTCTGCAATTTCTTTCCTGGAGGAGACGCGATGATGTCGACCCCGCTGTCGTCTGAATTCTCCTGATCGGTCAGCTTCATGAATGCCTGACCACCCCCAAACAGATGAGTAAACGCGGCTGAGAAATTCTCGTTGATGGCGGCGAAGGCTTCCTCGAACTTGCTGCGCAGCACAACTTCAATTTCGCGAATACTGTTCTGCGTGTTCTCAATGGAATCGATCAGGTCCTTCCGCTGCGTTTCCAGGAACGCATGACGCTCGGAAGCTTCCTTGTATTCTTCCAGTGCCATCATGTTGACCGGACCCATCGACTCCAGCTTCTGCTTGATTCCGCGGCAGGCTTCTTCTTCTGCAACCAGCGGTTCAGCTTCCAGGCGGACCAATGTTTCATCCGCGCGCAATTCATCGGCGGCTACAGAAAGATCTTGCATGCAGGTTTCTTCCAGATGCACCAGGTCAGACGACAGGCGTGCGGCCCGGGCAGCGGCTTCACTGCGGCGATCGCGGAAGGCTTCTAGCTCGACCCGCAAGGCGCGAACTTGCTGCTCGATTTCAGCCGCCTGCTGACGAAGTGCCGCCGACTGCTGCGCCAATTCTTCTGCCTGTTGCCGCGCCGTCGTGCGCGTCGTTTCCAGTTCCTGGCTGCGAACCTGCAAGCGCTCCTGCTCGACCACGCGCTGCTTCTGTTCGGCATCGCCGGAGGCAATCATCTGCTGTAATTGCCGAACGCGCTGTTCGAGTCCCTCCACCATGCGATCCAGGCGTTCCGAAGAACTAACTGCACCCCGTCTCCGCTCTTCGAGGCCGGCCAACTCGATGGAGGCCGCGGACATCTGCTGCTGAGCCGCGTCGCGCGCCAATCGAAGTGCTTCCAGCGAGCCCTGCGCTTCATTCAATTGCTGCTCAAATTGAACCCGCTGCTGCTCATGGCGCTCAACTTCCTCACGCCGTTGCGCGAGCCATTCACTCTTTTCTGCTTGCGCGGCTGTGTTGCGTTCGGCCTGCAGCGTCCACTCGTTCAATCGCTTTTCAAGCCGGCCGACCTCGGCTTCCAGTTGCCGCAGGGCAGCGCCGGTGTGAGCAGATTCCTGTTCGGCCTTACGTCGCTCGTCGGACTTGATTTCAATCCGCTGCGACAACTCTGCGACCATGTGGGCCAGCTTCGCCGTCTCCATCTCCGCTGCGGCAAGCGAATCTTCCACTCCGGCCAGTGATTGCTGGGTGCTTCGCAATTCACGCTTCAGCGCCAGCGGGCCTTCTACACTTGGCTTTCCACCGGTCACTGTGACGTTGTGGAAACACTCTCCATTAGGCGAAAGGAAAAATGCCTCTGGATTTTCCAGTGCGAGCGACCGCGCCACTTCAGAGTCCGGAACCACATAGCCATTCCGCAGCTTGGGCAGAATTACTTCCAGAGAACTGCCGAACCCGTCGAGCACGCGAATGCAATCTTTCAGCCGCACCACGCCATCGCGATCTTCGCTGAGTGGCTGCACCGTTCCCGGCGCGAAAGAGAACTTCGCCTGCGAGTCATCCGGATGCACCAGGAAGGTCGCGCGCCCATCGACGTCGGTCTTCAGGACCCGCATGCCTTCCTGCGCATCGTTCCAGCTTTTCACCACGATGAAATTCAGTTCATCGCGCAGGAATTCATCCACGACGGTTTCATATTTATCGGAGACCTCGACGAAGTCGGCCAGCACACCAACAGGCGCGTGTCCGCCTTCCATAGTGTTGGTGCGCAACAACTGCCGAACCGTGTCGGTCGAATAGCTATGTTCCCGAATCAGCGATTCGAGGGAATTTCGACGTCCCTGCAGCGTAGCCTGCTCAGCGCGCAATTGATCGGCCTGGCGACGAGATGTGGCTTCCTGGCTGCGCTGGGTCTCCAGTTCAGCGCGCAACGCCGTTAGCTCGGCCTCTGTATCCTGCAACGCAGTGCTAGCGGAAGCGAAGTTGAGCGATACCTGTCCGCGCTCGACTCCGAGCTTCTCCAGTTCGCTATGTACTCCGGAGCGCTCCGTTGCCAGCCGCTCCGCCTCACGCTGAAAGCCCTCGAGACTGGCTTCTCCCTGGCTGATCTGGTTGCGTACCTGATTGGCTTGCGACATCCAGTGCAGCATCTGGCGGCGAGAAGTTTCCATGCGCTCATTCACTGAGGCCAGCTCAGTTGTCGCCGTCTGGAACGCGTTTTGCCGCGCCTGCATGTCTTGCCTCGCCAGGTCGACAGCCTGCTGCGCCTGCGCCAGGAACGCGTGCTGCTGCGTACGTTCCGCTTCGAGGCCCGTCAGCTGCTGCTGCGTCTGTTCCATCTCCGCCTGCGCAGCCTGCAGCCTCACCTTCAGGTCCGCAGCGCGATCTTCATTCGCTTTCAGTTGGCCCAGCGTCCTCTCCAACTCGATTGAGGCATTGTTGGCACTGGTTGCAGCTTCGCGTGCCTGCTGTTCGCGCGTGTAGCCTTCGGCAACGGCAGCGGCTCGCTGTTGATCGACCTCGGCGATGGAGTGTGTCATGCCGTCGATCTCAGCGGTCAACTGGGCAAGTTCCGTTGCAACCGCAACGGTGGCCGCATCCGTCAGCGAAATCCGGGTAGCAATCACCAGCCGCAGCCGCTGGCGGAGCTCATCGCGTAGGGCACCATAACGCTCGGCTTTGGAGGCCTGGCGCTTGAGAGAATTCATCTGGCGGGAGACTTCGTCGAAAATATCATTCACGCGCGCCAAATTCTGCTTTGCCTGCTCCAGGCGCAATTCCGCCAGATGCTTCTTGGTCTTGAAGCGCGTGATCCCCGCCGCTTCTTCGATAATGGCGCGACGCTCGTGCGGCTTGCTGCTTAATAGCTGCCCAATCCGCTCCTGCCCAATGATCCCGTAGGAATCTGAATTCAGGCCGGTACCCATCAACACGTCGTGGATGTCGCGTAAGCGGCAAAGCTTGCCGTTCAGCAAGTATTCGCTCTCTCCAGTGCGGAACAGTCGCCGCGAAATGATGATCTCGCCATCCTGGGCGTGATTGCGTTGGAATTTTCGGCGGCGAATCTTCAGGACCACATTGCCTTCGCCCGTCGTCCCAGCATCCGCGGCTGCCGATCCCTCCGCTTCATTCTCCTGAGGCGCAGCTTTGCGTTCCAACTCAACCGGACCTTCAATGATTTGTCCCGGCTGCAAGTCGGCAATAATCTCTTCCGTCTCCTGCGCCGCCTGCGAGCGCACCGCAGCTTCATCCCAGTCGTCGAGCACCATCTCCGGCCCGGGATGCGAACCTGCCGCCCGATACACCTCGGGATCGATCAGCACCAGTGACACCTCGGCCATGCCGGTCGGTTTCCTCTCCCGCGTACCTGAGAAGATAACGTCTTCCATCTTGATGCCACGCAAGTCCTTCGCCGACTGCTCGCCCAGCACCCAGCTGATGGCATCGGAAATATTGGATTTGCCGCATCCGTTGGGGCCTACAATCGCAGTGACGCCGTTGCTGTCGAGCAACACTTCCGTGCGATCGCAGAAGGACTTGAAGCCGAGAATATGAATGCGCTTAAGTTCGAGCAATCGACACCTCTGGGGGCAAGCGTTGCGGGGGCAGAAATCCGCCCACCGATGGCTCCACTTTAGTCCTGCCAAGGCACCGGGTCAATATAAGATACAGCGGGTTGTGGATAAGAAGTCCGCAACGCAAGCAGTTGTGTGTCTAGTGGAATCAGGCCCTAGAAAGTCGGTAGGTCTCAGTCCGGAATCCTCACCCATCCCGATCCAGAAATCCTACTTTTTCAGTGTCGGTCGTATCTGCACTTCGCTGATGAAGGATTGATCCGCCTGCGTCGCCAAAAGAGCCACGATGTTCGCAATGTCATCCGGCGCGATGGCACCCAATGCGGACTTGTGGCTGGATTGTCCCGATCCAAATTCCGTGCGGACGGTCCCAGGCTCGACCAGAGACACGCGTACCTGGTATGGCCGCAACTCTTCGGCCGCCGACACCATCATGCCATTCAGTCCCCATTTTGTTGCAGCGTAGGCGGCTCCGTTCGGCACTGGATTCTGGCTGGCCAGTGAAGAAATGTTGATGATGTGTCCTCGCCTGGCCGCAATCATCGCAGGTGCGAAGGCGCGCAGCATCAGATACGGCGCCCTCAGGTTTAGCGCGAACTGCTGCTCCCAGACATCAGGTGGAGTTTCATGTAGCGGGCCCTCTAGCCATCCCTTGCCTGCGTTGTTAACGAGAATGTCGCAGCGCCCGTGTGTTTGCAACACCAGCCGCGCGAAGGCTTCAATCTGTTCCGGCTTCGTCAAATCGCAGGCGTGAGTTTCTGCATGACCTCCGGCATTGGTTATCTCCGCGGCAATCCTATTGAGTTGACCTTTGTCTCGCGCAGTGAGGACGACGTGAGCTCCCAGTGAAGCCAGCTTGCGCGCGATCGCGGCGCCGATGCCGCGGCTGGCGCCAGTGACGATCGCAACTTGGTCTGACAATGGGGCAGTCTGGTTCACGATTCCAATTCTCCCTTGAATCACTTCGATGTGCCGCCGCGAAAGCGCCTTTGCCTTGACGTTCAACCAAAAATTCTTCTGACCAGCCACAACGCCGCCAGAAGCATTAGAACGATTCCCAGAACCATCAGTCGCACATTGCCGAGTTTTTCTGGCCAGCTTTTCATGCCACTAGGACCTCTGACTGCATCGTACATAGCGGAATGCTATTGCGTCAGAAGGATACTGGGTGGAATACTGACACGAACCGGAATATCCGGCCTTATAATCCTGCTAACCACACCAATGCGGCACCGTCTGTTCAGTCAAAGCCATTCGTTACGATGTCTCCGATTCTTGCTGCCGGGGGCCATCGCTGGCGCGACGCTGGCAGAGATGCGCGTGGCATAATTTATATTCCCAATGAAACACTCGTTCGCGAGGAGTGATCGATGAAGAAAAAGTTTTTGTATGTCACGGTGCTGGCGTTGGCCGGTTCCGCCATGAGTGCCGCTCCCATGATGCAGGCGCAAAGTGCAGGGTCGGGCACGATCACCATTAAAAGCCCTGCGGAATACAACGCCTACAATGCTGCCATCAGCCAACCGACGCCCCAGGCGAAGGAATCGGCGATCGAGGGATTTCTGCAGCAATATCCCGACAGCGTTGTGAAGCAGCAGGTGCTGGAAATCCTGATGGATTCCTACATGCAAACCAAGAATCCAAATAAAGCACTGGCTGCGGCGCGGCAGGTGATCCAGATGGATCCCACGGATTTGCGCGCCCTGGCACTGAGTGCCTACATCTTGAAGTCGGAGGCTGGTCAGAAGACGAACCCAGCCGAAGCGCAACCGCTGCTGGATGAGGCGGCGAAGGACGCGCAGGCTGGCCTATCGGCCTCCGCGCCGGAAGGTGCGGATGCGGCCAATTTTGACAAGATGAAGACAGCGGTGAAGCCCTTGTTCGATGGCGCAATTGCCGATGACGATCTGGAGAAGAAGGATTACAACGACGCCATCAAGTATTTCCAGGATGAACTGAAGGCCATGCCCGCGGCACAGCAAACCACCTCTGGAATTGAGGACACGTACCTGCTGGGAACCGCCTATGTCCAGAAGACGCCGCAGGATCTGGTGAATGCTGTCTGGTATCTCTCTCGCGCCGCCGCCTATGCTCCAGAGCCCTTCAAGGATGAGATTCAAAAGGCTGCTCAGTACTGGTACAAGAAGTATCACGGCGGCATGGATGGATTCGATCAGGTTCAGGCCCAGGCGAAGGCATCTCTGAATCCGCCTGCCGGCTTTACCATTACGCCCGCCCCGCCGCCGCCGTCTCCTCAGGAACTGGCCCACAATGCAGTTACATCGACTCCTGATCTGAAAACCATGGCACTCACGGACAAGGAATTTGTGCTAGCCAACGGATCCCAGGCGGATGCATCCGCGGTTTGGGGCACCATGAAGGACTTGACGACCAAGGTGCCTGGAAAGGTGATTTCGGCAACTCCGGACACTGTCCAGCTGGCCGTTTCCGACGATGCGCAGCAGTCGAATAAAGCGGACTTCACCATCAACATGAAGACCCCGCTGAAAACGCCGCCCACCATCGGTTCCATGGTCAACTACATTGCAACCTTTGACTCGTATACGCAGAATCCGCCCATGATCATCATGAGGGACGGGATGGCGCCTGCGACCCCCAAACCACACGCAGTGCATCACACGCACCACACATCGCAGTAGTTGTTGTTTAGGAGATGAGAGCGGGCATCCATTTGGA
>JBARFA010000030.1:0-11837 GCA_049796755.1 Acidobacteriaceae bacterium
TGGCGGTGGGTTTCGGCATTGGTACGGTAATGTTTGCAACCGTGTTCCCCGGTTCGATCCTCGTGAAGCGCGAGGGACTGCAGCAGGTCTCCTGGCTTTGGAAAAACAAGCGCGTTCGCTGGGAAGACATTGTCGAGATAAACACCGGAGAGAAAAGTCGCACGGTGACGATCACGGGTTCCGATGGAACAAAGATTGTCCACACCTCTGTATTGCCAGACAGGGCACGCTTGCTCATTGAGCTCCGGCAATACTGCGGCGAAAACCTGCCGTCGGATTTCCCTCGCGAGCCAATTGTTGGGCTCTGATCGCAGCCCTTTTCCGGATTTAACATCGCGTGAAGTGGACGTTTCGCCGATAATGCATCGGCGTGCTGGGGATGAGTTCTTCTCATCCCACTCAAGCCAACGGAGGGCTTGAATGGGGCACCCGGCTTTTCAGAGGGTCATGCACGCTGCGGTCCACACCAAGGACATCCACAGGGAAACCGCGAATGCGATCCATGCAGGAAGATTTTTCCACTTATGGCCGAGAAGAAGCCACGCAATGGCCGTCACTAATCCAAGATATGCGACGGTCGCCGCTCGCCGTTCAAAGCCGTAGTCAAAGAAATTTCTACGTGACAACTGATCCACATGGATCAACCCATATATTCCCATCGCGGACGATGCGGTGCTCCAGGCCAATGCCAGAATTGCAAATGGCATAACGAACGGGCGAGGACGAAAGCGGAACAGCGACACCGATGCAATCATCAACGAAAAAAGAGGCACCCCGTAGACGAACCACCAAATGAGCATGACTCCTTAATTAACACACGAGGAGGAAATTCTGGGGGAAATACGGTATTCTAGAGGGTGTCCAACCGGAGCGTTGGGAGGTGTAATCTCATTTGGCAGAAGTAAAGATTCAAGAAGGCGAACCGCTGGAGAATGCACTGCGCCGCTTCAAGCGCAAGGTGCAGCAGGAAGACATTATTAAGGAAGTCAAGCGGCACTCGTACTACATGAAGCCAGGCGAGAAGATGCGCATGAAGCAGGCGTTGGCCCGCAAGCGCAATCGTAAAAAGGCTCGCAAGGAACAAACCGACTAAGCCTTTCACGGTTGCTGTGGTGCGGACTTCGCTCCATCCCACCCTAGCTCTGCCAGGATGGGGCACCCAGATGTATTCGCGGGTCGAAACATCCCAGGTCTCAGAAGCGAGACCCATTCGACAAGCTCAGGGCAGGCTCTGGGGCACCCATGACATTCCACCATATGTGAACATGCTGTGATGCCGTGCAATTGATTTAGAGACAAAGAGGGCTGCTATGCAGCCCTCTTTGTCATTGCAGATTGCGCCGACTAGATCTTCAGTTAGGCGATATTCCGCGTAGCGGTAGCTTTGTCCTGTGCAACCGGGGCGGCAGGTGTCACTCCTCTGGATCCATGGATGCCGCCGACTGCGGCGGAAATCATGGAGAGGACGAAGGCTACGAACAGCCACCATTCTCCACCGGCGGAAATATATCCCGCGACGTTGCCGATACGAGCGGTCGAGATTGCGGTGGTGCCGCCAAGCGATAGCGCCAGGATCAGGACGGTTGAAAATACGGCCATGCCGAAGGTGACAAGACCGTGGTACACGCCTAAATTTCCGTCGCGCACCAGGAGCTTGCTGGATGTTTTGCCGGCAAAATATAGCGCGATGATGGAAAGAATGACCATCCAAATTTCAAATCCGATACTCAAGCCTGGGGTTGTTGGGACGGCTGCGTGAGGATTGCTGGCCGACGCGAAAATCGCCGCTCCAAGCAGTCCGAACGTACTTTCAATCGCCAAAAAGACGAAGGTACCCGCAAAAATGCCTGACCAAGAGAAAACCCGTCTTGCGGGAATCACGGGATAATCCGCGTATTGTGGTGCCATAGTTGCCATTGAAATCCTCCCCTTCCTTGAAAAACTCACACCTAATAAGTGCGATGCAGGCGCGAGTTGGTTCGATGTCCTTTGACGCGCGGGAGGCTTGGAGAGGAATGCAATTGACTGAATGAAAGAAAGTTAGAGACGAAGATTATGAAAGAAAGTTAGAGACGAAGATTCCGTGCTTTTTATGCAAGCGATTCTCGGCGAATGTTTTGCTGGAGGGGCGAACAATCGAGCGGTGCCGGGTTAGCCCGTGTTTCTGAGTCCTGCGGAAATGCCGTTGATGGTGGCGGCGATGGCGCGCTGCAGGGAATCGCTGGTGTCGCCGGCTCGCTTGCGGCGAAGCAACTCCACCTGGATCAGGCTCATGGGATCGACGTAGGGATTTCTGACTCGAATGGAACGCGAGAGCACCGGATTGGTTTCCAGCAGAACTTTTTGCCCGGTCACGGCGAGCACGGCGCGGCGCGTGCTTTCGTATTCTGATTCGAGACGGGTGAAGACTCGATCGCCGAGGGCGCGATCTTTTGTCAGCAGGGAATATTGTTTGGCGATGTGGAAGTCGGCCTTGGCGAGCGAGAGTTCGACGTTGCGAATGAGATCGATGAACATGGGAAATTCCCGCATCATGTGCTGCAGGATGGGAAGATTTCCATGGGCAATGGAATGCTCCAGCGCGTGGCCGACGCCGAACCATCCGGGTACACCGTGACGGCTCTGCATCCAGCCGAAGACCCAGGGGATGGCGCGCAGGTCGGCAAAATTATTTCTTGCTTTGCGACGCACGGGACGGGAACCGATGCGGGCAAACTCGAGTTCATTCACCGGCGTGGCTTCAGCGAAATATTGCAGGACCTCTTCATCTTCAGGAATATTTTTGCGGTAGAAGGAGTAGGCGATGGCAGAAAGCTCGTCGCACACCTCCTCCCATCCGGGCATCATCTCGCCGGTGCGATGACCACCGGGGCGATTCGCTTCCGGGCGCGCCAAGGCATCGAGCGAGGCGGCGACCATCAGCTCCAGGTTCCATTCCGCGAGGACGACGTCGGAATATTTCCAGTGCAGGACTTCGCCTTGTTCCGTGATGCGAATTTCACCGTTGAAATCGCCGATGGGCTGGGCGTAGATGGCGCGATGTGTGGGTGCGCCGCCGCGACCGACGGTACCGCCGCGGCCGTGAAACAGGCGCAGATCGATGCCGCATTCGCGAGCGACGGCGTAGAGGGCGCGATGGGTTTTATAGATCTCCCAGGTGCTGGTCAGCATGCCGCCGTCTTTATTGGAATCGGAATAGCCGAGCATCACTTCCTGACGGCGCTGCCAGGATTCGAGCAGAGGCTGATAGGCAGGCGCGGTCCAGATTTCGCGGCAGATGGCGGCGGCTCCGCGCAGGTCCTCAATGGATTCGAACAGCGGAACCACGCGGATGGCAGCGCGATTTTCGCCGGCCATGCAGGAGACTTCATGGGTGCGCGCCAGATGCAATACGCGCCAGACATCTTCTGCGCTGGTTGCGCCGCTGATGACGTATTGCTGAATGGTTTCCACCGGCTCGTCGCGCTGAATCTGCGCGATGGCGCGGAAGGTGGCTAAGACATCGGCTGTCTCCTGTGAGAGCGGTGAGGCGAAATTTTCCAGAGAAGAATCCTGCTCGCAGTTCTCTTCGATCTCACGTAGCGTCTGTGTCAGTTGACGGGCATGGGCGCGAATGTCCAGCGTATGCAGGTGCAGGCCAAAGGTGCGCACTTCACGGACCAGAGGATCGATCAGCTTGCGGGCCAGGCGCAGGCTTTTTTCCTGGCCCAGACTGTCGCGGACGAGGTGAAGATCGTCCAGCAATTCCTGGCTGGAGCGATATGGAGGCAGGCCGATCGGCGCCGATGTATCGTGCAGCTGTCGCGCAGCAGCTTCGAGTCGCATGCGAATGCACAAGACGAAGCGGCGGTGCAACTCGTGAGGATAGCGTTGATCGATGCCGGCCCCGGATCGTTCCAGCTGCGCCGAATAGCTATGCAGTTTTTTCTCCAGCGCGGAACTTACGCCGACTCGCTGGACGGAAGGTGTCAGCAGGTCGAGGATTAACTGAATGCGAGCGCAATAATGTTCAATTAATTTGCGTCGCGCCATGGTGATGGCCTGCCATGTAACTTCTGGAGTTACAAATGGGTTGCCGTCGCGGTCGCCGCCGATCCAGGAACCAAACTTCACCACTTGCGGCAGGTCATTTGCTTCGATTTCGAGGCCATACTCGTCGCGCAATGCGCCGGCAATCTCTTCGAATAGCTGCGGCAGGGTTTCAAAGATGGCGATGTCGTAATAATCGAGACCAAGTTTGATTTCGTTCTGCACGGTGGGGCGATGGCTGCGAACTTCATCGGTCTGCCATAGCGCCGTGATCTCCGCGAGGATGTCTTCTTCGCGAGCGGCGAGTTCTTCATCCTGCAATGGAATTTGATTCAGGCTTTCCAGGGTTTCACCCAGGCGTCGCCGCTTGAACAGGACGGAGCGCCGGGCGACCTCGGTTGGATGAGCGGTGAAGACTGGGATGACGCAGATTTTCGCCAGATATTCCATGGCTTCGCTGGCTGTAATACCGGCTTCGCGCATGCGTCGAAGGGTCCCGCGCATTTCTCCGGGCTGCGGCGGTGTTTGACTCCCTAAGAGGCGATGGGCGCGGCGACGACGCTTGCGATGATTGGTTTCGGCAAGATTGATCAGCTCAAAATAAAAGGCGAAAGCGCGCGTCAGCTGCTCCGCAAATCCGGTATCGCAGGTAGCGATGCGGGCAATGGCTTCCGCCAGCAGAAAGTCGGCCTTCTTCACATCGCCTTGCAGCCGCGCTTCGCGGCCATCGGTGGTGATGCGACGCAAATCTTCCACCGCCTGGAACAGCGCATCTCCGGCCTGCTCTCGAAGCACGCGCCCCAGCAGCGTTCCCAGCGAGCGAACGTCGCGGCGCAGCGGAGCTTCTTTCCGCTCCGGATCGAACGACTGCAATTCATCCAGGCGCTCCGCCCAGTTTTCCGGCTTCCACAAAAGGTCCATACGTATTTGCATTATGCAGGAGCGAGCAGGCAGTTTCCTAAGACTACAGTTGTACTTCGTTCTTATGGTCCGATCCGGGCCTAAATGCCACCTTGTTTTTTTGCCATTTTTCAGGGGGTTGAAACCCCCTGCTCCCTCCGCAACCGCAATCTGCAACTGTAGTACTAAGGGGTGGAGGAAGAGATTCCGGCCTGCCCCTCCAACTGCACGACTAATTCTTCCCATTCGGTCAGCATGGCGGTATGCTCGGTGCGCATCTGGTCGAGTTGATTCTGCTGCGACTGGTAGTGCTCGGCGGAAACATAGACGCCCAATTGCTGTTCGGTGGTTTGGATGGCCGCTTCCATGCGGGGAATCTCTTCTTCGAGCGCGTTGCAGCGGTCCTGCATTTGCCGCAGGCGAATGGGATTGATGCGGCTGACGCGTTTGGCCGCTGGGCTTTCTAGTTGGCCATTCGACGGTGGGTCAGGCATCGTCGTAGGTGCGGGATTGTCATTTGATTTTCTTCCGTCCGATGCGGCGGGGGTTTTTGCTGCTGTTTCTGCCTGCCGAGAAATCTGCCACAGATAATCTTCATAATTTCCGGTGTAGACATGCACGGCGCCATCGCGAATTTCAAAGACGCGAGTCGCGAGCGCATCGATAAATGCGCGATCGTGCGAAACGAACACAACGGTGCCGGTGAAGTTCCGGATGGCTTCCAGCAGCACTTCTTTGGCGCGCATGTCCAGGTGGTTGGTGGGCTCATCCAGCAGCAGAAAATTTGCCGGACTTACCAGCAGTCGCGCCAGGGCGTAGCGATTGCGTTCGCCACCGGAAAGCACGCCGAGCGGCTTGAACACATCGTCGCCGGAGAATAGAAAGCACCCCAGCAGGCTTCGCAATTCTGTCTGGGGAATTCTGGGAGCACTGCGGCCAATGTCGTCCAGCATGCGGGCGTCGGCGTCGAGTTCTTTGTATTGATCCTGGGCGAAATATTGCAGCACAACATTGTGTCCCAGGCGAAGCTGGCCGGTCGTGGGATTGTCCATTGCTGCCAACAGGCGAATCAGGGTCGATTTACCCGCGCCATTCGGGCCTACTAACGCGATGCGCTCGCCGCGCTCAATGGTGAACTGCACGGCCGAAAATACTTGCTTCGCGCCATAGCTCTTGCTGATTTGTTGCGCCTCGGCGACGGTACGTCCGCTGGGCGGCGGCTGCGGGAAGGTGAAATGAATTTCGGTTTCCGCAGGAGGCAATTCGATGCGCTCGATGCGTTCCAGTTCTTTTATGCGGCTCTGCACCTGGCGCGCTTTGGTGGCTTGCGCACGAAAGCGAGTGATGAAGGATTCCAAATGTTCGATGTGTTCGCGCTGATGGCGATAGGCGGCCTCTAGCTGGACCTGCCGCTCTGCTTTCTCCTGCAAATACTTTTCGTAATTTCCGGTGTAGCTGTACAGGCGGTGATTCCACAGTTCGACAATTTTGTCGGTCGCGATGTCCAGGAAAAATCGATCATGCGAGACCAAAACATAGGCATGCGGATAGGCGTGGAGATAGCCTTCCAGCCAGTTCCTGGCTTCCAGGTCCAGGTGGTTGGTAGGCTCATCGAGCAATAGAAGATCGGGTTTTTCCAGCAGCAGCTTGGCAAGGGCAATTCGCATCTGCCAGCCTCCGGAAAACTCTTCCGTCTTGCGCTGCCAATCCTCTTTGGAAAAGCCAAGGCCGGACAAGACTGTGCCGACGCGGGCTTCGATGGTATAGCCATCGAGCGCGTGAAATTCGGCATCGCTGCGTGTCAATTGTTCGATGACGGCAGCGTATTCGCCGGAGTGGGGCGGCAATTCCGCCAATTGCGAATGCAGTCGCTGAATTTTGTGCTCGAGCGCTTGTGTCTTTGCGAACGCAGACAGGCATTCATCGAAAACGGAGCGTCCCCGCAATTGCAAACCATCCTGAGGCAGGTAGCCGAAGGTCATGCCGCCGGTCGACTCCATGGAGCCATCGTCTAAGGAGTCGAGGCCTGCGAGGATTCGCAGCAGGGTGGATTTGCCGGTGCCGTTGCCGCCAACCAGCCCGGTGCGCTCGCCGGGAGTGATCTGCCAGTCGATTTTTTCAAACAGAAGTTTGTGGCCGAAGCGTTTGCCGGCGCGGGTTAGCTGCAGCATTATAGTCGCGGCCGAAACGTGGGTTGAAAGCGCATCTGATTTATTGTCGCATTGAATATTTCTGTCGGCATTGCGAGATGCCGTCGCGAAGCATCCTAATACTACAGTTGTATTTGCTTCAATTTCGCGGAACGGAGCAAATACCCGGGCCTAAAGGCCCCTTGTTTTTTGGGCCATTTTTCAGGGGGTTGAAACCCCCTGCTCCCTCCGAAACGCCGATCTACAACTGTAGTACTAAGGAGTGTGAACACTGCGGCTGAATATTCACGCTCGGCAGTTTCAGGGACTGAAATGACAAGTCTGTACGGATTGGTATACTCGCAACGAATCGAATTTCGGCAGGATAGGCAAATCAAATGCCCTCGATGAAAGACACCTTGGGAGTACTTCTGGCGGGTGGGGCCGGTGAGCGGCTCTATCCTCTGACTCGCGATCGTGCCAAGCCGGCTGTTCCGTTCGGCGGCAACTATCGCATCATCGATATCACGCTATCGAACTGCATTAATTCTGACCTTCGACGGATCTACATTCTTACGCAATATAAGGCGCTCTCGCTGAATCGACATATTCGCGAGGGATGGGGCTCGGTGGTGGCGAACGAGCTGGGAGAGTTCATTGAGATTCTGCCGCCGATGCAGCGGGTCAGCTCGAACTGGTATATGGGCACGGCGGACGCGGTCTATCAGAACATTTATTCCATCGGCAGCGAACAGCCCAAGAGGGTTTTGCTGCTTTCCGGCGACCATATTTACAAGATGAACTACGGTCGCATGGTGCAGCAGCATATCGACTCCGGGGCCGATGTGACCCTGGCGACGCTGCCCATCGATCCTTCGGAGGTCTCTCGATTCGGTGTGGTTGAGGTGTCGCGAAGCGGAGAAGTCACCGGCTTCCAGGAGAAACCGCAGCAAACCCATATGCGCTCACCGTTCAATCAGGACAAGGTGGACGCGTCCATGGGCATTTACCTGTTCAACACCGACGCCTTGCTGCCGGCACTGATTCGCGACGCGGAAGATCCAAATTCGCAGCACGATTTCGGGCACAATATCCTGCCGGCGATGCTGGGCCAGTACAAAATGTACGCCTTCAATTTTGTCGATGAGAATAAGCAGGAGGCGCTGTATTGGCGGGATGTGGGAACGCTTGACGCCTATTACGACGCCAATATGGATGTCGCCTCAGTGACCCCGATCTTCAATCTCTACGATAAAAGCTGGCCGATGCGGACCCGGCCGCTGCAGTATCCGCCGGCCAAGTTTGTATTCGGCGAGCCCGGACGCACCGGCATGGCCATCAATACCGTCATTTCCGCCGGTTGCATCGTTTCCGGCGCCACGGTGCGCAACAGCGTTTTGTCGCACGATGTCCGCGTCAATTCCTATGGGGAAGTGGATTCGAGCATTCTTTTTTCTCATGTCAGGATCGGACGCCATTCGCGAATCCGCCGCGCCATCATCGATCGCGATGTTCAGATTCCGGAAGGAACCGTGATTGGGTACGATTCGAATGAAGACCGCAAAAACTACCTGGTGACGGAGAGCGGCATCACGGTTGTCAGCCGGGACTATTCGCTTTACGAGAACCCCATCGCTTCCGACCACGTGCCGCACGACATGTAATCCCACCCTGGAACGAAAAATCCTGTCGCTCAGCGGCCTGGGTTTCTGTAGTATGTGAGGGAACCGAAACGTGGTGGCCCGCGTATCTTCTGCTATGGGATTGGCGGCCTTACCATATCCGTGCAGTAGCATAGCGCGATTTGACCTGCGGGATCGCCGCGGGAGTATGGGCCACACTACCACCCCTTCAAAGGGGATTTCTGATTCAAGACAACGGATGCCCGCAAATCCCGACTCCGTGGAAGAGACCAATGCACTCGTACGACGTTGCCTGCAGGGAGATGGCCATGCCTGGCAGCAGGTGGTGGAGTCACAGCATCGCCGCGTTTATGGGCTCTGTTATCGGTTTACAGGATCGGCTAGCGATGCGGAAGACCTGACCCAGGATGTTTTTCTGAAGGTCTATCGCAACCTGAAGACATTTGACGTCGAGCGCGGCAGTTTCCCGACCTGGCTGACAACTCTCACGCGGAACCTGCTGGTGGATCATTTCCGCCGCACCCGCGCCGAACAGACCACCCAATCCCTGGATGCGGGGTGGGAGGACCTGGAAGGCACCTCGGCCAGCCCGGCTGAAAAACTCCACACAGCACAGGCCGACCCCCTAAAGAACTATATGGATCGCGAATTGCAGGATTTGGTCCAGAAAGCCCTGCTGCAGGTGTCCCCGGAGCTGCGGGAGGCTGTGATTTTGCGTGATTTGAAGGATATGGATTACAAGGAAATTGCTGAAGTCTTGCGTATTCCGGAAGGTACTGTAAAGTCGCGCATTAGTCGCGGCCGCGTGGAACTTGCAAGGCTGTTGGAACGTACTAAAAGGCAGGTGATGTAGATGAAGGACCACGGCCAATTTGGAGACAAGCCGGCTGGAAAGTCGGCGAACGTCCCATCGGACAAGCTGGACTGCGCCGCGGTTGAGCTGTTGTGGGTGGAGGCTGCCGAGGGCACATTGGCTGCGACAGTGGCGGAGCAGGTGCGTGCGCATACGAGCGACTGTGCGTCCTGCCGCGAGAAAATCTCCCAGGCGCGCAAGGGCCGCGAGTGGCTGCTGATGTTGAAACTGGAACCGCTGGTTCCTCCTTCCGATCTGGTTGCAAAAATTCTGGCGCGAACCAGCGGCGCAGGGGAGACAGCGCATCCGCGATGGTCGACGCCGAAGATTCCCGGGGAAACCGATACATTTGCCGCAGACCGGTATAGTTTGCCGGGCTATGCTTCGCTGGATTCCGAAACAGCGACCATCCAGGATGAAAACGTCGCGGACAACGAAACGCTGGGTCGCGAGGGGATTGCGGCTACGCCGGTCTGGCAGCGTCCTTCCGTGGTGCTGCTGCGGAAGACGGTCTTTGAGCCGCGCATGGCGTTGGTGGCTGCGATGGCATTCTTCTCGATTTCGCTGACGCTGAACCTGGTTGGGGTCAAGTTGACCAGTTTTCGCGCTTCCGACCTGGAACCGCAGGCGATGCGCCGGGCTGTGACCCGCCAATATGCGCAGGCGAATGCACGCGTCGTGCATTACTATGAGAATCTTCGTATTGTGTATGAAGTTGAGTCGCGAGTTCATCAGCTGCGTCAGGCAGCGGACTCCGCGCCTGTGCAGGAAAAGACCACCTATCCCCAGGGCAAGCAGGGATCGGGAAGAGATGGTCAGAGCCATGGCAGCGGCAAAAACGACCAGAGCGATCGCGAAGGAGTGCATCGGGAACGGATGGAAGTGATGCCCGTCAAGGATCAAAATGTGCAGCGGAATCGCGCGACTCCGGTTGAACCCGTACCTGTCTTCAGCGGTCCGGTGATCGATGCGTCGATGAGCGTACAACCACTGTCCGGCTTGAACGCTGTTGAGAGCGGTCGGCCACAGGTGATGTCTACGGTGCTTTCTGAATTTGTCTGCCAGCCTGCCGCGCAGGCTTCGTCACACTTGTTTCAGTTGCGTCGTTTTTCTGTGCCAGAAAGGAACTCGGCATGAATTGTGCAAATCATCCCGAAATACCGGTTGCAGCTTACTGCCAGTTCTGTGGAAAGCCGCTGTGTGAGCAATGCGTTCATAAGGTCAATAACATCGTAAGCTGTGAGCCTTGCCTGGCGGCCCGGATTGGTGCGGCGCCCTCGGGGAAAAGTGTGGGTGGTGCGAGATTTGTCCAGACGCCGGACGGCATTCACGTTTCCGATGGCAAGGGAAATGAGTACACCGCAGGGCCGGGCTATCAATACATTTCCAGTGCTCCCGGCGCCGCCGGCAATATGCCTAGCTGGGGCACGAACCCGTGGGTTGCCTTCGGGCTAGGCTGGATTCCGGGCGTAGGGGCGATGTACAACGGCCAGTTTGCCAAAGCGCTGGCCCATATCGTGATTTTTGCCTTGCTCGTCGATTTTTCCCATTACAACGGCGTCCTGGGATTCGTGGCCTTTGGCTGGGTCGTTTACCAGGTGTTTGACGCTTACCAGACTGCCATTGCCCGCAGGGACGGGCTTCCATTGCCCAATCCGCTGGGCTTGAATGATATTGCCCGCTGGTTTGGCGCCAGGCCCACACCGCCGGCAAATCCCTGGACCGGCAGCACCGCGCCGCCTCCAAATCCCGCAAATCCGGCGGATCCATTGAATCCGTTTGGTTCCACCGGACCGCTGGGACCCAATCGCGGAATTCACACCGGCGCGGTCATTTTGATTGTTCTGGGATTGGCATTCTTACTGGGCAACCTCGGCATTCTAAGCGAGCATTGGATGGATCGAGGCTGGCCGATTGTGCTGATTGGTATTGGCGTGTGGATGGTGATTCATCATAGCCAGAAGCCGCCTGTGGGAGGTGCACGATGAATCGCTGGTATCAAATTCGCCGCTTGCGCGGTGCCGTAATTCTGATCTTGATCGGCGTGCTGGCGTTGTTGAACCAGTGGCACATTATGAACTGGGATACCAGCTGGCCACTGATTCTGATCGTCATTGGCTTGTTGATGGTTGCCGAACGCGCGGTGTGGACGGCCGACGTTCGTGCCCGACAGGAAGAGCAGCAGTATGCAGCCAGCATGGGAGGCTACCCTCCTGGACACCCGCTGAGTGGCGCGCCTGGACCTGCGACCTGGAGCGCGCCTCCGCCTTCGAACGTCGGCTC
>JBARFA010000031.1:0-11885 GCA_049796755.1 Acidobacteriaceae bacterium
ACTATATTTTTTAGACGCGGAAAAAGCCCCTGACACAATTTGGCGCAATCTTGCCGGCAGGTAAGATTGCGCCACGCCCGCAATCTTTCGTAACCGAAGAAAATGCGTCTCTCAATTTTCGGGTTGAGCCGGCTGCAAGCATGCTCAAGCCGGCAACTCGGTTGGGGGTGGGTAGTGATGCTGTTCGCGGCCGACGTCGCCGTCGTATTTGGCGGAGCTCTTGAATAGCTCGTATCGGCCATCGTTGAACTGGCGGCCATGCTCGCGCAACTCAGACATTTGTTTTTCGCTGAGCGGTTTGAACCTTAGCAGGATCTCCAGATTCTGATCGAGAACCGCCATCGAATCCATGCCCGAAATGGTCGTCGACACTCCCGGCACACTCATGGCGTACGACAGCGCTTCCGTAGGAGTGAGGGCGCCATGAACGATCGGCTCACCGGAGCCGCCCATGCTTTTCATCGAGAAAACCGCCATGCCCTTCTGCAGCGCGACAGGCAGCACGTTTTCTTCGAACGACCGAAAGCTGGGGTCGAAGGGATTGATGGGCATTTGCACCGTGTCGAAGTGGAACCCGCGGTTCAGCATGTCCAAATGGATCGAAGGATTTTTGTGGCCGGTGAATCCGACAAAGCGCACCTTGCCCTGCTGCCGTGCGGCGGCCAGCGCTTCCAGGACTCCGTCGGGCTGGTAGGCTTTTTCAGGATCGTTGTAATAGATGACTTCATGAACCTGCCATACATCCAGGTGATCGGTCTGCAATCGCGTGAGAGATTCTTCCAGCATGCGCATGGCGACATCTTTCTTGCGCCCGTGCGTGCACACCTTTGTCATCACGATGGCCTGATCACGTTTTCCTTTGAGCGCCGCTCCAACCAGTTCCTCGCTCAGACCCTGGTGATACTCCCACGCATTGTCGAAGAAGTTAATGCCATGGTCGAGCGCTTTGGCGACCATGTTATTCACATCCTTTTGTATACCGACGGTGCCGAGATGATATCCGCCCATGCCGAGAATGGACACTTGAAGTCCAGTGTTGCCCATGGGACGCCGGAGCACCTGGAAAGATGTCGTCGCGCTTCCATATTCGCCGGGAAAGTTAGGCACAATCGGATTGGGCACCTGTGCCTCATCGGCATTTCCTGACGAGCGAGGGTAGGTCGCTTGAGCGCGAGCCTGAGTGGCTGGCGACACTACGGCGGCAGCACTCGTGAATGCCGCGGTCTGCAATAATCGCCCGCGAGAAACCGCAGGCTTGTGTGTCGCGCCCCTGGTCCGCGGTCCCGGAGTGGCAAGCTCTGAATTTCGAAGCCGGCTAGCTTTCTCCATGTCGTTCACGAAACTCTCTCCTGACCAGCAGCATAGGTTATTACGAAACCTCAGGGAAAGGACGTCCGGTATTCTGCGTGGCTTCCACCATTTGCTTCACTTCCACCGCCGTCATATCCAGCGGAAACGCATGGGCAAGTCGCGCCTCCGGGTTATCGAATCTGAGTGACGTTTTGTACAGCTCGAATCGGCCGTCTCCGGCGTAGGGCCTGGCGCGATCGCGGAGCGCCTGCATCTCGGTTGGACTTAGGGGCGTGAATTCGTGCGCGATCTTCAAATTTTGCTGCAGCATCTCCATCTCCGAAACGCCAGTGATCGTTGTAGCTACGGGAAGCGACATGGAATAGCGAAGCAGTTCTTCTGCGGTGAACACTCCATTTTGCACTGGCTCGCCATGACCGCCGATGGGCTTCATCGCGAGAGGTGCGATGCCTCGCTCTACCAGCACGGGCAGTACTTTCTGCTCAAAGCTGAAGAAGTTCGCGTCAAATGGATTTAGCGGCATTTGGACTGCGTCGAATGGAAATCCCGTGTTCAACATGGCGAGATGAATCTCTGGATCTTTGTGCCCAGTAAATCCCACGAAGCGAACCTTGCCGTCCTTCTTCGCCTTCAGCAGCGCTTCTGCTGCGCCGCCGGGACGGATGAACCATTCCGGATCGTTCTGGAACACGACGCCGTGAATCTGCCATAATTCCAGATGGTCGGTCTGCAAGCGCCGCAAACTCTGCTCCAGCATTTGGGTCGCCAGCGCAGCATCGCGGCCATGCGTGCACACCTTGCTCATCAGAAAGGCATTGTCGCGGCGTCCTTTCAGGCCTTTGCCCAGCCAGTCCTCTGACTTGCCACGGTTGTATTCCCAGCAGTTGTCGAAAAAAATGACACCGCCATCCAACGCGGCGTGCACAATGGCGACGGCGGCATGCTCGTCTTTGGCTGCGCCCAGGTGATGGCCGCCCAGGCCAAGCGCAGAGATCCGAACATCAGTCTTGCCGAAGCGCTTCAGCGGCATCGACCCGTTATCGGCCATTGTCTTTCCCTCTCGTGCTTGATTTCGATTTGAACCTGGGCGATTGGAAGCGGCATCGATGCAGCATCGTTCGCAAAGAACCGTTTACGTCGCTTCTTTCTGTTGCTTGATCTTTTTGGATAGAAGTTGCTTTGCTTTTTCCAGCTCTGCTTTGCGAGAGGCAGAAAGATTTTTCCCGGCTCGATTGATGTAATAGGTCAACATGCGCATGCCGGACGAAGCGCCTTTTGGCGAAACCTTCTTCGACGCCAGTGATCGAGCAATAACGGCAGCGCTTTTGGTGAATAGATCATGCGGAGGGTGGGTTGAATCCGTGGTGACATTCTTCACCCACTTTTTCTTTGCCGTTTTCTTCTTCGCTGTCTTGTGACTTGATTCCGATGTCATCCGAATGTTCTTTCACCTGAAAACGAATATGTACCGCGCTCAAGCTTGCCCGCAGACCAAACTTCAACCGCGCGGAGCCCATGCTCCGTCGAATGCATCGCAACAGTCGAAATCGTCGATGTGGACAACAGGCTCGACTAGGTAGGAGGTGTCAGGGCGCACGCGGGTTGCCCTCGCGGCCGGCTGGCATTGTGATGCCATCGATCGAATCGACGGTCTGCCGTGGCGGAACATGCACCGACCGCCAGCAGAATTGGGGTCGTCGCCGCAGCCAACTCGTACCGTGGTGCCGATTTTTAACAGAACATTCCACGCAAGACTCGGACACGGACCCCTGCAAAGCAGCAATCGACCCATCATCCGCATCCTAACCAAAGCGGCGACTTACGCCATAAGCCAACGGTCCGTTGCCTCCATACGGCTGCCTGGGCGGATGAGTGGGCTGCAGCTCGGTGCCAGTAGCCTCCGAAAATATCCATTTTTTGAAAATACATTTTGCAGCACTGATTCGAATCTTTGGAAATCCTATGAACGACAAATATGCGATCACTCGAATTGACACTGGGATCCCAGGGCTCGACGATATTTTGAATGGCGGCCTGCCCGCTGGCCAGATGTACCTGATTGAAGGAAATCCCGGGACCGGCAAGACAACCCTCGCAATGCAATTCATCCTGGCGGGCGTTCACAGAGGCGAAAAGACGCTGTACATCACGCTGTCTGAATCGCAAGCGGAGCTGAACGCTTCAGCGCGATCGCACGGCTGGGATGCTGCGGAGCTACCCATCGCGGAGTTCATTCCGGCCGAAGCCAGTTTGAGCCCCAACCTGCAGTACACCGTCTTTCATCCAAGCGAGGTGGAGCTTGCAGACACCATCCAAAAGCTCACGCAGATCATCGACAACGTGCAACCCGATCGCCTGGTGATCGATTCCCTTTCCGAGCTTCGCCTGTTGGCCGCCGACCCGATGCGCTATCGCCGCCAATTGCTGGCGCTGAAACATTTTTTTGCCGGCCGCGACACCACGGTGCTGTTGCTGGATGACCGCACCGCCGAAGGCAGCGACATGCAGTTGCAAAGCATCGCCCACGGTGTCATTCGGCTGGAGAAGATCGCTCGCTCGTACGGAGTGACTCGGCGTCAAATCGAAATTCTGAAACTGCGTGGAAGCGCGTATCGCGAGGGATTTCACGATTACACGATCCAGCACGGCGGCCTGGTCGTCTACCCAAGGCTTATCGCCAGCGAGCATTCTGCTCGATTTGACGGAGAAAGAATCACCAGCTGTTTGCCCGCCCTCGACAAAATGTTTGGGGGTGGGATTAATCGCGGCTCCGCAACCTTGTTGATTGGCCCGTCTGGAAGCGGCAAATCTACCCTCGCGATGATGTTCGCTTACGCTGCCGCAAAACGCGGCGATCGCGCCATCGTGTATGCGTTCGATGAGGTGCTGCGCACCGCACAGGACCGCATGGCCGGTCTGGGGATGCCGGTCTACGATCAGATCGAACATGGCATGCTGGCCATGTCGCAGGTGGACCCTGCGGAGCTTTCTCCGGGTGAATTTGTCTGGCAGATTCGCCGAGACGTGGAGAGCAAAGATACCAGAGTTGTGGTCATCGATAGCCTGAATGGCTTTTTGACCTCCATGCCTGGCGAACACGACCTGACGCTGCATTTGCATGAACTGCTGGCGTTCTTAAATCAAAAAGGCGTGGTCACGTTTCTCATCTTTACCCAGCACGGATTAATCGGCGCCATGCAATCTGAGATCGACGTCAGCTATCTCTCCGACACCGTCGTTTTGCTTCGCTATTACGAGGCGGAAGGTGAAATCCGACAGGTGATCTCCGTTGTGAAACAGCGTGTCGGTCAACACGAACGAACACTGCGGGAGCTGCGCATGAGCAACCAAGGAGTCGAGATCGGCGAGCCTCTGACCAGTTTCCAGGGAGTTCTGACGGGAGTTCCAGTTTTCAGCGAAGGAAGGGATTGAACCAGCGGACGGGGCTATCGGAATGAGTTTGGTCGTACGGGTAATCGCCCCCACGGGTCGCGATGCGGAGCTTATCGTTGCAGTCCTTCACCAGAATGGGCTGTCCGCGGAAGTGCGCGCGGATTTGTCGTTCTTGAAGGACCACGAGGAAGTGGGCCCGCTGTTGATCGCCGAGGAGGCGATGAAGCCGCCGTTCGTGCAACAACTGAGTGATCGCATCAAACATCAGCCGGAGTGGTCGGACCTTCCGATTCTGATATTGACCAACGGTAGCCGAGAAACCCTTCAAGGCTATCGGACTAGCTACGACCAGATGTTTATCGGCTCCCCGATTCTGCTGGAACGCCCGATTCGAGCGGCGACCCTCATCAGCAGCGTTCGCGCCGCGCTGCGGGCACGCGAGCGTCAATATGAGATCCGCGACACGTTGCGGGATCGAGATCGTGCGTTGACGGAGCTGAAACTTGAGCGTGAGACAACGCAAGTCGTACTCGACAATGTTCCGGTCGGCATCTTGCTCGTGGACTCGAGCGGAAACATAATCCTGGGAAATCGCAGTGTCGAGCGAATTCTTCTTCGTTCAGTTTCCGAAATTGCGGCGCGCATGGGGCAGGATGGCTGGGTCGCGTTTCATCCCGACGGACGCCGCGTAGAAGCCGAGGAGTTTCCGCTGCCGCGTGCCATGCGCTCTGGTCAACCGGTAACGCCGCAGGATTTGCTGTACCAGCGTGGCGACGGCAGCATCGCCTGGATAAGCGTTGCCGCCGCTCCAATCTTTGACGAGAAGGGCCGCGTGTCCGCGGCGGTTGTGGCCATCTCTGACATTGACCACCAAAAGCGCACCGACTCGAACCTGCACCGCAGCGACGAGCGATTCCGCCGGCTGATTGAGCACTCCACCGTCGGTATGATCATTGGAGATCTTCAGGGCGGCATTTCGTATGCAAATCCCGCGATTCTGAACCTGCTTGGCTACACGGCAGAAGAAGTGGCTTCGGGTGCGTTGCGATGGAATCAACTGACTCCGGCCGAATTCGGAGTCGCCGATCAGAGGGCCGTCGAGGAACTGCGCGCCAACGGCACCGCAACTTCTTACCAGAAATCTCTTCGCGCGAAAGATGGTCGGCTGCTGCCCTTCCTGGTGGGAGCAACGATGATTCCCTCGTCCAGAAGCGGCGAGGCGAGCGAAATCGCCGTGTTTGTCACTGACCTGGCGACACAAAAGCTGGCGGAGTCGGCATTGATTCAAAGCGAAAAGCTGGCCGCAGTGGGAAGGTTGGCTGCGTCCATTTCACACGAAATCAATAATCCTCTGGAAGCCATCACGAATTTGCTGTATCTGGCACGGCGCAGCGGCAATATTCCCCCGGAGGTGGCTTCGTTCCTCGATACGGCCGACCAGGAACTGCAACGCGTGACGCAAATCTCCATTCAAACGCTGCGCTTTCATCGCCAGTCGACCAGGCCGCGGCTTATCACGTCAGAAGAGTTATTGGGACCCACCCTGGCGCTTTATCATGGCCGAATTTCAAACTCGAATATTCGATTGGAGCTGCAACATCGCGGCGCCGGACCGATCGTGTGCTACGAAGGAGATATTCGCCAGGTGCTGAGCAATCTGATTGGCAACGCAATTGACGCAATGCGTTCCGGCGGACGCTTGATCGTGCGAACCACCAAAACACGATTACGGAGCAGTGGAATTCCAGCGATCCGCATCACCATCGCGGATACCGGCCATGGCATTCCGCCCGCGGTGATGCGCCGCATGTACGAGCCCTTCTACACCACCAAGGGGATGAACGGCACTGGACTCGGCCTATGGATTTCCCGCGGCATTATCGAGAAACATCGCGGACAGATTCAAGCTCGCTCACGCCTGAGCAACGGCGGTGGCACTGTCTTCAGCTTGCTGCTGCCGACCAGCCCCTTTGAGCAATACGACGAATGCGCCTGAAAGTGGCGTCGCGCACGAACGCGATGTATTTCAAAAGCAACCAACCAGCGCCAGTCGGAGCGGGAGCTCACGGAGCAGATTTAATGCTTCTTGAAGTACTGAATTTCCTGCTCGTGCTTCTTCGCCTTTTCCAGACTGGAAAAGGTGCCCAGATTCCGCCTCTTCCCAGTCGACTGATCTTTCTTGCGTGAATATAGCCGGTACTCGCCGGACTTCAGTTTGCGAATCATACAGAAATGGATGCCAGGTGCGTGAGTTGTGTCGCCCGACCACATGCCCGCGGATTTCCCGGACGAAATCGCAATCGAGAAGACGGGAAATCCTTCGATGTTCAGTTGCAAAGCCGGCCCAATCGGCGGGGTCTGGGATCTGGTACACTTTTAACTAACCAGTTAATCAATGAAGCCACAAACCCCAATCCGCAAACGTGAACTGCGCGCTGATCAGACGCAAAAGAGAATCCTTCGCGCCGCCGTGCAGGAGTTCAGCACCCATGGCCTTTCCGGCGCACGCACCGATCGCATTGCCGAATCGGCGAAAGCGAACAAGGCGCTGCTCTACTACTACTTCAAAAGCAAGCAAGGCTTGTACGCCGCGTCGGTGGAAAGCGTAGCCGCGAGGGTTGTAGAGAATGCGCTGGCGGAATTTGACCCGAAGTATTCTGCCGGCGAAAAGCTGCTGCGATCGGCCCTGAACCATTTCGACCGCATCCTGACGCAGCGGGAATTCCAAAGCCTGATGCAGCAGGAAATGATCCGCTTTCGCAGCGGCAAGGGCGGATCGATCCCGGTTATGTTCAAAACTGCCTTTGCACCCTTGATCCAAAAGATGCACGCGGCCGTGGAAGATGGAATACGCACAGGTGAACTGTGCCGGGTGGACTGGCTGCAGGTGGTGTACTCGATCTTCGGCGCGAATGTCTTTTACTTTCTCAGCGCACCCATGATGGAGTTGGCGCTGCCGTTTGAACCATTCGGACCGGAAGCGCTGAAGCACCGGCGAGAGGTTGTGGTCCAGTTTTTAGGCACGGCACTGTTCGCCGACCGCTCGGCTGGAGCAAAGCTGGCACATCGAATTCTTCGAGAGATGCCCATGCCCCGGGTGACCAACGTCCAGGCGCGACCCGAAAACTTTCATGCTCGGAGAAAAACGCTATGAACGCGCGCAACCGCATTTTTATCATTCTCGGGATATTATTCCTGTTCTCGCTCGGCTGGTATTTTTTCACCACCAATCGATCGGGAGATCTGCAATTGATCGGCACGGTGGATGCGAATGAAGTCATCATCAGCTCGCGAATTCCAGGGCGCATTGAGAAACTGACCGTCGATGAGGGCGATTCCGTACACGCAGGCGAACTGATCGCGACCATCCAAAGCGACGACCTGGAGGCGGCGCGGAACGCAGCCAAGGCAGCCGCAATGAGCCAGCAATATCTTCTGCAACAGAACCGCGACACCGAACGTCAGCTTGGCGGCAGCACCTCCAGCCAGGTCATCAACGCGGAAGCGCAGTTACGTTCGATGCAGGCTGCACTGGCGCAGGCGGTTGCCCAGGAAGAGCACCAGAATGCCGATACCTCCAGGACTGTTGCCTTGGCGGCGCAAGGGGTGATGAGCCTGCAATCGCGCGACGAAGCAGTGACTTCCCTGCAGGCGTCGAAAGCGGCCGTCGATGCGGCCAAACACAATGTTGCAGCGGCTCAGGCTTCGTTGAAACTGGCGAAGGCCAATACGATTCAAGCACAAGCCCAGGCGCAAACAGTGGATGCAGCCCGCAGCCAGATGCAAAATGCGCAGGCGCTGTTGAGTCAGGCGCAGGTGGAGCTTGGATACTCGCAAATCTTCTCCCCGATCGCCGGCATGGTCAATGTGCGCGCCGCAAGGCAAGGTGAAGTGGTTGCCGCAGGAACGCCGATCGTGACCATTACAGACCTGACGCAGACCTGGGTCTATGCGCCGCTGCCGGAGACCGAAGCGGACTCTGTGCAGTTGGGAGACAAGCTGCGTGTAGTGATGCCCAGCGGCGCGACGTTGCAGGGAAAAGTGATCGCGAAGGCGGCGGAAGCGGACTTCGCTACACAGCGCGACGTGAGCCGGCGCAAGCGCGATATAGAAACCGTTCGCCTGAAATTGCTGATCGACAACCCCGGCATGCGCTACGTTCCGGGAATGCTGGCCGAGGTCTACATCCCGAAAGACAAGCTGGTGAAGCAATGAATACCAGCGCGCCCAATGTGGCCATCTCCGTCGAAAAGATTGTGAAGCGCTACGGCGATTTCACTGCCGTTGACGGCATTACGTTTCACGTCGACGACGGAGAGATTTTCGGCTTGCTCGGTCCCAATGGCGCCGGCAAAAGCACATTGATCCGCATGATGACAACGCTAACCCCCGTCACCAGCGGTCGAGCCGTGGTCTCCGGACATGATGTCTCCCGCGAGCCGGATGCCGTGCGTCGAACCATCGGCGTAATTCCGCAGGCGCTGACCAGCGATATCGATCTTACTGTGGAGGAAAATCTTTCCATCTACGCCAAGCTGTATGAAGTTCCGAAGGCCGACCGCGAGAGGAACATCAACGATCTGCTGGAAGCCGTTGACCTGGTGAAATGGCGCGACGCGCAAACCAAGACGCTTTCCGGAGGCATGCGACGCAGGCTGGAAATTGCTCGCGGCCTCGTGCACAATCCTCGAATCTTTTTTCTCGATGAACCGACGACGGGGTTGGATCCGGTATCTCGCGTCGCCGTTTGGGAAATGTTGAATCACTTAAAAGAAACGCGCAACCTGACCATGCTGCTGACCACGCACTATATGGATGAGGCGGATCGGCTGTGCGACCGCATTGCAATCGTCGACCACGGAAAACTGGTGGCACTCGATACTCCGATGGCGCTGAAGACCAGCGTACCCGGAACCAATGTCGTCGAAGCTCAATTTGCTGTAGACTCCGCCGAATTACCTGCTCGTCTGAAGCGGCTCTCTGGAGTCACGTCGGTGGAGTCGCAAAGCGCCGGCATGTACCGGCTGCTGACGTCCAACGGTTCGCTGACCACAACACAACTGGTGGAGCTGGCAACCCAGACCGGCGATAGCATCAAGTCGCTGAGCGTACAGAACACCACCCTCGACGACGTTTTTGTCCACTACACCGGACGACAGCTTCGCGATGAACAAGTGAAGGCGCATGGCTTTGTGATGCCGCCACGACCGGGGATGCAGCCATGACGCGAATGATGGCGATTGTTGAACGCGAGATGCGGAAGTTTTTTCGCTCGCCAACATTGATGATGGTGTCGATGATGCTGCCGCTGGTGCAGCTCGTGATTCTAGGCAACGCCATCGGCGGACATATTACCGGCGCGAAAGTAGGCGTGGTGGACTATGACCACGGCTCGCAGGCTCTGAAGATCCACGAAGCATTCAATGATATCGCCGCAAATATCCGTACCTTCACAACCATCCCCTACCCCGACGAAAAGAAAGCCCGCGAAGATGTGCGAACGGGAAAAATCGATGCCGCGGTGATCATTCCGATGCAATATTCCCGGCGGGTGCTGGCCGGCGATTCGCCGCGCATTGGCCTGGTGGTGGACAACACCGACCTGACGACCAGCGGCGGCATCGAGGCGGAAATGCAGTCGCTGGTCGATGCTCTCAATGCCCCGGTGATCCAGCCCAAGGTGGTCACGTCGATCGCCCTCGACATTGTGGAACTCTATCCCTACGTGGAGTACATGAAGTACCTGCTGGCCGGCTCCATCGCGCTGGCCATGTATGTCGCCGTCATGATCGGCGGAGGCATGCTGTACATCGACGACAAAGCGCGGGGAGTGCATGAAGGCTATCTGGTCACGCCGATCACCAAGCTGGAACTGGTCCTGGGGTTGAATCTTGCGGGGACAATTAAGGCGGTGATGTCCGGCATCTCTTTGACAGTGATTGGCTCTCTGCTCGCGGGCCTTGGCTCCATCTTTCATCCGGTGAACGATCTTCTGCTGTTGTTGCTGATCGTTTCCACATCGATTGCATTCAACGGCATGATGTTTCTGATGATGGTTCGCGTTGAAGATCCATTAGTGCCGCGCGCCATGTTCGGCGTATTGAATACGCTGCTGTTTTTTCCTAGCGGCGCCATTTCCCCGGTCAAGGGATTTCCCGCCTGGCTGCGCGCAATCGCAGTGATTGATCCTTTTTCGTACGCGGTTCACGGCTTCAAAGCCGTGCTGCTCAAAGATGGTGGCATCCAGGCGATCTGGATGGATTTGCTTTTTCTGTTTGGATTCGGAATCGCCTGCCTGCTGATCGCCACAAAATTGTTTAAACGCACGCTGTAGTCGCCGATGCTGGCGAGCGCAGAGCTACGGCAGCGGAGAGCATGCCATGGCGCATCCTGCCTTGGCGAGGATTGCTTCGATTGCCGCGCTGATTCGAAATAGTTCGTGATCGTGGCCGCCCGGTGCTGCGAGCATCAAGCCCACAGGAGCTTCGCCGGGCAGATGACAAGGGATCGACAGCGCGCAGCCATCCAGAAAATTGACAATGCTGGTATTGCGAAGGATGGCTGCGTTTGCCTCAAAATATGCGGCATCATCCGACACCACGTTGGAGATGAGCGGAGCAATTCGCGGCACAGTCGGCAATAGCCAAGCATCAACATCCACGAAGGCGCGGCCCGCCTCAGAAATAATTCGACTGCGAGTCTTCACCAACTCCAGATGCTGCGCCTGAGAGATTTCTTTCCCACGCAGAATGCGCACCAGGACGCGGGGATCGTAGAGTTCGCTATGTTTGGTGATCAGTTGACGATGCCACTCGTACGCTTCAAACGCTTGGATTCCTCCATTGACATAGCAGCCCGGAATTTCATCGAGCGCGGAGAAATGAACTTCTTTCAAATTGGCGCCGGCACGGAAAAGAGTGGATACGGCCGCTTCAAGTCGCCGCGCAACATCGGCATCCAAACCGTCGAGCACATATCCTTGCAATATTCCCAGACGGAATTGCGTCACGTCGCTAGGAAGCAACGACTCATACGGATTGCCAGATAACACGGCGTCGATCCGCGCACAGCAAGCGACAGTGGGCGCGATGGGACCAACCGAATCGAAGCTCTTCGATAGCGGCAGTACACCCTCAGGTGGAACGCGACGCGCCGTTGGTTTGAAGGCGGTGAGTCCGCAC
>JBARFA010000032.1:0-21974 GCA_049796755.1 Acidobacteriaceae bacterium
GCGGAGGTCGCACTGCGTGCCGGCTTGAAGCAGATGGAAGAGCTGCTGCGCTATGACGCGCGCTGGGAAGAAGCAGTGCAGCAATTGATTGCCGCACGTGCGACGGTGGGCGATCTGGCGGAGCAGGCGAGGGAATTTGCTGAGAAGATTCAGGCGTCGCCGGAGCGGCTGGAGGAGATTGAAGATCGGCTGGCGTTGATCGATCGTCTGAAGCGCAAGTACGGAGCCAGCGTGGCGGAAGTGATCGCGTACGGGGAGCAAGTACAGGGCAAGCTGGATGAAATTGAAAATCGCGATCAACTGCTGGCCGACTTGGCTGCGGAACTAGCGAAGGCTGCAGACGGATACAAAGTCGCGGCGGAGGCGTTGACGGCGCAGAGAAGTTCCGCGGCGAAACGTCTGATGAAGCGCGCGGAGGCGGAGATCAACCAGCTGGCCATGAAGGCGCAGTTTCAAATCGCGGTGACGCCGCAGCGCGAAGAATCAGCGTGGAGCACGCATGGATGGGACACGGTGGAATATCGCATCGCGACCAATCCCGGCGAGCCGCTGAAGCCGCTTGACAAGATTGCATCGGGCGGCGAGATGTCGCGCGTGCTGCTGGCGTTGAAAGTGAGCGTGGAAGAGAGCGCAAACTCGATTGCGAAAGGGAAGCATAAATCGCAATTGCCGCGCACGCTGGTCTTCGACGAGATTGATATTGGCATTGGCGGCAGCGCAGCCGAAGCCGTCGGTCAAAAGCTGAAAACGCTGGCACGCGGCCAGCAAGTGTTGTGCATCACTCACCTGCCGCAGATTGCCGCCTTCGCGGATCAGCATTTCCTGATTGAAAAGCAGGAGCATGGCGGGCGTACCAAGACCGGTGTCCGGCAATTGTCAAAAGATCAGCGGCGCCAGGAAATTGCCCGCATGCTGAGCGGCGCACAGGTGACGGAGACGAGCCTGAAGCACGCCGAGCAGATGCTGAAAACCAGCGCAACATAGGCGAAGAAAACAATTCCATCGTCAAAAAACAGGCGATTGCGATTTGACCTTCCTCTGATACACTCGCGCACGATGAAGACTTTTCGACTGCGGTCTCTCAACTTCCTCCCTCTCATTTTTGGTGCGATATCTCTTGGCTGTCTGGCGCAGGTGTCGAGCTCTTCACCGAAATACCTCTTCTTTCGCGTCACGCTGGGCGCGCAGCAGGCCACGCCTGTTTCCGGTCGCCTGATTCTGCTGATCAAGCCGGGCACCAAGCTGGAAGATGTCGACGTGAACGAGATGCATCCTTCCAGCATTTCAATTGCCGCGAAAGATGTGAGCGGATGGAAGCCGGGCGAATCGGTCGATATCGACACCGACAACATTGCGTTTCCAGCGGGCTTTTCGAAGTTGCCGCCGGGAGATTATGTCGTGCAGGCCGTCCTTGACACGGCCAATAAGTTTGCCTACTACGGCCGGCTGCCCGGAGACATTGAAAGTGCTTCCACATTGCTGGCGCACTGGACGGCGGGGGAGGGTGAAGAGCCGCAGCTGACGCTGGTGAAGACAATCCAGCCGAAGACGCGCGATTGGTTGTCGCCGAAGATGAGCGCCGCCGAAAAGCAGGGCGCAACCGACTCGATCAAGATGTTCGATTTCGAGAGCCCGGCGCTGACGCAGTTCTGGGGGCGGTCGATGCATATTCGCGCTTGGGTCTTATTGCCGCCGGGATATAACGATCATCCGAAGCAGCGATATCCCACGGTGTATTTCACGCACGGCTTTGGCGGGCAGATGGAGTACAACAAATTCACCGCCGCGATGTTGTATCAGCGCATGGCGGAGGGCAAGATGCCGCCGATGATCTGGGTGCTGCTGGACGAAAGCAGTCCGCGAGGCACGCACGAATTTGCAGACTCCGTGAACAATGGCCCGTGGGGGCAGGCGCTGACACAGGAGGCGATTCCGGCGCTGGAACGCGCGTACCGCATGGACGCGAAGCCGCGTGGTCGGTTCCTGAACGGGCACTCGTCGGGCGGCTGGGCGACGCTATGGCTGCAGGTGACCTATCCGAAGATTTTTGGCGGAACCTGGTCGACCTCACCAGACCCAAGCGATTTTCATGATTTCACCGGGATCGATCTGTACGCGGCGCATGCCAACGCCTATCGCAAGCCCGACGGCACTCCATATCCGATCATTCGCGATAAGGGAAAAGTGATGGCGACCTTCCAGGAGCTGACCCAGCTGGAAGATGTGCTGGGGCATTACGGCGGCCAGATCCGTTCGTTCGATTGGGTGTTTTCTCCGCGAGGTCAAGGCGGTCGGCCGGAACCGATGTTCAATCACTATACGGGCGATGTGGATCCAGCCGTCGTGGCGTATTGGCAGCAACATTACGACATTGCGTATCGCGTGGCGCAGCAGTGGCCGACGATCGGCCACGACCTTCGCGGCAAGGTGCATCTGTACGTCGGGACGGCGGATACCTTTTATCTGGATGGTGCGGCGCACAGGCTGGACGCGGTGTTCCAGGGTTTGCACGCCGATGAGCATTTCACGTTCATCCCGGATCGCACCCACTTTGATCTCTATCGGATCGGCAATGATCGGTTGGGATTGTTCGATGTCATCGCCGGGCAAATGTATGCTGTGGCCAGGCCAAAAGCGCATTGGAAATCGACGCAAACGACAGTTCCGACACCGTAAATTTATGCTGCAGAATTGGTGCAAAATTGATCGATTTGCGCTAGCCGTTCCCGCTATGGAACGGTATACTTAGGTGTGACCGTGAAACCGAACGAATCTACCTCCACCCCCGTCACCACCCATGCCACCGACCGCCGTATTCTGCTTTTGAAACCACGCGGATTCTGTGCGGGTGTAGTGCGCGCGATCGATGTGGTACAGATCGCTCTGGAAACCTTCGGCGCGCCCATTTATGTACGTCGGGAGATTGTGCATAATCGCTTTGTCGTCAATGATTTAGCGGCGAAGGGTGCAATCTTTGTCCACGACATCGACGAGGTTCCGGAGGGTGCGCGCGTGATTTATAGCGCGCACGGTGTTTCGCCTGCGGTGCGCGAGATCAGCCGGCAAAGAAAATTGAAAGTGATCGACGCCACATGCCCTCTGGTAACCAAGGTGCATGTGGAAGCGGTGAAGTTCGCGCGGCAGGGATATTCGTTGGTGTTGATTGGTCATCGCGATCACGACGAGATTGAAGGCACGCTGGGCGAGGCGCCGGAAGAGACCCAGGTGGTTTCGACCGTAGAAGAAGTGGCGGCGCTGGAAGTGCCGAATCCGGAGCGCGTTGCATATCTGACGCAGACGACGCTGAGCCTGGATGAAGCGCGCGACATTATTCACGCGCTGAAAGCAAAGTTTCCGAATATTGTCGGACCGCATTCGCAAGACATCTGCTATGCGACAGAGAATCGTCAGGTAGCAGTGAAGAATGTGGCGCACCAGGCCGACCTGGTGCTGGTGGTGGGATCGAACAACAGTTCGAACTCCAACCGCCTGGTGGAAGTCTCGCGCAACCTGGACACAATCGCGTACCTGATTGATGATTCGGAGAAAATTCGCTCGGAGTGGCTGGAGCACGCGAAGACGGTCGCCGTGACGGCAGGTGCATCTGCGCCTGAGATCCTGGTGCAGGATGTCATCAATTACTTGCAGCGAAATGGCTTCGGCGAGGTGGAAGAGGTCGAGGTGATGCCGGAAAATGTACGATTCGGCCTTCCTCCCGAGATTGTTCGAGCCATCGCGGCCGCGCCGGAGCAAGCGGCGACGATTGCTCCGTAGGCACCTATACAGAATTTGAGAGGTTTCGCACGCGTTTTTCGGGCTATAGCATTTTCCCTATAGGTATAGACCGAAGCGGGGATGTCCGCGCAGCTTTTCCGTTAAGAAAAGCTGCACTGACTTAAATTCGGAAAGTTCAAAGTAATAGGGAAAGACTCTCTAGGCCCGAATATGTTTTTTAGTGAGCAGCATCCTATTAGTGAGGGACTATAGTTCGTTTGTCGACACTTATGGCCACAGTGGATCAAGCCAAGCACGGAACCACAGTTCGATTCGGAAGGCTCGATGCCGGCCTCGACGAAGTCGAGCAGGCGATTGACGCCTCGCAGGAGCTGCTCTTCTCGCAACAGGACCCCGAAGGTTATTGGTGCGGCGAGTTGGAAGCTGACTCGACGCTCGAGTCTGACTACATCATGTTGCACACGCTGCTCGGCACCGGCGATGAGGGCCGGATGCGTCGCACGATCACAGAGATTCTGCGCCATCAAGAAGCCGATGGCGGATGGAGCACCTATACCGGCGGCCCGTCCAACTTGAGCGCGTCTGTCAAGGCGTATTTCGCGCTGAAGTTGATGGGGCGGTCTGCGAACGATGCGCCGCTCGTGAAAGCGCGCGAGTGGATTCTGGCCAACGGTGGCGCCACCGAAGTGAACACCTATACCAAGCTGTATCTGTGTTTCTTCGGTCAGTATGACTACAACGCGGTGCCGGCAATTCCGCCAGAGATTGTTCTGTTTCCCAAGTGGTTTTACTTCAACCTGTATGAAATTTCGTCCTGGTCGCGCGCCATGCTGGTGCCGCTGTCGATTGCCTACGCGAAGAAGCCGTTTAAGAAAATTCCGCAGGAGCAGGGAATCGACGAACTCTTTGTCGGCGGTCGTGAGCGCGCCAATCTGAACCTGCACTGGCACAAGAAGTTATTTACCTGGAGAAATTTTTTCCTGATTCTCGACAAAATCACGCATTGGTCGGAGCGCGTTCACGTGCGGCCTTTGCGTGCGATTGCGTTGAAGAAAGCGGAAAAATGGATCCTTGAGCGCGTGGAGATGTCGGATGGTCTGGGAGCGATTTATCCCGGAATTTTGAATACCGCGATCGCTTTGCGCTGCCTGGGTTATTCGCTCGACGACCCGCAGGTGATTCGCGCATTGGACGAGTTTGAAAAGTTGGGGATCGAGGACGCGGGGATTCCGGGAAAGACCGAGCCGACGTTTCGCATGCAGCCTTGCCGCTCGCCTGTATGGGATACGGCATACGCCTTGTTTGCGCTGGGCGAATCGGGTGTTTCCAATCGCGATCCGCGACTATTGCAGGCTGCCGACTGGATGTTGTCGAAGGAAGTTCGCCATAAGGGAGACTGGTCCGTCAAGGTTCCGCATGTCGAGCCGGGCGGCTGGTATTTTGAGTTCAACAATGAGTTCTATCCGGATATTGACGATTCCGCGCAGGTGTTGCTGGCTCTCAATAAGGTAGAAAATCCCAGGGAGCGATATCAGTATGACGTCACCCAGAGAGCCATTCAATGGATCTGGGCGATGCAGTGCAAGAACGGCGGCTGGGCCAGCTTCGATAAAGACAACACCAAGATGATTTTCGAACATATTCCGTTCGCCGATCACAACGCCATGTTGGATCCGCCGACGGTCGATATTACCGGGCGCATTCTCGAGATGCTGGCCAACTATGGAGTCACGCGCGAAGATCCGCGAGTAGCGAAGGCGATCGACTTTATCTATCGCGAACAGGAGTCGGACGGAAGCTGGTTCGGACGCTGGGGCGTCAACTATTTGTATGGCACGTTCCTGGCCTTGCGCGGACTAGAGGCCATGGGTGTCTGGAACCATGAGCCGCAAATCCAGCAGGCCGCGGAATGGATTCGCATGGTGCAGAATGCCGATGGAGGCTGGGGTGAAAGCTGTGCCAGCTACGATAATCCAGCGGCGAGGGGCATTGGCGCGAGCACGGCTTCACAAACGGCGTGGGCAATTCTAGGGTTGCTGGCTGCCGGAGACATTCGCAGCGACTCTGTGGCCAAGGGAATCCGGTGGTTGCTGCAGCACCAACAAGCGGACGGTTCCTGGAACGAGGATTACTATACGGGAACCGGATTTCCGCGGGTGTTTTACTTGTCGTATCACATGTACCGCAACTATTTCCCACTGCTGGCGCTTACAACGTATCGTAGAGCGAAGCAGGCAGAGAGCATGGGAACCAAAAGCTAATCACAATATGTGGGTCGGTTGTAGCTGTCGCACTCGATGCTGAAACAGACACGAAGTGTAGCAAGAAGGAGAATTTGAATGGCTGTGCCAATCTCACAAATGTGGACGGTGGCAACCTATGTGTTGCGCCAGCGCTGGAGTGGCCGGAAACGTTATCCCTTGGTTCTGATGCTGGAGCCCCTGTTCCGCTGTAACCTGGCGTGCGCCGGTTGCGGAAAAATTCAATATCCAGCACATATTTTGAAGAAGCAGTTGACGCCGGAAGAATGCTTTCGCGCGGTCGATGAATGCGGCACCCCGATGGTATCCATTCCTGGCGGCGAACCACTGCTGCACCCGCAGATCGGGGAAATTGTTGAAGGGTTGGTTGCGAGAAAGAAATACATCTATCTCTGCACCAATGCGCTGCTGCTGAAAGAAAAGCTGCATCTGTTCAAGCCCAGCAAATATCTCTCCTTCTCGGTGCATATGGATGGGCAACGCGAACACCACGACTTTTCTGTCTGCCTGGAAGGTGGCTACGACAAGGCCATTGAGGGGATTCGCGAAGCCGTTGCAAAGGGCTTCCGCGTCACCACCAACACAACCTTATTCGACGGGGCCGATCCAAACAGCGTACGCGCCTTCTTCGACGAGATGATGCAGGCTGGCGTCGAGTCCATGATGGTCGCGCCAGGATATACCTACGAAAAGGCCCCGGATCAAAAGCACTTTCTGGGCAGAGCGCGTTCTCGCAGGTTGTTCCGCGCCATCCTTGCCAACCGCAAGAAGAGCTGGCGCTTCAATGCCTCGCCGATGTACATGGAATTCCTGATGGGCAAGCGCGACTTTACCTGCACGCCTTGGGGCATGCCGACATACAACATTTTCGGCTGGCAGAAGCCTTGTTATTTGCTCCAGGACGGTTACGCGGATAGTTTTGCCGAGCTGATGGAAGCGACGGAGTGGGCGCATTATGGAACCGAATCCGGCAATCCGAAGTGCGCGAATTGCATGGTGCACTCCGGCTACGAAGCGTCGGGCGTGAACTTCACCTTTGGCTCGCTGAAGGGATTGTGGGCGACAGCGAAGGCGACCATGACGTTGTATCCGGATCGTGGAGCGCTCGATCTTCTGAGCCATCCAGTGAAGCCGGTACACGCGAAAAATCCTCTGGTGAATATTGAGGTGGCGCAAACGTCCCTGGAGGAAACGCGCGCATGACGGAAGCAACGACCAAGCCAGTCTCCGATCCGGATGCGATGGAAGTTGCGCCCGGAGCGGAGCGCGAAGTTCTGGAAGGCTGGATTCCGGCGCTCGCCACTGAGGAAGAGACTCGCGAGGCGCTGGAACAGGCCTTTGGATATCGTGGTGACGTGACCATCACGCTCAAGACCGGCGTGCGCATCGAAGGGTATATCTTTGATCGCCGACCTGCGCCGGCGCTGCATCGCGCCATTGTTCGCATCATGCCGAAAGATACCTCGGAGCGGGTGTCAATTCCGTACTCTGAAATCGCCGGGCTGGCGTTTACCGGACGCGATTCCGCAGCCGGCAAAGGCTGGGAAGCGTGGGTGCAGCGCTACTGGGAAAAGAAAGCCGCCGGCGAAAAGAATATCGGCATCCACGCCGAAGTGCTGGACTAAACTGGCCGCACCAGATTCATCCAATCTTTTTGCCCCCTTCTTATGCGGATCTTTGTTACCGGAGCCACTGGATTTGTCGGGAGTCATGTCGCCCGATCGCTGGGCGCAGCCGGAGCAGAGCTGCGCTTGTTAACCCGCAAAACCAGTCGCACCGAACATCTGCAAGGTCTGAAAGCGGAGCTTGTTCCCGGCGATCTGCTGCAGCCGGAAAATCTTCGCTGCGCAATTTCAGGCTGCGATGCGCTCGTTCATGTTGCGGCTGATTACAGGCTGTGGGTGCCCGATCCAAAAACAATGTATGCCGCCAATGTTGAGGGCACGAAGGCCTTGTTGCAGCTAGCGCGGGAGACCGGTGTGGGCCGCGTCGTCTACACCTCGAGCGTCGCGACCATGGGATTTCAGTCGGACGGGACCATTGTTGACGAAGAAACTCCCGTATCGATGGAGAACATGATCGGCCATTACAAACGTTCCAAATTTTTGGCCGAGCAGGAAGCCATGGCAGCGGCACGGCTAGGCCAGCGGGTTGTCATTCTGAATCCAACCACGCCGATTGGATCGGATGACGCAAAGCCGACGCCGACCGGTCGCATCGTCGTCGACTTTCTGAATCGAAAATTTCCGGCGTATGTGGATACAGGCCTCAACCTGGTAGACGTGGAACGCGTGGCAGACATGCATGTCGCGGCGCTGGAGCGTGACACGTCGGGAGAGCGGTACATCTTAGGCGGAGAAAATCTTACGCTGAAGCAGATTCTGGATCGCATGGCCGCGATGACAGGGTTACCGTCGCCAACCATGCAGGTTCCACACGCGGTCGCCATGACGTTCGCGTTCTTCGATGAATGGATCGTGGGTCGTATGCTCGGACATGAACCTCGGGCGACTGTGGAAGCGGTGCGAATGGGAAAGAAGAAGATGTTTGCCAGCTCGGCAAAGGCGGAACGAGACTTAGGATTTCAGGTGGTGCCGGTAGATGCGGCGTTGAAGGCTGCGATCGAATGGTTTCGGGCCCACGGGTATGCTCCAGCGTCATGAACTTCGGAGCCGGTCGACCGAGGATTGCGATTCTCGCTGCGCTTCCACGGGAGATTGCGCCGTTGGTGCGCCATTGGTCAGCGCCTTTAGTGTCGCGCCGGGAAGGCACCAGCGTTTGGGAAAACGATCATGCGATTGTGGTGTGTGCCGGCATGGGCAGAGAGCGTGTCACGCGCGCATTGGAGCTGGCTGAATCCCGCGGCCCGCTTGGCTCGGTGATTTCTGTTGGATACGCTGGGGCGTTGCGAGAAGGGATGCGGCTCGACACGGTCTATTGGCCCTCAATTGTGATTGACGAACAGACCGGCGAACTGTTTGCGTGCGAGGATGGAGAAGGTGTATTGCTGACTGCGGATCATGTGGCCGGACGCGACGAAAAGCCGAAGCTGGCGGAGCAGTGGAATGCCGACCTGGTCGACATGGAAGCGGCAACCGTGGCGAGGTTGGCAATGGAACGGTCCCTGTCGTTTCGGACCGTGCGTGCCATCAGTGATCCGCTTGCAGAAAATCTGCCGGATTTGAGTCGTTTCACCGATGCGCGCGGCGGTTTTCGGAGCGCATCGTTTGCAATGTATGTAGCATTGCACCCATGGCTGATCCCGACCACGGTCAAGCTGGGAAAACAGTCGGCCAGAGCATCCCGGGCGATTGCAGCAGCATTGCAACAGTTTTTAAGGCAAGCAGAATAAAATGGAAACAGTGACTACCCTCAACGGTTCAATTCCCTCAACAATGCGGGCAGCAGTGTATCGCGGCATCAACGACGTTCGCGTGGAGAACGTACCTGTTCCTGAAATTGGCGCGGGCGAGGTTCTGGTCAAAATTCATAGCTGCGGAATCTGCGGCACTGACCTGAAGAAGATTCACACCGGTTCGCATTCCGCGCCACGAATTTTCGGCCATGAAATGGCGGGCGTGATTGCCGCTGTTGGCGACAAGGTGAGCGGTTGGAAAGTAGGCGATCGGGTGATGACATTCCATCACATTCCATGCGGAAAAGGCTGCTACTACTGCAAGAAGAAAACCTTTTCGCAGTGCGAGAGTTACAAGCGCGTGGGCTGTACCGCAGGATTTGAACCGTCAGGCGGCGGTTTCGCGGAATACATTCGAGTGATGGACTGGATTGTGGAACGCGGCCTGGTGCGAATTCCGGATCATGTTCCTTTCGAGCAGGCGCTGTGGATTGAGCCTGTCAACACTTGCTACAAGGCGATTCACAATCTTCATCTGCAGGCGGATGAGACCGTGCTGGTGATTGGGCAGGGTCCAATAGGAATTCTATTGGCGTCGTTGGCGCGGCAGACTGGCGCGACCGTACTCACTTCAGATCTTTATTCATCGCGTCATCAAGTTGCATCGCAATTCGATCTGCGCCATCCGATTTACGTCGACAAGCAGAATCCGATCGCGGTGGTGAAAGAACACACCGAAGGCCGCGGCGCGGATGTTGTGATTGTTGCCGTCGGCGGGAATGCACTGATTCGCCCGGCGATGGATGCGGCTCGTTTTGGCGGTCGAGTATTGTTGTTCGCCGCGACGCAACATGGCGAGACGGTGATCGATCCGGCTGCCATTTGCATGGACGAAAAAGCACTGATCGGATCCTACAGTTCGTCGGCGGATGTGCAGCACATCGCATCTCAATTGGTGCTGGATGGCTATCCCGATCGATTCAATTTAACTCGCCTGATCTCCCATACGTTTCCGCTGGAACAGGCGGCGGAAGCGATTGTCTTTGCCTCTGAACCTAAACCGGACTCGATGAAAGTAGTGATTCAACCGTAGGTGTTCCCCCCGTTCCGTCATGTCAAGAGTGAAAGAAAATACAAGTCGATCGACTCACAATGCAGTCTGCAAGACCATCGATATGGCCGCTGAAATGAATGCCGCTGTTTTGTACGGCAAAGAAGATGTCCGGATTGAGAGGTTGCCAGTCCCGGAAGCGGGCGCAGGGGAGATTGTTGTCCGTGTCGCGGCCGCGCTGACCTGCGGAACCGATCTGAAAGTATTTCGTCGCGGCTATCACGAAAAGATGCTGAAACCGCCTGCTCCCTTTGGTCATGAAATGGCGGGAATTGTTTCTCAGGTGGGCGACGGCGTGACGAAGTTCCGCGAGGGAGATCGCGTGGTCGCGGTCAACTCCGCACCGTGCGGGGAATGTTATTTTTGCCGGCGACAGCAGGAAAATCTTTGCGACGATCTGGTTTTCAATAATGGCGCCTATGCCGAATATTTTCGGATTCCCGCGCGGATCGTGGCGAAGAACACTTTTCTGGTGCCGGCGTCATTACCATTGGAGCACGCAGCTCTGACCGAGCCGCTGGCTTGTGTGCTGTACGGCATGGATGAAATCGGTCCTCAAGCTGGGGACCAGATGGTGGTGATCGGAGCCGGTCCGATTGGGTTGATGTTTATTCACGCGGCCGCTTTGAGCAACATTGAAGTAATTGCCGTGGTGAAGCACACGGAACAAGTACAGCTGGCACGTTCGTTTGGGGCGCGCCATGTGGTGCAAACGACAACATCAGGGGACGTGATTGCCGCCGTTCGCGCGCTCACCCCGCAAGGCCGTGGAGCCGATTCGGTGGTCGAAGCCGTGGCAACGCCGGAGACCTGGCAGTGGGCTGTGGACATGGTGCGCAAGGGTGGCGTGGTCAATTTTTTTGGCGGATGTGCTGCGGGAACCCAGGTGGCGCTCGATACCAACCACCTGCATTACAACGATCTGACGCTGCGCGCCAGTTTTCATCATCGCCCTTCTGTGTGTCGGCGCGCCTTCGATTGGATTGCGAGCGGAGAGTTCGAGAGCAGCAAGTTTCTGACCGGGAGCGCACCACTTGAAGATCTGGTCCCAGTTTTTCGGCGGTTTTTGAATCGCAGCAACGACATCAAGATTGCCATACATCCCGGCGAGGGATTGAACCATGGCTAGCGGACTACAGCAAACGGCTAGAAATTCCGCGGAAGTGCTGGAGTCGGCGTGGCGTAAACTGCCAGCCCAATACCGCATGCCAAAGCAGACGCCCTCGCTGGCAGAGGCGCAGGCGTATTGCCGGGAGTTGGCAGAATCGCACTATGAGAATTTTCATGTTGCCACCTGGTTTCTGCCGAAACGATTGCGTCCGCACTTTCAAAGCATCTACGCGTACTGCCGCATCTCCGATGATTTGGGAGATGAGGTCGGCGACGCGCAGCAATCGCTGGCCCTGCTGGATTTCTGGAACGAAGAACTCGATGCCTGCTATCACGGAGTAACGCGTCATCCTGTATTTGTCGCTCTCGCGGAAACGATTCGCCTCTGCAACATTCCGAAAGCTCCGTTCGCCGACCTGCTGGTTGCATTCCGTCAGGATCAGACGGTGACTCGATATCGCACCATGCAGGATGTGTTCGGCTACTGCCGCAATTCGGCCAATCCGGTTGGACATCTTGTGCTGTATGTATGTGGCTATCGGGAGCCGGAGCTGTTTACGCTGTCGGATTTCACTTGCACCGCGCTGCAGCTGGCAAATTTCTGGCAGGACGTGCGCGAGGATTATCTGCGCCATCGCATGTATCTGCCGCTTGAGGACATGGAGCGGTTTGGTGCGACGGAAGAACAGATTCGCGATCAGCGGTTCAATCCGGAATTTCGCAATCTGATGAAACACGAAGTAGCTTTCGCGCAGCAGTTATTTGAAGCCGGGACCCCATTGCTGCACCGGGTCGACAAAGAGATTGCGGTCGACATCGCGCTCTTCAGCCGGGGCGGACAAGAAATTCTGCGGGCAATCGAAAAACAAGACTACGACGTGCTGCGGTCTCGCCCAGTAATCTCCAAGCCTCGGAAGGCGGCGCTGCTGTTGCGCGCATTTCTAGCACGGCTGACTGCAAGGCAGGCTGCGTGATCGATTCGGTGGCGCAAGCGTATGCCGCCTGCGAGATGATTGCGCGGCGAGAAGCAAAAAATTTCTACTACGCATTTCGCGCACTACCCAAGCCGAAGCGCGCCGCCGTGTGCGCGGTGTATGCGTTTATGCGGCATGCGGATGACCTGGCGGACGATGAGCAACTCCCGCGCGAAGAACGGTTGATGCAATCGCAACGCTGGCTGGAGGACTGGCATCGCGCCGCCGCGGGCGCGCCCACAGACAATCCAGTATTCATCGCGCTGCGAGACACACAACAGCGATTCGGGATCTCGACGGAGCTACTGGACAAGCTGGTGCAGGGAACGATGCTGGATTTGACGGTACCCGCCAGCAGTACGGTGACAACGTATCCGACGTTTGATGATCTGTATCGATACTGTTACTTCGTGGCGTCGGTTGTGGGGCTGGTGTGCATTCGCATTTTTGGCTATACCGATCCGCGTGCGGAATCGTTGGCGGAGCAGACAGGCATTGCCTTTCAGATAACGAATATTCTGCGCGATGTGCGCGAAGATGCCGAGCGCGGCCGAGTGTACCTTCCGCTCGATGATCTGAAACAATTTCATCTAACACTGGAACAGTTCACCACCCGCCGCGCCGATCAACGAGTCACATTGGACGAGCGCGCATTGCTGGCGATGGAAGCTGGCCGCGCCCAGGAATATTACCGTGCTGCCGACAATCTGTTGCCGTTGATCGCACCGGATAGCCGAGCGGCTTTGTGGGTACTGGTGAAGATTTATCGGCGGCTATTGCAGCGCATTGAAAGTGCGCACTTCGAAGTGTTCGCCAGGCGAGTGAGCGTGCCCACGGGAGAGAAGCTTTGGATCCTGGCCCGCGGATTGTGGATGGCGTTTCGCCTGAGGTTGGTACAAAAAACGTAGCCGGCAGAACTTTAGATTTGCAATGACCTCGACAGACTCCATGGCGAATGAGACAACCCAGGATGCCGGCATCCACGACGTAGCGGTGGTTGGCGGTGGCTTGGCAGGCCTGTCCGCCGCGTGCGCGCTTGCGGACTCCGGCTATCACGTTCATCTGATCGAGCGGCGTCCGTATGTTGGAGGGCGGGCCTCTTCCTATGAGCATCCTGGCACGGGCGAAGTCGTCGACAACTGCCAACATGTTTTATTGGGCTGCTGCACCAACCTGATTGCGTTCTACAAGCAACTCGGCGTGGCTGACCAGATTCGCTGGTTCCATCGCATTACATTCATCGAACCGGGCGGACGACAGAGTCTTCTGCGTCCCGGATTCCTGCCGGCTCCGCTGCATAATGCGATGGCGTTTCTACAGTCTTCCGCGTTGTCGCTGGCGGACAAGGTCGCCATCAGTCGCGGCATGATGAGCTTTCTGCGGGGCGTTCCCGCGGACGGTGGAGAAGATTTCGCATCCTGGCTCGCTCGTCATGGCCAAACCCGGCGAGCCATCGATCGGTTCTGGAATCCAGTGCTGGTGAGTGCGCTCAATGAAGACCTGGACCGCGTTTCGGCCCATTACGCGGCGATGGTATTTCGCACATCGTTTATGCAGTCGGAGCAGGCGGGTTGGATGGGTGTGCCGACGATTCCGCTGAGCGAATTGTATTCTCACGCGGTTGGCTTTATTGAAGCGCATGGTGGTCAGGTGAGCTTGCGCACCAGTGCCGATAGCTTTCACTACGACGAGCAGCGCCGGCGTTGGCGGATTGGATTTGAAGGCGGCAGCATCGAGGCGGATGCCGTCGTGCTGGCGGTCCCGTTTGAGTCGATGCAGAAGCTGTTGCCTTTGTTCCCGTCATCCCGAGAGGGAGCTTCTGACTCGCTCGTGGAACAGCTGGGACATTTTCAGCACTCGCCGATCACGGGCATCCACCTGTGGTTCGATCGTGAGATTACGGATCTGGATCACGCGGTCCTGCTCGATGCCACGATTCAATGGATGTACAACAAGACTCGCTTGCAGCCGCAGCGACGTGCCGAGGATGCCAGCAGCTATCTCGAGCTGGTGGTGAGCGCGTCAAAAACGCTGGTGCCAATGTCGCGTCAGGAGATCATTGACCTTGCGCTGCGGGAGCTGGCGGAATTCTTTCCCGTAGTCCGCCAGGCGAAGCTGGTGAAGGCTGCAGTGGTGAAAGAAGTGCGCGCGACGTTTTCTGTTACTCCGGGACTGGATGCGTATCGGCCGGGACCGGTGACAGCGTGGCCAGGAGTTTTTCTGGCAGGGGACTGGACGGCAACTGGCTGGCCTTCAACGATGGAAGGCGCAGTGCGCAGCGGCAATCTTGCGGCAGAAGCGCTGACAAAAGCCTCTGGAAAGCCGCAGAAATTTCAGCAATCGGATTTACCCCCGCAAGGACTCATGCGGCTATTTAGGTAGAGAAGTTAGCCTTCTAGCGGCTTAGAAAAAATACCCCGGCACAAACGCATACAGCCGCAATCCAGCGGCGTCCATCGACATTTTCCTTCAGGAGCCACTTGGCCGCAAACGCATTGGTGACGAATGTCAGTGCAGCGGACGCAGGCGCCACCAGGCTGACATCCGCCCAACTCAGGGCAAACAGCAGCGAGAAAAAACTCAGGGCCATGCACACCACTCCGGAGAAAAATCGCACGTTGAACAACACAGCAAAGATCGCGCCTTTCAGTCCAGAGTGGCTGCGGATCACATCAAAATCGCCAATCTGACGGATGGCGCCGGCCAGCAACACGTCTCCCGCCGTGGCCAGCAACACGATGACGCCGATCATCGACCAGACAGCGGCTTCGCCAGAAAGATTCATGCGGACCGGTCCTCTTTCCCTGCGGCGGTCAGTTCACCTGCGTTCGAAGCTGCGTCGTCATCGAACTCCGCACCTGGATGATCGTGGTTGGTGTAGGACGGCCCGTGGGTCACGAAACCCACGCCGACTGTGATGAGGACAATTCCAAACCAACGGGCGGGCGAGATGGTTTCGTGCAGCCAGAACTTCGACAACAGCTCGATGATCACGTAGCCAAAACCTGTGGCGGGAAGAACGAATGTCAGGTCAGCCCAGGAGAGTGCGGTCAGGTAGGAAGCGAAAAAGACAATCAGGAAAACAATGCCGCTCAGCACCCACGGGTTTTTTAGCGCAATGACCAGGCTGAGCAGGTGATGCAGCGATACGGGACCGACTTGCCTCATGCCCTTGCTCAGGAATGTATCGCCCACCGATGCGCCGACCATGACAGCACCGAGAACCAGATAGCGGCGAAATGTCATCGTGGACTGCGAGATGGCGATGGCGAGATTCCTCAACCTGGGATGCAGGTTTCACTTTGGTCATGTCCGCGTGTGCAACAGAAACGCGGTCAGCTGTTTCCGGGCTGACCGCGCCAGTGAAAATCCAACCGTGACGGCCGCGCCCTCAGGCGCCGACTTGTTGCGTGGCTGCGACGGCGGCCTTATCCCGCTTGCTTTTGGCAACAACGCGATTGCGCTGCGCACGCAGCTTCAGGAAAGCCTTCGCCTCCACGTACAAACGCGGCAGATCGCGATTCATGATCGCCTTGCTGACCACACGCCACGCAGCCTTGGGCCGGAAATAATATTCATCGTAGAAGCGATGCACCATCTCCAACACGTATTCTGTCGGCAGTCCAGGATATTCAACGTGAGCAAGCTGATGGCCTTCTTCATCGACCATAGCGCCATTGTTGATGATAAAACCGTTGCTCTTGGCGAAGTCGTAAAACTCCGTTCCCGGATACGCATGCGCAATGGAAACCTGAATCGTTTCCACGTCGAGCGACTTGGCGAAGTTGATTGTATTGCGGATGGATTCCTTGGTTTCGCCGGGAAGTCCGAGAATAAAATCGCCATGGATGGTCAGGCCGAGATCGTGGCAATCGCGTGTGAAATCACGCGCGCGCTCGACCGTGGCGCCCTTCTTGATGTTCTTCAAGATTTGCGGATCGCCCGATTCAAAACCGACAATCAGCAGACGACATCCAGCTTCGCGCATCGCCTTCAACGTGTCGCGGTCGGTTGTGACGCGCGAGGTGCAAGACCACGTAAGGCCAAGCGGCTTCAGTTTTTCGCACAACTCAATGGTGCGCGCTTTTTGAATGTTGAAGGTGTCGTCATCGAAGAAATACTCTTTGACGTGCGGGAACAATTCCTTCGCATGCGCCATTTCCGCGGCAACGTCATCGGTGGACCGCTTGCGCCACGCATGTCCGCTGAGAGTCTGCGGCCATAGACAAAATGTGCACTGTGCCGGACAGCCGCGCGTGGAGTAGAGCGAAACATACGGATGCAGCAGAAAGGGGACGTTGTACTTCGTCACATCCATGTTGCGGGCGTAGACGTCGGTCACCCACGGCATCGCGTCCAGATCCTCGACCTGTGGACGATCGGGATTGTGAACGATCTGACCATCCTTGCGATAGCTGATGCCGAGAATTTCATTCAGCGGCTTGCCGTTGGCAAACTCCACTACCGAAAAATCGAATTCGCGGCGGCAAACAAAGTCGATGACCGGGCACTCATTCAACGCGCGATCCGGCGACGTCGTCACCGGCGGTCCGACAAAGGCAATGCAAATCGACGGATTCGCAGCCTTGATGGCTTCCGCCAACTTTTGATCGCCCTGCCAGCCGGGAGTGCTGGTGAACAACACCAGAAACTCATACTGCTTGCAAATAGCGATGGTCTCCTCCGCGCTCACATGGTGCGGCGGCGCGTCGAGAAGGCGAGAACCCTCCAGCATTCCAGCCGGATACGCAAGCCAGACCGGGTACCAGTAGGATTCGATTTCGCGGGTAGCAGGCCAGCGTGAACTGGCGCCACCATCAAAGTTCTCAAAGGAGGGCGGGTTAAGAAAGATCGTCTTTAGGGGCATAGGATCAACCCTAATTTTACCACTAGATAGAGTCCGAATGCGGCTTTCCTGCGGCTGGCTGAAGGGGTTCCTCAGGATCAAAATCAGAAGTTCCGGTAGAAGCAACCAAGCCCCTCATCGCAAGGCGAATTCGCGCTCCTAATGGGACGAGACGGGCGAGTTGGGAGTCGCGGCATTTCCCTGCGGTTGGGCACTTCCTTTGGCCCAGTCTTCCAGATCTCCCATCGCGCTCAGCAGATCGAGTTTCACTTTCGTGACGTTGAACTGTGCGTCCTGAAGTCCAACGTAGCGGGTGCGTTCTTGTACGCGATATTGATCGGCCTGCTGCGGCGTGACCGGCTGACCGTTCGTCCCTCCCTGGTTCATTTGGGTGAGGGTCGCAGCCAGGGTATCCTGCGCCAGTTGTTGCTGCAGGTCAGCCACCTGTTCCTGCGCTTCCAATTCGCGCAGGCTGTGCCACAGCGCCAGGTTGCCTTCGTCATTTTGAATTTTTGCGAGCTCGGCCTGCTGCCGGTCATGCCTTGCAATCGCAGCGGACTCCTGTGCTTTAGCGTGCTTGATCCGATCGAAGAGCGGCCATGTTGCATTGATGCCTATTCCGATATTGTTCGGAGAAAAGTGCAGGTAATACTGGTCATACCCGTTGAAACTGGCGAATCGAGCGTATTGAAACGCGCCATAGACGATGGGACGGTTTTCCGATCGCTTATCGCCCCAAGCTTCATACATCCTGGCGTTCGCGGTGGCGAAGGCGGCCTGCACCGCGGGGGTCTCGTTTTCCTTCGACATCAACCCTTGAAAATCCAAGTCAGGCAATGGAGGAACCGAAGATGCGGCGGGCGTAATTGTGTTTGGATCAAGTCCGGTCAGTCCGGATAAATGCAGGCGCATTTCATCCGCCTGATCTTCCAGCTGGATCTTTTGCAATTGAATTTGCGCGCGCGTCAACTTGGCCTGGGTTAGATCCATCTTGCTTTCGAGACCTGCGTCCAGTCGGTCCTGCACGATCGACACCAGCTTATCCGTATCTGCTAGCGCTTGCTCCAGCGCTTGAATTTCGGCCAGCGTTTTATCCAGTTCAATGTAATTCAGGGAGGCATCGAGAATCACTTGGCGCCGCGCATCTTTCAGGCTGAGCGTGGCAGCTTTGGCCGCCGCCCGGGCAGAACGAACGTAGTCCGGCTGCGAGAAACTGAATGCGAGAAACTGCGACTGCACGTTGAATAGCGTTGGATTACCGAGCGGAAAGCCGTAGGAATATCCCAGGCCAGAACCGACGGAGAAACTGGGGATGTAAATGTCGCGGGTCTCCATCCAAATGGCACGTGTCCGCTGCTGGTCGGCCTCTGCGACATGCACCGCGTGGCTGTTGCGCAGCGCCAGGTCGACAATGGTGTAAAGAGAGACATCGCCAACCGTCGATGCGTCTGGTTCCGCCGAGTCGGAGGGAAGCCGCTCGGGGAGCGCCATGGCCAGCGTCGTTCCAGATTGAGGAAGGTACGAAGGGGTCGTGGAATTCGAAAGCACCGCACTCGGGCGGGGAGCATTCGGCAACGGCAGATCCGCTCGCTGGGCATAGCCTGCCAGCGTGAGGGAAATTGCGGACGCCAACACCGTGAGGATTCGTTTCAAGTGGCGATTGCTCCCGCCGGCCCACGGATTCAACTGTGGCATATCCATTCCGTCTGATTCTAAATGGGGCTGGCGATTCCCATTTCTGTCAATGAAGAGTGCATGCGCAAGGTTTGATGGCAACTTCATCCGCGTTGCGCCTGTTGTGCGGGCTCATAATCGCTGGCCAGCGCGTGTGCTGCCGCAAATTCCTTCGCCGCTTCTGCCTTGTTCCCGTTCGCCGCCAACAATTTCCCCAGCTGAACCTGCACCTGAAATGCGGGCGCATCTTCTGATTGCTGGTGGGAGGCAAGATACTGTCGCAGCATTTGCTCCGCCTGTGCCGGATCCTTATGCTTTTCGATCAGAAGCGTGGCGCCTAGCACCAGCGCTGGACCCTTGTCCGGATCTGCGGCGATTCCACTTTGAATTGCCTGCTCCATGGCGGGAAAATTCTTACGCTCGGCATAGAACTCCGCCAGACCCATACATTCATCCGCCGGGTCCGACGAAGTCTGGATTGCCAGCTTCCACTCTTGTTCCGCGCCGGAGTCATCCGATTTCTTTGCATCAATCTTGGCCTGCAGCGCATGATAGCGAGCTGCGTTCAGCGGCTGCAGTTGCTGCGCGATCTTTTCAGCCGGGACCGTTCCGCCCCCCAGGATTCGCGGAACGTCAATCAGGTATTCTCCCAGGTCAGAGAGCGCGGATTGGTTGGTCGGATCGAGGCGCACCGCGGTTTCAAATTCCGCATGCACTTTTTTCGCCAGCGAGTAGGCGCTGGTTAGCGATGCGTGCGCGGCCGCATCGCCATAGGCTCGGCCAAGCCATAGATGATAGCGACTGTTGCTGGGCTCCAGCTCTACGGCGCGGTTGCACTCCTGTTCCGCCTCTTTCCATTGTTCTTCCTGGATGTAGACGCGGCATAGCAGCTCGTGATCGGCGGCGCTCGAGGAGTTTTTTGATAAATCTTGTTGCAGCAGCGCGATGGCGTCGTTGGCGTGGCCGTTCTTTAAGTCCATACGAATGGAGCGTTCGACCTCAGGGCTGTTCGCCGGAGAAGCTTTTCGGTCCGGGTTCATGGCGGTACCCATCGCAACGCTGCAAATCAGCAAGGTCAAGAGCGAAAACAGTCCGCGTAGATGCTTCGATGGAGCGACAGGGTGCATATACTATTCCGCGAGGCGCACAGCTTGGCCGTTGCGCAGGTTGGAACCATCGACCGCGGACAGGGCCACGACATCGCCGGGGTGGAGTCCGGAAATAACCTGAACCTTCATCAGATTCAGTGCGCCGATAGTGATGCGGATCCGTTTGAGGTGTCCGTTATCAACCCGGTATACGTAATCTCCGCTGTCGTCGATCCGCAGAGCCTCACGCGGGATGAGCAGGACATTTTTCAGGTCATTCAAAACCACGGTGATCGTGACGTTAGTATTCGGCAACAGAGTCTCGTCTGCGTCATCGACCGAGACTAGCGCCTCGCCGACATTGCGCGTGCCATAGGTGATGATGGTGGAAGGCGTGCGGATCACGCGGCCATGCCACACTCGGTTAGGCAGCGCAGCCCACACGATGGAGACAGGTTGCCCGACGGCCAGCTTTCCGATCTCCGGCTCGTCAAAATAGGCCTCCACTTGAATCTGTTTCAGGTCCGCCATTTGCAATAGCTGAAACCCTCCGGGCACAAAATCGCTGGTTCGCGTAGACACCGAATAGACCGTTCCAGCGAAGGGAGCGCGGACATTTTCCTTTTGCAGCGTGTCGAGTGCCGAAGCATAGGCCGCTTGCGCATTGTCTAAATTCGCAGTGGCATGTTGCAAGTCGATGGGGGCGTATCCCTGCGTCTGCTGCTGGCTCAGGGCTTGCAGTCCTGCGTCATCGGCGGCCAGCGCTCTGCGTGCGGCGTCGACTTCGCTGGTGGAAGCTGCGCCTTGCTGCTGCAATTTCTCCAGTGTCGCCAGGTTGGCTGCCTGTTGCGTTCTGGCGGCCTTCGCCTTGTCGATGTCGCTGGTCATGGTGATCTGCTCGTGGCGGGTTCCCCCGCGACGCAGCGCTTCCAACTGGGCTTGTGCTCCGCGCAACGCCGCAAGCGCTGCGGTCACCTGGGTTCGAGCTTGAGAATCGTCGAGCGAAATCAGCAGCTGGCCCTTGGCGACCTTTTGGCCCTCGTGGACATACACCGCCTTCACTGTTCCAGCCATGGGGCTGTAGGCTGCGAAATTGTGAATTGGTTGGACGACGCCATTGGTTGGCAGGGTGGTGACCAATTCGCCCATCTCCGCCGTACCCATTCTCACCTCAGTTACATCGCGGCCGGTATAACGCAGCAGGATGGCTGCGGCCAGTAGAAGTAACGCAACCATGACCCAGAAATTTCGTTTTTTCTGCGACGCATCTTGCGGTGACGGAGGGGCCATAGTGAGATCTTGGTATCTCTTAGAAGAATCAGTATATAAGACGCCACACGCGAGTCTTGGGATTCAAAGACATAAAGGGTATTCCACGGGTACCGTTCGAAATGCGCAGAATTGCGGCGAGATTCGGAGACGCTACCCTTCGACCCCGCCCGCGGGAGTCTCGATTCGACGCCCAATTTTCGTACAATCAAGCTATATGGCATCCAGTTCGAAGCAAAGCGCACCACGATATACCGAAGATCACGCCAAGGCCGGTCTTGATTACAAGTTTCCAGAGATTGAAACCTGGCCGAACCAGTTTCCCGGGTACCAGATTGTCATCGACGATCCGGAGTTCACCTCCGTCTGTCCGAAGACTGGTCTACCCGATTTCGGCATCATTCTTTTGCGGTACGAGCCGCGAAAAGAATGCCTGGAATTGAAGTCGTACAAAGAATATTTGTTCTCCTATCGAAACCTTGGAATCTTCCAGGAAAACGTCGTCAACCAGGTGTTGAAGGATGTAGTGAAAGCCTGTGATCCTGTGTGGG
>JBARFA010000033.1:0-7688 GCA_049796755.1 Acidobacteriaceae bacterium
GCCATGGCATGCAGCATCGCCGGATTCGTAAAGCGAGTTCCCTCAAAGACCTCGACGGGGTGCAACGCCGTCAGATCGTAAAGGGACGTGCCACACGTAACCGTCACCTGATCCGGCTTGGGATCGACTTCGGCCAGCTTATGGCGCGAGTCGTAGCTCTGGAATTGGGCTTCCTCCCCCGGCTCCGGCGCAAAAGAGATGGACCCACCCAGTTGCAGGATCATCTTCGGCACAGCCTGGCGAAGGCGTCCGATCTGATCGTTGTACTCTTTGAAGTTTTTCGAGATGTGCCCGGTTTTTGGGTCGCGCACATGGATATGCAATACCGTTGCGCCGGCGTTAAAACAGTCCACTGCGGCCTGGACCTGTTCGTCCCAGGTCACGGGAAGATGCTGTTCCGGCGTGCAATCCACCGGCATCCAAATCGGCCCATAGGGAGCTGCGGTGATCATCAGAGGGTTTTGATTTTCGGGTAGTAGTGAGTCGTCTGTGAAATACATGGTTTGTTCTCCTAGGAGATTGGCTTACGTTGCGTTTTTGCCTGCCGGTTCGTTGTTTTAATGTGGCTTAGGCGGCCGAAAAGCGGCTGCATCTGCCTGCCGGACACCGCATGTGTCCTTTGTTATTTCGACCGATGTGGTGTCTAACCGGGTGCCGAGCCTGACGAGCCACTATCACCCTGCGCACTCTTGAGCTATTGCAATTGAAGTTCCGTAGCGAAATTCGGCAGTAAATCGTTTAGGCACAATGGTCCTGGTGCTCGGAATCTCAGGGAGGTATTCAATTTTTGGAGTGCCCCCAAAATATTGGAGAAGGAGGCACCGGACCCGAAGCGGGAGAGCTTTGCGTGGGGTGGGGAGGTCAGGAATTCAGGCGGAAGATGCCCTGGTCGAGGCCGTCGCGGATGCGTCGCGCGATGGAGGCGGGGTTGGCCTCAACATCACCGACTTCGTGGTTGGAAAGGCCTTCGAACAGCTTGTAGAAATCGCGATAGACGCTGTAATCGGAGATAGTCCCTTGAGGGCGGGCCGCGGCGCGCTGTTTACAGGTGGCGAGGCTGGGCCGCAACATCACAAAATCAAGCGGGATTTCCTTGAGGATTTTGCGGGCTGTGTCGAGGAAGTCGAGGGGAAACGAAAAGTCCAGGAGCACCTCATATCCGCTGCGTGCGAGAGGGATGGCGGCGGCAGTGACGGAGCGCATGAGGAGGCGGAAGCGTTCTCTTTGAGGTTTCGCGTCGGGCTTGGTGAAGAGCGACCAGAAAGTGTCGCCCTCGATGTAACAGAGCGGTGCGGGAGAGATGGCGATCAGCTCCCGCGCGACGGTAGTTTTGCCGGCCCCGACGGGACCGGAGAGCATCACAACGGACATGACGAACCCTCCTGACATCCTGATTTTATTTGAGGAATTTTATTGGATTGATGAATTGAACGCAGTTGGCAAGGTTCGGCATGATCAGTGAGCGACTTTTTGTGAGTGACATTTTGAGTAGATAATTTGCCTAGTGGCCTTGATTCCGGGCCACGTGGGGCGCTGTTCCAGACTGGAGGAAACCATGAAAGCGATTGCATTTACCCGTCCGCTACCGATTGAGGCTGAGGACTCGCTGGTGGAGTTGGATCTGCCGAAGCCGGAATTGGGGCCGCGGGATTTGCTGGTGAATGTGCGCGCGGTTTCGGTCAATCCGGTAGATACGAAGGTGCGGGGCGCGCGACACCAGGGCTCGGCTTCGGACAACACAGGCAAACCGCGGGTGCTGGGCTGGGATGCAGCGGGCGTGGTGGTCGGCAAAGGCGCCGCGGTCACGGGCTTCAACGCGGGCGATGAGGTTTATTACGCGGGAGCGTTGGATCGTCAGGGATCGAACGCCGAATACCAGGCGGTGGACGAACGGCTGGTGGGACGCAAGCCGAAATCGATTGGCTTCGCGGAGGCTGCGGCGCTGCCGTTGACCACCATCACCGCCTGGGAATTGCTGTTCGATCGGCTTGGGGTTCGGGAAGGCGAAAGCGGCTCGTCGCTGCTTGTCAGCGGAGCTGCCGGCGGTGTGGGTTCGATTCTTGTACAACTCGCGCATCGACTGACAGGACTGACTGTCATTGGGACTGCGTCGCGACCGGAAACGGTGGAATGGGTGACACAGATGGGGGCTGACTACGTGATCGATCACGCTAAGCCACTGGCTGAGCAGATCAAGGGACTGCGCGTGCCTGCGGTGAAATACATCGCCAGCCTGACGGCGACGGCGCGGAATTTTGCGCAACTGGTCGAGGTCCTGGCTCCGCAGGGGAAGATTGGCCTGATCGACGATCCCGCCACGCTGGATGCGGTGCCGCTGAAGCGGAAGGCTGCGTCGCTTCATTGGGAATTTATGTTTGCGCGTTCGATGTGGCAGACGGAGGACATGGGCGAGCAGGGACGGCTGCTGACTCGCGTGGCAGAGTTGGTCGATCGCGGTGAACTACACTCGACGGAAACCCTCACCTTCAGCCCCATCAACGTCGAGAACCTGAAGAAGGCCCACTCGCTTGCGGAGAGCGGAAAAGCAATCGGCAAAGTGACGTTGAGCGGATTCTGAAATTGACGGGCGGGTGCGCTCATGCGGAGAAGAAGCTATTTTTTGGTATCGAAGAAGCTGTAGGTCGCAGAGTAGGGGATGCGTACCTCGGCTCCTGCATGGGCTGCGTCGCATCCGGTGGATGGAGCGGAACCACCCTTTGTATCGGTGCGCCGCACGATGTCGACATGACTCAAGCGACCCTTACCGCCTGTCGAATGCGCCGCAACAATCAGCCATGGAATCGTTCCGGGCTGCTGGCGAACCTGCACGGCTTTGCCCTGCACTTCACTTCCATCCTTGAGCCGCCAGGTGGGCCCGGCGAAGTGTTTACCGATCACCTTGCCCTGCCGATCGAATAATGTGGCGTCGGGCGCCTTCAACTTCCAGGCCCAATCCGCGCCTTTGGTGCACGTGTAGATCTGTACACCTTGTCCGTGAGCCTGCAGGACGAGAGCCGCAGTCGCTGCGTCGAAGGTGACAGTTTTCGCTTGCGATCCAGCGTCGGACGCGATGGCAGATTGTGCGCCGGTCGCGAGCGCCATCGTCAGCAGTCCCGACAAGCAAAGGAGTTGAAGCGGTCCTGTTTTCATGTGGAGTTGAGGATACCACCGGCGTGTTACGAGATTGTTGCTCTGAATGGAGAGAACGAGCGGATGCGATATCGATGGGTGGGCCCAAGCCATCTTAGTCATCATATATAGATGCGTGCGGACAGGTCGAAAGGAAGATTGCCGGAATGAGCGTTGCAAGGCACGGGCAGTGGATCGATTTCGCAAAGCGTTTGTGGCGGGAATTTCTGGACGACAACATACTCGACGGGGCGGCTGTTCTGGCGTTTTTCTTTTTGCTGGCGGTTTTTCCGGCGGCGATCTTTGTTCTTTCGCTGCTTCCTTCGCTCTCCATCCCGCACCTGCAGCAGGCCATTCTGGATCTGCTACACCAGGTTCTGCCGGAGCAGTCGGCGGACCTTTTCGAGGAGACGATCCGGTATGCAACCTCTGGGGGGAAGGAAGGACTGCTGACATTCGGGTTGATCTTTACGCTGTGGTCGGGCTCGACGGGCGTGTATGCGATTATGGAGCAACTCAACGCGATCTGCGACCGCACGGACCGGAGACCGTTCTGGAAAGCGCGGGGGATCGCGATTCTTCTGACGGTGTTGTTTGCGCTGCTGACGATCGGCGCGCTTTCGCTGGTGATTTTCGGAGGGGCGGTGCAGTCGTGGATGGCGTCGATGATCGGCTGGAGCCACCCGTTAAGAATCTTTTTTGCTACGCTGCGCTGGATCATTCTTGCTGCCGCGTTGCTGCTGGCGCTCGCGGTCGCTTATCGGTACGGCCCGGATGGAAACACAAGATTCCGATTTATTTCTCCCGGCAATATGGCTGCTACGCTGTTGATCGCGCTGGCGTCGATTGGATTCCGAATCTATGTTTCGAAGTTCGGAAATTACAGCGCGACGTACGGCAGCCTGGCCGCGATTATTGTGCTGATGCTGTGGATGTATATGGCTGGAATCGCGCTGCTGGTGGGGTGGGAAATTAACAAACTCTGGCACGCGAACAAATCGGGGTAGGTTCACCTTGATGAGATTGCCACGCTTGCCGCGGAATTGGGGAAATCGAAACGTGTTGCGATTGGAACTTTTTGTTGCCTGATGGCGTACGAAGATTCATGGGCGGCGAGTCATTCTGCGAGCGCCTCAATCCACCAACGAGGGCATGGCGATGGGTAACTTTCCAGATCGGCTGAGGCAGGTTCTGCGGCGACTGATGCGCGCACCGTTGTTCACCACTCTTACGCTGATCACGCTTGCGGTGGGGATCGGCGCGACGACGCTGATCTTCAGCGTGGTGGACGGGGTATTGCTGAAGCCGCTGCCGTATCCGAAACCCAAGCAGCTGATCGGATTGTGGTTCAGCTCGCGCCTCATTAACTTGCAAGATCTGAACATGGCGCCGTTCCTGTACTTCATATTCCGAGAACAGAACAAGACGCTTGAAGATGTCGGCCTGTACCAGGGCGATTCCATCAGCGTGACAGGCAAGGGCGAGCCAACACGCGTCGACGGGCTCGATGTGACAGAGGGGTTGTTGCCGATTTTAGGCGTGAAACCGGCGCTGGGCCGGCCCTTCACGCAGCAGGACGATACGGCCGGAAGTGCGGAAACGGTGATGCTTTCGTACGCGTACTGGCAGAAGAATTTCGGCGGCGCACGCTCGGTGATCGGGCAGTCGATCACGGTGAACGGCAAGCCGCGGGAGATTATCGGCGTTTTGCCCAGAGGATTTCACTTTCTGAACTGGGATGATGCCGCACTGATTCTGCCCATGCAGTTGAATCGCAGCGACACGAAGCTGGGAAATTTCAGTTATGAGGGGCTGGCTCGACTGAAACCGGGAGTGACGATGGAAGAGGCAAGCACGGATCTGCAGCGCCTGATTCCGATCGCGACAAGAAGTTTTCCGCCTCCGGAAGGCTACAGCGAAAAGCTATTTGAGCAGGCGGATTTGAGGATGAATTTGCATTCGCTGAAGCAGGATGTTGTGGGCGATGTGGGCAACGTGCTTTGGGTGCTGATGGGCTGCATCGGATTGGTGCTGCTGATTGCCTGTGCGAATGTCGCGAACCTGATGCTGGTGCGCGTGGAGGGTCGGCGGCAGGAGTTGGCGATTGTTTCGGCGCTGGGTGCAGGGTGGATGAGAATTGCAGGGGATCTGCTGCTTGAGAGTGTGACGCTCACGCTGATCGGAAGTGCGCTGGGACTGGGGTTGGCATTCGGTGGGCTCAAGGTGCTGGTGGCGATGGCTCCCGATTTGCCGCGCATCCATGAGATTGGGATCAATCTGCCGGTGCTGCTATTCGCCCTGGGGTTGGCGATACTGACGGGCGTGCTGATCGGACTGGTTCCGGTTGTCAAGTTTACTGGAGGGCAATTGAACAGCGGATTGCGCGAGGGTGGAAGGGCGCTGAGCCAGAGCCGGGAACGCCACCGTGCGCGGAACACGCTGGTGGTAGTACAAGTGGCGCTGGCCCTGGTGCTGCTGATTTGTTCCGGGCTGATGATCCAGACGTTTCGAGCGCTGGAACGGGTGAATCCCGGATTCACAAATCCAAATGCGCTGCAGACATTTCGCATTTATGTGCCTGAGACGCAGATTCCGGATAAGGACCGCGACAAACTGATCCATATGGACCAGGACATGATGAATAAGCTGGCGGCATTGCCGGGGGTGCAGTCGGTGGCGCTGACCGGTGGCGTGCCGCTGACGGGATACAGCTCGAATGATCTGATTTACGCGGCCGATCGTAGTTATCGCGAGGGAGAGATTCCTCCGATACGGCGATTCGTCTGGATCTCGCCCGGGTTGTTCAAGACCATGGGAACTCCGCTGCTGGCGGGGCGGGATTTCTCGTGGCAGGACAATTACGACAAGCTGCCGGTGGCCATGGTTTCAGAGAACTTTGCGCGCGAGTATTGGGGCAGTGCGCAGAACGCGCTGGGCAAGCGGATTCGAACAGGATCGGCGGACGACTGGCGGCAGGTGATTGGAGTGGTCGCCGATGTGCATAGCGACGGGGTCGATAAGGCTGCGCCAACCACTGTGTATTGGCCGCTGCTGATGAACAATTTTGACACCCAGAAGGAGCGGGTGGAGCGCGGTGTGGCGTTTGTGATTCGAACTCCGGAGGCGGGGTCGCAGGCGTTCATGGATGAGGTGCGGCGGGTGATCTGGTCCGATGATTCCAGTCTGCCACTCGCCGACCCAAACACGTTGGGGTACTACTACAAGCGATCGATGGCGCGAACCTCATTCACGCTGGTGATGCTTGGGGTTGCGGGATTGATGGCGCTGCTGCTGGGAGTGACGGGAATTTACGGCGTCATTTCTTACTCGGTGTCACAACGGGTGCGGGAGATTGGGATACGGATTGCGCTGGGCGCGCAGCGAGGACAAATTCTGGGCATGTTTGTGCGCGATGGACTTATCTTGACCAGCATCGGGGTGGCGTGCGGGCTGGTGGCAGCCTTTGCGGTGATGCGCCTGATGCGGTCGCTGCTGTTTGGGGTGAGTCCATTCGATCCGCTGACGTATGTGGCGATTACGTTGGGGATTTTTGCGACGTCGTGCATTGCTTGCTGGCTGCCTTCGCGCAGGGCTGCGGCTGTCGATCCCATGCACGCGCTGCGGGCGGAGTGAGGCACGAAGGAAACGTCATCCGCCGATGGGATTTCCTGCGCTGCCTGCATCTGGGTTGATTGCACAGATCTGAATCATCCGAAGGATAAGCGGTAGGATCGAAGACATGAATAAGAAGTCTGTCGATCGCGCGCTGGTTCGCGCTACTGAATTCGCTTCCTCCGTGGGCGCGCAAACGCCCGTGTTTCTTGCGCCGATGGCGGGCGCATGTCCGGCCTCGCTGTCGATTGCAGTAGCGAACGCGGGTGGCATGGGGGCTTGCGGGGCTCTGCTGATGTCTGCGCAGGCGATCACCTCCTGGGCTGACGAATTTCGCAAGCAGAGCGCGGGGCCATTTCAGATGAACCTGTGGGTGCCGGGTCCGCCGCCGGTGCGCAATGAAGAGGCAGAGGCACGTCAACGCGAGTTTCTCGCGGGGTGGGGACCGAAGGTGCCTGCGGATGCGGGCAATGGAGCGTTGCCGGATTTTGAGGCGCAATGCCGGGCCATGATTGAGGCGCGACCCACGGCCATCTCATCCCTCATGGGACTGTATTCGCCGTCTTTTATTGCGGAGATGAAGGCGCAAGGGATTCGATGGTTCGCGACGGCGACGACGGTTGCGGAAGCGCGCGCAGCGGAAGCGGCCGGCGCGGTTGCAATCGTAGCGCAGGGAATGGAAGCCGGAGGTCATCGGGGCGCGTTCCAGGCGGAAAATGCGGAGACGGAGGCGGTGGGACTGTTCGCGCTGCTGCCGCAAATCCGGGACGCTGTGTCTGTTCCTGTGATTGCTGCCGGGGGAATCGCCGATGGGAGAGGAATCGCTGCCGCACTGATTTTGGGGGCAAGCGCGGTGCATATCGGCACAGGATTTCTGCGATGTCCGGAAGCGAATTTGAATCCAGCGTATGCGGCGAGGCTGGCGAGTACAGAGGCGCAGGATACGC
>JBARFA010000034.1:0-1740 GCA_049796755.1 Acidobacteriaceae bacterium
CGGCATGATCAAGCCCTCCATGGCGAACCATCTGGCGCTCACCGTTACGCATCCTGGGACGCTCTGGTTGAACGTGGTTTCGCTGTTCCCGCCGACCTATCACAATCGCGCCAATGGCAACCGTATCGACCTGATGGAGAAACTCGCTGCCATGCATCCGGCGTTTTTGCGCTTTCCCGGAGGCAATTTTCTTGAGGGAAACCACATCGCCGACTGGTATGACTGGAAAAAGACAATCGGCCCCCTGGTGGATCGGCCCGGGCATCCCAGTCCCTGGCACTATTGGTCTTCGGACGGCCTGGGACTGCTGGAGTTTTTCGAGTGGTGCCAGGATCTGCACATGCAACCGGTGCTCGCCGTCTATGCTGGGTACTCTCTGGAACACGAACATGTGAATCCCGGCCCCGACCTCGAACCATACGTCCAAAGCGCACTCGAAGAAATCGAGTACGCGACCGGAAGTGTCGACACAAAATGGGGAGCGCAGCGGGCCGCCGATGGACACCCGCAGCCGTTCCATATCAACTATGTGGAGATCGGCAATGAAGACTGGTTCGACACATCGGGCAGCTACAGTGCGCGCTACGCGCAGTTTTACAAAGCGATTAAGGCAAAGTATCCCGATCTGCAACTGATTGCCACGGCGCCGGTCAAAGGCACCCGCCCCGACGTGCTCGACGAGCACTACTATATGAGCGCCCCGGAATCCTTCCAGAATGTGACGCATTACGACAAAACTGACCGTAATGGGCCAAAGATTTTCGTCGGTGAATGGGCTACGCGCGAAGGCACGCCTACGCCGAATTTCGGCGCCGCATTAGGCGATGCCGCGTGGATGACGGGACTCGAGCGCAACAGCGACATCATTGTAATGGCCTCATACGCTCCGCTGCTGGTAAACATCAGCCCCGGAGCCATGCAGTGGGACACCGACCTGATCGGCTACAACGCGCTGCGCAGCTATGCGTCGCCGAGCTACTACGCGCAGGTGATGTTCTCGACGCACCTCGGCAACCAGACCCTGGCCTCCTCGCTCGACGGAGCCGGTCCCAGGTTCTTCTATTCCATTACAGAGGACACGGCGGGAAAGCGGCTGTACTTGAAGCTGGTGAATGCCTCGTCCGATCCGCAGCCGTTGAACATTCGCCTTCCTGGAGCCAGGCTGGCGCCGGAAGGCAAGATCACCATTCTCAGCGCACTCGGCACGCAGGCGACAAACACCATCGACCAGCCAACCAACATTGTGCCCAGGGAAATTCCACTCCGCGATGTCAGCAGTTCGCTTCAATATAAAGTGCCCGCATATTCCATCGAAGTCTTGCAGATGGATTTGCGTTAAGGGAAGCCGGGGCTGGGACATCCGTGTTGGCCAGTTCACGCGGGCGTGGGCAGAATAACCGTCCACGTCCGCATCAATTGAATTGTTTACAGTAAATTGCTTTACAGAATGGTGGAGGCGGCGGGAGTCGAACCCGCGTCCGAAATCCAAGTCAGCAAAGAGACTCCATGCGTAGTCGCGTTCCGATTGGTCTCGTGCGATGCGCTCAGAACGGACAAGATACGCATCCCACCAGCCTGTAGATCTCGTCCAGCCAACCCAGACATTGCGGGCCAGACCAGCCTGCTTTGCGACGTTCTGTCCCGCCTCGCAGGCAAATTCGGGCAGAACGGCTACTTATTTAATTAAGCAGCAAGTGCTAGTTGATTGTTAGCAATTGTGTTTTTGCAGACGATTACGGG
>JBARFA010000035.1:0-1584 GCA_049796755.1 Acidobacteriaceae bacterium
CCCGCGGGAGAGTCGGTTCGGGTAGGATGGGGAATGTTGCCTGTCGCAGGGCGGGCCCCCCAACTATGCGAGCGCTGATCTTTTCTGACATCCACGCCAACATCGATGCCCTGGACGCGGTGCTGGCAGCTGCTCCCCAACACGACGTTGTCTGGAACCTGGGCGATGTGGTCGGCTATAACGCCGCACCGGAGGCCGTCATCGAGCGGTCGCGTGAGATTGGCACCATGTTTGTCCGGGGAAATCATGATCGTGCCTGCGCCGGCCTGACAGGGGCGGAAAGCTTCAATCCAATCGCGTATCGCGCCGTGCAGTGGACGAGAGGTCAGCTCGGTCCCGATGCTCTCGAATGGTTGAAGGAAATGCCCGCTGGCCCGATGACGCCTGAGGGGACGCTGGTGAGCTGCGTCCATGGTTCGCTGCTCGATGAGGATGAATACCTGCTCTCCACTGAGGATGCAGAAGGGCAATTTGAGCGCACGCGTACCCCGATTACTTTCTTCGGGCATACGCATGTGCAGGGTGGATTTGCCGCGAATGCAGCCGCCGAATGGTTCCAGCTAAAGCCCGCGTACAGCGACGACAAGATAGTTGAGAGCTACGAACTGGATCTGCGCGACTCCGCAAAATACCTGATCAACCCGGGCGCAGTTGGCCAGCCACGCGATCGCGATTGGAGAGCGGCTTTCGCGCTCTATGACGACCAGGCGGCGCGCGTTACGTTCTTCCGCGTTCCCTATGATGTGAAGGCGGCGCAAATGCGCATTCAGCGAGCCGGGCTGCCGGAGATGCTGGCGTCGCGGTTGAGCGTCGGGCGGTAATTCTCCCACCCTGTCGATGAGACCGCGCGGGATGACAACCCACATCTCAAGGCGAGATGTGGGGCACCCAGATTTTTCTTGAGCCGAAATTATTCGGTGTCGGCTTCTTTTTCGACGATGACTTTGACGTGCGCAGTCACTTCGCGATGCAGGCGGACAGGGATCAGGAATTCGCCCAGCGATTTCAGCGGCTCTTCCAGCTGCACCTTGCGGCGGTCAATCTGAAAGCCCTTGGCTTCGAGTGCCTGCGCAATATCCGGCCCGGTGACGGAACCGAACAGGTGATCGTTGTCGCCGGTCTTGCGGGCGAACTTGAGCTCGACATTCTCAAACTGCTGCAGCAGCAATTCGGCATCGGCCTTTTCCTTGGCAGAGCGGCGAACCGAGGACGCTTTCATCTGGTCGATCACGGCTTTATTGCCCGGTGTGGCCTCGATGCCCAGGTTGCGCGGCAGCAGAAAATTGCGGCCATAGCCTTGCGCCACTTTCACGACATCCCCACGATGGCCGAGGTTCTCGACATCTTCCTTCAAAATGATTTCCATATCTCAATCTCCCAAAATTCTCTGAATAGCCGCAATCAATGCTCTAGTGACGCTGCGCAAAGGGCAGCAGAGCAATGTTGCGAGCCTGCTTGATGGCGCGGGTAACGCGGCGCTGGTGGGTGGTGCAGACGCCGGTCAGGCGGCGGGGAACAATCTTCCCGCTCTCTGCAACGAACCCCTGCAGCAAACGCACATCGCGATAGGGAATGGCATCGATT
>JBARFA010000036.1:0-1578 GCA_049796755.1 Acidobacteriaceae bacterium
GAAAGAAAGCTGGCGCGGGCGGGCATGGCGACCAACCCCACGCTGCGCGAATTTGGGGAACGGTATTACAGCGAGATCGTGGTGCAACGCTGGAAAGAGCCTAAGCACATTCGCCGGTATCTCGACAACGAGATATTCCCGACTCTCGGGGAAAAGGCACTCAAGGACGTGAACGCGCTGGATGTGCAAGGGCTGGTCTATCGCAAGCGTGACAATGGGCAGGTGGCTGCGGCCATGCAGCTTCGCAACGTCATCAAACAGATATTCGACTACGCGGTGGAAAGGCGCCTGGTGACCGTCAACCCCGCCGCAATGGTTGCAACGCGGTTCATCGGTAAAGCTCGCAGACGCTCCCGCGTGCTCACGCCGAACGAGATCCGCCTGTACCTGCGAACCGTCTACCAATCGAACATGCGGCGGCAATTCAAGCTGGCGCTACATATTATCCTGCTGACACTCTCCCGCAAATCGGAGCTGCTGCTGGCGCGGTGGAAGGATGTTGACCTAGACAAAGGCGAGTGGCTGATTCCAACAGAGAATGCCAAAGGCGGACGGCCGCATCTGGTGTACTTGTCCACGCAAGTGGCTGAGATGTTCCGCGAATTGAAGGCACTCGCCGGGGAATCGGAACTAGTACTGCCTGGGCGAGGCAGCCGCACGCGGCCCTTTGCCAAGAACGCGCTGAATAAGGCTCTAGAGGGGCTGACGTTCGACATGGACCCGTTCACCATTCATGATCTGCGGCGCACAGGCGCAACCTTGCTCACCGAAAGGGGCTTCAACAAGGATGTGATCGAAAAGGCTCTGAGCCATGAGCGTGAGGGAATCCGCGCGGTCTACATCCTCGCGGAATACGCGGAGAAGCGGCAACAGATGCTCCAGTGGTGGGCCGATTATGTGGACGGCCTGGTGAATGAGTCCAGGGTGATCGTGGGAAACTTCCGACACATCGCGGGATAGTTTTCCACCTCTTGCACAGTCCGCATCCCAGAAGGCACTTGACGATTCCAAGAGCACCCGCTATTTAAGAAGACAGGTGCTGCCACACAGCACTGGTTTTGTGTATGCCGACGATACAGGCATCCGCACTCCGAGCGGTCAAATCGGTGCTCTCGTAAGCTGCCGACGCTACAGGCAGCCGCCCCCTCAGGGGTGTCACTGTTTCGCAATTGTCCACGACCAGAGACCATTAACCGCAACCCTGCTGTGCTTGCCTTCATCGTGCAATCTGCACTGATGGCGGTGGCGCCCAAAGCAGGCTCTGCCCCTTTTGTGGGGAAAGGTTTTGGCTACCGTGCGATTCTTGCGTCTCGCAGAAGTTCGTTCCCGTGTGGGTTTGAGCCGCTCACAAATCTACCGTCTGGCGTCAACCGGGGATTTCCCCAAAGCCTATAGCCTTGGCGCTCGGGCTGTGGCTTGGCTCGAATCCGAGATTGATGCCTGGATTGAAGGCCGCATTGAACAGCAGAAGGCAGCGGCAGGGCGGCAAACGCAATGACAGCCGAAGCCTTCGCCGGACTGGTGGAAGCGCGTCGCACTGGCGTGGAGAGGTGGCAAGCGCGTTGTCCGGCTCATGCC
>JBARFA010000037.1:0-3250 GCA_049796755.1 Acidobacteriaceae bacterium
GTGAGAAACAAAAACGCCCGACCGGGCAGCCAGGAGAAAAAACAAATGCAATTCAAGAAGAAAAACCAACAGCAACCACAACGGCAGACGGCGAAAGAAGTAATAGCCGCCAACGTCCAGGCCCTCATCGAGCAGCTTGAGGCAGGGAAGAGCGAGGCGCTCACCGCCTACCTGACCGCCATGAGCCGCTTTCACAACTACTCGTTTGGCAACATTCTGGAGATCGCACGGCAGAAGCCGGATGCAACCCGCGTTGCCGGACTCTACACATGGAACCAGCTTGGCCGTCGCGTGAAGAAGGGCGAGAAAGGCATCCACATTCTTGCTCCGATCATCGGGGTCAGGCGCAAGCCACAGGAAGAGGCCGAGAAGGACATCACCCGCCAGAATGTTCCCGTACTGGTAGGTTTTCGTGCCGCGTACGTCTTCGATGTTTCGCAGACCGACGGCGCAGAGCTTCCCGAACACGCCAGCGTCAAGGGCGATGCAGGAGAGAACCGGGACCGGCTGGTTGAGTTCATCCACGCTCAGGGCATCGAGCTTGAGTTCAACGAGCGCATCGCGCCTGCAATGGGCGTGAGCTACGGCGGCAAGATTGTTCTCCTGCCGGGACAGTCGAAGGCCGAGGAATTTTCAACTCTTGTGCATGAACTGGCGCACGAGATGTTGCACAAGGCCGACCGCCGCACGACCACGACCAAGACCGTCCGTGAAACCGAAGCCGAGGCCATCGCCTTCGTGGTGGGTAAGGCGGTCGGTTTACAAACGGGAACCGCATCCGCCGACTACATCCAGCTTTACCACGGCAACGCATCGTTGCTTGCGGAAAGCCTGGAAGTCATCCAGAAAGCCTCTGCTGTCATTCTGGCGGCACTGGAAACAAAACCGGTAGTCGAGGAGCAGGAAACACAAGATGCAATGGCCGTCGCCAGCTAGTCCGCCACAATCCTACGGGCGGATGGCCAGCGGCTGTCCGCTCTCTCTATCCACGCACCTTCAACTATAGGAGAAGCGCATCATGTCCACTCAAAATATCGCAGCTACCGAATATCGCAATCTACCGCTTTCGATTCTTACCGAATCGAAGACAAATCCGCGTCGCATCTTCGAGGACTCCGCCCTCAAGGAATTGGCCGAGAGTATCCGCAGCCAGGGTGTTCTCTCGCCTCTACTTGTGCGGCCTTTGAACGAGCACAGCTTTGAGATCGTTGCCGGAGCGCGGCGTTACCGCGCCGCACAACTGGCCGAATCGGAAAGCGTGCCCGTTCGCATTGTCAACCTTACGGACGCCGAAGCGTTGGAAGCGCAATTGATCGAGAACCTGCAACGCCGCGACGTGCATCCCCTGGAGGAAGCGCAAGGCTTCCGTGCGTTGCTCAATCTGGAGGAGCCGAAATATAGCATCGAACAAATCGCCGCGAAGACGGGCAAATCGCCTGCCTATGTCGCCCAGCGGATTAAGTTGACGGAGCTTGCTCCGGCAGTCGTCGAGGCATTCTACAAAGACGAGATCGGCGTCGGCCATGCGCTGCTACTGGCGAAACTCCAGCCAGCCGAGCAGGAACAGGCACTTGCCGCTTGCTTCCGTGAGGATTGGGGAGTCGGGAACAAGAGCAAACGCATCCTGCTGCCCGTCCGCAATCTCCACCAATGGATCGAACACAACATCCTACTCATTCTGAAGGACGCGCCATTTTCCAAAAATGACGCCACGCTCAACCCGCAGGCCGGTGCTTGTCTGGATTGTCCGAAGCGGACGGGACACAACAAACTGCTATTCGCGGACGTACGGCAGGATGCTTGCACCGATCCCGCTTGCTACCAGAGCAAGCTGGACGCTCATGTTGCAAAGACACTCGTCGCCAAGCCGAAGCTGGTACAAATCTCCGCGTCCTACGGTCAACCAGCCGAAGGTAGCGCCGTTCTCCCGCGTAACAGGTACATCGAGATCAAACAGGAGAAGCCGCAAAACAACAAGCAGCGCGATTGGCCGGAGTACAAGACCTGCAAATCCACGACCGAGGCCATCATCACGGAAGGTATGGAAAAGGGCGAGCTTCGCAAAATCTGTGCCGACCCGAATTGCCCGGTTCACCATCCGAAAAAACAGAAGCCATCCGCCGATGCCAATGGGAAAGCCGAGCAGGAAAAGCAGCGCCGCGAGGAAGCACTGGCACAGGCGACGGGCTTGCGTGTCCTGAACGCCATCGTTGCCGCCGTTCCCGTACGGCTGATGAAACGCGACCTGCATTTCCTCGTGGAGCGGGTCGCAACCATGCTGGACGAACGGCGACTGGAGGTTGTCGCCCGGAATCGCGGTATGAAAAAAGCAAAGGGCAGCGACTCCACTCCAAAGCTGCTGTCTGCCTACATCCGTAAAGCCGACGAAGGAGAACTTGGACGACTGCTGATGGAGATGGTCATTCTTCACGCAGCACGGCCACAATCGGACGGCGGCAAGGTGCTCAAAGAGGCAGCCGAGTATTACAAAGTGGATACTGACGCCGTTGCCCTCAAAGTGAAGCAGGAGTTCGCCGCGAAGGAAAAGGCGAAGTCCGAACTGAAGAAGGTCGCATCGAAGCCGCAAGCCAAAGCTGCGAAGAAATCCACCGCAGCATAGGCTCTACCAAATTACTACAAGGAGCTTGCCCAGCGACAGGCTCCTTCTTTTTCGAGCGCCCGTCTACCCGCCCACTTGTGAGACTCCTGCCTGCGGCGGGAGCGGCTTTGCCAGCCCGCCCGACGGGCAGAGACGATCTCCTTCAGAGTTACATTTCTGTGGTTCCTTATAGTTTGCCCGTAATTTTGAGCGCGCAACTTAACAGGGAATCATCACCCCGGTATCTTGGGATTATATTTCCCCGTCTCCGCACAATTGACTTATAAACCGCGTACTCGAGTCTTTGCCTTTCCAGCACTGCCGGGCGAAGCTGGAAGTGGCCTATTTGTAAAACAGCGCCAATCCTAGAATGAGGATCAGAAGCATTCCGATGAGGGCGTTATAGAGGTTCAGGTAGAGTCAGCGACTCAGTCACCAGAGCGGACAATCGCTGTAAATCGACGGAAAGTTCTTGCCCTAACGCTTCTGCACTGTGGCCGGTCTCGCCTTCTGCCGCGAGATACGCAATCTGCATGAGGCTTTGGAGTGGGTTGTTGATCTTATGCGCCAGCCTGTTCGCCATCTCAGCTGCGGCGGTGGCTTTCGCCTGCTGCAAGAGGGCGTACTGTTGTCGTTGATGCCGAACGGCCA
>JBARFA010000038.1:0-2096 GCA_049796755.1 Acidobacteriaceae bacterium
CGCAGAGAACGACTTCGCCTTCTTCGACTTCATCTTCTGCGAAGGTCAGGGTGTTTTCACATTCGGGGCAAACTTGCATGACCGCTCCTTCAGCGTCGCTCAATGTTGGTTCATGATTACACCCCCGCAGAGGTGTAACGAAGCTAGTTTAAGGAAATCGTTGCGTACGTCAAGTAGGAAACGCTTCCGTCCACATCTTTCGATTCTCTCGCGCAGGGCCTCCATAGAGAATACTCGAATGCCGGGGATGGCCTGCGGTTGAAAACCTTTCCTATGTTGACGTACAGACTGCCCCCGGGGTTACCCGCGAAATCGCAGAATTTTTTTCCGTGCCGGGCCGGTTGCAGGAGCGTCTGAACATCGCGCTTGCCCAGTTTTCAGGGCAGTTGTGCAGCAGCCGACACAAATCGAAAGGGATGGCTAGCGCTGTAGCGCGGCAGGTCGTAGGCTTGTAATGTATGCCGCGTTCGAGTCCGATGACATTGTCGTTTCCGCCGTTTGAGGGAATGATCCGCAAGATCATTCTGTTCACGCTTGCGATTTACTTTTGTCTGCTGTTGCTGCGCTGGATCGCTCCCGGAATTTCCGTGACCATTTTTGCCGTGGGTGCCCTGACACCCGTGATGGTGCTGCACGGAGCCATCTGGCAACTGGTTACGTACAGCTTTTTGAGCGGCGGAATTTTCCAGGTTGCGTTCGATATGTTGTCGCTGTGGTTTATCGGTTCCTACCTGGAGACTACGTATGGAACGCGTTGGCTGACGGAGATTTATTTTTTCTCGGTGGTTGGGGCCGGACTGACGACGATTGCCGTTGCGTATACGCACGTCTTTCACATGTCTCCAGTACAGACGACGTACGGCGCCCTGGGCGGCATCTTCGGTCTGCTGGCTGCGTGGGCGGTGCTGATGGGCGATCAGAAATTTCTGCTGTTTCCGTTGCCGATTTCAATTCGCGCGAAATACCTGGTCATCATCTTCATCCTGATCGCGCTGGCGAGCGTGTTTGAGGGGCCGAACGGATTTCTGTCGCTGGCATCTTTAGGTGGAGCGCTGTTCGGGTACATTTACCTCAAGGTGGCTCCGCGGCGCGGCTACGCGTTTGCTGCAACAGAGCGGGTCTTCTCGCTTCGCAATGGATACTATCGTTGGAAGAGGCGGCGGGCAGCGCGGAAGTTCGAAGTCTACATGCGCAAGCATGACCGCAATGTGAAGTTCGACGGGCAGGGGCGATACATCGATCCCGATGGAAAAAAGGATCCAACCGACAAGCGCTGGATGAACTGAACTTCTAAGAGAATTAGACTGCGACGGTGAAGGTGTCGCCGCTGCGCTCGACGGCGCGATAGAGGGTGTCGCGCTCCACTGGAATGCGTCCGGCTTCTGTGATCAGGCGAACCAGGTCGGCACGACGCATGCCCTGCGGCGTTTCCGCGCCGGCATCATGATAGATTTTCTCTTCGACAACGGTGCCGTCGATGTCGTCCGCACCGAAGCGTAGAGCGATCTGAGCGATCTTGGCGGTCATCATCTGCCAGTAGGCTTTGATGTGTCCGAAGTTGTCGAGCATGAGGCGACCGACAGCGATCTGGCGAATATCAGTCATCCCGCTGGTGCGCGGCAGATGATCCAGCGCGGTGTTGTCTGGATGAAATGCCAGCGGAATAAAGGTCTGGAAGCCCCCGGTTTCATCCTGCAGCTCGCGCAGGCGCAGCAGGTGATCGATGCGGTCTTCATCATTTTCGACATGGCCGTACAGCATGGTCGCGTTGGAGCGCATGCCGAGCTGGTGAGCGATGCGCGCCGTCTCCAGCCATTCTCCGCCGTCGATTTTGTGATCGCAGATGATATGGCGGACTCGATCGGCAAAGATTTCTGCGCCGCCTCCAGGCATCGAATCCACGCCCGCGGCTTTCAACTTCACAATGGTCTCGCGGATGCTGAGCTTCGAGCGTTTCGCCAGGTAGGCGATCTCCACCATGGTGAAGGCCTTGATGTGGACCTTGGGAAAGCGCTGCTTTAGGCCGCTGATAAGGTCGAGAAAATATTCAAGATGCAAATCCGGATGAAGCCCGCCGACCAGGTGAAATTCTGTGA
>JBARFA010000039.1:0-3865 GCA_049796755.1 Acidobacteriaceae bacterium
GCCAGCACCGCGTCCAGGGCATCGATGTTGGCGTGGATGTCAGAAAAGATCAGCGCTCGCATAGTTGGGGGGCCCGCCCTGCGACAGGCAACATTCCCCATCCTACCCGAACCGACTCTCCCGCGGGCACTCTCTTTCCATCTTCCCGCCCATTCTTGTTCCCAACTCGGCGTACTCGGTCATTTTGGTGCAGAATTGCCCCTTGAAATATAGTCCGGACGACGATGATACCCTGGGCAGCAGCCAATTCCGGCGCAAAGCTATGGCATGTTTTTATCGGGCGAGCGTTGAAGATTTCCTTTTGCGAAGTGAGGACCACGTCCTTGCGCGAATGGGAATTGCATATGCGAATCGAGGCTACACCAGCCAGTATTCCGATCAGACTTTAACTTGGGAACGGGACATTCGCTCGCTTCGCAAGTCTCTGACAGAGTGCGTCGGCAATTCGATTTCTGCCAATTCCTGGGGTTTGCTTCTCGAGTTTTCAATTCCACGCAAGGAACTCCGGATCGATGCTGTTTTATTGATTCGCAACACAATCGTCATTCTTGAAGCCAAGACCGGCGATGCCGCGTCGCAAGCCAGGCGTCAGATCGAAGAGTATGCACTACTGCTGCATTATTTTCATAAGGGCTCGACCGATCGTCGGATCGTTCCGATCCTAGTTTCGCCGGAATCGAACGAGCCAGATTTGATGTCGTTGAACCAGCGAGAGCTTTTTCCTCAACTGGCAACTTACTGGGTGGCTGCAGTGGTGCGAAGTTCGTGGTGCCAACTTTCAAACTTGCTGCTTGAGCTTGAAGATTGTGATGAACCGCAGATAGACGCCGAGGCTTGGGATGGCAGTCCATATTTTCCCGTCCCGAGCATCGTTGAAGCAGCGCTGGCTCTGAAGAGTGGGCTGTCGATCAGGGAGATCGCCCATTCTGAAGCGTCAGAACATGAAATCGAATTCGTCGGACAAGCCATCCAAGGATACGTTGATGAAGCTCGCTCTAACAGTCATCACGCAATCTGTTTTCTCACCGGAGTTCCCGGGTCGGGAAAGACTCTCGTTGGCTTAAGCCTGGCTCATTCCGCCGAAAACAAATCGAGTGCAATTCATTTCATGAGTGGGAACGGCCCGCTTGTCCAAGTTTTGCAGTACCTCTTCACCCAGGAAAGCATGCGAACCGGAGCCAAGGCGCCGCAGGCGCGTGCCGAGGCGAAAACGCTCATCGAAAACGTCCACGTGTTTGCACGCTATTACACCGACGATCAATCTGGCCCACCGTCAAATCATGCGATTATCTTCGACGAGGCGCAACGCGCGTGGAACCAAGCTCAAAACCTAAAGAAATTTCGGCGCGATTACTCAGAGCCTGAGATGCTTCTCCGCATCATGGAACGGCACACGGATTGGGCCGTGGTTGTGGCCTTGGTGGGTGGCGGCCAGGAGATCAATGACGGCGAAGCGGGTCTGGAAGAATGGGGACGCGCACTCACGGGAAGTGCCAAACCATGGAAGATATATGCTTCGCCGGAGGTGCTGAACGGCGGACCGTCAACTGCCGGGCACAAGCTTTTTGATGACCAGTCGGAACGGCAGGAAGTGCAGACCAGCCCAGCGCTCCATCTCCGCACTTCGAATCGTAGTCTGCGGGCAGACCAATTGGCCACGTGGGTGAATCTCGTTCTGGACGGCGAAGCCGAGAGAGCTGCCTCGCTAGGAATACCGGCAAAGTTCCCGATTTTTCTCTCACGTGATCTCGCCGAAACGCGAACGATATTGCGGGAACAAGGAATCGGGGCAATTCGCTATGGCTTGGTTGGCTCATCGGGCGCCGCGCGTTTGAGGAGCGAAGGACTCGAACCGAGTTCCTCGTTTCACGCGGAATATCCCTGGGAACATTGGTATCTGGCCGACGCGACTGATGTGCGTTCTAGCTTTCGGTGCGAGGTTTTCGCTACCGAGTTTGAGATACAGGGCTTAGAGCTGGACTGGATTGGCCTGTGTTGGGGTGGGGACTTCGTTTGGAATGAATTGTCGGGATGGCAGACGCGCCGTCTACTGTCCGGGCCGCCGAGCAGATGGACGGCGATTAAGAACGCTGAAAAGCAGGTTTTCCGCCGGAATGCGTACCGCGTTTTGCTCACGCGCGCGCGACAGGGCATGATCATTTTTGTTCCAAACGGAAGCCCCGACGACCCCACAAACGCGCCAGACGAATTTAAGGCGACTGCGCAATATCTGCTGCGATGCGGCGTCACTCCCCTGAAGTAAGCCAGGATTTTGCGATTCGGTGCCCATCTAGCGGCAGAGGCGCTGGGCAGCTTGAACGATGCCGGGGCCGAAGCTCCAAGTGAGCGAGCGCACCGTGGGCGGCACTGATCGCAGCGAAAAAGAACGCAGCGCAGGTGCCGACACCTGATGCGAGCGAATTCCAGTTCGCGGCGCGCCCATCCCTGCCGCGGCCGAGCCAATTGCGGTTCGCGAAGAGCCGAAGATCATTCGCGGCATAGAGAGCATCGACCGCAGCGAGGCGCCCTGCGAGCGAAGCGCGCGCAGCGGATTGAGTGCACCGCCTTTTTCCCCATTGCCGAGCGGCAGAAAATATTGCGTGCCGTGTACCGGCTCCTTCAGTCGTCGCAGCAAGGTTTGCAGGTCCTCGTTATTGCGTACAACGTCGATGTCGTCGGTGTTCACGATCAGCAAGTCGCTGGCCGTGTAGTGGAAGAAGAAATGCTCGTAGGCTTCCGCCACCTGCTCCAGGTAGCGGCCGGAAATCGCCTGCTCCTCGGGGACGCCTTTACGCGCCAGGCGGGTGCGCAGCACCTTGGGCGACGTCTGCAGATAGATCACCAGATCGGGAGTCGGCAACTGGTCGCGGAAGTATTGAAACTGACGCTCGTAGAGCGCCAGTTCGTCATCGGTCAGATTCAGGTTGGCGAAAAGCTTGTCTTTCTCGAAGATGTAGTCGGCGACCATGGGAGCCGCTTTCCCGGTCTTGGCGTCGCGCTCGGCGGCGGCACATAGCTGCTCATATCGCGACATCAGAAACCACATCTGCGCCGGAAAGGCAGCGCTTCTTTGGCCGCGATAGAATGGCGACAGGAAGGGATTCTGTTGCGGTTCGCTGATGCGAGTGGCGCCGATTTCCTGGGCCAGCAGCGTAGCTAACGTGGACTTGCCGGCGCGGATCGGGCCTTCAATTGCGATGAATCGTGGGTTTTCGAAAAGCTTGGCCATGGCGAATCTCCTCCGTATTAAAAGCGAATGAAAATCGAAGATAGCACGCGTACGGCGACTCGGCAAGCGACAAATCGATACCTTGTGGATACCCCATTCGACTGATTCCGATACACTCGAACGCGATGACCCCACCCAAGATTCTGACCCTCCCCGTGCCTGATCCGACGGCCGCTGCCGCCGCGAACCGGACTGAGCCTCCCAGCGCCGGAGTGATCGCGGTGACTGCTGTAGCGGCTGGCGTGCTGGCTGCGGGAGCGTATGCGTACGCGGGGATGTGGCCGACGTCGCAAATCTTTGGACAATGCGTGGTAGCGGCGAAAAATCCTCGCCAGATTGCTCTAACGTTTGACGACGGCCCGAACGATCCTGACACCCACCGCCTGATGGATGTGCTGGCGAAGCATGGCGTCCGGGCGACATTCTTTATGATTGGGCGATTTGTGCGAGAACGTCCGGAGATTGCCCGCGCGGTGGCTGCGGCGGGACATTTGATCGGCAACCACACGATGACGCATCCACTGTTGCTGATCAAGTCGCCTCAGGTCGTGCGGCAGGAGTTGCGCGACTGCAATGTCGCGCTCGAAGATGCGCTGGGCACCCCGGTTCGCTGGTTTCGCCCACCCCATGGTGGAC
>JBARFA010000040.1:0-7915 GCA_049796755.1 Acidobacteriaceae bacterium
CACAAGCAAGAACGGCATCAAAACAAGCGCGACAAAAGATAACTCGATCGTACGGCTTCGCATGGGGGATTTGAAGGTCCGTTGAACAAGAGTTCGGGTTAAGTTAAAAGGTTCGTTGAGTATAGCAGTTCAAGACATAATGTCAACCAGACAAAGGAGTTCGGATCGCATGACGCAGAAAACAGAGAGCATCTCAGCCGCCGCTGCCGGAAGCGTTCAACTGGGGGACCTTTCCGTCCATCGCCTCGGGTTTGGCGCTATGCGATTGACCGGCAAAGGGATCTGGGGACCGCCTGCGGACCGCAACGCCGCTCTCGCAACCCTGCGCCGAGCCGTCGAGCTAGGCGTCAACTTCATCGACACCGCCGATTCCTATGGTCCCGGCATCTCTGAAGAGTTGATTGCAGAGGCTTTATCTCCATATCCGCAAGGGGTAGTCATAGCCACCAAGGGCGGATGGGAGCGCGTCGGCCCTGGACAATGGATCCATAATGCGGGTCCAAAGCATTTGCAGGAGGCTGTCGACGGCAGTTTGGAGCGCCTCCGTCTCGACCACATAGACGTGTATTATCTGCACATTCCAGACGCAGCCGTTTCGTTCGATGCCTCCGTCGGTGCGCTTGCGCGACTAAGGGAACAAGGTAAGATCCGCCACGTCGCGCTGTCCAACGTTACTTTAGAGCACTTGCATCGCGCCCAAAAGATTGTGCCGATCGTCGCCGTGCAAAATCGCTATGGCTTTGCCGACCGCGAATGGGACTATCTACTGGACCACTGCGAGCAGCACGAAATTACATTCGTACCGTGGGCTCCGCTGGGACAGAACCGCCATGCCAATAAAATTCTGGAAGAAGTCGCGAGGAAGCTGGGTGCGACTCCGCTGCAGGTGGCGCTCGCATGGCTGCTGCGTCGCTCCCCCATCATCGCTCCCATTCCAGGAACTTCGTCCGCGGCGCACCTGGAAGAAAACGTCGCCGCCGCAGCCCTCAAGCTACCTGAGGAGGATTTCAAGAAGCTCTCCGACATTCCGCTCACACCCGCAAACTACCGCGAGTGAAAGCCCCTCCCGTAGACTATGACCATTCCCGACGAGCGCTACTGTCCGTTTCCATGCGCAGGCGCGAATTCGAATCCGCGCAGAGTTTATGGAGACGGGGTGCCTCCGCCAAGACTCGCCTCGGGGTTCTTGGCCCATAGTTCGCTCGGAACAAAGGACCTCATTTGCATATAGAAGATAGGACGAGTTCGCGAATCGAAAGCATTGGCGAACACGCCAGAAATCGCATAGGCAACGACAGTTGAAATTGCGGCTCCCATGGCCGCGTAGTGGGGGATCAAGAATATGTTCATGCCGACATTGATAATCGCGCCGGAGACAGTTCTGTAAAGAGAGAGTTTCAGGAGGTTCTCCGTAATGTCCCAGGGTGCCTGAGCGACGCCCAAAAAAACAAAGACAGAGGCCCATATATGCACGGCCAGGACGGGTCCGGCTCCGCTGTACGCATGCGCGTACAAGATGTGAACGATGAAGCGAGAGCCGAGCGCTACAAGCGAGCCAATCAGGCAGGCTGTCCACGTCATAATCGAGAAGAATTTTCGAAGCCGTGCATAGTAGAGCGCAGGGTTGTTCTTGGCACGCATGATTGCGGGCGAGACCGAAGAGACAGCGGCCAGAGGGATGAAGTACCAGACCTCGGACACTTTGACAGCCGCGGCATACAGGCCCACGGCAAAGTCACTTTGCATCGTTTTCAGCATGACCATGTCAATGCGCATGTAGATCATGATGGCCATACCGGAAAAGATGACGGGCCAGCTTTGTTGCATCAGAGACCGTGCCCGTTCAGCCGTGCCGCGCCAAACACGCATCTTGCCCCCGGAGAGGCGGTATCCAACAATTAAGCCAAACGCGCCGAGGACAATTTCCCCGACGGCTGCCGCGGCGAAGGTCCATACGGGAGCTTTGATGTGAATAAAAACAATTCGAACAGCGGCAAAAATCAGGAACGCTGAATTCTTCGCCCAGACTGTTATTTTCGACTGTACCTGCGACTGAAAAAATAGATCGATAGTATCGAAGGCTTGAAATATGAATCCGAGCGAGAGGATACTGACAAGCAGTTGTGCTTCTTCATCGTGCGGTTGTATAAGGTGGATGGTTGCAACTGTCACCAAAAGGGCTATCACCGACCCTCCGATTCGGAGGGCTAACGTAGTGCCCAATATTTCGTGAGCATCTTCCCTATTGTGGACAATTTCTCGCACCACAATCATGTCCAGTCCAAGCGTTGTGACAGTGGTGAAGAGAGCCACAAACGATAATGCGAAATTCAGACTCCCATAGTTCGCGGGGCCCAGATAGCGGGCAACCCAGACGCCAACGAACAGCCCCATTCCCATCCGCACGACACGATCGAACATCAGCCAGCTCATGTTTTCGGCGATTTTGCGAAGGCCGGGCGGCATGCGAGCAAGGAGACTATTGAAGGGGGCGCCAGCTTCAAATTTCTTCAATTTCCACGTCCTTGACGTCGCGTAATCGTGAACAGGGCGCGCTTATTTGCATTGGTCACTATCGGCCGAAGCGTGTTGTCGGAAGCAATGGCTGGCGCTATCGATTGATGCGATGTACTAAAATTCCGATGACGATAGAAAGCTGTCGCGCGTGCGGCGTGGCCGGGCGGTCTACCGTTTGGTCGTTGCGTCGATTTTACCGGTAGTGAGTATCCCTCATAAATAGTCCGCGCAAGCACAGCGGGCATACGGCAAGAATTGCTGGTTGTGCTCTCGCGGTTTCCCATTCGAATTGGAGTAAGGTATTGCTGAATGAGTGAAGAGTGTTTCGATACGCCTATCGTGTTTATTGTCTTCAAACGCCCCAGGACCACCCGTAAAGTTTTTGAGGTGATCTCAAGCATTCGACCAGGCAGGCTGCTGATCGTCGCCGATGGGCCCAGAGGCAGCGTTGCCGGGGAAAAGGAGGCCTGTCAGCAGGTACGCGAGATCGTCAGTGCGGTTGATTGGCCGTGCGAACTATCGACCAACTTTGCCGGTGAGAACCTAGGCTGTAAAGAGCGGATCATCACTGGCTTGAACTGGGCTTTTTCGTTGGTGGAGGAAGCGATCATATTGGAGGATGACTGCCTTCCGGACGCATCATTTTTTCCGTTTTGCAAAGAAATGCTAGCGAGGTACCGCGAAGATTCGCGGGTCGCTACGATATCTGGAACCAACCTGGTGGAAAGATATTTGGAGACAAGCGATAGCTATTTTTTTGGGCGAATGGTAACAACTTGGGGTTGGGCGACCTGGAGATCACAATGGCAGCGCTATGATAGCCAGCTGAAGAACTGGCCCGAAATCAGGCGATTAGGCCTACTTTCGGAAGTCTTCGAGGAGTCCCGGGCGGTGTCTCTTTGGACACGTGTTTTTGACGAGATGTACGAGAACAGAGGCGTTGGTCCAAATGCGTGGGACTACCAGTGGTTGTATATGAGTTTGATTGGTAACGCTCTCACGATTTTCCCCACGGTGAATCTGGTGACGAATATCGGCTTTGGCTCTGATGCGACCCATACAACAGGAAACGATACTCGCCTGACGCCGGCAGTGAAGGCTCTTGCGTTTCCACTCAGGCATCCGTCGCACCTCATTCCGCTCCGCAGCATGGACAGCCGTTTGCAAAGGCTTCACTATGTCCCGCTTATAACTCGCATTAAAGGTAAGATAAGCAGAATTTGTAGACGCTTGTTTCGTGCTTTTCAGGGGTAATCTCATCGAGGTGCTTCTGTGGCCGTTCTTTCTACTTTGTGAGTTGGGCTTCGATCAAGGTAAATGGCGGCTCTAAGGTACTAGATAAGCGAAGTCATTCCAACGTAGATCTGCGGGAAAAATGAAACTTTGTTACGACTACAAAACATTCTCAATGCAGAAGTATGGCGGCATCTCGCGATACTTCGTGGAACTTGCTTCCCGCATCAACCGCTACCCTGATACCGAGGTGCGTGTGGTCTCGCCTCTTTATCAGAGTCGCTTTCTCCATGCGAAGAAGGCCGATATACCTGTCCGGGGTTTTCACGCTGAGATATTGGCGGCGCAAAGACGGATAACGGCCGCAATAAATCCAATCGGATTTTATATTTTCTCTGCGATCTACAAGCCCGACATCGTCCATGAGACTTACTACGCACGACGTCGGAGTTCCAGTGCCTCGGCAAAGACGGTCATTACCATCTATGACACGATCGAGGAACTGTTTCCCGAATTCTTTTCCACGAGCCAGCGGACCATCGAAATTAGAAAAGAAGTTTGTCGGCGGGTCGATCACTTCATTTGCATTTCTCACAATACCCGTGAAGATCTGATCAGGCTCTACGGAGTCGATCCCAACAAAGTAAGCGTTGTTCATCTTGCCTCGTCACTCTGTGCTCCAGCCCAGCCACCTGTCCGAAAAACAGAACCTTTCTTTCTCTATGTCGGCGAACGCGCCGGCTACAAGAATTTCCTCGGCCTTTTAACGGCTTTCGCTCAATCGCAGCTTTACAAGACCCATCAATTGGTCTGCTTTGGAGGGGGTGCGTTGCGCCCAAACGAGTACAACAAAATCGACGAACTGGGTGTGCCTCGGGATCGAGTTGTATCCGTCACGGGAGATGACGCGAAGCTGGCCAGCTACTACGCTACCGCGGAAGCCTTTGTCTATCCATCGCTCTATGAAGGATTCGGAATCCCACTGCTGGAGGCGATGGATTGCGCCTGTCCGGTTTTATGCGGTGACACCAGTTCGATGCCCGAAGTCGCAGGCGATGCAGCGATGTATTTCAATGCGCGAGATACTCAGGAGATGGCAGCTGCATTGCTAAAGATTGTTCAATCGCCCGAAGAGAGGCGTTTGCTCATCTCAAAAGGTAGAGAGCGGGTCAAACAATTCTCGTGGGACATATGCGCGCAACAAACGTACTCTGTTTATGAAAGACTTCTAGCCAACCAATGAGAGCACTCATCTACGGAATTAGTGGGCAGGACGGAGCCTATCTTGCGAAGCGACTGCTGGAAATGGGATATGAGGTTTGGGGAGCCTCGCGCGACGTGGGAGTCGTTCGCTTTGACCGCCTGGAGCGCCTCGGGATATTGAGCAACGTTCATCTTGTATCCGCTTCACTTGTGGATTTTCGCAGCGTCTTGACCTCGCTCGTTTCAGCCAAGCCAGACGAAGTTTATAACCTGGCCGGCCAGACATCGGTATCGCTTTCGTTTGAGCAGCCCGTAGAAACCATGGAGAGCGTCAGCACTGGAACGCTCAACCTTTTGGAAGCCATCCGATTCGTAGGCAAAGACATCAAGCTGTACAACGCCGCATCCAGCGAGTGTTTCGGTGATATTCGTGCGCACCGTGCCGACGAAGATACGCCTTTCCGCCCTCGCAGCCCATATGCGGCGGCCAAGTCGGCCGCCTACTGGCTGGTTTCCAATTATCGCGAAGCTTACGGCCTGTTTGCCTGCAGCGGGATTTTATTCAACCATGAGTCGCCGCTGCGAGGGGAACGATTTGTCACCCGCAAGGTGATCGCGGGAGTCGCCCGCATTCTTCGCGGCAGCGAGGAGCGAATCAAACTCGGAAATATTGACATCATCCGCGACTGGGGCTGGGCTCCGGAATACGTCCAGGCCATGCATCTGCTGATGCAGTATCCCACCCCAGAAGACTTTGTCATCGCGACCGGCGAAAGTCATCCCCTTCGTTCCTTTGTCGAATGTGCCTTTGCGACTGCGAACCTAGATTGGAACGATTACGTCGATTACGACCCGTCCCTGTTGCGCCCGACCGATATCATGATGAGTTATGCCGACCCGAGCAAGGCGGAGCGACTCCTCCACTGGAGAGCCGAGACGAAGATGGCAGGAGTCGTAAAGCGAATGCTTGAGGCCGAGCTGGAGCGCGCCTGATCGATGATCTGTGGAATCTGCAAGAACGAGTCCGCACATTTTGGGCAGGCGCGAATCCTGGACAAATACCAGGTACAGTATTTTCGCTGTCCCGGCTGCGGCTTCATCCAAACTGAGCAACCCTACTGGCTTGCGGAAGCCTACACTGTGGCGCTGGTCGCCGCCGACGTAGGAATTATGCAGAGAAACTTTCAGACTTCGGCCGTCACTTCCGCGGTGATTTCTTTGCTCTTTCCTGACGGAAGAAAATTTCTCGACTACGGCGGAGGTCATGGAACCTTCGTTCGCTTAATGCGCGACCGCGGTTTCAATTTCTTCTGGCAGGATCTCTACGCCAGGAACATCCATGCTCGCACCTTTGAGCATGAAGAGGGTACCCGCTATGACCTGGTCACGGCATTTGAATTGATGGAGCATCTCCCGGACCCTCTCGAGGGCATGGCGCCGATTTTCGCTGTCTCTGACAATGTGCTCACCACGACATTGTTAGCGCCCGATCCGCCCCCGGTACCGCCAAACTGGTGGTACTACGTTGTCCGAGGAGGACAGCACGTCTCGTTTTATACCCCCGCCGCTTTGCAACAGCTAGCCGGGCATTTTGGACGGCATGTTATTTCCAGCCGAGGTTTCCACCTGTTTACCCGCAAACCCGTGAGCAAGCTCAAACTTCGTCTGGCGACAGGATCGCGGACCGGCGCTCTAATCAATAAAATCCGTTCCAGAAAATCTCTCATTCCTTCAGACTTTGAAGCCATCAGCGGAACTCCACTAGGATAACGGCGATCATGGATTTTGAGGGCCTCGATGACAGGTTCAGCACCACCCGGAGATTGACGAGAACTCCCAAGGAAACCGATCGGTGTTTCCAGTTGCCGACGGTTCCCGCCCCGAAACAGGTCGGCGGCCTGTGAACCCGAGGTCCCATATTTCAAGCAACTTTTTGGCGGGGCGGGCGTCTGCATAGAATAGAGATATCTCTCGCATGAGGAGAGCTTTATGACAGCGAAGAACTCTGATTCATCCCCGTTGTATCGTCCCCGGACGGGCGGCTTGCGTCACCGGCTGGTGATCGGTGCCGTGCTGTCTGCGGCAGCTTGTTTGTGCGTGGCAGCCTCGGCTCAGACGGCCCCTTCATCGGCGACCGCTTCCGCCTCCACCCCCGCGAACCCGAACCGGCGGCCCGACAGCGCCATTGCCGAGGACATCAATATCAAGTTAATGGCCAACAACACCCTGCGCCCGTTGAACTTAGGAATCTGGGTGCACAATGGCACGGCCACGTTGACGGGCACCGTCCCCACGCAGGAGCTGCGCACCGAAGCTGAAAATATGGTGAAGTCTGTCGCCGGCGTGACGAATGTCGACGACAAGATCACCATTGGCGCCGCACCCGCCGCCGCGCCAGGATTCTCCGGTCAGAATGGTGAAAGCCCAAACACCGCCCATCCGGGCGACGCGCAGGGACCGCCTCCGCCACCTCAGGCAGGATACGAACCGAACGAAAATGAGCCTGCTCCTCCGGCAGGATATGGACAGAATGAGAATCAGCCGCCTCCGCCCCCGGCAGAGAATTACGGCGCACATCAGCCTACGGGCATGGTTACGGTTGAGCCGGGAACGCCTGCGTACGTGATGGTGATGCAGCCCATCGATAGCAAGCACACGAAGATCGGAACGCCATTCCACGGCATTCTGGTGCAGAACATTGTCATGCCAAACGGGGTCATTGCCATTCCGCGCGGAGCGGACATCACCGGAACCGTGGTGGACGCCCGCGGCCCAGGAAAGCTGAAGGGACGCCCGCACCTGGCGCTGCAGTTGACCGGCGTGAACGTGTCAAGCACGATGTATCCGCTAACCAGCCAGGTCTGGGTGCGCGGTGGACCGGGTAAGGGCGGGCAATCCGCGGCAAATATCGGCGGTAGCGCGGCGGCTGGAGCCATCATCGGCGGAGCCGTTGGCGGAGGAC
>JBARFA010000041.1:0-35735 GCA_049796755.1 Acidobacteriaceae bacterium
CAATCCGCCCTCATGCATCGCCTGTTGCGGATCGGTGCGCAGCGCGGCCCATGCCGGCGCAAGGCCAAAGAACAATCCCGTTCCGATGCTCAACAGAACGGTGACCGCGAGCGTTTCCCAGCGCACATGAACTTGCTGGATACGAGGCAGATTGCGCGGAGCCAGCATCAAAAACAACTTGACGCCGGCAACGGCGAGAAAAATACCAGAGATGCCGCCCCCAACCGCCAGCAACATGCTTTCCATCAGCGAATACTGGAACAGTCGGCTCCCGCTGGCTCCCAGCGCGGCGCGGACCGCGTGCTCATGGGCGCTAACCCGGCCACGGGCCAGTTGCAGATTCGCCAGGTTCACGCACGCGATCAACAGCACGCATCCCACCGCGCCAAACAATAGCCATAGCCCGCGCGCCGCATTGCCATCGATGGCCTGCAACAACGGCATCGCACGCGCGTCGGCATGGACGTTCCCTCCTACCTTGGCCACGAGTGGCGCCAGCACAGCATTCATCTGCGCATTAGCCTGCTCCACCGGTACACCCGCACGCAATCGGGCTACGGCAAAATAATTCCAATCCGACGTGGGATCGGTTGATCCGGTGGGAAAAGGCAGCGGTAGATAAACATCCGCGGCACGTCGCACACCGGACGTGGTATAGCCCATCAGTTCCTGCGGAATGCGAAACGAGGGAGGAAGCACGCCGATCACGGCATTGGGGACCCCATTCAGTACCACCGATTTTCCTAAGATCTTTGGGTCGGAATGAAAATCGCGCCGCCACAGCGCGTTGGAAATTACGGCCACATGAGGGTCATTGACAAATTCATCCTGGCGAAAGGAGCGGCCCAGTATGGGGGCAGTTCCCAGCACCTGGAAAAAACTGCCGGTCATGTAAAGGACGCCGATCTCCTGCGGGAGATTTCCCTTACCAATGGTCAGGCCGGAATGTCCGCCCTGGTACATCGCCATATCGTGGAATGCCCGACAGCGTTGCTGATACAGCCGATAAAGGGCCGGGTTCACCCCTAAATCAATCTTTTCTCCTCGCGCGGCAGTCGCAACCTCCAGGTAAGTCAATTGATGAAAGTTGCGAAAGGCGAGCGGCTGCAAGATGACGGAATCGACAACGGTATAAATGGCGCTGGTTGCGCCGATGCCGAGCGCCAGCGTCAGGACGGCGACGAAGGCAAAGCCAGGCGATTTGCGCAACTGCCGCAATGCATAGCGGAGATCGGTCCATAGATTCGGCATCATTTCCCTTTCTCTATTGCTCACGCAGTGCGTGCATGGGGTCGACGGTGGCCGCTCGTTGCGCCGGCATGGCGGAGGCCGCGACGGAAAGCATCAGGATGACGGCGGCAGATGCGATGAGCACCCACGGGTCAAATGGATTGACCTGAAAGAGCAGAGATTGAAGAAGCTGCGTTGCACCCATGGCTCCGGCAAGACCGATCGCGCAACCGATCACAGCGAGCCTAGCTCCGGACAATACGATCAACTGACGAATGCCGGATCGAGAGGCGCCAAGAGCGAGGCGAATTGCCATCTCCTGTGTGCGAAGCGCGGCAGAGAAGGCAACCACGCTATAGATGCCGAGGATGGCGAGCAGAACTGCGATCACTCCGAACGCACTGATGATGGTGGTACTGAATCGGCGTGGCGCTTCCGTATTGGAAACTGCCTCATCCATAGTTTGCACTTGCATGATGGCCAGTTGCGGGTCGAGTGAATGGAAGACGGCGCGCAGAGAATTCTTCATCTGATGCGGCGGCATGGCGGTGCGCAATACGACGTACATGTTGTTGCCATTCAGATTGTTGGGCGAGGCGAGCTCGCCGAAGGAGGCATTGACCTGGTCGACCGGTTGATAGTACTGTTCGGCCATGTCGCTATCCGGCGCGTCTGTTTTGGCGTTTCCGATTTCGCCTACCACGGTCAACCACGGCGTTTTCAGTTTTGCGTCACCAAAACGAATGCGTTTGCCAATTGGGTCTTGATTGGGCCAGTAATGCTCCGCCAGCTTGCGGTTTACGATCACCACCAGCGGCGCTTGGGCATTGTCCGCCTGGGCAAAATAGCGTCCGCGTAAGAGCGGAATACCGAGTGCTTGGAAATAATTGCCCTCTATCTGGGAAACCTCGGCCAGATTGACGAGCTTGCCTTTGGGCTGCACATATCCGTCGGCTACAAAGCCAGTATTGCTGGTGCCGCCGGACATTGGGACCCATGCCGACAGACCCGCCGCGCGCGCGCCGGGAAGCTGCCGCAGCCGACGCAGCAGTTCGCGGTTGAAGGTGTTGATCGACGGCTGCGTCGAATACTGCTTCTGCGGCAGTCCGTACATTGCGATGAGCACATGACTGGGCCGGAAGCCGAGATCGACCTCGCGCATCTTTTGGAAGCTGCGCATCAGCAGGCCGGAGGCGACGAGCAGGACCACAGCCACGGCAATCTCCGCCACGACTAGGATGGAGCGCAGGCGCGCGTGTCCCCCGCCCACGCTTCCGCTGCGGCCGCCCTCCTTCAGCATCTCGTTCATGTCGGTGTGAAGGGCGGCAAACGCCGGAGCCAGCCCGCAGAGAATTCCGGTGGCGAGGGAGAGCACTACGGCGAAGGCAACCACGGCTCCGTTCAAATGAATATCGTCGATGCGTGGCAGCGTCTCCGGCAGCAGGCTGACACAGACGCGAATGGCGACAGCGGCGAGCGCGATTCCAAGCAGTCCACCGGCGATGCTTATAGCCAGGCTTTCCACGACCGCCTGCCGCACCAGCGTTCCGGCGCTCGATCCCAACGCAAGACGCACTGCCGTCTCGCGCCGTCGACGAATGGCGCGAACAAGAAGCAGCCCAGCCAAGTTTGCGCAGGCAATCAGCAGCACGATGAGTACCGCAAAAAATAGAACCCGAATCAGCGGGCGGGCGTCGGCAACAACCGCAGCCCGCAAAGGTTGCAGTGTCGCGCTCATATGAATGCCTTGCATGAATGCCGGCTCGTTCCGCGCGATCTCCTGTGTGGCCCGGTTCGCGTCCGCCTGTGCCTGGGCCGTCGTCACCCCTGGCCTCAGTCGCGCGACGATGTTATCGTTCCACGACCCCGCCTGTTTCGTTAGCTCGTCCTGGGTCAGGCTCAGCGGAACCCACAGCTCGCTGCGGCTCAGATGGCCTGGCTGCAGGGGAAACTCGAAATTGCGCGGCATCACCCCGATCACGACATACGGTTCGCGGTTCAGTAGGATGGTTTTGCCGAGAATGTCGCGCACACCATGAAAGCGGCTCTTCCAGGTGGCGTAACTGAGGACGACTAGGTGCTGGCTGTGCTCTTCCTCCTGCGCCGTGAAGAAGCGGCCCATCAACGGGGCGACGCCCAATGTGGGGAAGACTCCCGCGCCCATCCGGGTTGCGTTGACTTCGTCGGGCTGGACTCCGCCGGAAAGTTCAAATCCGGTTCCGATATAACCGCCGGCATGGCTGAACGCTGTGGTGTCGCGTACATAGACGGGGATCTCCGGCGGAGCGATCAGGCGGCCGTTGCCGGGAAAGTTCACTCCCTTGATCTGATCCCCCAGCAGCACCAGCCGATTGGAATGCGGGAACGGCAGCGGCCGCAGCAGAACGCCCTCGACGACGGAGAAGATCGCCGTGGTCGCGCCGATGCCGAGCGCCAGCGTCAGCACCGCGGTCACCGTGAATCCGGGCGACTTGCGCAACTGGCGGAATGCGTAGCGAAGATCGTTGAGCAGAGTGGTCAATGGAAATCTCCTTATTCGGAACGCAATGCCTGCATGGGATCGACCGACGCGGCGCGGCGAGCGGGGATGGTACAAGCCAGCAGCGCAACAGCCGCCAATATTGCTGACACGCCGAGATAGGTTGCTGGATCGGTGGAGCTGACAACGATGAAACTTCGCATGAGGTGCGCTACCGCAAACGATGCCGCGAGGCCGAATGCAAGACCGATGCCGACAATTCGAAAGCCCTGCCTGTAGACCATCGCCAAAATATCGGAGGGTTGCGCGCCGAGGGCCATGCGGATACCAATCTCATTCGTTTTCTGGCTAACCACGTATGACAGCACTCCGTAAACGCCGACAATGGCAAGAATCAATCCCAGCGTGCCCATAATGCCGGCCATTGTGGCAGCGACCTGGAAAGTCAGGAGGCCATTGATCGAGTACAAGTTCTGTTGCAATGTGCGGACGTCGAATACTGGCAGCGTGGGCGCCATGTCGCGGATGGTACGTTCGACTAGCGGAATCAGTGCGGATGGATCGCCGGCCGTGCGCAGTTCCAGCGACTCCAACGTGTGCTGTTGATAGTGCTGCAGGTAGGGCGCGTAGAAGTACGGTGCGAAGGCTCCGGTCACTCCCAAATAGCGCGCGTCTTTGGCGACACCGACAACATGCATCGGATGTGTAGGATCGGTGCCCATGGTGAACTGCTTCCCGATCGGATCCTGATTCGGCCAGAATTTCTTCGCCATCGCCTGACTCACGATGGCCACATATTGGCCGTGTTCGTTATCGTCACCAGTAAAGCTGCGGCCATCAAGCAGCGGAATCCGCAAGGTGCGGAAATAGTCGGTTGTGATGAAATTGTAAGTAGCGCTCGGCGCAGGCTGTTCCATGAGGGGCTGGTAGCCGGGAATTGTGAGCGTATCGACACTGTCAGTATTGATCGCGCTCATGGGAACGGCAGCGGCGGTGGTGGTGGAGACGACGCCAGGAAGCGCCCGTGCACGTTCCAAAAGCGTTGTATAGAAGTCGCGGCTTTGCGCATCGTTGTAGCCGATCTCGCTGGGATCCATCGTTAATGCGAGGACATGCGATGGATTGAAGCCGAAATTGCTATGCGCGGCCTGGGCCAGGCTGCGGGTGAACAGCCCAGCGACAATCAGCAGCATGAGCGCGCTACCCACCTGCAGCATCACCAGCGCATCGCGGAATTTGCTACCACTCGTGGTCATGCTGCGCCCGCCTTCACGGAGCACGAGGTTGAGATTCGCGCGTGACAGGCGCATGGCTGGAACCATACCGACAATCGCGCCGGCTAGCACAGCGATAGCGGCGGAAAAGGCGAAGACATGCCAATCAAAGCCAAAGTTCATATAGAGCGGAATGTCGACCCCAAAGTTTACGGAGTCTAGCTGGGAGCTTCCGAACAATCCCAGCGCCATGCCTGCCGCGCCGCCGAACAGCGCCAGCAGAATGCTTTCTGTCAGCATCTGGCGAATCAGCCGTAAACGCTGCGCACCCAGCGCCGAACGAATGACCATCTCGCGCTCGCGAACACTTGCGCGCACCAGCAGCAGGTTGGTCACATTCACGCACGCCAGAAGCAACACCAGTCCAGCGAGACCAAGAAAAATTGTGGAGACGACGCCGACTGTATCCTTCGCATCAAGCGCACCATTTCTTCCAACATAGAGAGGGAAGGTCCGCAGGCTCGTGTCTTTTTCTGTGGCGGGATGTTCGGATGCGAAACGATGGGCGACGACAGCCAGCGCCGAGTTCGCCTGTTGCATCGTGATTCCCGGCTGCAGGCGCGCATATACCCGCCAGGCACGGGTGTCGCGCTTGTCGATTTGATCCATCGGCGTGCCTTCAATCGGGACAATCATCGCGATGGGAAGATATCCCTGTACGGCCATGACAGTCAGGATCCCGTGAAAGTCCTTGGGCGTCACGCCGACGACCGTGATGGGATGGCCATTGATCGAAACCTGGCGACCAATAATGTTCGGATCACCAGCGAAATGCTGCTTCCAGTAGGCGTAGCTGAGAACCATGACCGGATCGGCCCCCGGAGTCTCACCCTCGGACGGCAGAAAGTAGCGGCCTAGAAAAGGCTGCACACCCAGGACGGAAAAGAAATTCCCGCTGACATAATCGGAAAATATCCGGCCCGGTTTGCTGCCCGGCATGCTCAAGCCGTCGAGGCCGTACTTATCGGCGGTCAGCGCGGAGAAAACATTTTTCGTCTGGCTTGTCAGGTCACGGTATTCCGGGAGCGAAAAAGTCGGCTGCCAGGACGTGCTCTTCTGCTGGAAGCCGAGGATCGTAAGGCGACTTTCATTCCGCACGTGCAGGGACGTGAATAGCATGCCATTCACCACGCTGAAGATGGCGGTATTGGCGCCGATGCCGAGCGCCAGCGTCAGCACTGCAGTCACCGTAAATCCGGGCGACTTGCGTAGCTGGCGGAGCGCGTAACGGAGATCGCTGAAGAGAGTTGTCATCATCCTTCTCCTTATTCGGAACGCAACGCTTGCATGGGATCGACGGAGGCCGCACGAAGCGCTGGTATCAAGGCAGCCAGCAACCCGGCGGTAGCCAGGGCCAGGACGGGCAGCGAGAACGACAGGAAACTCGCCGCGTCGAGATTTGCAAAAAGCCGGATCAGCAGAGATCGTGCCAAAACGGATAGAACGATTCCCAGGAAGAGCCCGGCAGCCATGAGTTTTGCTGCGCTTTGCAGCACCATGGCGACGATCTGTACACGTTCCGCGCCCAACGCCATGCGAATGCCAATTTCCGTGGTTCGTTGCGCAGCGGTGTAACTGATCAGTCCATAGATGCCGATGATGGCCAGGATCAACGCGAGGAACGCAAAACCGCTCAGCAACCAAACAATCAGGCGGCGCCCTGTCAAAGATTCCTGCACCAGAGAGTGAAGCGTATCAATATTGAAAACGGTTTGAGTTGGGTCGATGGCTGCGACAGACCGTTGTAACGTATTTCTCAATGCGTACGGATCCTGATCTGTTCGGACAACAAAAATTGCCATCGGGACCGGGCTCTGCGCATAGGGCGCGTACATGATGCCTTTGCCCGTGTCCTCGGCGAGCGAGCTGAGCCGTACATGACCGACCACGCCCACAACTTCCCGCCACGCTGAAATGCTGCCAAATCTGCTGCTAAACCGAACGTGCTGTCCGATGGCGCTTTGTCCTGGCCAGTATCGTTTAGCTAGGTTTTCATCGATGACCACGACCGGTTCGGTATCTTTGCGATCCTCTGGGGTAAACCACCTGCCGGCAAGCAACGGAATCCGCATGACCTGCAAATATCCAGGAGTCACCCAGGCCCGGTAGCTGTGTGGTCCAGGAGTATTAGATCCTTGAAAATATCCTTCTATGCCGAACGATCCGGACTCCATGTTGCCACCGCTGGCAAATGGTACCGGATAGACAGCAGCCGCCGCCTGCACGCCGGGCTGCGCCACCAATTGATCCGTTACTGCGGTAACGAAGCTGGCTTGCCGATCTTTGTTGTCTTGATATCGCGCTCCGCCTAAGTTCACCGTGCCTGACAGGACACCCTTAGATTCAAAACCGGGATTCACCTGCTGTAGTTGCCGCAGGCTGGAAAGAAATAATCCCGTGCCGGTCAACAAAAGGAGCGAGAGAGCGACTTCCGTGATCACCAGCACCGCGCGTAACCGTTGACGTTCCGCTGAAACGGTAGCGTTACGAACGCCTTCGTGCAGGCGAAGCTGTTTATGTCCCCGAACGATTCGTAAGGCTGGTGCCAAGCCTGAGATAACAGCAGTCAACAATCCAGCAGCAGCGGCAAATGCCAACACCGCTGGTGCTGTACTCACATCAAATCCCGCCGCTAGATCTCGTGGAACCATCCACAGCAGCAATCTGCCGAAAGGCGGTCCAATCAGCACTCCCAGTAGCGTAGCTGTGCCGGCTAATAAGAGCGTCTCCACCAATAACTGGCGGACCAACCTCCACGCGGGTGCGCCAAAGGCTGTCCGAATGACCATCTCGCGGCTGCGCGCTGCGCCACGAGCGAGAAAGAGCCCCGCGACGTTGGCGCAGGCAATCAACAGAATGGCGAGCACAACCCCCAGCAGAACATAGAGAGGCGTACGCAACTGCCCGGCAACCAACTCCGTATAGGGAACGGCAAACATACCCCACCCGGATTCCTGGCTGTACCGGTTCTTACGGAATACCTCTTGCATCTTTGATTGCAGCCCTGAATTCAATTGGGCGACATTGACACCCGGCTGCAACCGGGCAATGCCGTTATACCTTTCGTCGAAGCGCTGATCGGGGCCGTATGCGTCAGGAGCCAGAGCGAGGGGCACCCACACATCGCGGCCGCGCGGCCAGTCAAAATCGCTGCGCATGACCCCGATCACACGATAGGCTTGCTGATCGAGCAAAATGGTCTTACCGATTGCGTCTTTCTGTCCGCCAAACGCCCGTTCCCACACGCCGTAGCTCAACACGACTTCGTGGTCGGCGTGCGGCTGGTCCTCGTCCGAGGTGAACGTACGTCCCAGAATCGGTCTCGCCCCCAACGCGTTGAACCACTGCCAGCTGACATTTGCCGACGCTACATGCTCGGTTCGTCCATCCACCATGGAATTGAAGCTTGCCGACTGCTCCAGCGCCGCATATTCGACCTGATTCTTCAGTGAACGGGCATCAGCAAAATCCGGGACCGAGATTCCGATATTTGCCAAATTCAAATGGGTATAGCGTGCTCGCAGTGCCACCACGCGCGCGGGGTCTCCGATTCCCGCCGGATGCAACAATACGGCCTGGATCAAGCTGAAAATTGCTGTGGTCGCGCCGATGCCGAGCGCCAGCGTCAGCACTGCGGTCACCGTAAATCCGGGCGACTTGCGCAGCTGACGAAACGCGTAGCGGAGATCGGCCCACAGGCTTGTCATCGTTTTCCCTCACAAGGAATCGTATTTCTATCCCACTCAAGCCAACCGGATCGACTCACCTGAGAGCTCGCTCAGGGCGCGCTTGAATGGGGCACCCTCATCCCCACGTAGACCCGCGCCACGCGGTTATTGCAGCAACTCCCTTTCGGCTGCCAGCTTTCTGCGCAGGTCTTCTTCTGAGACCACCTGGCCATCGAACAGATGCACTTCGCGGTCGGCAAGTTTGGCGAAGCGCGGATCGTGCGTGACCATGCAGATGGTGGCGCCGTCTTTGTGCAGTTCCTTCAGCAACTCCATGACGGCTTCGCCGTTGCGGGAGTCGAGGTTTCCGGTAGGCTCATCAGCGAGCAGGATGGAGGGAGAGCCAGCCAGCGCGCGGGCGACAGCGACACGCTGCTGCTGACCGCCGGAGAGCTGCGAAGGATAGTGGCGAAGCCGATGCGCCATGCCGACGCGGCCCAGCGACTCATCGACGCGACGTTTGCGCTCGGCGGCAGGCATGCCGGAGCGATAGGTGAGCGGCAGCTCGACATTTTCATACACGGTCAGGTCGCCGATCAAGTTGAAACTCTGGAAGATGAAACCAATCTCCTGATTGCGAATGCGCGAGCGCTCCGCAAAGCTGAGATTTTCTACCGGGCGCGTGTTCAACATGTAGCTGCCGCCGCTCGGCGTATCCAACAGGCCAAGGATGGAAAGCAGGGTGGACTTGCCGCAGCCGGAAGGACCGGAGATAGCGACATACTCTCCGCGATCGATGTTGAGATGAATGCCAGACAGCGCGTGGGTTTCAATCTCATCGGTGTAGAAAACCTTTGTGAGAGCTTCAATGTGGATCAACGATTGATCGGCAATGGCCATGTTGTTTTGGTCCTCTCTTTTGTAGAAACGGTTGGATCAAATTTCTTTTTGTTGCGCCTGAAACTGTCGGAGCTCAATCGAGCCGGATGCGATCCACGTTATCCTCGCGCGACATGTCGGAAAGGATCACGGTGTCCCCTGCTTTCAAGCCGCTCAGGATTTGAATCTCGTTCACGGACGCACGACCGACCTTGACTGCAACGCGGTTGGCATAGTTGCCGCTGGGATCGAGCTTGAACAGACTGATGGTGGAGTTTTCATTGCCAAACGCTGGCCGTCCGACGTAGAGCACGTCGTGCAGCCGTTGCAGGTCAATGGTTCCATCCACGCTCAGGTCGGGTCGCGCTCCCTGCGGCAACGGTCCATCTAGCTGTACGTCAACCGTGACGGTTCCGTTCACAACTGCCGGATTAATTCTTGTGACGGTGCCTGGAACCACTCCATTATGCGTGTCGATTTCGGCGGGCTGTCCGTTCAGGACGTCGTGCGCCTGCGTTTCTGGAATTTGCAACTGCGCCTTCAATTGATTGGGCTGGATGATCTGCGCCAGCTCCGCTCCGACAAGAACGTGTTGGCCCATCTGCAACGGCATTTGGATAAGTTGGCCCTCAATTCCGGCGCGAACGGTCAGAGCATCGACTTCGCGCTGCTTCAGCTGGGCGAGAGCACGGGCCTGCTCTACCTTGGCCTTTTGCACGGCCAGTTGCGTTTCCAGCGCTTTTTGATTGATGGCAACTTCTTCCTCCTGCAACTTCTCGCGGGTGGTCAATGCGTCTGCCTTGCCTTGCGAATCGCTATAGGTCAAACCGCTGATGACGCCAAGTTTGTAGAGAGCTTTGTCGGTTCGCGCCTGCAACTCGGCCTGCTGATACTGCGCATTGATGTCGGCAGCGGTGGAACGCCGGTCCATCAATGCGCTCTCAATGCTGACGTGGGTGTTGTGGTAGTCCGCCTGCGCTTCATTCAATTGCAGCGCCGCATCCTGCGCTTCCTGCATCAGCTGCGGATTGGTGAGTTGCAGAATCACCGTGTCTGGATGAACCAGCGCGCCGGGCAGTTTGAAAATGCTGACCACGGTGCCATCGGTCTCCGCAGGGATGGAGCGAATGCGGTCTTCGCGTGGAACCAGCGTTCCCAGGCCGCGGACCTGGCGGATCATGTTGCCGCGTTTGACGGTGTCCGTCCATACAGTGCTGCGATCAACGGTGGGAGCAGCGGGTTTCAGCCGCATGACGAATACGGTGATTCCAGCCAGCAGAACCACTCCAACCGCAGCCCAGATAATTTGGCGGCGAAGTTTTTGCTTTTTCAGATCGGGCCGTGCGATATCCATTGGTCGTGTTCAATGCAAGTGGCACGCCAAAGCATCATGCACGGAATCTACCTTTTTTCAATGCTTTAGACGGCAGATTGAAGGTAGATTCTCGGGCGCACTGTCCGATATCGCGAATCGGTGTTCGTTTTCGGACACCTGAAAAGGAATCCGGTCAGACGCTCGACGCTCGCAAAAAAATTATTTTACAGAGCCGCTGATCTTTCCGCGCAGAACCGTGATCGATGCTTTCGGCAAGAAAAAAACGGTCTGCGGGCCACTCGATGAGCGGATGGTGCCGACCGGCGCATGATCAGGATCGGCGTGACTGTTGGGACCGTCGTTGATCCATACATATTGGTCGCTGCCGAAAGTTACATCTCGGACTGGACCGTTGAAGGAAGTTTTCTTGCCTGCGTCATTGAACACGACGCGCACAGTATGAGGATGAGTTTCGTCGCGATTCACCAGCATCAGCGACCAGTTGCCATCGGGACGGTGCACTGCATAGGAGGTGACGATCAGATTGCCGTTGCTATCTTTGATGTCGGCGGAGGAAGGAAACATTTTGTCGGTGCCGGAGCGGTGCTGTACCCATTCGCGATTGATCATCTGCGCTGCAAAATAATATGCGGTGTAGCCGCGAATGTCGTAGGTCTCTTCATCCGAAACGAAGTTCGACCAGGACGCCCAACCTTGACAGCTCTTCTGCACGCGCTGCGGCTGGATGGGCGAGTGGGTATAGAGCGAACCGCCGGCAGCAAGAAAGGAACCGACGCTGTCGCTGAGCCACAAGCCGCCGAAGATGGTGCTCATGGGGCCGGCCAACTGCGCAGCGAGACTGCTTTCGTCAACGATGAGCGGCACATTTTTCGGAACGCCATCGTCGCGCCAAACCTGCAGGATGTGGCTCATCAACTGAGGTTCAGAGTAGAGACTTTTCCAAGTGATATCGCAGGCGTCAAACGGATAATGCTCGAAGGCGACAAAAGAAAGGTCAGATAGGCGACCATGCGCCTTCAGGTAATCGATGAAGCGGCCCATCCACGACGTGCGACCCTTCGCGTCCGGCCACACGCGAATATCCTGATTGACGCCTTCAAAGATAGGACCGCCCAGCTTGATTTTGGGATCGACTTTGTGGATCGCCGTCGCCCATTGCAGATAGAGCGCGGCGTAATCTTCCGGCAGCATGTGTTGTCCGTCGGGCTCCTCTCCCATCTCCACGTAGCGCACCGGGTAGCCGCGTTTTTCAATATAGGCGATCTCGTTTGCGGAATCTTCCGGCGTGCCATACAGCAGCGTGACCGGAATCATCGCGGGCAAATTGTTGGTGATTCCGCTGGTGAAGAAAAGATCGAAGCCGGTGTGCTCATATCTTCCATCTCCGTCGATGACATCGCTGGCTGCGTGCCAAGGATCGATGGAAGACGCGATGTAGGACGTTTGGTGATCGTGCGCATGCCTTGGATTGGTGGAGGTTTCCGGATTCTTCGGAGTCGGAACAAAATCGCCAGGTTGGCCGTTCGAGCTTTGGCCGAGGGTGCCGGCCTGAATCTGCTGGATAGCGTAGCCCACGCAGTTGCGAATGTCCTGGCTGCCGTGTTCGTCGCAGGTGTTGGAAGATTTCGTCATCAGCACGCGCAGATAGCGCGTCGAGACAGGGACGTCGGCCAGCTTGAGAGTGAGGGTGCCACCCTTCGCACGGGTGAATGCGCCAGCGGGAAATGTCTTCCACTCGCCTTTCGGACCCGCATCGAAGTCCATCGCGTCGGTGCCAATCCAATACTGCACCTGGTACGCGACGGCATAGGGATTCTCCCATTGAATTTGAATTGCATTCACCTGCTTGTCGGCTTTGAGGTCTACCACCACCCACTGCGGAAGTTTCGCGTCGCTTTCTCCGGTGAACCTGCTGGTGAGATAGGGATTGCTTTTCCAGTAGGTGAGGCCGGCATTCGACATGGGACGATCGCCGCCGCCTGCAAATCCGCGATGCGGTAAGGAATACGAGAGTATGTATTTGATAGGCGCTTTCAGATCGCTGCTGCCCGTGAAGTAGCCGTCTTTGTTGGCCGGATCGCTCCAGGTTCCGTTCTCCGTCCAATGCCAGGCAGCCTTGCGCAGCTCAGAATTATTTCGGTACGAGATGGGACCCCATCCTGCGGAAAGCGACTCCTGCAAAATATGCGGCGTGTAGACGTGATCGATTCCAGACCGCGACAGCACATCCATGGAACTGCCGAGGGCTTGATCTGGATTGAAGGAATTGATGCTGTGACTGGGAGTGATGTCGACGCGGACGACGCCATCGGCAGGGGTTTGGGTTTGTGCGATTGCGGTTACCGTTATCAGCAGAAAGCAGGCCGTCCAAATCTTCAGCATCATCGTTGGCAGTCTCCCTTGTTTTCGTTGGCAGCGAAACGTTGAAACAATCCTCCACGTGATCGTAATGCAAGAGGCGACAACTGTCGCGTTCGTTGTCGCGGGGCAATGGTTGAAAGCGTCCCCTTGACACTCGACATGAACAGGCGTAATCCTGTTGTCGAATGTCGAGGGAAGCATGCCGCCATCTACTGACCTGCTCCAGGGAACCCTGGATGTACTGATTTTGAAAACGCTGGCGCTGGAGCCGATGCACGGCTGGGGCGTGGCCCAGCGCATCCAGCAAATCTCCCAGGACGTGTTGCAGATTGGGCAGGGTTCACTCTATCCGGCGCTGCACCGGCTGGAGTACAAGGGATGGATTCAGTCGGACTGGGGAAGCTCAGATAACAATCGACGCGCGAAATATTATTCGCTGACTCGCAAAGGCAGAAAACAGCTAGAAAGTGAATTGGCCACGTGGGAGCGGCTGTCCACTGCGATTGCGCTGGTGCTGGAGGCGTCCGCATCGTGAGCGAATTTCTCATGCGGTTGCGATTTTTCTTTCGCCGCAGGTCCTCTGGCGAGTTGGACGAAGAATTGCAGTTTCATCTGGAGCAGGCCACGCAGGCGAACATTGCGGCTGGGATGACGCCGGAAGAAGCCCGCAGGCGGGCACGGGTCGAGTTCGGCGGAATAGAAAACGCACGCGAGGAGACCTATGCGCAGCGGCCGGGATGGTGGATAGAGACGGTGCTGCAGGATGTGCGGTATGCGCTGCGTGGCTTCCGCAAGAATCCCATTTTCACGATCACGGTGATCGCAACGTTGGCGCTTGGCATCGGAGCATGCACGGCCATCTTCAGCGTGGTCAATGCTGTGCTGCTGCGGTCGTTGCCTTACGGAGATCCTGGACGACTCGTTTATCTCTACACCCCCAGTCCAGATCTCAAACTTCCCGCAGAAGTCTTTGGCCCTAGTTATGGCGACTTCTTCGACATGCAGCGGCAGAGCCGTTCTTTCTCTGCGATGACGATTTTCCGGCAGGCTGCATATAGTCTCGCATCGCACGATACAACGATCCGCATTGGGGGAGCACGCATCGATGGCAATTTCTTCCGAACGCTGCAATCGTCTCCGGAACTGGGCCGAGCTATCGACTCCCAGGATGCGGAACCGGGCCATGATAGCGTAGTGGTCATCAGCCATGCCTTGTGGCAGAGCATGTTCGTCGGAAACATGGATGTTCTGACCAGGTCGTTGCAGCTCGATGGCAGACCCTACCGCATCATTGGCGTTATGCCAGAGGAGTTTCAATATCCGCACCGCACCGATCTGGCCTATGGAAACGCGCACATCCTAAGCACGCAGGTGTGGGTTCCACTTGCTCTGTCGCCACAGCAGAAAGCAGATCATACCAATTCCAGCGGAGACGTAATTGCCAGGCTGAAACCGGGAGTTTCCGTGGCGCGTGCACAGGCCGAAATGAGTACGATCATGGTCCGGCTCAGTTTGCTCCACGCGGCTTATTTGCCGAGAAAGTGGAGAGCCCTGGTCAAGCCGTTTCTCGATCGGGTTCTGGGGCCGGTTCGACCCTTGATGGATCTGCTCCTGGGCGCTGTTTCCTTTGTTCTGCTGATCGCATGCGGAAATGCGGCCAACCTCCTGTTGGCGCGCGCCGCTAGCAGAACCCATGAATTGGGCGTGCGGGCCACTCTGGGAGCGGCCCGAAGCCGCATGGTTCGCCAGATGCTGACAGAATCTCTGCTCCTCGGTTGCGCGGGAGGATTGGTGGGCATCATTTTTGCTTATGTTTTCCTCCATGGACTTCTCCGGTTAGATCCTGGAAACATCCCACGGCTGAATGAGGCTTCTCTCGATTCGCGAGTGCTGCTCTTCACGGTGGCGCTCTCCGTATTGACCAGCATTCTTTTTGGAATGCTGCCCGCCTTGTCTGCGTCCCGAATCAATCTGATCGAATTCCTGAAGCCCGGAGGAAGCCGGGGAGGAGTGGGATCGCGGAACCGCTTGCGCGGCGGTTTGATTGTGGCGGAGATCGGATTGGTTGTCGTCTTGTTGGCTGGCGCGGGATTGCTTCTGAGAAGCTATATCAATGTCGAATCCATCCATACCGGTTTTTCGCCATCGACCCTCGGCATGGACATCCATCTGGATTCTCGTTACCGGCAACCGCAGCAGCGCGACGCTTTTTTTCAGGACCTGATCGGCAAGCTCAAGGGCATTCCCGGTGTGAAGGCAGTCGGAGCGGTAAATGGCCTTCCTCTCAGTGGTACGGACAAGGGGGCTCTCCTTCGGGTCGATGGATATCCCAACCAGAAGGATCAGTTTGTCGAAATTCGTGACGCCACGCCGCACTATTTCTCGGCAATGGGCACTCCCCTGATGGAAGGCCGGTTCTTTACCGATGGCGATGCGTTGGCTCGTCCGCCGGTTGCGATGATCAATCAAGAGTTTGCTAAGACGTATTTCTCCGGTCGCAACCCGATCGGGCAACACATTCGCACAGGAGCAACGAGTAATCCGTGGAGGACCGTGGTGGGAGTGATTGGAAATGTGCGGCTTGCCAATCTCGAAAAAGCTATCTCACCTCAAGTTTATGAGCCGTTTCAAGGCGAACCCTCCGCCGACATTGCTATTCGTTCAGCATTGCCCGCGAAAGAGGTCGCTTCTACCGTGCGGGCTATTTTGAGGACGATTGATCCTAACCTGGCGCTTACGGACATTCACACCATGGGCGAACTAATCTCCGCGGCAACCGCTCGCCGCCGCTTCCAGACAACGTTATTGACCGTCTTTGCCGCGATGGCGCTTTTCCTTGCCCTTGTTGGATTTTATGGTTTGCTGGCTTACTCCGTGAAGCAACGCACAGTTGAAATTGGTCTGCGGATCGCGCTGGGAGCGTCGGGGACCCGTGTTTTGGTCATGGTCCTACGTCAGGCACTTCAACTCGTTCTCGTCGGCCTTCTCTTCGGGTTGCTGGGAGCATTCGCTTTCACTCGCGTTTTGGCCAGTTCGCTGTATGGCGTGCGCGCGCTTGATCCTGTAACGTTTCTCGGCGTCCCCGCGCTGCTACTACTCACGACTCTGGCGGCGTGCCTCATCCCCGCCCGGCGCGCAGCCTCTGTGGACCCGATGGTCGCGCTGCGCCACGAGTAAACTCCTACCTAATATAGAGCGGCTGCGTTGCCAATTCCCTTTCCGGATATGCGCAGGCAGAGATATCCTCGTCAAAACCTTGCCGCGCAGATAGATTAAAGTACGAGAAGAAATCGAACGGCGTAACGCCAGCTACCGGCCTAGACTTTGCGATCCTGCGGTCTGGAATGTGGATGGCAGTCGTGCGTTGCAGCCTGCTGGAAAACAATTTTTAAATTTGGAGACCAAGATGATTTCGTCGCGCTGGCTGTTCCCCGTGGTTTTGTCCGCAGTCGTGATGCATGCACAACAACCGTCGACACCGGAGCTGCTGCAGGGCTATTCGCATGATGCGTCGGCGAAAGAAGTGCAGTGGGAACAGAAATTTCGCGCGATTCCGTCGCCAGATAATTTGCGCAGCTATATGCAGCGGCTTTCGGCCCATCCGCATAACGTGGGGTCGCCCTACGATAAAAACAATGCGGAATGGATTGCGGCCAAGTTTCGTTCGTGGGGATTCGATACTTCGATCGAAACATTTTATGTGTTGTTCCCCACCCCAAAGGAACGGGCGCTGGAGTTAGTCGAGCCGACAAAGTTTACAGCGACGCTGGCAGAGCCGCCGGTCGCGGTGGACCCAACATCGAACCAGCAATCGGAAGCGCTGCCGCCTTACAACGCCTACTCCGCGGACGGCGATGTGACCGCCCCGCTGGTGTATGTGAACTACGGCACGCGGGAAGATTACGAAACGCTGGCTCGCATGGGTGTTTCCGTCAAGGGCGCGATTGTGATTGCGCGCTATGGACACGCGTGGCGCGGCATCAAGCCGAAGGTCGCCGCCGAGCATGGAGCGGTGGGCTGCATCATCTACTCTGATCCGCAACAGGATGGGTACGGCGAGGATACGACGTTCCCCGCGGGTCCAGCGCGGCCGTTAGAAGGCGTGCAGCGCGGTGCAGTCACAGACACGTATTATCCGGGCGATCCGTTGACGCCGGGATGGGGTTCGACGAAGAACGCGAAGCGTGTTCCGTTGAAGGACAATCCGGAAATTACAAAAATTCCGACGCTGCCCATTTCATATGGTGATGCGCAACCGCTTTTGCAGGCCTTAGGTGGACAGATGGTTCCCCGTTCGTGGCGCGGAGGATTGCCGATTGCCTATCACGTGGGTCCGGGTGCGGCGAAGGTGCATTTGCGCGTGTATTCCAACTGGGACATCAAGCCGATTTATGACGTGATTGGTCGGATGGCCGGCGCAACGGAGCCTGACGAGTGGGTGATCCGCGGCAATCACCAGGATGCGTGGGTGAATGGAGCGGAAGATCCGATCTCCGGCCTGGTGGCGGAAATGGAAGAAGCGCGCGCGCTGGGGGAGCTTGCGAAACAAGGATGGAAACCGCGGCGAACCATTATTTATTGCGCGTGGGATGGTGAAGAGCCCGGCTTGCTGGGTTCGACTGAGTGGGTGGAGACGCACGCCAAGGAGCTGAGCGATCACGCTGTCTTTTATGTCAACTCCGACAACACAGATCGTGGCTTTCTGGAGATGGCCGGGTCGCACTCCGTCGAACACTTGATGAATACGGTGGCGGCGGAGGTGCCCGATCCTGAAACAAAATATTCCGTGCTGGAACGGTCGCGGTTGAATCAGATTGGGACGGCAACAACCGAAGCGGAGCGAACAGAGATTCGTGATCGGCGTGATCTGCGCATTGACGCGCTCGGCGATGGGTCCGATTATTCGCCGTTTCTCGACCATCTTGGAATCCCGTCTGTCGATCTGAGTTTTGACGGCGAAACTCCAGGAGGCGTGTATCACTCCGAATATGACGATTTCTACTGGTACACACATTTCTCCGACACAAAGTTTGTGTATGGTCGCGCGCTGGCGCAGGTGGCCGGAACGGCCGTGATGCGCATGGCCGACGCGGAGGTGCTGCCCTACGAGTTCACCGATGTCGCCGATACCATCCATACCTATGTGGACCAATTGAAGAAGCAGATGACGGACGCCCGGCAGAATATTACGGAGACCAACCGGCAAATTCAGGAAGGCGTCTTCGCTGCGATGTCCGATCCGCAGACCCCGTCGTATCCGCCCGATGCAGAAGCGGTGCCGCCGTATATGAATGTTGCGCCGCTGGAAAATGGCGCTGCAGATTTGACGATCAGCGCAGAGAAATACCAGATGGCGTTCGATCAGCTCGAAAAAGATGATGCGCTGATGGACGGGACGCAGGTAGACGATGTGAATCATCTGTTGATGCTGACGGAGCGCGCAACACTGCTGGCCGCTGGTCTCCCGGGCAGAAGCTGGTATAAGAACCAGATCTATGCTCCCGGCGCCTACACCGGGTACGGTGTCAAGACTCTGGCAGCCGTGCGTGAGGCGATGGACCAACATGACTGGCAGCTCGCCGACCAGCAATCTCCAGTAGTGGGAGGTGTGCTGGTCAACTGGAGCCAAGCCATCGACGCTGCGACAGACAAATTGGATGCACTCGAGGCAAAGAAGCAATAGCTACTTGTGATTCTTGCCGACCGCGTGCCACTCTGCGTCGATCTGCTCCAGCGTGCGACCTTTTGTTTCCGGTACCAGGCGATAGACAAAGAACCACGCGATGATGCCGATGACGGCGTAGAGCCAGAAGGTCGCGCTGCGTCCCATGGAATGCAGCAAGCTGAGGAACGTGAGCGCAACGATTAAATTCGAGCCCCAGTTCATCATGGTGGCAACGCCCATAGCACGGCCGCGAATCTTGAGCGGATAGATTTCCGAGATCAACAGCCAGAAGACCGGTCCCAGACCAATGGCAAAGCAGGCGACGTACACTGCCAGGCTGATCACTGCAAGCCATGCGACGATGGGCGACGATCCGGCTAGAAGAAATGCGCCTCCCAGGACTCCCAGGCTGATCACCATCCCAACCAGTCCCCACAGTAGAAGCGGGCGTCGTCCCGCGCGATCTAGCATCCGCAGGGCAACAATCGTCAGTAGGACATTGACGACGCCGACGCCGACGGTCGCCAAAATCGCCGCCGAAGCAGAGTGCAGACCAGCGAGTTGAAAGATTGTTGGCGCGTAGTAAATGACGGTGTTAATGCCGGTGAACTGCTGGAATATTGCGAGACCGATACCAATGATCAACGGGAGCCGCAAAGAAGGATTCAGCAACTCGCGCCAGCTGCCTTCCTGCAGACTCATGTCGGCTTTGATCTCTGCCAGCTCAGTGCTTACATCGCCGGATTCGCGGATTCGCTGAAGCACAGCGCGGGCCTTATCCTCTTGCGATCGACCCATCAACCAGCGAGGACTCTCCGGAACAAACAGCAATCCGATCAGCAGAATCAGTGCGGGAATCGCGGCCAGACCGAACATCCAACGCCAAGCCGCTTTGTCGGCCAACCCATAATCTGCCAGGTAAGACACCACGATGCCGAGGGTGATCATTAGCTGGTTCAACGAAACTAATTTGCCACGTATGGCCGGCGGCGAGACTTCAGAGATATAGAGCGGGGCTGTAAACGAAGCGATTCCAATGGCGACGCCGACTACCACACGGCCGATTGCCAGCAGCGTTGGCGAGGGCGCAAGCGCCGTGCCGATGGCGCCGATGATGAACAAAATCGCCACCTGGATGAGGAGCTTGCGGCGGCCTAACGCATCGGCCAACTTGCCGCCAAATGCAGCGCCTGCGACTGCGCCCAACAGCACAGCCGAAACAACGATCTCTTCCTGGAATGTCGAAAGTAAGAAATCCTTTCGAACAAAAAGTATCGCCCCGGAGATGACTCCCGTGTCATAGCCGAACAGCAAGCCGGCCAACGCTGAGACGCCTGAGACCATGGTGACAAAACGGCTGGTTGCCGGTTTGGTGTGGCTGGGTTGTGGCGATGACAAAATTTACCTCCGCACTGGTGGGTGCATCACTCAATTCTGAGGGCACAAGCGTCCGCTGGGTTGCCGGAGCAGTCCATGAGAAGCATACCTGATCTCCGCGATCCCGTTTCAGTTCGGCAAGTTTTTGAGGATGCCGCCGTGCGGTTGAACGTTGACTTTTAGAAATTGAACTTCATAGCGCCTTGCAGGATACGCGGGGGCGCGGCACTGATCACGTCTCCGAATGTGGAGCTGCCGATATTGCCGTCGACCGACGACGGTCCATTGAACTGGGCGTGATTGAACGTGTTGAACGCCTCTATACGGAAGAGCACTGATCTCGAACCCGCCAGCGCGACGGTCTTGGACACGGCCATATCGTAATTGTCCGCACCGGGACCGAAGAAGAATCTCCGCTTCGCCGTACCGGGCGTTCCCAGCGCATTCATACTGAAGACCGCGGTATCGAAGTAGTGATTCCCCGGCTGCCGCGGATTGTGGTTCAGATGGAGCGGGCCGCCGTTGTAGTCCGGTTCATCGATGCTGCTATTGTTCACGCCGTTGGGATTGGTTCCAATCAGCGAGTTGTCGCCATTGTTGACCATGGTGACGGGAAAACCGCTGGCGAAACGAGTGATTCCGGAAAGCGTCCAGCCACTCGTGAGGCGATTGGGGTGGAAATATCGATCGAACGGCAATTGATATTCGTAGCTGAAAACAAAGTTCTGCTTCACGTCAAAGGCAGAGAGGGCGTAGCTCCGCGACGGCTGAAAAGGATATACCTCCTCGCCGATATTGGATGACTCGTCCATCGACTTGCCGTAGGTGTAAGAGCCAACAAACTCCAGTCGTCCGCTGGTGTGGCGTGCGCTCAGCTCCAGGGCGTTATAGTTGGCGTTGCCGATGGTCGATTGCAGCGCATTGCTGCCGAAGCTCGATCCAAGCGGCCCGCGAGTACCGTTAATGATCTGGCCCGCAGCCGTGATGAACACGTTGCTCTCACCATTCGGACCGCAGGTCGCCGAACCCGGAGAAACCTGACTGGGAAGGCTCAGACTGAGGCACAGCGCCGGGTTGCCAGGATTCGATTCGCGCAATACCAACTGGCGATGGCTGGATGTGCCAACATAACTGGCACTGAAAACAGTCTTCGGCCCAGCCTGTCGCTCGATCGAAAGCATCCACTCCTCCGAATAAGGAGGCCGATTGTGAATATCGAATCCAGGAATGCCGCTGATCGGCTCGTAGGTGCTCCAATCAATATTCCGGTCGGGATTGGTGCGCGAAGAATTCAACGGAGCAAACTTATAGGGAAAGGGCTGGCCATAATCCTGCCCATTCGATGCCGTCACGAAGGGCGTGGCAAACAACGGCGGCGCGGGACTGGAGTAGGTAGTACCATAGGGCGCGTTCGCAGCCAGCACGCTAATTGAAAGCGCTTCGATTGCGGTATAAAAATTTCCGAATCCGGCGCGAATGCTGGTTGTTCCCGGGCCACCCAGGATTTTTCCTATGAAGCTGTCGGCATCCGCCTGCGGAGACCAGGCTACGCCGACTCGCGGCGCAAAGCTTTTGTAGTCGACCGGCGCAATGGTGTCAGGAATTCCTGGATCGGTGGGATACAAGATGCCTGCGGGCGCGCCCGGAAACACCTGAGACTGCGCTCCCGCCACAAACGTCGAAATCTGATTGTATTTTTCCGTCCAGGGCGCGATGCGATCCCAGCGTAGTCCATAATTCAGTGTCAAATTCGACAGCGCGTGCCAGCTATCCTGCGCAAACGCGCCGACATATTTGTTACGAGCATAGAACGGATTGAGTTGGCTCTGGTTAAACTGGCTGGGCACGCCAATCAGGAAGTCCGCGAAGTCGACTCCCGTCTCTGTTCCTGAGAAAACAAAATTGCCGTTGAACTGTGCGATCGCGTCTGCATTCACCTGATCGAGATGAAGATCGCCGCCGAACTTCAGGGTGTGATTGCCCACAACCTTGGTCAGCGTATCGGAGACTTGATACGTGTTGTTCACCTGAATCAACTCATTCGCGGCTGCACCGATGGAGTAGGCGTTGAAGTTAATGTTCTCGACACTCTGCCCTTTGGGATCGAGAGCAACAATGCTATCCGTGCCGTTGGCGTTTACGAATCCCTGCGATGCAAGGCTGACATTGCGGCCGCCGACAGGCTGGCCCAGATTGGAATCGTCGCGCATATAGCTCAAGTGAAATTCGTTCACCGCCATGGTGTCGAAGCTTTTTGTGTCGCCGAATGAGAACAATTGCGCGCGGCCCGTGTTCAGCGCGTTGAAGCCGGGGACACTGGCGCCGCTCTGCGCCGTTGGATATGGATTATCGACATCGAAGTCATCGATGAAATAGTATGCGGAAACCAAGCCCCAACGTGTATTCGCATCCAGCCGCACGGCGCCCTTGTCGTCGCGCAGAGTCTGGTTGTACGCGGAGGTGGAGAATGTGCCCGCGGCGGAATTTGGCGCTGGAATATACTGCAGCAATCTCTGCGCCGGCGTAGACCAGGCATTTTGCGGAATTACTGCATTTGGAAATACGCAGTCCGTTGAGTTGGTGCATCCCGGGGTGTAATATCGCTCGCCTGATGTCACCGTGTAGCCAAGTTTCTGTGTCAACAAGTTTGCGAAATATGGTCCGCTGACCGTTCCTGTCAGGTTGCCGGCAAGATCGGATAGATTGCCCATTCGATCAGCATTCGACGGAACGCTGATGATGCCCGTATCCACGCCCTGCGTCTGTCGAGTGCCTTGATAGTCCGTGAAGAAAAATATCTTGTCGCGACGGACCGGGCCGCCGAAGGTGCCCCCAAACTGGTTTTGCCGGAACGCGCCGCGCGTCGGCGAAAAATAATTGCGTGCATCCAGATCTGTATTCCGCAAGAACTCGAATGCATCTCCGTGCCATTGGTTGGTGCCGGACTTTGTGATCACGTTGATCTGGCCGCCGCTGAACTCACCGTATTCCGCATCGAAATTGCTGGTCAGAATGCGAAACTCCGCGATGGCGTCCAGGTTGGGAATAATTGCTGTCCCGGCATTCACGTCCTCTTCAGAATCGGAGCCATTGACGCTGAAGTAGTTGGCAAATTCTCTCTGTCCGTTCACGGAGATCGTGCCCGGATTCAAATCTCCAGAGGGATCGAGAATGGTCGCCCCAACATCCTGTACGGTGTTCGATGTGATGGACGTTGCCGGGGCTACGCCGGGTTGGAGCGAAAGAAGGTCGGTGTAGCTGCGGCCATTCAGCGGAACGGCAGTCATCTGGCGACCGCTAATCACCTCTCCCATCTGCGTGCTGCTGGTTTCTACGTGAATCGTGTTGTCGGTGACGTGAATTGTCTGCGCCACGTTGCCCACTGTCAGCGTTAATTCAAAGGTGAGTGCCGCATTCGTGTCGAGCCGAATTCCCTTCCGCTGATAGCTGCGAAAACCTTTCGTCTCGACATCAAGTTCGTAAGAGCCAACCGCAAGAACAGGAAACGTAAAGTCTCCATTGTGATCCGTCCGCGTCTCCTGCATCAGACCGTTGTCAATCTCCCGCACGGTCACGCTCGCGCCTGGCACAACACTTCCGGAAGAGTCTTTCACCGTTCCCGAGATGCTTCCGCCGACACTTGCCGACACGGGCACACAAAACATCAGCGCCAATGTGAATACAACCATCGCCCAAATAAAGCGCTCAATCCTGCCTATCGAGCGGATGCGGGGATATTTGCGAGTTTTCCGAAATGGAGTTGCCGATGAAGAAAGGAAGAAAAAAATGTCGCTTCTGCGATCAAGCTGTTCTGTTCTAACGTGCGTCTGATACACCATTCTCCTGGGCCTCACAAAGCACATGCGGATGTTGCCGGGCGAGCGAAGTGATTTCGCCGACCAGCGGAATTGTTGAAACTTTGCGGGCGGGAGTCCTATAGTGGAGGAAGCCCGCAGTCATTCTGGCTGTGGTCACCCAGATCCATGCGTACTCCGCCAAGAGTTAGCCGCGTGGATCTGGTTCTCTCATTTCAAGTCATCCTGCCAGGGCCTCTTTCTGGGCAGCGCATTGTTCGCACAGCCCTCCTACTTCTAAACGCATTACCTGGATGGAAAAATCATTCTTCTCCGCGATCTCGCGTTTCAGTTTTTCAAAGGTGGGGGTAGCAAACTCCTCGATTTTTCCGCAGCCGAAGCAGGCCAGATGTAGATGGTCCTTCTGGGTCTTCACTTCGTAATAATGCTTTTCGCCGTTCAGGTGCATCAAGTCCAACTCATCGATCATGCCGCGGCGCTTCAGCAGCTCGAGAGTCCTGTAGACGGTGGCGCGATCAATGTTGGGATCGCGTTTTCGCGCCAGCTGCAACAGGCTTTCCGCATCCAGATGACTTTTCGCTTCCTGGATTGTCTCGATCAAGGCGCGACGCTGCGCCGTCAATCGTATTCCCTGTTGCGCGGCTTCATGTAATAAATCGTGTCTCTTCAGCATCGCGTTCTAGTTGCGACTCGGTCGCATATTTATAATATACGATATGTTCGGTCGTAATTCAATAGTCGCGCCGCAAATTGTCACACTTTTGATCGTCATACCGACTGCCGTTCGCTCGAATTATCTCCCTGAACTGTGACGACAATCACTGCGACCGGTCCTGTCGATGTGCGCGTAATTCGGCCCACAGTAGAATGAAAACAAACCACGGGTAACCCGTATTCGTATACTGCGACATGTCCTCCTCGTTCTCTCAGCAGCCTGCTTCACGATGCTTGGCTCCCATGCGCAAGCGCAGACGGCCGGGACTCCGGCCGCCTCCTCGACTGCATCTTCTGTCCCTGCTCTCGGCCAGTCCGCCGTCCCGGCAGCGCAGTCTCCAAGTTCTCCGGCCCTGCCGACAAATCCCACAGCCGAATCCGGCGCTGGTATTGCCGGAATTGTCACCGCTCCCGATGGACATGTGGTCATGGATGCCCTGGTGACGCTGGTGTCGCAACCTTCAAGGTCGCAGCAAACCGCCCTTACCGACGGCCAGGGAGCATTTCACTTCGCCAAGTTGCCTGCGGGAACATTTCAACTCACGGTCACCGCAATCGGCTTCGCGCCCTGGGTCTCGCATGACATTTCCCTCACCGCGAACCAGCAGTACGAAGTGCCGGGGATTTCGCTGGAAATCGCTTCTGCCAGTACGACCGTTCATGCGGTCTTCACCGGGTACGATCTGGCGGAAGAGCAGGTGCATTTGCAGGAGAAGCAGCGAGTCCTTGGCATATTTCCGAATTTTTATACCAGCTACATATGGAAGGCGGAGCCGCTGACAGCCGGCCAAAAATTCCGCCTTGCGTGGAGATCGGCGATCGATCCGGTGACATTTTTGTCTGCAGGCGCGGTCGCGGGGATTCAGCAGTGGGATGACGATTTCAAGGAGTACGGACAGGGCGCGTCAGGCTATGCGAAACGCTATGGCGCCAACTATGCGGATGGGTTCATTGGGGTGATGCTGGGAGGCGCGGTTTTCCCCTCCATGCTGCATCAGGACCCGCGATATTTCTATAAGGGCACAGGCAGCATACGTTCTCGCGCACTGTATGCGCTCTCCACTGTAGTCATCGCTCGGGGAGACAATGGACGCTGGCAGCCGAATTATTCCAATGTGCTGGGAACGTTCGCCGCCGGAGCCATTTCCAATACGTACTACCCGGCGAACGATCGCGGTTTGGGACTGACGATGGAGAACTCGCTGATCGGTCTTGCCGCTGGCGGAGGCGCAGCGCTACTGCAGGAATTCCTGATTCGAAAAATTTCGCGCGGAGTGCCGCCGACGTCTTCCACACAGCAGTAGGTGCGATCGATCTGCCGTGCCGCCGATTCTGCGTCGGGACTCTGCGCAGAGACACTCACGCATCGCGCGGAGTTTGCGCAACCTCCAACTGATCGCCTCGCTGCACATTTGTCCGCTCAATCGACCCCACCGGCAACTCGATGACCGAATGGATGTGCCAGCTCACTCCGCTGATTCTCCACGGACGAAGCTTCGGCCACACCGCGCGCACGCGCAGTTTGCCGTCGAGCGCGATCACGTCAATGGGAAACAGCATGCCGAATGTATGCACGCCCGATGACGGCCGGATCCAGAGGCCCGCATCTCGCTCGAGCCCCCATCGTCCCAGCAAACCGATCAGCCGAGTCAAGCCCGTGTCTGCGACTGCGATCCTGGTTCCAATCACAGTCGCCCGCGTCACGTTCCGGATTGTCACCTGCTCCATCTCGCCAAATCCCCATACTCAAAGTCGTCTCCGCGTCTCCTCTCTACAGGATCTGGACTACGCTTCGATCTCGTTTAGGCAGACTTTTTCTTCCTGCGAACCACCAGGATGCCAAGAACCACCACAAACGCGATGGCTGCAACAACACGCACGATCAAGGACATATCCATCGAAATCTCCTCCTTTCTGCAGGTGATCCTGCGAGCTGCTTGCGAACCGTCGAGTCCCCCGTTTACGGGAACGCGCCGGCTTTCAATGTGTCAATCCGGCAAGGCCGCGGCCGATGCTCAATACCGCCGGCGCCAGCAGCACAATAAACATGCTGGGAAAGATACACAGCACCAGCGGAAAAATCATTTTGACCGTCGTCTTGGCCGCCAGTTCTTCCGCACGCTGACGACGCTCCTGTCGCATTCCATCGGCAAATATGCTCAACGCGCGAGCAATCGGGGTTCCAAATTTTTCCGTCTGCGACAACATGCTGGTAAAGGAGGCTATTTCTCGCAGATTGGTCCGGTCGGCCATGCTTTGCCACGCATCCATGCGCGGCTTGCCGGCACGCTGCTCGCGGTTGATCTGCAAAAACTCCTCGTTGATTTCCGGATGGCTGATGCTCAGTTCCACGCCCACCCGCAGCATGGCCTGATCGAGCCCGAGGCCGGCATCTACGCAGATCACCAGTAGATCGACTGCGTCAGGCACGCTGCGCCGAATCCGCTCCCGCCTCGACTTCACCGCGTGATCCAGCCAAAAGTCCGGCGCAAGATAGGCCAGGGTCGCCAGGCTGGCAACCCAGATGAAAGTGTTCGATCGAATGAAGCTGGCAAGAGCAATCGCAGCCACGGGTCCCAGCATCTGCGCCGCAAAATACTTTTCCGTGGGACCTGGACCCCGCAGGCCCGCGTTCACAAACCGTTGTCGCAGACGCTCGCCTTCTGCCAATCCGATCTTTGCGCGCAACCGGCGAACCACGCGCAGCGACATCTGTTTCAATTGCTGGCTTCGTCGTGGACGAATATCTGCCATCTGCGCGCTGGCCGTCACTTTCAGCACACGACGCGTCGAACTCGAAGCCATGGGAATTACCAAGGAGGCGAGAAACAAGACTCCACAAAACAATGTGCCCGCCACCGCCAAATAGAAAACGTGAGTCATGCCGCCTATACCTTGATATCGACAATTTTTCGAATAAAAAAACTTCCAACCAGGATGAGTCCGGCACCGATGTACAACAGCTTGTGACCGACAGGATCGTGGAGAAGGATGCGGGCATATTCGGGATTGATCAGGCTGGTCAACAACAGCATCAGCACCGGCAACAGGCTCAGGATGGTGCCGGTGAGCCTGCCTTGCGCCGTCTTCACGCGAACCTCGCCGCCAATGCGAATGCGCTCACGAATCACGTGCGCGGTGCGATCCAGGATTTCTGTCAGATTGCCGCCGGTTTCCTTCTGCACCAGCATCGCTGTCACCAGAAAGCGCAAATCCTTGGACGGCACGCGGTCTGCCATCTGCAGCAGCGCGTCCCGCAAGGGAAGACCGAAATTCTGCTGGCGGAACACGACATTGAACTCGGTCGCCACGCCGGCACCCGACTGCTCCGATAAAACCTCGATGGCGGAGCTGAGGGAATGACCCGCGCGCAGAGCTCGTCCCATCAGATCAATCGCGTCCGGAAGTCCCTGGTTGAAAAGCGCCAGACGCCGGTTCCGTCGGTGCTTCAGGTAGATCGTCGGAGCCATCAAGCCCAGCACCGCAACAATGCCATCCAGCAGCACGGCCGGAAAGAAAATATATGAGGCAACAAATGTAAGGATGCTCGCAGTGACGCTGTAGATAAACAACGTGCCGATCGTCCAGTCGCTGCCCGCCTGCAGGAGCAGAATTTTCAGGTTTTTTGAAAACTGGAAGCGATCCAACAGGTGGTCGAGCCATTGAAACTTTCCCGGCTCATCCAGCTTCAGGATTCGCTCCGCGTCGAGCTGACGGGTCTTGTCGGCCTGTCGCGTCAGGTGAATGTCTCCGACACGTTGCTGCACCGCCTTCTCCGACCGCGTCCGGCGCGTAATCCATAGAGCCAGCGCAAAGCTGGTGAGCAGTGTCCCGAAAAATACAATCATCAGCAGCAACATACAACAACTCCGAAGAACATTTTTTGTTGCCTGCGAACAATCCGTTTCATCTCAGCGCTGCATACCGTTTCGCCCGCGCCCGACTCTCTGGCAACTCTGAATCTTTGCAGCCCTTCGTGCTTAAGCGTCCATCGAGTGATCCATCATGTTCAACGGCAGCGCGATCCCGGACGCCTTCAACTTCTCGGCGAACTTCGGAATGATGCCGGTGCCGAAGAACCTTCCCTTCACTTTTCCCTGGCTGGTAATGCCCTGCTTTTCGAACAGGAAAATATCCTGCATGCTGATCACATCTCCGCTGGTGCCGGTGATCTCGGAAACATGGGTGACACGGCGGGTGCCATCGCTCATGCGCGAGATCTGCACAATCAAGTGCACGGCGGCCGCGATCTGTTGCCGAATCGCCTTCTCTGGCAGCGCAATGTTCCCCATCATCGCCATGGTTTCAATGCGGGAAATCGCTTCGCGCGGATTGTTGGCGTGGATGGTGGTCAGCGAGCCATCGTGGCCGGTGTTCATGGCCTGCAGCATGTCCAGAGCTTCCTCCCCGCGCACCTCACCCAGCACGATGCGATCGGGCCGCATACGCAGCGCGTTGATCACCAGTTCTCGCTGCCGCACCGCTCCCCGTCCCTCGACGTTGGGTGGACGGCATTCCAGGCGCACCACGTGTTTCTGCTTCAGCTGCAACTCCGCGGAATCCTCAATGGTGACGATCCGCTCGCGCTCGGAAATGAAGCTCGACAGAACATTCAGCAGCGTCGTTTTTCCCGCGCCGGTTCCTCCGGAGACGACAATGTTCATGCGCGCCCGCACCGCTCCCTTCAGCGTCTCCATCATCTGCGGCGTCAAGCTGCGGTTGCGCAGCAGGTCTTCGGATTCCAGCGGCGTGCTGCCGAAACGGCGAATGGAGAGAATCGGACCATCGACGGCCAGCGGCGGGATGATGATGTTGACGCGCGAACCGTCTTTCAACCGTGCGTCCACCATCGGGGAAGACTCATCAATGCGCCGGCCAACCGCGGAAACAATCTTGTCGATGATGTGCATCAGGTGGGTATCGTCTTTGAAAACGACGTTGGTTTCTTCCAGGATGCCGCGCCGTTCCACGTAGACCGTATTGCAGGTGTTGACCAGGATGTCGCTCACTGTGGGGTCCTGCAGCAGCGGCTCCAGCGGCCCGAGGCCGAAGACTTCATCCATCAACTCTTTGGCCAGGCGATCCCGCTCGACCGCGCTTAGCGGAATTCCCTGCTCCCCGATAAATTGATGAATCAGGTGCATCAGCTGGCGCTGGGCAGCCTTGTTCTCCTGGATGAACGGCAGCTTCTCCAGGTCCATGCGCTTGATCAGTTCCTGATGCACCGCGGACTTGATCTCCTGCTGCGTCTTCAGCGACACGGAAGGCGGCATAGGAGTGGGCAGAGAGCTGCGGTCCGGCGTCGTCATCGGCAGTAAGGCTTCAACCATGGGTGCACCTCTCAACTTGCTTCGGACGTTTCACGGCAACGGACATTATCATTTCCAGAACGCCAGACGACGCTTCTTCGGCGTGTCTGTTGCTGGATTGGATTGTGCATGCACTATGCGGTTCGCCCATTTGCTGATCTTGGTGGTGAACTCCGAACGTCGCTGCGGGGAAAGGGGCTCGCCCGCGTTGATGGCGCGAACCAGTTCGGCATACGCGTTCGGAATGGTTACTGAGACAGGAAAACGGACCGCAGCTTCCACCTGCTCGGCACTGACGGCATCATTGGAGGACGAACGGTTGATAGCGATCCGCAGCTTCGGCGCTGTCTTCGCATCGAGTCCAAAATTCTCTACATGCCGTGACAGGTCGCGCAGGGCAGCAACATCGGGCGTTGCCACCAGGTACACTTCGTCCGCGGAATCGATAATGGCGGAGTTTAGATTCTGCGTCTCCAGTGAGGAATCGAGAATCACATAGTCGTATTCACTGCGCAGAAACGACAGCACGTGCTCCATGTCGTGCGGGCTGCTGCTGTATCGCACCGCGCAGGTATCCGGGGATGGAAGAACATCCAATCCGCTGGGATGGCGCGTCAGGAATCCGGCCAGCAACTCTACATCGAGTCGATCGACATTGCGCAGCAGTTCGTCGAAGTAGTACGGATTCTCCGTCAGGCCCAGGTAGAGACACACATGGCCGAGTTGATGGTGGTGGTCAATCAACAACACCTTTTTGCGGTGCTGCCGAACCAGAAACGTGGCCAGGTAGACGGCCAGCGTGGTACCCCCCACCCCTCCTTTAACGCCAAACAACGCAATTACGTTTCCAACATTCTTCGTGCTCTCCGGCGCCAAGGCGGCAAAGCGCGACTGCAGTCGTCCCACCATATCCGTAAACTGCGACAGAATGAACGGGCAGGGAAGAAACTCGCTGCATCCGGCGCGCATCGCCTGCAGGATCAGCTCCTCATGACTGCGTTTTGAAACGGCGATGATCGCAATCTTTCCGGGGAACATCTGATGCAGAATCTCGGCTGACTGCGCCGCCTCGTCCGGTTTGCGATCAAAATCGATCAAGGCAATCTGGGCCGCTGAATCCTTTACACGCTGGGAGAATTGCGGTCGCTTGTGGTGCCCCATGTAGTCGTGAAACTCGCCGGCGAATTCTGTGTCGGCGGCGTAAGCGCAGCCATCCATCACGTTGGCGACCGTTTCCGGATCGACGCAAACGGTGAATACGGTAAATCTTGCCGAGCTCGAATTGTGCGGTTTTGTTGTCATCGGGTCACGGTTTCGCAGCTGGCACATGATTCACGGATTTATCGAACTGATCGCTGCCCATGTTGGGAAGCGAGTCTTTTGGCAGCTTGGGCACCGTATTCTCGTGCAGCGGATCGACGATGGAGGCGGTCACAATCACCACCAATTCATCGACAGAATGGTTGTTGTTCTTCGACTTGAAAAGCTCGCCGAGTATCGGAACGCTGGCGATACCTGGAGTCTTGTTCAGCAGGACGGTGGTGCGGTGATCAAGCAGCCCGGAAATGCTGAAGCTCTGCCCGTTGCGAAGTTCCACTTCCGTCTCCGCGCGACGCGTGGAAATCGCCGGCACGGTATAGCCGGAAATCGTGACCGTGTTGGTGTAGTCGAGGGCGCTTACCTCCGGCGCCACCTTCAGCAGAATCGTTCCGTCAGGATTGACGGTGGGTGTGAACCGTAATTTGACCCCGTAGGGACGAAACATGATCGTCACCGAAGCAAAATTGCCGGCGCCTCCCTGGATCACGGGATACGGAAATTCTCCGCCGGAAAGAAAATCGCCTTCATGGCCGCTGACGGTGGTGATGCTGGGCTCGGCCAGAATTTGCAGCACATTGTGAGCCTCCAGATCCGCCATAGTCGCACCGATATTGAGCTTGGAGTTATAGAGAAAGAAATTCAGCGGATTGCTAACGGATAGCGCCGTCTGGATTGCGCTTCCAGCTCCCGACGTCGTGCTGGTGGTCTGGGTTGTACTAAGGCTGCTGAACTGCTGCGTGCCTGTACTCGAGGTGTTGTTGCCGCCGCTAAAGAAGTTGAATCCGAATTGATCCAGCTTGGCGCGATCGACCTCCGCAATCCGCACTTGCAGCCGCACCTGCGCGGGATGCACATAGGTCACTGCCAGTGAGCTCACCACATCCTTGGAATAGGAGGATGCGAGTTGCAGGGCTTCCTTATACGAGTCGTCGCCAATCGCCGTCCCCGACAGATACACCCGCCCTTCCTGAGAATCGACGTGAATCTCCTGCCCCGGCAGCGCGGCTTCGATGGACCGGCGCAGCTCGGACACATCCAGATCCGCAGAAACTTCATACAGCACGGATTGTCCTGCGGTGTTCCACAGTGCGACGCTGCTGGTTCCCGGCGCCAGCGCCGTGATCACCACTTCTTTGGGGCTGGGGATAAAGGATCGCAGCACTTTGGGGCTGCCAACATAGACACGATGCAATTTGTCCGTTGTCTTCAAAAACATCGAATGCCCGATGAGCAGATGCATCGGAATTTCGGTTTCACGGTTCTGAATATCCATCCCGAGTGGCAGATCGACCCGCATCGGCGCTGCGACCGTCGGCGCGTTCACCTGCGATGACACAGGTGTATGCATCGCGGAGACAGCCGCCGGGGCAGGCGCAGAGGGCTTCGTCGGTTGCCCAAAGCCAAACCTGCTTGCCATGACGAGCGCGACCAGGATCGCCATCCCCGGACCCGGCATTCGAATTGGGTTGCTTCGCTTCAAATCTCTCCCCTGCAACAAAACTGCCTAAAAACTCACGCCCGACTGCTTGTCCCCAATCACCGTCTCGACTACGTCAGGGGGGGCACGCCGGATTGCTGCGGTACGGACGACGCGTTTTTCGCTGACCGGCGCAGGACCTGTGCCGGGAATCAATTCCGCCAGTCCGACCGGCGGATCGTCCACCTGGCCGTGATCCCCACTGTTGCGCAGCACAAAATGGATGGTCCCCTGCGTACTCGCCAGCACCACCCGCTCGGCATCGTTCGGCTTCACCAGCACGGTCACCACATTCACGCTGGTTGGCTTGCCGTCGAGGTTGGGTTCCACCTGACTCCCAGCAGCTAAGACTTCCGCATCCTGCAATACCGTCGCGGTGGACGGCTCGGGAGCTGTCTCGGAGCGATAAGTCACCAGCACGTCCACATGCGACCCGGGAAACAAAAATCCGGCAACGCCGACCACTTCATTCGATCGCAGCGCCAAAGCTCGCATTCCATCTGGAATCTTCGTTGTCAACCCCGTGCCCGGAATCGCCAGATCGCGATCCAAAATCGGCGCGCCTGCAGCCAGCGGATAGAGCAACGATCGCCCAATTACATCCTGTGGCTTCAAGAACGCCCCTGCCAGCGGCACCGACACCGGCCACTGCACCAGCTTGAGCTTGCCGGCTTGCAATACTTCTCCCGCATCCAGCGGAGCGGCGGCAGCCACATATGCCTGGGTGATCACGACAGCGTTGTGCAGTTTCAGTTTTCTGCTCAGCAGGAAGGTACAGGCGCCCGAAACCAGCAGCGCCACCAGAAATGCCGAGCTCAATCTGCGTTTGATCATGGCGTCATCTCGGCACCAGCTGCATTACCAACACAATCCAACAGCCCGCCGCGATCGGAACACCGTAAGGAAGACGCAGCGCCTGTGGATTGTCCAGGTTCAAGTCAGGATGAGGCAGCGCGCCCGAAGCAGCGTGGTGATGGATCAGAGATGCAACATTGACCAGCGTCGCCTTGAGCCGTCCGTGCGAAATCGCCAGAACCAAAGCGAACACGCCGCCGGTGAAAGCAATCGCCAGAAACAGTTCCGACAGATGACCGAAGCCTGCAATTACGGAAATGGCAGCCATCAACTTGACGTCGCCCGCACCCATCGCTCCTACAACAAAGAAAATGAAAAACACGGCGGCGCCCGCCAGGCCCGCAACCGCTGCCATGCCCATCTGCCTCCAGCCGCCGGTATCCAGGTGGAGTAATAGCCCGAATGCAATCGACGAGCCCGTCAGCAAATTCGGGATGCGCCGGCTTCGCGCGTCGGAGATTGCACCTGCGGAGGCGCACAGCGACGCGAGCAGCAGATAGATGCACTCAAGAGATAGCTTCATCGCAGCCCACTGGAATATTGAATCGGCAACTGACGCAGTTTCTGCATGTATGGGATATCGCGTTCGCAACCCGCAACGTCTGTGCGCTGTCAGGGCACGGCGCGGCGGTTCATGCTCGCCGAGCCACGAGGCCTGGATCGTCATCTCGAGCTTCCGTTTCGGGAAGGTCGAACGATTTCTTCAGGCCATGCTCTCCTGCATGCGGGATTGGGAACTACGCCGCTGCGCTCGTCAGTGTGCTGCCGACGCTGTTGAAGGCGTTGCCGATGTCGTTGGCCAGCGTCTTCATCCCGACCAACGCGCCTAAGGCGATCAGCGCTGCCACCAACGCGTATTCGATCAGGTCCTGACCGGAATCTTCTTGTACCAGGCGGATTAAAAGTGCTTTCAAGTTTGTCATCGCTATTTCTCCTTAAGCGTTCTATCAGTTGTCTCATCGCGCCACGCACCACTTGTCCTGGAAATCTCTGGAGCAAATCCTGGATGCCGAGTGGCTTTGTGTCGTTGCAATGAATCCTACGCAGGAATAAGAGGAGAACGATGGAAATAGCATTCCTTCGACAGTACTGAGGTAATGGACTCGGAAGGCGATTCAAAACGAATTTTCAAAATGGGAAAGATGTGCGGTTCTCGCAGGCGTTGTCACCGCTCTGCTCGCAGCAGCTACTGAAAAATTGCCGCCGCGGGAGAGCTGCTGGCGGTTGTGCCGCCGGTCAGACCCATCTTGATCGTTCCGCTTCCAGCCAGAGTCAGCTGGTCGGTCACAATGTTCCCCAACAGGTAGGATGTCGACGTTCCAGCGCCATTCAAAGTGACCTGATCCTGATAGGTCGAGTTGTGGAAGTAGAGCACGCCGGTGAAGTTCAGCGACGCGCCGGCGCCGACTACGGTGCCCTGGTACACATCGCTGTGCGCCAAATTGAACAGCAACCCGCGATTGCCGGCAGCCGACAAAACATCCGTGCTCGGCGACCCGACGTAGGTCCCTTGCGCGGTGCATTGGGACGCGAGAACATTCCCCGTGAGCGCCGATGGCATCAAGCTGGAGCCGGTCGTGCCGTTGCAGTTTAGATAATAGGAAGGCACGGTGTTGATGTAACTACTCGGCTGCCCTGAACCACCGTCGAAGGCCGGACCTCCGCTGATGAAGTAGAACATCACGCCCTGGGTGGACGGTTGCAGGCCGACCCACGCATTTCGAATGGTGGCGCTGGAACCAACGGTGAGATTCCCATTGAGGTAATAAATTCCCGGCATAAAAATCGCCACGTCGCTGGAATAGCCTGCGAGAGAAGTTAAATCGATGCCGGTCGGATAGTAACCCGGATTGAATTCCAGACAGTTGCCGTAAACATTTCCGTACTGGGCGCTGTAGGTCAGATAGTGCTGTGTCGGGTTGGTGTTGGGACAACTGTCAGTCCCGGTGGCGACCCAGGTGCCCTGCGTGGTCGGC
>JBARFA010000042.1:0-3235 GCA_049796755.1 Acidobacteriaceae bacterium
CAGCTAACGTAGTACCACGTCCAGCGCGTCTCGCCTGTCATGCGCAGCGTGATGTACGCGGCATGCATCAGGATGCCAATAAAGAACGGCAGCTCCGCGAACAGAAACCAGCGGTCGCGCTGTTTGCGCCATAGAATTGCAATCGAAATCGCGCAGATGATCAGCGAGATCAGCGCCGTGTGCGGCAGGTTGTGCCCCAGCGCATGGTCGTGGCTGTTGGTCGACTTCAGCAGCCCGCTGATCGGCATCAGGATGTGGAACCAGAACAGGTTGCTGCCCAGGTACGCGCCCCACAGCACCGCATACAGCGGGATCCACGCCAGATGAATGCGCAGTGCGCGCTTGCCTTCCGCCTGCTTTTGCTGCTGCAGACACCAGAACAGCACCGCAATCCACACGCACGCGATCACAAAAATCGAGTCGAGCCGGCTGAGCACCGAAAACGCCGCCAGAACATTGAACGCGAGCCCGCTCTTCCAATCCGGATGCTCGAAGAACTTGTAGAGCGCCAGCAGCGTTCCCGCCAGCAGCGCCGCGCTCAAGGAGGACTCGGTTCCAAGCTGTAGGCCAAAAAGAAATGGAATCAGAATCGTCCACGCCACCCAGGCCGGCGCCCGCAGATGACGCAGCAATCGGCCCGCCACCACCAGCACCACAATGTTCAGCAGCACAATCAACGCCGCAATCATGTGCAGGCCGACGGTGCGATTCGGGAACACTTTATAGACCGCGGCACACAACAGCATCCAGATGGGATGGTAGCCGTTGGTCTGCATCAGGCGATTGAAGGTGCTGCCGTAGCCCAGAGCAAAATTGCGTCCCACCTGCAGGTAGAAAAAGCTGTCATCGGCGAAGAAGGGGCTGGGCTGGCGAACAAACAACACCGCATACGCCGCCGTCAGCAGCGCAAAAAAAATGTCCAGCCACAGCGGATTGCTCTGTTGCCCGTTCACGCTGGTCGGCTGGGGCTGGATTTCTGCCATGGGAGAATCTTACGCAGTTTCGAGATGCTGAAAGGTAAATTCAACTGAAATTCGGGCTCGAATTAGCAGTATAAGACGTGCGAGCAGCCATCGCCGATAGAACCGAAAAGCGGACAGCAGACTAGGTTGAATCCACAGAACATCTACTGTCGCAAATGCATGGTAAAGGACGTTATTATGCGTGAAAACAGCCGCCCTTTAACTGAGTCTAAATGCGTCGCGCAGGGTCGGGACGCAAATACAGAAGCGGCAAGCTGGCCACAACTTCGATGCGGGATTGCCGAATAGCGAGCCTACCCCTATCCCAATCCCCGGCCTGCGCGTCAATTTCTGTATATTCGCTTTGTGCGGTTCCCGATTTTCGTTTTATGAAAGGCGAAAGTGTTATGCTTCGCGTCCGCGTTTTCTGTGCCCTGCTCTTTTGCCTGCCACTGACCGCGCAAGTATTCCCGACCGGTAACCCAGTCAAGCCTCCGAGCATCTTCGCCGCGATGCGTCCATTGACTCCCGCGGAGTACCAGAAGTTCGCCAGTGCCCACGAGGGTTTTAGCTTCGTCAAGGTCATCCGCAAGCTCCCTCCTAACCTCAGCCCCGACTATCGCCTCGGATTTAATTTCGTATACGACTCTGCCAACCACGGCTGGATCCTCGATCGCGATTCGGAAGGCTACAAGCTCTTCCTCGACCTCAAAGGCGACGGCGATCTCATCCACGCCGAGCCCTTGCGCTTCCACGACGAGGGCGGCGTTCCCCGGATCGATGTGCCCATGAAAGATGGAGCGTCCCCTTGGATTGCACGGTTCGAATTGATCCCGAACCGGGATGGAGCGGCAGTTCGAGTCAATCTGGAATCTTACCGGAACGGTAAGATTCGGCTTGATGGCCACGCAATCCCTTTTCGCCTGTCGGGTTCTAGCGGCCGGTACGACCTCCTCGGCGACCACGTATCCTTTGATCGCGAGGGGAACGGCAAGTACGAATCCTACAGCCCCAACGAGCGCTGGGTGAACCTCGCCGGCAAAACTTATGAATTTCATGTCGATCCGCACGGGAGTTTCTTAACTCTCAAGGATTCGGACTCCCGCCCCGATCACCCGTCGCTCAAACCCGGCAGCCCGATTCCCGACGTCTCTCTCACTGACCTGAAAGGAAAGCCCCATGCTTTCCGCCACAACACAGCCGACTTTACTCTCCTCGAATTCTGGAGCACCCACTGTGGTCCCTGCCGTGAAGAGATGCCGAAACTCAAAGTCCTGTATGACAAGCTGCCGCGTTCCCGCTTCGACATCCTTGGCGTCAGCAGTGACGAGTCCGAGGAGGTGCTGAAGAAGTACCTCGCCGAGTTCGCGATCTCGTGGCCGGAGTGTCACGAACCCTTCGAAGGCCCGGTGCATCGTCTTTTGCGTATCGAAGGCGAACCTACATATTTTCTGTTGTCGAGAAACGGTGAGATCCTTGATCATTGGGCCGGTTCCGGTTTAACCATCTTCAAAATCGAAGCGAAACTCAAGTGACGCACACTTTAAAGTGCTAACACGAAAATTCATGTGCCTTGCAGTTTGCTTATGAAACCGCCGTACCCTCAATAGTACAAATATTTTCTCCAGCGCAAATCACTGCTGCCGATCATGCGCATGATATGGCGGCTGGTATGCAGTGAGAACGGTCGCGGCTCGCGCATCAAGCGCATTCCTTCCAACTCATGAATCATCTGGTTGCCCTTGGTGCGATTGCAAGTGTGGCAGCACGCGACCAGGTTTTCCCAGGTGGAAAGTCCGCCGCGCGAGCGCGGCACCACGTGATCGAGCGTCAATTCACTGGCTGGCAACACGGTGGCGCAGTATTGGCAGGTGTTGCGGTCGCGCAGCAGAATATTTTTCCGCGACAAGGCCCGAGTCTGGTGGGGAATGCGGCGATACTCCAGCAACCGAATCACTGACGGCACTGGCACTCGCACCCGCGCCGCATGCAGCAGCGTCGCGTGCTCTTCTTCCGGACGCGCCACTCCCTTCAGGATCAGCACCAGCGCGCGTCGCGCCCCGCAAATATTAATCGGCTCATAGGAGGCGTTCAGCACCAGCACCGGCGTGTGCATCGGCGACGCCGTTTGGGTCGACGAGCGCTCCTGCAGCTTGGGCTCAGAGTGACCCGTGTGGCATTTCGATTGAGGCTTCTGTTTGCGGGTATGCACCATGGCTCTTCCCGTAGACATTTGGTTTCCTCCCCTAATCCCGAATCCCAATGCTTGAATC
>JBARFA010000043.1:0-40564 GCA_049796755.1 Acidobacteriaceae bacterium
CACCGAATCCGGCTTCGACAAGATTCCCATAGGTCGACGTGAGGAAGCGCTTCGCAAAAACGATGGCGGCTGGACAGCGCAGATGAAAAACATTGAGGATCACCTTGAGAAGCATCCGTAGTCAAACGATGCAGCAGCGGCGGGCAAGCGCGCCGGTCTTCGCAGCCTTGGGGGATGGAACCAGGTTGTGGCTGCTGGCAAAACTCAGCCGTGGCGAGCGATTTTCCATCTCCCAACTGACCGAAGGCTCGAAGCTCACCCGCCAGGCCATTACCAAGCATTTGCGCGTACTCGAACGCGTCGAGGTGGTGCGCTCGATACGCTCTGGACGCGAAAGCCTTTTCCAGTTCAACCCGGCGCCCATCGCGGAGATGAAGCAATACCTGGATCAGGTTTCAACGCAGTGGGATGAAGCCCTGGGACGACTGAAATCATTTGTCGAAGAGTGAGGTCGTCGACAGCAGAACTGCAATCGGTCAACATGAGATTGCCTTTGCGGCTGCCCTGCGCCGAATTGCATTTTGCCAGAACGCCATCGAATGCGACACTAATGTTCGGACCAGGTTTTCAATCGCTCGAAACGCCCCTTCTGAGGTATTCCGTCCCATGATTCATCGAATGCTGCGCTGTGTGTTGGCGCCAATGTTGATGGCAGGCTGCTTGTGCTCGGTCGCGAGCGCCCAGGAATTTCAGACGATTGAGAAGGATTTTGCCCAGCACGTGACCGTGAAGAAATTGCCGAACGGCTTGACTCTGATTGTTTGCGATCGGCCGGAAGCGCCCGTGTTCAGCTTCTTTACAATTGTGAACGCGGGCAGCGTACAGGACCCCAAAGGGGAAACTGGGCTGGCCCACATGTTTGAGCACCTGGCCTTCAAGGGAACCAAAGATATCGGCACCACCGACTACCCTGCGGAAAAAATCGCGCTGGCCAAAGTGGAGCGATCGTATGCCGCCTACGACGCCGAATATCGCAAGCGCGTCGGCCAGGATCCCGCGAAGCTGAAGGTGTTGAAGGCGCAGTTCGACGCCGACACCGCTGCGGCCAACAAATATGTCATCCCAAATCAGTTCACACAAATTGCCGAGATGAACGGCGCGACCGGCATTAATGCCGAGACTGCAAGCGACGCGACAGAATACTTCTGGAGCATGCCGGCCAATCGCCTGCAATTATGGGCGTACATGGAGAGCGATCGCATCGCGAATCCGGTGCCGCGGCAATTTTATAAAGAGCGCAGTGTGGTGATGGAAGAACGCCGCATGCGGATCGGCTCCAATCCCATCGGCTTTATGATCGAGCAGTTCCTGGCGACAGCCTATGTCGCGCATCCCTACCGAAATCCCGGCGTGGGATGGATGTCGGATGTGAGTCAGATCAGCGCCACCGAGGCGGATGCGTTCCACAAGAAATATTATGTGCCGTCGAACATTGTGGTCACGGTGGTGGGCGATGTGAACGCAACGAATACCATGCCGATGCTGGAAAAATATTTCGGCAGCATTCCCGCGGGACCGCAGCCGCTGCCTCTGGCAACCGTGGAGCCGCCGCAGGAAGCGGAGAAGTCGGTCACGCTTGAGGAGCCGACGCAGCCGTTTTACATCGAGGGCTATCATCGTCCCGACTACTTGAATAAAGATGACGCTGTCTATGACGCCATCGGCGATATCATGTCGAACGGGCGCACATCGGTGCTATACCGCAGCCTGGTGCGGGATCAGAAGATTGCGGCAGAGGCGGCGGGATTCAGCGGATTTCCGGGCGACAAATATCCCAATCTTTTTGCGTTCTACGCCGTGCCCACTCCCGGGCATACGCCGCAGGAGATGCGAACCGCGATCCACGCACAAATCGACAAGTTGAAGACACAGGATGTGACGGATGAGCAACTGGCGATCTTTAAAACACGCGCTCGCGCCGATATCCTCCGCAGTCTCGACAACAACGAAGGGCTGGCACAGGAGCTAGGCACGTATCAGTTGCGCTATGGCGATTGGCGGATGCTATTCCAACAACTGAACAAGATCGATGCCGTCAGCAAAGCGGATATTCGCCGCGTCGCGAACCAGGTATTCACGGCGAAGAATCGAACCTACGCCATGATTGAATACGCTCCGCAGAAGCCAGCGAAACCCACCACCGAAGCACCCGCACAACCGGCGGCGAAAACAGCTCCGGCAAAGCAAGGAGGCCGCTAATGCGTACTCGCATCGGACTCTACGCAGCAGTTTTTGCAATCACACTCGCGTCTTTGTCAGGCTCGGCATTCGGCCAGACCGCTTCGCCAGCGACGGCAGCACCGGGATCGCCGGCTCCCTGGACTTCATGGAAAAAGGTGCCCATTCCCCCTCTTCCTGCCTTTCATCCTAAGCAACCGACGAAGATCACGCTGAAGAATGGGATGACGATTTTTTTGCAGGAAGATCACGAACTGCCGTTCATCAATGGCTTCATTATGATTCGTGGCGGCTCGCGAGATGAACCCGCAGACAAAACCGGGCTGACCGATCTGTATGCCGAGGCGTGGCGCACCAGCGGCACAGCGGCCATGACCGGCGATAAGATGGATGACATTCTGGAGGCCAAGGCCGCCAAAATCGAAACCAATAACGATATTGAATCCACCGGCCTGACCTGGACGAGTTTCAAGCAGGACTTCGACCAGGTTTTCGGAATGGCGACGAGCCTGCTTCTCCATCCCGAGTTTCGCGCCGACAAACTCGCGCTCGCTAAGCAGCAGGAAGACACCGGAATCATTCGTCGCAACGACGATCCCGAAGAGATTGCGGAGCGAGAAGCGGAGCTGCTTGCCTATGGCAAGAACAGTCCTTACGCGCGTGTGCCGGAATTCGCCACGGTTCAAGCGGTGACTCTGGCAGACCTGACTGCATGGCACGATCGCACGGTCACGCCGAACAACATGATCCTGGGAATCAGCGGCGACTTCAACACGGCGGAGATGGAAGGAAAATTGCGCGCCGCGTTTGAGCCGCTGCCGCGCGGTGCGGATTTCGTATCGGTCAAAACGACATTTCCTGGTCCGACACCGGGCGTATACCTTGCGCAGAAGGGCGATGTGAATCAGAGCAATGTATGGATCGTGGGGCTGGGTACGGAACGCAGCAATCCCGATTACTACGCGCTGAGCGTGATGAACACCATGTTTAGCGGCGGTTTTGGCTCGCGCCTGTTTCAGGATGTCCGCACCCGGCTTGGACTTGCCTACGCCATCGACGGAGCTTATGGCGCCAGCTTCGATCATCCCGGACTTTTTTATGTGGCGGCGGGAACAAAAAGCGCAAGCACTGTTGCTGCCACGCAAGCGATGCTGAAGCAGATTGACGAGCTGAAAACGGTTCCGCCGACGCCCGTGGAACTACGAAACGCGAAAGACCAGGTGCTGAATTCCTGGATCTTCCATTTCGATTCACCGGAAAAAATCCTGCGGCAGCAGGCGACGCTTGCCTTCTTCGACTATCCATCCGACTTTATCGAGAAGTATCGCGATGGCATCGAGAAAGTAACGGCCGCGGATGTGACCCGAGTGGCCAACAAATATATCCATCCATCGAAGCTGGCCATTCTGGTGGTCGGAAACCAGGCGCAATTCGGCACCCCGCTCTCAACGCTGGGGCCGGTAAAGACGCTCGATATCTCGATCCCAATGCCGCCCGGAATGCAACAGCAAATGGGCCAGCAGTAACAGCGTGATGGCTACGTTGCCACGACAGTAGTTCCCGCGCCGTCCTACTGCTTTTCGAATTTCAGGGCGGCGGAGTTGATGCAGTAGCGAAGCCCGGTCGGCTTGGGACCGTCGGGAAATACATGGCCGAGATGGGCGCCGCACCGAGCGCACGTCACTTCCACGCGGCGCATTCCGTGGCTTACGTCTTCATGATTCTCCACAGCTTCGGGCGAAACAGGGAGCCAAAAACTTGGCCAGCCTGAGCCGGACTCAAACTTGGTGTCGGACTGGAACAGCGGCGCATCGCAGGCCACGCAGTGATAGCTTCCATCGTCGTGGTTTTTGTAGAGTGCGCCAGAAAACGCCGGCTCGGTTCCCTTCTCGCGCATCACGTAATACTGTTCCGGCGTCAGCTGCTGACGCCACTCCTCTTCACTCTTCTGAATCTTTTCGGTTTTTTGCGCGTTCTCGGTCATGGCTCCCTCGCTGCCTTCAGACTATGTCAGCCGGCAACATCGTTCAACCGGGTTTGGCAGTCTACCCAGTGGTTGATATACTCACCAAGAAGCAGCAATCGGAAATCTTCATTTCCCTCCACTCGGTGCAGAGTTCCCTTCTGGAAAATCTACACGGCCAGGTAGCTCAGTGGTAGAGCGCAGCCCTGAAAAGGCTGGCGTCGGGGGTTCAATTCCCTCCCTGGCCACCACAATTCATTCGCTCGAACCCTTTCCGTTATTGACGCCGCTAGTCAGACTTTGTTCTTGGACGAATGCTTACTGTCCGGCGGAGCTCTGATCGGGTGCCTTCTTGACTCCGAGGTTCCATGCTTCGAAGGCCCAGACATCCGCGTCCTGTTGGATCGCCTTATCCGTCGGCATGTAGATGTGGCTGGTACTTCCCGTGGTGCGCAGAAGGATGGGATTCGCGCAACCCTGCGCGCGCTGGATTTTTGCCGTGAATTTGAACTCATGGCTCGGCACCACGCGGTCATCATCCCATGACGTCGTGATCAGGGTGGGAGGATAGCACGTTCCCGGATGGATATTCTGCAGCGGCGAATATTTGATCAACCACTGGAAGGCCTGCTTGTCATCCGAGCTGCCATACTCCGGAACCCAGAAGGAACCACCAGAAAATTTCTGATATCGCAGCATGTCCAGCACGCCGTGGCCAATGTAAGCGGCGCCGAAAAGTTGCGGCTGCTCGGTGATCGAGGCGCCTACGAGCAGGCCTCCGTTGGAGTAGCCCTGAATGGCCAGCCGTTTCGGGGAAGCATAACCCTGTTTGAATAGGTATTTGGCGGCCCAGGCGAAGTCGTCAAACACGTTCTGCTTTTTGCCGAGCATGCCTGCGTGGTGCCAGGCTTCGCCGTAGACTCCGCCGCCGCGCAGGTTGGGCACTGCGTAGACGCCGCCCATTTCCAGCCATACCGGCAGTATCGGATTGAAGCGGGGAGTTATGGTGACGTCGAAACCGCCGTAGCCGTACAACACCGTCGGGTGGCTGCCATCCAGCTTGATGCCCTTTTTCGCGACGATGAGCATGGGCACTTGACTACCATCTTTCGAGGTGTAGAAAACCTGCTGGGTCTGGTAGAGCGAGGGGTCGAACTTGATTATCGGCTTGAATGTCACCGATGTCTTGCCAGTGGCGATGTCGTACTGATAAATCGTGTCCGGATAAAGGTACGAGGTGAAGTCGTAATAAACGGTGGCCAAGTCGTTTCGCGTGGAGAGGCCGTCCACGGAACCGAGCGATGGAAGCGACAGCGTGTCAAGCAGCTTTCCGCTGGTGTTGAACAATTCGAGATGATTTGTGGCCACATTCTGGAAGTTGACGAGAATGTCGCCATCTGCCATGGAAGCGCTGGAGAGTACGCCGGCGGCTTGCGGAACCACGGTGGTCCAGTGCGCGGAACTCGGGTCGCTGAATGTCGCGGCAACAACGCGGCCTCGGGGCGCATCCAGCGTGGTCTGCAGGTACAGTGTGTCGCCTTTGTGCCCGATAGGCACATACATCGCATCGTTCGCGGTATAGAGCGGCTTGATCGTTGCGCTGAGATTGGGCTGGCCCGGGTTGCCAAGATCTGCATAGAACAACTCATTGTTGCTGATGGATTTGTTGATGAGGAACAGATACAGATAGTGACCGTTCTCGCTGACACCCCCCTCAATCGACGCTTGCGGCAGGTCAGGACGCGCGTAGATCAGCTTGTCCTCAGATTGCGGCTCACCGAGCGTGTGGTAGTAAAGCTTCTGGTCGACCACGGCATGACTGATTTCTTTTTCGCCGCTCGGGGGCTGGGGATAACGCGAGTAGTAGAAACCCTTCTCATCGTTTGTCCAGGAAATGCCGGAGAACTTGACCCACTGCACGACGTCAGGGAGCGGTTTGCCGGTGGCGACATCGAGCACGTGGATAGTCTGCCAGTCTGAACCGCCATTGGAAAGCGCATAGGCTAGATACTTGCCCTGCGGAGATGGCGCGGTGGCGGCCAGCGCGATAGAGCCATCGGGAGACATCTGGTTGGGATCGAGGAGCATGCGCGGTTTGGCCGTGGCAGATTGCTGCACGTAAACGACGCTCTGGTTCTGCAGGCCGGAGTTTCTGCTCAAGAACAACATGCCGTTCTTGAGCTGATCAGGCGAGTCTTCCTTGGCGTAATTCCACAGCTGCGTAAGGCGATGGTCGATCCAGCCGCGCACCGGAATTTTGCCAAGGTAGCTATCGGTGAGCTGGTTTTCGGCATCGACCCACTGATGGAGCGCGGGGCTGGTTAGGTTCTCCATCCACTGGTAGGGCGCCGGCACTTTGGTGCCGAAGTAGCTATCCACGGTGTTGTCGCGGTGTGCCACCGGATATTTCAGCTCGTGCGAGGATCGAGACTTGCATGCTGTCAGAGCAAGCGGAGCCGCGACAAACAGCACGGAGAGCGCACGTAGCATTGGCCTCATGAAGGTCATCTCTTTTCCTTGGAAGTTTTGTAGACTTTCTTAAAACCCCAACACTGGAACCAATCGCAATGTTCACCGGAATCGCGAATCGAGGAGCTCTACGCTGCAGCTGGCCGACCCTTCGGAGGACGAAAGCCCCTGGCCGCTCCTTCTTTTGGACATCTGCGCGACACCCGCGGATTTCAGTTTATGCCGAATCGCCGTTTCACGTTTCCGGCGAAGCATTCGAATACGACCAAAGATGCCATGGGCATTGCCCCGCAGACACTCCAGGATGAGCTAGTCCCCTCTCGGCCCCGAAGGCAGCAACGCAGAGGGTGGGTACGGCAAAGTTCATTCGCACGGGCATTCATTCTCTCGCAGCTGACAATGCGTTTCGCCATTTCCATTATCGTCAGACCCTCAGATATGCGCCGATCAGGAAGTGAAGCCGCGCAAAACAGTAGAATTTATACACAAGCCCGAAAATGCTTTGAGAATGGAACCAGATGCAGGACACAAGTACCAGAAAAGTTGAGCTCTTCGATACCAGCCTTCGAGACGGGATGCAGCAGCCGAACCTCGAAATTTCCATCCCCAATGCGATCAGCCTGCTGCAGCGCATGGGCGGTTTCGGTGTGCATTACGCGGAAATTGGATTCGCAGGCGCAAATCAATTCGTCAGAGACCTGACCCGCGCACTTGGCTCGATCGATACGCGGGCGACGAAACTCGCGCTGTTCGGCAGAACCCGTGGTCGTGGCAGCAAGGTAGAAGATTGGCCGGACGTTCAATTTATGGTGCGCCATAAGGACCGCGTCTCGGTCGCGGTCGTTGTCGTAAAGTCCCGTCTACTGGACGTCGTTCGGTCATTGGAAACGACCCCGGAAGAAAATCTGCAAATGGTCTACGAGACCATCGCGTGCCTGCAGGATCACGGTCTCGAAGTGATCGTCGATCTTGAACATGCCATGGATGCGGCGTGTGGCCGACGCGAGAACGGCATCCCTTGCGATGCGGAATTCAGCAAGCGCAGCTTGGATTATTTCAACCAGGTCACGGCACAATGTGTGCGTCAAAATGTGAGCCGGCTGGTGGTTTGTGACACCACGGGCGGCGCAGGTCCGGAGGAAGTAACCCAGGTGATGAGCTGCCTGACCTGGGCATATCCCAACTTCAAATTTGGATTTCATGGTCACACCGACCGCGGTCTGGGCGTCGCCAATACGCGAGCGGCCATCTTCGCCGGCGCCGCGCAAATTCAAGGCACGCTCGTGGGAACCGGAGAGCGGTGCGGCAACGTGAACCTTACAACCGTGATTGGCGGCATGCAATTAAGAGGCGAGGCGGAGTTTGTCTCGCCCGAATCGCTCACTGGACTGACAGGTTTAGCACATTCGGTGTACGGTGCCTTCGGACTGGAAGTGCCGCACGGCGCCGCGATTGTCGGCCAGGGCGCGTTTGGTACCTGGGCGGGAATGCACGGCAGCAGCGAGCGAAAAAATCCGGGCGCGTACCTGTGGTGCAATCCGGAAAAAGTCGGCGCCAGCGCAGTGATCGGCGTCAATGGCCAATCGGGAAAAGCTAATATCATGCTGCTTTCAGAATCAATGGGCATTCCCCTGAATGCGGCTCAGGCGCAATCTCTGATCGATGCCAATCAATCGATGATTGACGGCGGCGGCTTTACGGCGAGCGAAATTTCATTTCGCCTGGCTTGCATCCGGGTATTAAAGACGCTTCGAAACAGCTTTGGCGTAAAAAGCTGGAAGGTGCTCGACGAATCGGACGAGACCGGAAACAGGTCGGTGCGCGCCTCGATGTTGTTGCAGCTGGGCGACGACACCATCATTGAGACAACCGCCGAGGGCGCAGGTCCTGTCGACGCGCTCAGCAAAGCGATGCGGAAAGAACTGGAACGTTGGTATCCGACCATGAAGCAGATGCGTCTGGAGACCTTCAGCGTTACCGCCATCGACATCTCCGCGCATGATACAGCGGCCCACGTGCGCGTCACGGTCAGCTTTCAGGCAGACGGGCATGAGCCATGGACGACGGCGGGCGTGAGCAGCGATTTGAACCAGGCAGCCTTGATGGCGATTCTGGACGGCTTCCATTTCTGGCTGCTGAAACATCCCGACTGATGCGATCGCCGGCGACTCGACCCACCGCGATCGCTCGGCTGTGATCGGCTCTCGACTATCCACAATAAATATCCGACGTCGCGACGTTACATCGTGAGACGTACGCGCCGTTTCAGGTCGGGGGCATACTACTGAGTAGAGGGTTTCGTCATGCCGTGCCATCTCTCTCGACGTCGTTTCGTACAGTCCGCGGCCGCCTCAGCAGCAGCCGTCGCCGCCAAAGGATTGTGGGGCGCCCTTGCCTTTGCGAGCGACCTTCATCCGTCGAACCTGCTGTCGCAATTCGGATATGGCGATGTCATCCTGGCGAGCGACCTGCATGAATCGCAGCTTCATCGAACCCATTCGGTGCTGATGCAGTTGAGCGACGACAGTCTGCTGAAGCCCTTTCGCCAGATGGCCGGGATGCCTGCACCGGGCGTAGATTTAGGCGGCTGGTACCACTTCGATCCGGACCTGGATCACTTTGCCGGCGACTACGGATTCGCGCCTGCATCCACGTTTGGGCAGTGGGTATCGGCGCTGGCGCGCGTCTATGCCATCACCGGTGACCAAGCCACCCGCGCGAAAGTTTTGCGGCTGAATCGACTGTATGCGGCGACCATCAGTCCCGATTTCTACATCAAGAACCGGTTTCCCGCCTATTGCTATGACAAGCTTGTGCTGGGCTTGCTGGACTCCAATAGCTTTGCGAATGATCCGGATGCCATGGCCATCCTGCAGCGGACGACCGACACCGCGCTGCCGAATCTGCCACCGCACGCGGTCGACCATGAAGTGCCGTGGAGGCCAACCCGGCACGGCAAATCCTGGAACTGGGATGAGTCCTACACCCTGCCGGAGAACATGTTCATTGCCTACCAGCGTGGGGCAGGCCGACGGTACTACGACCTCGCCTTCCAATACCTCGACGACAAAACCTGGTTCGAGCCTCTGTCGCGCGGCCAAAATGTGCTGGCCGGACATCATGCCTATAGCTACGTCAATTCGCTGAGTTCCGCCATGATGGCCTATATGGTGGGTGGCAGCCAAATGCATTTGCAGGCTGCCAAGAACGCCTTCGCGATGCTGCTGGAGCAAAGCTTTGCCACCGGCGGCTGGGGACCCGACGAACAACTGCGCTCTCCCGACAGCAACGACGTCTTTGCCAGTCTGACCAGGACCCACGCCAGTTTTGAAACGCCCTGCGGAAGCTATGCCCACTTCAAAATAACTCGCTACCTGCTGCGTGTAACTCGCGACTCCCGCTACGGAGATAGCATGGAGCGCATGATGTATAACACGGTTCTCGGTGCCAAAGCGCTGCAGGATAATGGCCAAGCGTTCTACTATTCGGACTACAACTTCGACGGCGAGCGCGTCTACCACCGCGCTGCATGGCCTTGCTGCTCCGGCACGCTGCCGCAGGTGGCCGCGGATTACCGCATCCAGGCCTACTTCCACGACGGCAATAATGTTTTTGTGAATCTGTACGTTCCCTCGACGCTGCGGTGGTCACGGGGCGACGGAATATTCTCTATGACCCAGACCAGCACCTGGCCTTACGATCCAAACATTTCCTTCGTGGTCAACACGGCCGCACCCGCTGAAATGACCGTTCATTTTCGCATTCCGGCGTGGACCCGCGGCGCTTCATTAACCATGAACGGGCAGCGCTGGGCGGGTGAAGTAACACCGGGACAATTCGCCGCGGTGAAACGTACCTGGAAAGATGGGGATCGCGTGGAGTTAGAGTTGCCGCTGGTTTCGCGGCTGCAATCGATCGACTCGAAGCACCCGAACACTGTCGCTGTGATGCGCGGGCCGCTGGTACTTTTCGCGCTGAAACCCTTACAAACAAGCCCGATGCCAGGGTTCGGCAGAAATGCGCTTCTCAATTTGCAAAGAATCTCGCAACGCGAGTGGCAGGTCCGCAGCGGCAATGCAACCTACCGCCTGGTTCCATTTACTGAGGTGGGCTCAGAATCCTACACGACGTACCTGCAAGCTACCTAAGTCGCCTGGGCCGATTCACATTGCCGGTCGACAACCAGTATCGCTTGCCAACCACCAGCATATTATTTCGACATATCCATCGCCGCATGCTTCTTTTTGCCCAAATTCTCTGGCGAGGGAACATATCCATTGAAATCAAATCCAATCAAAATTGCTCCTGTGGTTTGATCGGCAACTTCGGCCGTCAGATCAATGGACGTAATACAGTGATTCGCGGGCGTAAACACCCAATGGGAGGCAAGTGTACGCTCGTTCTTCAAATAACTCAGGGTCCACTCATCCTCGCCTACCCAGGCGCTGCCGGGCTTCAGAAAGTCTTCCCGACGGGTTGGCTTCCCATACTGCTTCGTCAACTCAGCTTCAATCGTGTTGAACTGATTGATAAGATCCGCCCCATTTGTATCGGTTTCGATATCGTTGGTTTCCCCTGAAACCCTCAGCAATCCCTGGGTGGGCGAAACGGTGAGAAGGTAATAGCCAACATTCGGAAATGGACTGGGTGCCGTGGCGGTAGAGTACTGATCCATCCCTTCCTGTTTCAGCGAGCCCACTAGACTACTGATCGCCTGTTTGGTGGCACCACAACGAAAACCGAATGGACCCGCAGTGTTTTGCGCGGCTGGAGATGCTGTTTGAGCCCGTGAAACGCCAATCAGAAAAGTGGCAATCGCAACCCCACATAGAGTGCGCAAGAAATATCCTGTAGCTTTCATAGTTTCCTCCGTCACCTACATCTCATTTAGGAGAGGCCGGAAGCAGGAAGTAGTAGGTAACCGTGGAATATACAACCGGCGTAGGCCGAATTCAACAAAAACCGCTCGGCCACGATCTTTCCTGGCTACTGGAAGGTCCATTGCCACAGGGGTAACATAAAGGAAGATATATGCCTGTCGCCGCCGAAATCCAGCCGAATGACTACAGCCTGGTGGGAAAGAACACAGTTCTTGCCATCCAGCAGGGGCTGGCTGAGGCGACCTGGTACACATCTCCAGTTCCGCGAGACAAGATGCGCGAGTTGCTCGAGCGCAGGGACGGTCCCCCACTCCGCGATACTATTTTATGGTTCTCTCTACTGATCTTCTTCGGCGCTTGCGGCGTAGCGCTCTGGGGGAGTTGGTGGGCCATCCTGCCATTCCTGGCGTACGGTGCCATCTACGCTTCCAGTTCGGATTCCCGCTGGCATGAGTGTGGCCATGGAACGGCTTTCAAAACAGATTGGCTGAATAACGCGCTCTATGAAGTCGCTTCGTTCATGGTGCTGCGTGAGTCCGTTCCCTGGCGATGGAGTCACGCTCGCCACCATAGCGACACGATTATCGTCGGCCGAGATCCGGAGATCGCGGTACCTCGACCGCCGAATATTGTGGGGATGATTCTTTCCTTCTTCGACTTGAAGGAGATGCCGATCTACTTTCGCCACGTCCTGCTGCACTCGACGGGGCGACTCACCCCGGAAGAAAAAACCTATGTCCCGGAATCTGAATATGGGAGCGTGTTTCTGCGGGCTCGCATCTACTTACTGATTTATTTAGGAGTCATCGGGCTGTCGATCTACATGCGCAGCATACTGCCGCTGATGTTTATCGGCTTGCCTAACTTGTACGGCTCCTGGCTATACCACATTTACGGATATACGCAGCACGCGGGCCTGGCAGAGAATGTCCTGGATCACCGGCTGAACTGTAGAACGCTGTATACAAATCCTGTCCACCGCTATCTGTACTGGAACATGTTCTACCACGTAGAGCACCACATGTTTCCGCTGGTGCCCTACTACAACCTACCCAAGCTGCACGAACTAGTGAAAGACGACATGCCCACGCCGTACACCGGGTTGGTCGACGCCTGGCGAGAGATCATCCCAGCGGTGCTGCGACAGGTGAAAGATCCCGCTTACCACGTGAAGCGTAAGCTGCCGACGCCGACGCTTCGCTCTGAGGCACCCCCAACATCCCATATCTTCACAGCCAAGGGTCAGCCCAAAAACGGCTGGGTAGAAGTCTGCGCCAGTTCCTTTCTAAGAAATGAAGATGTCATCCGCTTCGACCATGACAAGAAGACTTACGCCATCTATCGCATCGCCGACGGCAGCCTGTACGCGACCGATGGCATGTGTACGCACGCAAATAGTCATCTGGCGGATGGATTCGTTACCGGGAACCTGATCGAATGCGCCAAGCATAACGGGCGTTTCAACATCGTTGACGGATCTCCACAACGCGCACCGGTCTGTGTGGCGTTGAAAACCTACACGGTGAACGAGCATGATGAAAAGATTTTTCTGGATGTAACCTCAGCCGGTGGCTGCGGACTTACAACACCTGCGACGACTTACAAATTCCGGGTGGTCAGTAATGAGAACGTCGCGACGTTTATTAAAGAACTGGTACTGGAACCGGAGCCTGGTGCGCCGATATTGAACTACCAACCCGGCGATTACATCCAATTAGATATTCCCGCATATGGAGAACTACCTTTCCACAACATTTCAGTCGCAGCGCCATTTACTGAAGTCTGGAAAGCGCAGCGGGTCTTCGAGTTTCGTGCGGCGAATGACATTCCTGTACGCCGAAATTATTCCATGGCCTCGAACGCCGCCATCGATACACAGCTTCGCTTCAATGTTCGAATCGCCACTCCGCCGCGCGGGCAGGACTGCCTCGCTGGGGCGGGTTCCACCTATATTCATTGCCTGCAACCGGGTGATACTGTCACGGCGATCGGACCGTTTGGCGATTTCCATATCAAGCACACCGAACGAGAAATGGTGTATTTAGGCGGCGGAGCCGGAATGGCGCCGCTGCGTTCGCATTTATCTCACCTATTCGACACCTTGCAAACGTGTCGCCGGGTCAGCTTCTGGTATGGCGCGCGATCATTGCAGGAAACCTTTTATCGCGAATATTTCGAAGACCTCGCCAGAAGATTTCCTAACTTCACTTTTCACCTGGCATTATCTGATCCCCAGCCACAGGACAATTGGAACTCTCACACCGGCTTTATTCATGAGGTGTTGCACTCGCAACATCTCGCTAATCATCCAGACCCGACAGCCATCGAATACTATCTGTGCGGCCCGCCGGCGATGGTGCACGCGGCGACAAAGATGCTCGAGAACCTGAACGTTCCCAAAGACCAGATTCTTTTCGACGAATTCTGAGTGGACAACCATCGGATGGCACTTTGAAGGGCCCACCTTGAGGCCGGGACAACCGCGATCTTTTCTCAACTACGATTCGGCAGCCGCTAGGTCGTCAGTAGTACAGTTTCAAAGCAAGCTGCAAGATTCCTCGGCTGCTTCGCGAATAGGTAAACTTTTACTCATTCCGAATCAATGATTCGTGAGTTGCCGCAGAGCGAGCTTGGCGGCGTTGTACCCGCACATGCCATGCACTCCACCTCCCGGCGGCGTCGAAGATGAGCAAAGATAAATTCTCTTGTCGCAGGTTGCATATTGCCGCCACGTCGGGCGAAAAAGAAATTGCCGCAGATCGGATGCGCCTCCGCTGATGTCTCCGCCTATCAGGTTTGCATCCATGGATTGCAAGTCCGCGGGAGAGGAAGCGCGTCGTGCCAGAACGCAATCGCCGAATCCAGGAGCAAAGCGCTCGATCTGCGCTTCGATACGCGGCAGCATGTTGCAGCTTGAGCCGTTCGGGATATGACAATAGGCCCATGCAATGTGCTTGCCCGCAGGTGCGCGCGAGGGATCGAATAACGTCGGCTGCGCCAGCAAAATAAATGGCCGCTCTGCAATCGCACCGCTCGCCGCTGCAGCTTCTGACGCGACAATCTCCGCCATGCTGCCGCCCAGATGCACCGTAGCGGCGCGCAAACAATCGGCCGATTTCCACGGGATCGGCGATGAAAGCGCGTAATCCACTTTGAAAATTCCGGGGCCATAGCGGAATTCTTCCATGCGCTTGCGATATCCCGGAGACAGCTTTCCCTGAGACAGATGCAACAACTGCCGCGGCGTAATATCGCAAAGCACGATATCGTATTTGCGAACCTGGTCGAGGTCTTCCACGCGCGTAGAGGGAATAATTTTCCCGCCTAAGCGAACCAGGTGCGCCGACAGCGCGTCGGTGATCGCCTGTGCGCCTCCTCGCGGAATCGGCCAGCCAACCGCGTGAGCCGCAGCTCCCAGGACCATGCCGAAGGACGCGCTGAGAGGTTCGTTCAGTCTCAGAAATGAGTGCGCCGCGAGACCGGCGAACAACGCGCGCGTTCGCTCGTTGCGGAATCTTCGCCTCGCGACAAACGTCGCTGGAGCCAGCGCATCCTGGGCAAAATTAGCTAACAAAAACGGGTGGCTTGGAAACCGCAACAGCGGACGTAAAACATCTTTCGCGAATGCAGGCCAATTCTTCACAAGCGGCGCCATCAGGTTGCCCCAGGCAGGGCCATCTTCTTGCAACACTCGCTCCGCATCTTGCAGATTTCGTTCCAGCGTAATCGCGGAGCCATCGTCGAAGGGATGCGCCAGCGGTGCCGGAGAATCAATCCACTCCAGGCCATTGTCCGCGAGTGGCAAGGAATTGAAGAACGGCGATCCGGCCGCCATGGGATGCACCGCGGAACCAAAGTCATGATGAAATCCAGGAAGCGTCAGTTCCATGGTGCGCGCGCCGCCACCCGGTTGCGCTTCCGCTTCGAACACATCCACGCGCAACCCCGCCTGCGCCAATACAATCGCAGCCGACAAGCCATTGGGGCCGGCACCAATCACGCATGCTTTCTTGTGCCGAAGGTCGTGATCGCGCTTGCCCATACATTGAACTCTACTGCGGCGGAGCCATCATGTCTGGACCATTCTCGCGCACCATGCCAATTTTGCCGTCCGCACCAATCGTCAATGTCGGTGCGTAGGCGCCCAGCAGCAGCCGTCGCCACCAGTCCCCCGTCGCCCGCTTCTCATCGATGGTCGTGAACCAGTACTGCCACAACACCGCCCGCACCATGCGCGGCGGATGATTCGGAAATGGATTGCCCGCGAACAATGACAGCACAGCGGGATCGTTGGTCAGCAGCAACTCCTCTGTTCGCGGCACAATGGGATATTGCGTCCATTGGCCCAGCGATGCGAACCATAGATTCCAATCGAACCTCGGTTGATAGGGCGCATAAATTCCCGGAGCCTTGTCGAGCGCCTGCGGTTTGTACTGGAACGGATAGGCAATCCAGGTCTTCCCATCGTCCGAACCTTGAAATTCGATTTCATATAGATTGGGCGTCATCACTGCGAACAGCCCATATTCATTGGCGATTCGAAACGGCTGCAAGGCTGTCATCGGTGCGGTTGGCAGTGGAATGCCGCGCCAAAACATCTGCAGCATCGGCACCGTTGTCGCGTAGAAAATCCAGCTGAGCATGACCGCCGTGAAAGCCAAGCCTGCAGAGCGCATGTGCTTGCGAAAACCCGACGATTGCACAGGTGACGGCTCGGCCCGCAACACGCTGATTGGAGTGTCCTCGTTATCGGTCGCAGCCTCGCTGTGGCTTTCAGGGACAGTAAATCGCAAACGCGTCGGCACGAAGCGCAACAGGAAGCGATCGTCCAGCAACAGGAATCCCAGCGCCAGCACGATGTAATTCAAAAACGCATAATTCGCGGTAAGGATGACAGCGATCTGCCACGGCGTCACAATGCAGAAACAGATGATGCGCCATTTCCGCGGCAAAAACAGCATCCATACCAGCACCAGTTCCATCAAAAGCGTCGCCACCACGGTCGACGCCTGGAACCAATGCGGCAGTTGCTGGACATAGTAGCCGACCCAGGTTGGCAGCGGACAGTTCTGGTAGTACTGGTCCATCGCCGTCAGATGTCGCCACTGCGGATCGCCGCTCGCAAGCTTGACCACGCCGGACTCGAAGTAAATCCGGAACCATTCCCACAGCAACAGAAACAGGCTGGCGCGCACCGGTGGGCTGCTTCTTCCCCAGCCGGGAAAAAATCCTGCGGGCGCAAAAAAGAGACAGACAAATCCAGCCCCTAACAGCATGCCATCAGATTGATAACCAGAAAAATCTCCTGCGGCGCTGACGAAGGAGAGAAAGCAGATGAAACAGATCACCAGATTGGCTCGCGGCCACACATTCGCCGTCACCAACAGAGACGCCACTATGCCGACCCAGCAAATCGCCATCAGCATGTGCGAACCGCTGGAAAACCATAACAGCGTAGGCGCGTACCAGAAGCGTAGCGGACCCAGCCCTCGTTCCACTGCCGATAAATATTGTCCAGCGGGCAGAATGCCGCGAGGCCCGATCAGTCCGCGAATCTGGAAAATCAGCGAATAGAAAGCGGAAAAATAAATGAGCCCAAGCGCGCGAAGAAAAATCCAGCGCGAAATATGATGGTCGGGCACACCCTGTTCGGAGTCGAACCAGCTACGGATTGTTCGTACGGGAGCCCAGTTCATCGACTAGCGAATTATAGAGCGGATGAGACGCCGCCGACTCGGAAGCTGGGAAGAAGCAGCCCTTCTCGCTTGAAGAAGAAGATTTCAGGCTCGACGTGGCGGCTCGGCATCTCGCACTTTTCGACCGAAAAATACCAGCCCCGCCGTGGCCACTGCGGCTCCGATGCACCAGGAGCAGATGTGCTTATGTTCAGTCACCTGCTTGCGAACATTTCGAATCGCCATGGTCGCATCCAATGCTAGCTTGCCGCGCAACAACCGTCGTACGAGCGGCCGCTCCGGCGTCGCCGCCAACAATAGCGCGAGCGTCACACCATAACTGGCCAGGCCAAGCACTCCGTCCGGAATGCCAAGATGATAGGCACCCTCCGACGTGACGACCCGCTTGGAATTGAACAAGCGCCCCGGCAGATCCGGCAGATCTTTCATGATGTGCAGTTGCACCAGCGCCACGGGAGCTAACGTCGCCATGGCGGCGCAGCAACATGCGACCGCCATGCCTTTGTGGACCGCGCATACTTTCGCCAGGGCGGCCGAATTTCCACTTTGATTGTCGACTGCCAATTCGAGCGCCATACGATTCTCCCCTAGGCTACCTGTTTCTTTTTGTACGCCACCACAATGGCCGTCACCAGGGCGGCGCCGCCGGCTGCAAACCATTTGTGATGCAGATCCAGGAATACCTGTGGGCTGAACGAACAAGATTTCTTATCGAAGGGACCGTGTGCGCCATGGCGGCCGGGAACATAATCCCACAAATTGTTTGGCCGGTTGGGATCGTCCGGGACGTCCGTTTGCTGCGCTTTGTATCCTGTCTCTCCCAGGTCGCGATCGAGCAGGCCCGGAACAAACATTTGACCGACGATCGCTTCCACCGTAGGCGAACCTACCCAGTACTCGCGTCGCGGCCGATCCACGCCGGCAGCATGCACCACCACTTTGGCAGCGACCTCGGGCTGAAAAATCGGCGGCACCGGCTGCGGCTTGTCTGGCAACCGGCTCTTGACCCAGGTGAACTGAACGGTATTCATCGCGGGCATCTGCACCACGGTCAGCTGAACATTGCTCTTGTCGTGGTAGAGCTCGCACCGCAGCGAATCTGTAAATCCAATAATGGCGTGCTTGGCGGCGCAATAGGCCGACTGCAGCGGAATGCTGCGCACCGCCAGCGCCGAACCCACCTGGATGATGGTGCCACGATCTCGCGGCAACATGCGACGCAGGGCAGTCTGGGTACCGTACACATAACCGAGATAACTTACCTCAGTCACCCGCTTATATTCCTCCGCCGTCATCTTTTTTACCGGCGAAAATACGGACGCCATGGCATTGTTGACCCACACATCGATGGGACCAAATGCCTCCTCCAGTCGATTCGCAGCATGCTCAATCGACGGAGCATCACTCACATCCAGCGGCAGCACCAGCCCTTCGCCGCCCATTTCTTCAACTTCTTCTCTGCACGCTTCCAATGCTTCTCGATTGCGCGCGATCAGCCCAATCTTGGCACCCTGTTTTGCAAATTCATGTGCGATGGCACGGCCCAGTCCAGCGGAAGCGCCGGTAACCATCACCACTTGATCCCTCTTCATCGTGTATCCCTTCTAAACTTTCCCGCGCCGGCTTGGCGCGCTCTTCGTAACCTCGCCATTTCTATTATTTCGCCAGACCGACATTGGCCAGCCGCGGAATTCCTCGGCCGTAGGTCCCTGGCGGAGCTAAATCTTTCCGAATGACTGGCTGCATCATATCCCGATCCTTACGCGTAAAAATAGATTCCCCTTGAGCAATTAAGTAATCAGCTGTTCGCGCCGCTAATGCCTGAATCGTTAACCCCGGATTGGCGCTGCCCTGCGTGGGTAAAACGCTTCCATCGCACACGAAAAGGTTACTTAAGTCATGGGTTCGTCCGAACTTGTCGACCACAGAAGTGCGTGGATCAGAGCCCATGCGTGCTGCTCCGACTAAATGCGCGTAACGTGACTCCTGCACCACTTCTTGTGCACCTGCAGCATGCATCACCTCCATCACTTTGTTTTTTCCAAACTCGATCAGCTTCTTGTCGTTGTCGTGCAGATTGAATGTGACCTTCGCAACCGGCAAACCAAACCTGTCTTTCTCTTCCGCCAGCTGCACCCGATTTTCCGGCCACGGCAGAATCTCTCCCAGCAGCGCGATCGACGCCCAGTGGTTGTAGTCCATCATCACGCGACGCAGCCCCCATCCCCATGCGCCCTTCGCCGTCATCATTTGTTTGGCAAATGCAATCGGCAGCGGACCCACAGTCTGAATCGCAAATCCGCGAGCAAAATCCCGCTTGGGATCGGTCTCGTAAAATTCTTCCGTCAACGCATGCGCCGGCGGAGCTTTGTACATGCGAATTAGTTCTTCGAATCGCCCAAGCACCACGTTGCCGGCCTGCGCCATCAAATAGCGCCCAACCGTGTCGCTGGAATTCGCCAAGCCGTTTTCGTATCCGGGACATGCGGAATTCAGCAGTAGTCGCGGCGTCTCGATGGCATAGCCGGAAACAATGACGGCTCGCGCTTTTTGAAAATGCTCTTTGCCCTTCGCGTCAAAATAACTGACGCCGGTGACGCGATTTTCCTTGTTCACATGGATGCGGCTGGCCATGCAGTGATCGCGAATCTCTGCGCCATTTTCCAGCGCGTCTGGAATGTGCGTGATCAAGGTGCTGGCCTTCGCGCCTACCTTGCAGGCCTGAATGCAGAAGCCGCGATAGATGCAGTGCGGGCGATCGCCATGCGAACCCGAAAGAATCGCAACGGGTCCGCCAATGCTCACTCCAATTCCAAGGCGAGTGCAGCCCTTGATCAGCACATCGCCCACGCCGCCCATCGAATGCGGTCCGTAGGCATAGCCGTGCGGATCGCCCCATGGATAATAAGCCGGACCCGCGACGGGCATTTCCAGCTCCAACTGCTCGTAGTAAGGCTTCAGTTCCTCATAGGTCATCGGCCAGTCAATGCCGACGCCATCTTCAGAGTGGATGCGGAAATCCGACGGATGCAGCCGAGGCGTGAAGGCCGCCCAATGCACCGAACCGCCGCCAACGCCACGGCCGCTGTTATTCGCGCCGAGTGCCAGCGGATGTTCGCCGCCCGTGATGCGCAAATCTTCCCAGTACAGATTGTGTGAGCCCGCTTCATCGCTGACCCAGTCGCGCTCTGTGTTCCAGAACGGCCCGGCTTCAAGGCCCAGCACTCGGAAGCCCGCACGCGACAGGCGCTGAAGCAGCACTCCACCGGCGGACCCAACGCCGACGATCACGTAATCGACTTCTTCCTCGCCGAAGCGCTGCATCGGTACATCGATTCTCTGGATGGGACCCAGTGCGTGACCGTCGCCATTGCGTTCGTTCAGCACATCTTTCTTCCACCAATCGCGCAGCAATGGCGTCAATGGGTGCCTCCCTGCCCCGGAGTTGCAAGGTGCTTATCGTGACCGCTAACCCATTCGGAAACATCGGAAACAGAATCCTCCGGTGCCAACCATGCGTAGCGCTGCTCGTTCACCTCCCACGGCTCCGGCTCACCATGCTCCAGGCGCATATACGCGCGCGGATACGCGGGACCGCCAAAGCCGATCTCGTCCCACGCGTATGGATGCGAGTAGTATGCCTCGGCCGCATCCTGCACCAGCAGCATCCAGAAACGATGTACCGGCATGCGCTTCCAGATTTCATGCGCACCCTCAGGCTTGCCATCATGCAGCGTCTTCAGCAGCTTGTCCTGCTCCAGCGGCGTCAGCTCCAGAAATCCGCGTCCATCTTTCTGCTTTGCGATTTCGTCGATGGCCTTCATCCCCAGCCGATAGGCTTCCTGATCCGGCGGCATGCTTTCGTATCGATAGCCATCGATCCGATTCTTGTACAGCCGATCATCCACCGCCGGCACGATGGGAATTCTGTATTGTTCCGACCGATCGCCCTGCGGCAGAATATGCTCGAAGATCGCTTCGATAAGAGGAGCTTCCCCCGGCGTAAAAAATCGCAGCTTCTGTGGGCGATTCACCCGTTCCAGCACGGTCTTGCGCGTCGCCTCATCCCAGTGAGACTGCTGCCCAAGTGTGGAGAATCCCGGATAATAACCCGGCTGCCCGTCGCGACGCCGCTTCATGGTTCTCTCCGGAACAAGCTGGCCAGCAGTCCCAACATGCCGCAGGCGCTGAACAACAGTGGCGCCAGAATCGGCGGACCGTACATGATGTTGTACAGCAGATGCTTTCTTCCGCCCGGACGGCGAAGAACGCCGCGCGCATGATAGAAAAAACCGACGCCTCCATCGAGAACCGCGGCTGCGGAGAGCGCGGGCAGCCACGTTTGCGCCGCCTTGCGATTTCGCAACGACACAATTCCAGCGGTCATCACCATCGGCGCCAACAGCACCGGAGTCCACTGCGCCTTGTAGCGGAAATTATTTTTGTAGTGAGAGTAGAACGCTTCAAAGCCGCTGAAGAATGCGGCGAACACGGTCGCGGCGGCCATGTGCTTCTGAAAGCGACCCTCCCGCAGGTCCTGAGAAAAACTAATTGTTTCCGGTTTCGAGATTTTCCCCGAAGGCAGCGCTGCCACCCAATGTTTTTTATGAGCCGCGCGCGGAAACCAGGAAACATCATCGGCCGGACTGTCCTGTTCACGCTCCCGGCGAAGATACGACGCGATCAATCCCAGGTACGCGCTGATGCCGAATAGCAATGGCGCGAAAACTGGCGGACCCATCACCATATTCGTCATGGGAAATCGCCATCCGCCCGGCTTGCGCGCGATACCACGGACATGAAAATAAAATCCGAGCGCGCCATCCGCCAGCGTCAACGCGGCGATGGGACGCAACACGCGTCGAGCAGCCCGGCCGCTAAAAAATCCAGCCACTCCGCCGGCGAATAAGAGCAGGCTCAGCGCCACCGGCGTGTACATTACCCTCCGGCTGTAGCTGCCCCGATAATGCTCGTAGCCAACTTCGAGGCCAGTCATCAGGCTGGAAGCACCGGCCAACAACGACAAGCTCCGCTGGAAACGTCCCTCGCGAATATGCTCGTCCACTCCGGCAGCCGCGTCTTCTGTGTCTCGAATTCCATTGCCAGTGGAGGAATCATCGGCTCTGTCGAACTCGACGGATCGCAAAATTTCCGAGCGTTTCGTTATGGCCTTATCCATCCTCATCCATTCGTTCCCAGTTGTGCTTCCGCAGTCGTCGAAACGCTGGCCGCCTTAGACTACTTCGCGCACTTTATCTTCGAGCACTGTCTTGATAATTTTGCTGCGATTTTTGTCACCCTTTAACAGCGCTTCCGCAAAATTGCGCGCCTGTTTGGTGGAGATGTTCCCCGGCAGCGGCGGCTCGTTGGGATCAACAACGCATTGCACAACCGCGGGACCCTTATCCTGCAGCGCGCGCCGCAAAATCGTTTCCGCCTGATCGGGTTGCTCCAGGGTATAGCCCGCAACTCCGCAAGCTTCCGCCACCTTGGCAAAATCGATAGGATGCAGATCGACACCGAACTCCGGATTCGCATCCTCCACCATCTGCTCCCACTTGATTTGCCCCAGGACATTGTTCTTGACGACGATGACCTTCACGTTCAACTTGTATTTCGCCAGCGTCGCCAGCTCGCCCATCAACATCGTCAAACCGCCATCTCCCACCACGCAAACAACCTGGCGTCCCGGATACGCAACGGCCGCGCCGATGCTGTACGGCAAGCCATTCGCCATAGTCGCAAGTGAACCCGACAATGAGAACTTCATGTCTCCGCGCATCTCGACATAGCGCGCGGTCCAGGTGGCAATCGTGCCGCTATCGGAGGAAACAATAGCATCGTCATTCAGCAGACGGTTCAGAGTGTGCGTCACTACCTGCGGCTTCATCGGCATGTCCTCGCGAGTGCCGCGCTTCTCCATCACGTCATTCCAACTCTTCATGCGGTCTTGATAATCTTCCAGGAACCCACGCCGCTTCTTCCGCTTCAACAGTGGAAACAGCGCCGCCAACGTGCCTTTTGCATCGCCCGCCAACTCCACATCCACCGGGTGCCGCAAGCCGATGCGCGCTGGGTCGATGTCGATCTGCACGCACTTTGCATTGCCGGGCTTGGGCAGAAATTCCATGTAAGGAAAACTGGTTCCCACCATCAACAGCGTGTCACATTCTTCCATCGCTTCCTGTGACGGCGCTGTGCCCAGCAGGCCAATGCCACCAAGCGCCAACGGGTGTCGATCCGGGATGACAGCCTTACCCAGCAACGCCTTCACCACAGGTGCGCCAAGCGTCTCCGCCACCTGCATCACTTCTTCACGCGCACCTAATGCTCCCGCGCCCACCAACATCACCACGCGACTGCCATCGTTCAAAATTGCAGCCGCTTGTTCGAGAGATGTTTGCGTCGGAGTGGGGTAAGTAGGGCGGAATCGATTCTCGCTATGATTCGCGATGTTCGCGTCGGAGCGCTTCTGGCTGGAAACCGGCCATTCCTGAATGTCTTTTGGAATGGTGATGTGCGCCACTCCGCGGCGTGCAAAAGCAGTTCGAATCGCTTCGTCCACTACCGACTTCACGTGCGCCGGGCCCATGATGCGCTCGTTGTACACGGACACATCCATGAACAACTTGTCTAGATCGACGTCCTGCTGATAATGCGTGCCGATCAAATCATGAAACGTGTGGCCGGTAATGGCGAGCACCGGATGACCGTCGCACTTGGCGTCATACAAGCCATTCAGCAAATGGATCCCACCAGGGCCAGACGTGGCTACGCAAACTCCCAGGCGACCGGTGTATTTCGAGTATCCCAGGGCTGCGAATGCCGCCGCTTCTTCATGCCGCACCTGGATGAATTTCAGTTTCTCCTGGTGGGTTCGCAATCCTTCAAATAGTCCGTCCACGCCATCGCCAGGAAAGCCGAAGATGGTATCCACGCCCCAGGCGATCAGGCGATCAAACAGTACATCTGCAACTTGCTGGTTCATGGGATTCCTTCCTCTTCGGTTTCGCAGTTTGGCGACGGAAACTTCTCTTCACATCGCGGAATGTCGGAATGAAATGGGCTGAAACAGCCGCGCTGGACGCTGTCGAAACACACATCGAACCAAACCTTGCCACATTCAGTTAGAGGACGATTTCAAGATGCGGGATGTACGCGCATGCGTCCGGACAGAAAATCCGATGCAACACAACTCCATGAAGGCGCGGCGAATCTCTTGTATGTGGATTCAATTTCCAGCAGCACTATTCGCGTCTATACGATCCCGACCGATGCGCCGGAAGCGGACGGCACCATCTCCTGGGACTCAACCACAATGGTCCTGGTCGAGCTCGCCGTCGGCGATGTGCGCGGCATCGGATATACCTACGCCGACGCAGCCACGGCAAAGGCCGCGCAGCATTTGCTCAAGACGATCATCGATTCCGCCGACCCCTTCCAACATCCGGCGTTGTGGATGAAGATGCAGCGGTCAGTGCGCAACCTTGGCAATCGCGGAATTGCCGCCATGGCCATCTCCGCAATTGACGTTGCGCTGTGGGATCTGCGCGCCAAGCTGATGCACGTTCCTCTGATTCAGCTTCTCGGCGCCGCGCGAGAATCAATTGCCGCCTATGGCAGCGGAGGATTCACTTCCTACGACGATCAGCAACTACAGTCGCAACTCGGGGGGTGGGCAGAACAAGGTTTCCCGTTCGTGAAGATGAAGGTTGGCACGCATCCCGATGACGATCCGCGGCGCGTGCAGCTCGCACGCAGTGCTATTGGAGAAAAGGTCCAATTATTCGTCGATGCCAACGGCGCGTACACGGCAAAACAAGCCGTCCATCTCGCCGAAGTCTTTCATGCCGCCTCCAACGTGACTTGGTTTGAAGAACCAGTCAGCTCCGACGATCTACCCGGCCTTCATTTCGTTCGCAGTCGTGTTCCCGCTCCCATGGAGGTCGCGGCCGGAGAATACGGCTACACCGTCCCGTACTTTGAAAACATGTTGGCGGCGAAAAGCATAGACGTGCAGCAGGCCGATGCAACGCGTGCCCAGGGCATCTCTGGATTTCTGGCGGCAGCCGCGGTCTGCGATGCGCATCAGATCGCGCTCTCCGCACATTGCGCTCCAAGCATCCACATGCACGCCTGTTGTGCGGTTCCCCGCGCGCGTCATTTGGAGTTCTTCCATGATCACGCCCGCATCGAGCGAATGTTCTTCGACGGCTTTTGCGAACCGCGCCAGGGTCACATGTTTCCCGACTGGTCACGTCCCGGCTTAGGTCTGGAGCTGAAAGAAAAAGACGCCGAGAAGTTTCTTGTCGAAGAGATATCCTGATTTTGTTTCACGATCAGAAGTGTTTGCCGGTTCCACTCGAGCGAACTCACCGTGCTGTACAAGCCAACATCCCATCAGGAGGAATGACTCCATGAAACTTCAAGGCAAGGTCGCCATCGTCACCGGCGCAGCCACCGGCATCGGCAAGGCCATCGCCACTGGAATGGCCGCGGAAGGGGCTGCGGTCGTCATCGACTACGTCGGCGCGCCTGATCTGGCCAACGCTGTTGTCAGCACAATTCGCAGCAAAGGCAGCAACGCGATGGCGTGCGAAGCCGACGTTTCCAACCCCGATCAAGTGAACGCGTTGGTAGCGCAAACCATCAAGAACATGGGTCGGCTCGATATTTTCGTGAATAACGCAGGCATGGAGTCGAAACATCCATTTACGGAATATCCATTCGAGTTATGGCAGAAAGTGATTGCGGTGGATTTGACGGGGCCATTTCTGTGCTCGCAGGCAGCGGCGAAAGCGATGATCCAGCAAGGAAACGGCGGCCGCATCATCAACATTTCTTCCGTTCATGAGGACTTGCCCATGACCACCAACGCCCCGTATTGCGCGGCCAAGGGTGGCCTGCGCATGTTGATGCGAACCATCGCAGTGGAACTGGCGCAATACAAAATCACCGTCAACAATATCGCACCGGGAGCCATCTACACACCGATCGATGCGGATGTGGAAGCGAGCAAGAAGATTGAAACCAAATTGATGGCGGAAATACCGCTGGGCCGCTGGGGCAAACCGGAAGAAGTAGCCGACCTGGCCATTTTCCTCGCCTCCGAGGCCGCCAGCTACTGCACCGGCAGCACCTTCTTCATCGACGGCGGAATGTCGCGCCAGTCCGGCAGTTTGTGACGGTCTCGGGCATGCGACGGCTGCTTTTTGAAAACTAGCTCAGCGCTGTTGTCGGACGAAACCCGCTGTGCCAGCGTGTTTCCGACTGGCGCAATGGAACCGCCAGCAGCGCATAGTAGTTGTCGCAGAGGTATCCTTCATAGCCCATCGGAGTTCCGTCCCATCGTCTCCAGTCGTAGGACCGTCCTTTAGCGCCGCGGCCCGAAAAGCCGCACTTGCCGTATCCATCGAGCATAGGGAAAAGAATTGTATCCGCCTCGGCTTTGCGACCCAGATCGTACAGAGCGGCCAGGGTGAAAAGGGCAAAACTCCCAGTCGCTCCGCCATTTTCGTAGTTCTGGAAGCCGTCGGAGTTGTCGGGAAGCGCGCCGCAGCCATAAATGCCGCCGCCTCGCTTGTCCACACAGTCCTTCAAGGCAACGGAAATCAGGTTGCCAGGCAATCCCATATTGAACTTGTCGTAGCCCACCTCTTTCATCTTGGCCATCAGCTTGTGCATAATGCCGTCGGCCTGCGCCTTTGGCACCAGTCCGTAATGGATCGCAATGCCGTTCACAAACAGGAAGTAGTAGTCGTGCAGCTTTCCGTCGGCGCTGCGCCAGCCGGCAAGTACGCCGGTCGCTGGATCGTAGAACGTCTTGTAGTACACGTCGCGCAGCTTGACTGCGGCCTTTCGATAACGCGCCGCATCGTCATGTTTCCCCACGCGCTCGGCCATCATCGCCATATCGCCCAGCGCACGATAGGCCAACGCGTTCGCGTACGCATCCTCATACCCGAAGCCGATAGTGTCCCACCAATTCGATGGTCTAAATTGGGGATCTCCATCCGGCCACGTACCGGAATTGCCGCTGACGATGTACTTGATCAGCCCATCGCCGTCCGTATCAGTACCCAGCATGGATTCTGCCCATCCCTTCACGCCCTCATAGTTGGCGCGGAGCCATGCATCGCTCTTGCCTGCGCGCACGCAATCGGCCGCCGCAATCAGCATCGAGGGATATGTATCTGACGTTGCGGCAGGATGGTCCGGCACCCAGGGCATGCCATAGGCGAAGCCCCCGGCCAACATCCGGTCCAGGGTTTGCCGCACAACATCGAGCGCCGTCAGACCCTCGACCAACGGTGGCGTCAATGCCGCGATGTCGGCGAATTCGTAATAGCAGAAGGCGCAGGAATCGCTCGCCGTGTTATTGGCCAGCGCCTGCAGCGATGGATTGAGTTGTAACGCGTCCAGCCAGTTGCGACGGAACGCATCGAAGCGCGGATCATCGCCGACACCCGGCACCTCAGGATAGATTGCCGTCACCTCGAGCGTGTAGACGACGCGCGGATGTTCGGATGTCGCGCCCGGAAGCGCGAGCGTTGCGGTCTGGTCGGGCCGACTGGATGTATAGGTCAATCCCAGATCGGGCACACTCGAGGTAAGGCGCATCGCTCCCTGACAGGGAAAATTCAACAGCGCGGGGCTTGCCAGCAGGCTGTCGCTGCGAAACAGTCCAAGAACCGTGCTATGAACCTGAGCCAGGTCGAAATGAAAGATCATGGGAGGAGGTTCAATTTCAGCCGACCACTCCGATGTAAGCACGATTCTGCTGCCCGAAAATGCAAACGTCCACACAGCCGTGGAATCCTTGCTCGCCAACTTGCTATGGTAGGCAACCTGCCGCAATCCTCCGGAGGTGGATGTGGATGCAATGTAGCCGCCCAGTGTTCCGGTCTCGCCAATGATGTTGGCATCGCGCCTGCCTTTTCCCAGGCCATCGACATTCAGGCTCCGAAATTCCGGCGCATCGGGCGATAGCTGAAACTCCATGCTGTCCGAGGCGAAATGTAAGGATGGGTCCGCGCCATCGGCGGCTTGGGCAGTCAGTGAATGCCGAGAAAGAGCCATGGCAGCAGTTGCCCCGAAAACCTTCAAAAAGTCTCTGCGTTTCAGCATTTCCACGAGCCCCGATCTATTTTTTTGGCGTGCGTTATCTTTGTGCGCTCGCGGCCGGCTTCCATGGGAACATCTGCACCGCCGCTCTGCCGTTGCTTGCGGCTTCGCTCTTAGACTTTGATCGGCGAATGCAGCCTCGGCGAGGCTCCGTCCGCCAGATGGATCGACGGATTGTTCCGCAGAATATCCATCACCGCCATCACCATGCGCTCATCCATGGCAGCTGCCTGTCGCAGCGGCACCGGATAGCTCACGACCACCTCCAAACCTGTCGCAATCAACCGTAGACGCGCATATGGCTTCGGCACTTCGACATGCATACCCACCGACTGTTCCACCCCAGCATGCTGCCGTTCGAGAGCGGGCTTATATTCCGCATACAGCGTGTTGACCGATGCCAGCAATTCTTTTTGCGCCAGGGCCACGTCGCCGTCGGCGCGCATTGGAAATCCAATCTCCCGCCACATGTATTCCGTGCCTGGAAGCTGTTTGAACAGAGGACTGGTTTGAAACAGCACGGAATTAGGAAACACGATGATGCGGCCCGTGGGTTGCAACTCGATGCCGCTTCCCGCCAACTCCATCAGGTAAAAACGCACCAGGCCAATGTCGACCACGTCTCCGGTTACGCTGTTGGCGCCGTTATACACCACCGTCACACGATCCCCGACGCGCACCCCATACCGCCCCACCAAAAAGAAATATGCGGCCACCGATAAAATAACCGTCTGCAACGCCACCGCAACGCCGGCAGTAATCAAGCCCGCATAGGTGGCAAGTGAGCTGAAGTCGCTGACAAACCCCAGCAGGATCACGACGAACATGCAGAAGCCTGTAATCACTCTGCGGAGCACGAGGAACTGCCGCCGGCGACGAGCATCGCGAATATAGCGGAAAGTAGCGCGCCGCCACAATTCGGAAAATAGCCAGATCAGCCCGAGCGCGATCAGCAAGGTTGCGACACGCAGCAAGACAGAGCGCAGAATCTGGCCGTATTCGTGGTCGACAGAGTCCTGCAACTGCTTCAGGTTTGCCTGACTCTGGTCCATCAGAATCAGTTCCTGGCTTAAGGGGATCGTCGCGTCAGAGAGTTGCTTAAAATGCAGCACCATCTGGGCCGTCGCGCGCTGCCGTTGCTCAGGCGTTTGCTGCGGTGCAGTTGCGTTGGCGACCGCTGGGGCTGCGCCCTTCGAAGTTGTCGATCCGGACGCCACGCTGTTCGTGCCGGGAATTGCGCTCTGGGCGCCACCATTTGTCGGCGCGGGAGTTGTGACGGAGGCAGAATTGCTTTGGAGTTCGACCTGGCCCTGCTGCAGGGTGGTGCGCAACGCCGCCAGCAACGGGGCGCGCAAACGATCCGTAGAACTTTGCAGTCGCGTCGTCTCATCCTTCAATTGGTCCAGGGAGTGCAGCGTGCCCGCTAGATGGATCATCTGGCTGATCTGCCCAACGAGCCCTTCGCTGCGCGCACCGGCAAACGTTGGCAATTGGATTTGCGATCCGGGCGCAGATGCCTTTGCCGGCGATTTTTGCGTCGTCGATCCCGCGGCGGCGACCGCGGTCGGAACTGTCCGCTGCAATGCGCGAAGTTTCGTAGTCAGTTCGGTAGCCACTCCGCTGGCCGCGTCGGCCGAATTCACAAAAGATGTTAACTGCTGCAGATTGTCTTGCAGCGCCTGTGCCAGAGCGATCTGTCCCTGCAAGGTGTCTCGCTGCGATTCCAGCGCGGGACGCTCCTTGGCTCGCGCTGTCGGTATTTCTTTGTTGACCGCATCCAATTGCGTCTTCAAAGTTTGCAGCTTTTGATCGACGTTTTGCTGCAGCTTCTGAAGGTTCTGAGCATCGACCGCGCCCGGAGCGTTCTCCTGTGGCGACGAGGGCTTATTTGAAGATTCCGCAAGCAGCGCAGCCTGTGCCAGCGCGGACTTAAACTCCAGGTCCACGACTTTGCGAGCGATATTCTGGCCATTCTCGACAAACAACTCATCGGCCGGCACAACTACATAAGCGTCTGCCCCGCCCCACGATCGAAACCAATCCAACACATGATTGACGTGATTCAATACCTGAGCGTCGTTATTCGGCGCGACTGCCGAAGAGGCGCCCTGGGTCGCCCCGGCGGAATGCGACGCTGTAGCATTCGGCGCGGTTACAGTGGGTGCGGCGGTTTGGCCGTCGGCCGCAATCCACCCCAGCAGGGCGAACACGCCAAAGGACAGAACGAGCGCGCGCAATCGTATGGGTAAGACCCGCATGCAATCTCCAAAAATTTGAAGTCAATATCGATTATGACGCGCGATGACTACCGGCAGAAAGGCATGTTGCAGAGAATTAGTTTCGCCACTCGCTATTTTTCACGGGATACAACGAAATCGGGCACCCACAATAACGCCCGCTTGAACTCAGAGTCCGGCAGTCCGGAAAGATTGGCTCGCGCTGCCTCAGCGTGCGCATCCGCCACTTGAATGGCGTAATCGAGCGATCCATTGCGCTGCAGGATGGCAAGAATGCGTTCATGGCGAACGCGTTCAAATCCCTGGTCCTCAATCACCGCCAGAATATCGGCGCGCTCTTCTGCCGTGCCATGCTCGAGCGCATGCACCACAGCCAGCGTCGCTTTACCTTCACGCAGATCGCTTGCAGTCGGCTTGCCCAGGACGGCTTCGCTGGCGGTCAAGTCCAGAACGTCATCCACAATTTGAAAGGCCAGGCCCACGTTACGCCCGTAATCTCCCAGCGCCTCTTCCATGGCTTGAGGAGCATCCGCGAGCACGCAACCCAGCTGCATCGATACGCGAAACAGGCACGCCGTCTTGCGATAAATCAGTTCAAAATAATCATGCTCGGTCAGCGCGCTGCCAAGACTTTCCATCTGCAGCAGTTCACCTTCAACCATCTGTTGCGTCAGGCCGATAAGCAGATCGAGAATGCGAAAATTGCGTTCCTCCAGTGCGACCCGAAAGGCCTGCATATACAGCCAGTCGCCGGCCAGTACACATTTGGAGTTTCCCCACTGTGTATTCGCAGAAGGACGACCACGGCGAATATCAGCCACGTCAATAATGTCGTCATGCACCAGAGTTGCGGTGTGAATCATCTCGATCACCGCGCCCAGGCGAATGCTGCTGTTGCCGTTGTAGCCCAGCGCTTTTGCCGCCAGCAGCAGCAACGCGGGACGAATCCGCTTTCCGCCGCCTTCGCGCAGGTATCCGGCAATCTCCGTGATGGAATCGACCTCCGACGCAGACAAGCGTTCGAATTCCCGCTCTACCGCGATCAGTTCATCGCGCAGCAGGTCGAACACTTCCTTCGCCGTCGTAATGGCCGTTGTGCTCAAACGCTTTCCATCCTCGCTTCCCTGCTTCTGCCCAGACTCGCCGACTCCCTTACCGATAAGGATGCAGCTACGGGCTTCGTCGGCTAATTGGAGCGATAATTCGTGAACTGCAGGTCAATCCCAAAGTCATGTTTCTTCAACATTGCAATCATATCCTGCAGCGTATCCCGATCCTTACTGCTAACCCGCACAGTATCGGATTGGATCGACGCCTGCGCCTTACTCTTGGATTCCTTGATCAGCTTCACGATCTCTTTCGCCTTTTCGATCGCAATCCCCTGTTGCAGGGTTATCTTCTGGCGAACACTGGAGTTGGCGGCCGGTTCGATCTTGCCATAAGTCAATGCTTTCAGCGACACACCGCGCTTGGCCAGCTTCTGCTGCAAAATTTCTGTGACCGCTTTCAACTTGTACTCATCGCTGGAGGCCAGCTGGATTGCCTCTTCCCCCTCCAGCTTGATTTCAGAATGCGTGTCCTTCAAATCGAAGCGCGTCCGAATCTCCTTGGACGCCTGATCCACCGCATTCAACACCTCTTGCGCATCCACTTTGCTCACAATATCGAACGAATTCTCTGTAGCCATACTTGCCTGCCCTTACTGATTTCAATTCTCTACTTGAAGCCCAACCTCTGTCCCGGTCTCGCTGGCCGGTATCCTGTTCGTTCGCGACAGACGAAAAAACCGATAGAAGTTTTCCGTCGTCGTCAAAGCCATGGTCTCATAATCGGAGCCGCGAACCTCTGCCAGTTGCTCCGCCACCCGTTGCACCATCGCCGGTTCGTTCCGTTTGCCGCGATTCGGCACTGGCGCCAGGAAAGGCGCATCCGTCTCAATCAACATTCGGTCTGCGGGCAGTTTCGCTGCAACTTCGCGGATCGGTTGAGCCTTGGGAAACGTAATATTGCCGGCGAAGGAAACGAGAAAGTTCATGTCCATTGCCTGCTTTGCGTGCCCATACTCCCCTGCAAAACAATGGAGCACCCCACCTAAACCGGATGCGCGCCAGTGTTCGTCGAGCAGCGCCAGAGCATCGTCCCAGGCATTCGTACTGTCCGCCGACGCCCGGCAGTGGATCAGGATCGGCAGTTTGCGCGCTGCCGCAATCTTCATCTGCTCGACGAAAACGCGCTGCTGCACTTCGCGCGGCGAATGGTCGTAAAAATAATCCAGGCCGATTTCGCCCACCGCGATCACTTCTGCCTCTGCCACCAAAGCATCCAGCTTGCTCAGAGCACTCTCATCTGCCAGACTCGCCTCATGCGGATGAATCCCGGCGCTGACCACAATCTGCGGCATATCGTTCCTGGATCGATATTCCCGGCTCAGATCGAGCGCAGCGTGCATGGTGTCCGGACCCTCGCCGATGCCGACCGCCAGAATGGTTTCCACCCCGGCCTGATACGCGCGCACCAGCATCGCTTCACGATCCTCCGCATAGCGCTCACTGTCGAGATGTGCGTGCGAGTCGACTAGCATCGAGAGTTCCTTGCCTATTTCAGCCGTGCTCCGATTTCTACGTCTTCCAAAAATCCGGCCAACACGGGAGTTCCCTTGTCGCCAATCGAAGCCGCGACAATCATCCCGTTCGATTCCAGGCCGCGCAGTTTTCTGGGCGCCAGGTTTGCCACGATGACCACCTTGCGTCCAATCAGGCTTTCCGGCGCATAGGCTTCCGCAATTCCCGCGACAATTTGCCGCTGCTCATAGCCGAGATCGACTTCAAGTCGCAGCAAGCGGTCTGCTTTCGGCACTCGTTCTGCCACACGAATAATAGCAACCCGCAGGTCAACCTTGGCGAAATCTTCAATGCCGATCTTTGGTTCCGCAGGCACGGTGGGGGTCACCGGCTCCACGAGCGGTTGCGGCGGAGGGAGCGGATCGGAAACGGCACTCACGGGACTTACCTGCTGGTCGGCAGCGGCCTGTTGCGCGACGGCGTCCGTCTCCTGCTCAGGAGACAGCCCGGTCGCGGAGAACGGCTCAGGCACATGCGGAGGAGGCGGTTGCTCCGCTGGTCCCGATATTTTGCTGTTGGGAACAGCCTCTTGGTCCGCCGCTGCGGATTGTGCCTCTCCTGTCGCCGCGGCGACACGATCCTCTTCCATTTTTTGCATACGCTCGATGGCTTCCTTTTCTGCGCGGGGAAAAACCGAACCCAGTTCGCCAAGCTTCGTGCCCGGCGGCAGGTCCCCCCACCGCAAATCTTTCAAATCCGCCTTGGTAATGTCGCCCAGCCCAAGTTGCTGCCACACCTTCGTCGCCGCTTCCGGAATCACCGGATAAACCAGCGCCGTAATGATGCGAATCGCTTCCGCCGCGGTATATAAGATGCCGGCCAGCCTGGCACGGCTCTCCGCATCATTCTTGGCCGCAACCTTCCATGGAGCCTGCGCCGTAATGTAGCTGTCGACAGCAGCGATCGCAGACCAGGCGTTTTCCAAAGCACGCGAAAAATCGAACTGCTCCAGCCGCTGATCGAATTGCTCCGTCTGCTGTTCCAGGATGGCTCGGATACCGCTGTCCGCAGCCACACCGTCCGGCACCACGCCATCAAAATACTTCACGATCATCGCCAGCGTGCGGCTGACCAGGTTTCCGTACCCATTCGCCAGATCTGAGTTATACCGCTGCACCAGCGCGTCGAAGCTGAAGCTGCCATCCTGCCCAAACGTCACTTCGCGCAGCAGAAAATACCGCAGCGCATCCGCGCCCAGCACATCCAGCACCGTCTCCGCGCGCACAATATTGCCGCGCGACTTCGACATCTTCGACTGCTCAAACAGCAGCCATCCATGCGCCACCACGCTCTTCGGCAACGGCAGTTCGGCGGCCATCAAAAATGCCGGCCAATACACACAGTGGAACCGACTGATCTCCTTGCCGATCAGGTGTACATCCGCAGGCCAATATTTGTTGAAGTTCGCGCAATCTTCGCTGCCGTATCCAAGCGCGGTAATGTAGTTGGCCAGCGCGTCCATCCACACATAAATGACGTGCTTTTCGTCGCCGGGTACAGGGATACCCCAGTTGAAACTAGTGCGGCTGATCGACAAATCGCGCAGACCGCCCTGCACAAAGGCCACCACTTCATTGCGCCGCGCTTCCGGCCGAATAAACTCCGGATGCTGCTCGTAATACTCCAGCAGCTTGCGCTCGAATGCGGACAGCTTGAAGAAATAATTCTCCTCGCTCACTGTCTCTGTAATACGACCGCAGTCCGGACACGGCGTTCCCGGCGAACCTTCCACATATAACTCGTCCCACACGCAGTACTGCCCGGAGTAGGTGCCCTTGTAAATGAAACCGCGCTTCTGCAACTCGGAAAATAAGTGCTGCACGCCTCGCTTATGCCGCGGCTCGGTGGTGCGGATGTAGTCGTCGTAGGTCAGGCCCATGCGGTCCCACAGACCGCGAAACTCGCTCGACACTTCGGCGGCAAATTCCTGCGGAGTTTTGCCGGCCTTGGCCGCCGACCGCTCAATTTTCTGTCCATGCTCGTCCGTGCCGGTCAAAAACAGCACATCGTACCCACGCATGCGCTTCCATCGCGCCAACGCGTCCGCCGCCACTGTCGTGTAGGTGTGCCCCAGATGCGGGCGCGCATTCACGTAGTAGATAGGCGTGGTGAGGGTATACGTCGGCTTTGTATCCTGCTTTTTTTCCTGGATTGGCATGAATTAGGCGTTCATCGCTCGCGCGTACGGCTGGAGAGCGAGTCATCTTCATCTTATAACGTTTTGCCGCTGCGACTTGCGAGGTCCGTCACCGACAGGCGTGCGCCCTTCATGGCAAACGAGGCAGCGAACGCCACCGCGGCCCGTGGCCTCTGCGGTCTCTGCTAAAATTTGCTCTAACTCATCGAATCGCTACCAGGTCGCCGCGGCGGCCCAGCGCCCACGGACGACCCTTGTGTATCGCACCTATCGACAAATTTTATTTGAGCGTTTTCGCGCCGTCCTGCTGGAAAAATTCGATGTAGAAATTCCTCGCCTCACGGTGGAGGAGCCCCCAAAAGTGGAGATGGGCGACTATGCCCTGCCGATCGCTTTCGAGCTGGCGCGTACCCTGCGCAAAGCGCCACGCAAAATCGCGGAAGAGCTGGTAGCCGCCATCGGCAGCGTGCCCGGGTTCACTGGATTTGAAGTTGCCGGAGCCGGATACATCAATTGCCGGCTCGATCGAAACCTGGCAGCGCACGCTCTGGCGGCGCAGATGGAAAGCCTGCCCCAGGAGAATGAATTCATTCTGGTCGAGCACACCAGCATCAATCCCAACAAAGCAGCGCATGTCGGCCACCTGCGCAATTCCATCCTCGGCGATACCCTGGTGCGCATGCTGCACGCTGCCAATTACCAGGTCGGCGTGCAGAACTACATCGACAACACCGGCGTTCAGGTAGCCGATGTGGTGGTAGCGCTGATGCATCTGCGCGGCATGGACCTGGCCGGCGTTGAACGCTGGCTGGGCGAACTTGCGGCGCGCGGTGAACGCATCGACTTTGCCTGCTGGGACCTGTATGCCCACGTTTCTCAATGGTACGACGCCGAAGAAAGCGAAAAGCAGGCGCGCAAACAAATCCGTCTGGATACGCTGCACGCTCTGGAAGCAGGCGGAAACGAAACCGCCGCGATTGCTGACCTGGTGTCGACGGCAATTCTGCGCCGCCATCTGGAAACCATGATGCGGCTCGGCATCGAATACCAGTTTCTACCGCGCGAAAGTGAAATTCTTCACCTTCATTTTTGGAACGCCGCATTTGCATTGATGAAAGAAAAAGGCGTCCTCTATCAGGAGACGGAAGGCAAGAACGCCGGCTGCTGGGTGATGCGTCGCGCCGGAACCGCGGGCGCGGACGGCGAAAACCCCGATGAAGAGGCCAAGGTCATCGTGCGCTCCAACGGCACGGTTGGCTACGTCGGCAAAGACATCGCCTATCACCTGTGGAAGTTCAACAAGCTCGGCCTCGATTTCGGCTATCACCTGTTCCACATCTATCCCGACGGCGATCGTTGCTGGATCTCGTCCGAACACAACGACGAGCCTGCGTCTGGTTTGCCGCATTTCGGACATGCCGACGCGATCTATAACGTCATCGATGCGCGCCAGGCCGATCCGCAGAGCAATGTAATTGAGGCCCTGCGCGGCATGGGTTTCGCCAAGGAAGCCGACAACTATCACCACTTCTCCTATGAAATGGTGGCGCTGACTCCGCGCTGCGCCATGGAACTTGGCTATGTGCTTTCTGAGGAAGATCAGGGCCGCGCCTACATTGAAGTTTCCGGCCGTAAGGGATTCGGCGTGAAGGCCGATGACCTGATCGACAAGCTGATTGCATCGGCGCTCAACGAAGTGAACGCTCGCCATCCCGACCTAAGCGAGGACGAGCGCCAAGACATCGCCCGCAAAATTGCCGTCGGCGCGCTGCGCTATTACATGCTGCGCTACACCCGCAACACCGTCATCGCATTCGATTTTCAGGACGCGCTCAGCTTTGAAGGCGAGACCGGACCCTATGCACAATATGCCGTGGTGCGTGCCGCAAATATTTTCCGCAAAGGTGGCATCTCGCCGCAGGAAGCGCTGCGGCAGTTTGAGGGCGTCGACGCCGCGCCGTATTTCAGCGGCGAAGATGGCGACAGTTTATGGGAGCTGTGGCTGCTTGCGTCGAAATCCGTGCACGTCCTGGAGCGCTCCATCCAGACCACCGAGCCGGCTTACCTGGCGAAGTACGCGTTTCAACTGGCGCAGCAATTCAGCAACTTCTACCATCGCCATCACATTTTGACGGAGAGCGACCCCGTGCGAAAAACATTATTGCTGGCAACCGCTGCCGTCGCCCAGCGAGAACTATTGCGCACCCTCAGCTGGATGGGCATCGAAGCCCCCGATATCATGTGATACAAGGCCCAGGCGTTTAACTTATTAATTAATCAGTTCAACTGTATACTCTCCCTATGACACGAAAATCGAAGCAGAAAACAACGGCCATTTCCGCGCTTACAGCGCGCACCCAGTTGGGCCAGATCATGCAGCGCGCAACGGAGCGACGGGAGCGTTTCCTGGTGGGACGCCGCGGACAGCCTGCCGTCGTCATTATGAGCGTTGAGGATTATGCCGATGCCATGGCGCCGGCACCTGGCTGGCTTGAAGCCGCGTGGAAGCAGGCCGAAGCCAATGGGACAGACAAGTTGTCGGCCAGAGAGATCGATCGTGAAATAAAAGCGCACCGGCAGGCGAAGCGGCAACAATCGGCATGAGCGACCGTTTGCTTCGGATCGTTCTTGATACGAATCTCATCGTTTCAGCAGTGCTAACACGGGGCGGCCTGGAATCCCGCATTCTCAGGCTCACATTGAACGGAGAATTCAGTCTCTACGCCTCGCCGCCAATTCTTCGGGAATACTCGGAAGTTCTCGCACGAGCAAAATTCCGCCTGACCAGGAATACGCAGCAACAAATCGTCGAAGGCATTGAGCGCGCAGCCATCGTCGTTGTTCCCAAGCTGCACCTTCTGGTCTGCTCCGATCCTGAGGACAACATGTTCCTCGAATGCTCTGATGCAGCCCATGCCGACTACCTGATTACCGGCAACCTCCGGCATTTCCCGGCTGCGTGGAAATCGACTCGCGTAGTTTCGAGCCGTCAGTTTCTTGCTTCTGTTTAGCAATCTCCATCACTTTTCGTAGCTCCCCACCCACTCCACAATGCTGCGCACGGCCACGCCCGACGGCCCCTTCGAGATCCACGGTTTCTGCTCGTCCATCCACGCAACGCCGGCAATATCGAGATGCAGCCATGGCGTTTCGTCAACAAATTCCTTCAAGAACATGGCCGCTGAAATCGCACCACCATACCGACTGCCACCGGTGTTGCGGATGTCTCCAATATCGGAAACAATCATCTCGCGATATTCGTCTTCGACCGGCAAACGCCAGAACCTTTCCCCGGAAATCGCCAGCGCTTTTTTGAAGTGTTCATAGCTGTCTTCATCGTTAGCGAACACGCCGGCATTCACCATGCCCAGCGCCACCACGCAGGCACCGGTCAGTGTCGCAGCGTCGATCAAATGCGTCGCGCCCAACTGCTTCGCGTAATGCAGGCCATCGGCCAGCACCATGCGGCCTTCCGCGTCGGTGTTCAACACCTCAATTGCTTTGCCGGACATGGCAATCGCCACATCACCCGGCTTGTACGCTTTGCCGGAGGGCATATTTTCCGCCGAGCAAACAATCCCAATCACGCGCACCTTCGGCTTCAGCTGCGCAATCGCGCGCATCGCCCCAATCATGGCCGCGCCGCCTGCCATGTCGTATTTCATCTTCTCCATGCCATCAGAAGGCTTGATGGAAATACCGCCGGTATCAAACGTAATTCCCTTCCCCACCAGCGCCAGTACAGGCCCATCCTTAGCGGCATCTTTGGGCTCATACCGCATCACGATCAACGCCGGCGGCTCATCCGAACCCTGCGCGACTGCCCAGAATGCGCCCATCTTCAGCTCTTTAATTTTGTCCGTGCTGTAAACCTCGCAGGGTAATCCCTGATCTTTGCACATGGCGGCGGCGCGCTCGCCCAGAACTGTCGGCGTCAGCTTGTTGCCCGGCTCGTTGACCAGCCCGCGCGTAAAGTTTTGCGACTCTCCGAGGATCACGCCCTCGCGGAATGCCGCCTCGACCGATTTTTTATCCGCGCTCGCAGGCGCCACCACGGTAAATTCCTCGATGGATCGATCCTTGCGGTCGGACTTGTACGTATCCGGATCGAAGTCGCCCACAAACGCGCCTTCCACCGCAGCCCGCGCTGCTGCAGCAAGGTCGAGCCCTTCGTGTTCCGGCAGCACAAATGTCACCTGTCGAATTTTGCGCGGCTTGGCAAATCGGACTGCGACTCCGCCAGCCTTGCGAATCTCCGGCAGCGAAAGCTTGGCTGCTTTCCCCACCCCGACAATCAACAGCCGCTTGGCCTTCAGTTCCGCCGGCGCATACAGCAGCAGGGTTTCGCACGCGGTCGCGGAGAATTCACCACTTTTTAATGCCGGCTTATCCGCACTGGCAACCGTAGCATCTTTTGTCAGCAATACCGGTTCCGCCGCTGCGTTCTTGTCTTTCGAGGTGGAGGCGTCCACAGCCAGCACAACCAACAATTCAGCTTCGAGAGACTGCAGCGCTTCAAACTTCACATCAGTTTTCATTTGAAATTTGCATTCCTTTCAGATTTGAGCCGGTGACGATTTTTTGGATCTTCCCTAGGCATTGCGACGCTTGCTGGCGGCGATGGCGGACCGTGCATCGCGATCGTCTTCGCGACGACGCTCGGTCTCACGTTTGTCCCAGTTTTGCTTTCCTTTAGCGACGGCGATCTCACACTTCACGCGACCGTTGCGAAAATAAAGCCGAGTCGGAATCAGTGTGAGCCCCTTCTGCTGCACCTTGCCCAGCAGCTTGCGCACTTCCTCGCCGTGCAACAGCAGCTTGCGGGTCCGCATGGCATCGTGGTTGGTGTAGCCGCTGTGGGAGTAGGGGCCAATATGCAGATTCAGCAAAAATGCTTCACCGTCCTTGACCAGGCCGTAAGCGTCGCGCAGGTTCGCCTTGCCTTCGCGGATTGACTTCACCTCAGTCCCGCGCAACACCACGCCCGCCTCAAACTTTTCAAATAAAAAATAATTGTGGCCCGCCTGACGGTTCTGAGCCGCATCTCTCTCACCGCAAGCGACAGGGTCGCGCGGTTTCGGCTTCTTCGGCGGATTTGGAACCAAATTGGTCGTTGGGTGTGGCATGATTGAACATTTTCCGCTTGTCGCGATTGCCAAGAAGGCTAGATGTTTTGCAGGCTCTCACGAACCAGGGTCGTCAGGAGCGGTTCTCAGCCCCTTCGACTCCGAAGCAGTCGCCGCAAGAGCGGTGCAACGG
>JBARFA010000044.1:0-5214 GCA_049796755.1 Acidobacteriaceae bacterium
AGGCAACCTCTACTGATCGAGGCTGAACTGGGCGCGACGATTTTGCTGCCAGCAAGACTCATTCTGTTCTGTGCAGAATTGCTTTTCCTTGCCGTAGCTGATGGTACGAACACGGCTGGCATCGACACCGGCCTGCACCAGGGCAGTCTTGGCCGCGTTGGCGCGATTCTGACCGAGTGCCAGGTTGTACTCTGCCGATCCGCGATCGTCACAATATCCGGCGATCAGGATCTTGGCGTTTGGATGCGACTGAAGGAAGGAAGCGTCCTGAGTAATGGTGGACTGTGCATCGGAGCGAATGCTGTAGCTGTCATAGTCAAAGAAGACGGGCTTGACGTTCTGCTCGAATTCCGACTCCGTCAAGGCTCCCGAGGAAACCGGTGCTGGCGCCTGGCTCACTGTCAGGGTTGCGGTTGCATCGGTCGATCCGCCATCGCCGCGCGCAACTAGATGGTAGGTCGTAGTGTCGGTGGGGCTGACGGTCTTGGTGCCGCTGGTTTCGACAGCGCCGATTCCATCAATGGACACATCGGTGGCGTTGGTGGTCGTCCAGTTGAGGGCCGCACTTTGTCCCGGAGTGATTGTGTCAGGAGTCACGGTGATGTTGGCGGTGGGAGCGGGAGTGGTTTCAGCCGGCGGCGCCGGGGGTTCCGGTGCTGCAGCCTCTTTATGATGGCAGCCAGTAGTGAACAGGAAAACAGCAAGCGCCGCGCATGCTAGCGCCGAATTCTTCTTATAGTTCTTCATGGATTCTCCTCGGGACCTTCCTTCGTTAAGTAGTGTAGAACGAATAAACCGGTTGTTGTGTGCTTCTCATCACCGGCTCGATTACTTCCAACTCCAGTTCGGCATGTCGCTGTTTCCAACCGTGGTTAAGGCTTGCTGCCCGGTTCCGTCCGCCAACATGGTCCAGATTTCGCTGTGACCATGCAAAGTACGCTGGAAAACGATATGGCGGCCATCGGGCGACCACGCCGGAAAATCTGTACGACCGATGTCATGCGTCAACTGCTCCCATCGACGGCTGGCAATGTCCATCACATAGATGTCCTGCCCGCCGGGAGCGCCAGGTCCATAGTGCCGCGACCACGCGAACGCTAGAAACTGCCCGTTGGGCGACCACGCAGGCGACGTCGCATAACCGCCGTCGGTCATGCGCTGCACGTTGGTGCCGTCGGAGTTCATAATGTAGACCTGCGGCAGACCGGTTCGGCCGCTGATCCAGGCAATCTGGTCGCCAGTCTTGGGGTTGAATACGGGGGAAACATCCGGTCCGCGATAAGCGGTGAGACGGCGCAGGCCGAAGCCACTCGCCGAAGCGATCCAGATTTCCGGGTCACCGCTGCGCGAGGAAGAAAAGGCAATGTTGTTGCCGTCGGGAGCCCAGGCTGGTGAGTAATCCGTTCCATCGTGGATTGGGAAATTCACCATGCGGTGCAGGCTCATAGAGTAGATACGGATGTTGCCGCCGCGGGAATTCAATTCATCGAACGCCAGACGGGAACCATCGGGCGAAATGCGCGGCGACAGGCAGATGGCGCTCAGATGAGTAATCTGGTGCTGGTTGGCGCCGTCGTAATCCATTTCCCAGACTTCTTTGGTGCCGCTGCGGTCGGAAATGTAATAGATTTTGCTTTCCGCGATTCCGTTGATGCCTCCGCCGAGCCGCGCGATGATAGCGTCCGCAAATTCATGGGCAATGTGGCGGGCTGTGTCAGGAGTGAGGGCCTCATCGTAGCGCTGGCCGAGGACCTGCGGCGATTGCGTATTTTTCGCGTCGAACAGCCAGCCATCCACAATCACGTGGTTGTTCTGCACGGCGATGGCGCCAAAAGCCACCATGGCGGCGTTAGCCGGCGGAGAACTCCACTGGGTCAGGTTGATTTCGGAGGGAGAACCGGGGGTTACTGCGGGTGCCAGGCTCTTTGAAACCATGTCAAAGATGCCTGCGTTCGTCAGATCGGAAAACAGGACCTGATCGAAGGTGAGTTGGGCGCTGCTGAGAGCCGGATCATTGCCGACCAATTTGAAGTCGGCGGCAGCCAGGCGAATTTTTTGCGCGCCTAAATTGGTGCCAGTACGAACCCAGTCCTGCGCCGAGGCCAGCGTGGTGGCCACGAACAGGAAGGCGAAGAGAAGGCGGACGGCTTGCTTAGTAGCAAAACTCGGGGAAGCTTCCATTGTGCACTCCGTTTGACGTAGTAAATCCAATTTTGACTGCGTAAAAAAACACATTTTTCCAATGAAACTGCTAACTACCTCTATTCCTGTCGATTACCTGTGCTCCGTAGATTCGCTGCGCAGAAAATCACTGGCGCCCCAGCGTACTTTGATCATATGTAAAGGTGTAGGCCACGGTGACTGAATTTCCTACGTATCCAGCCGGTAATGGACCGAACGAATTCACGCGCTCCACGGCCTGAATCGCGGATAGATCGAGGGAAGAGACGCCGCTGGATTGAGCGATGCGCGGGTCGCTGACGGAGCCGTCGCGGTGCACAACAAAGGTGACGATCACAGAATGACCCATGGACGCCTTCGGGTCGGCCAACTGGCTGTACCAGTTTTGCGCCACGGTGCGTTTGATCACACCCACGTACCAGCCGAATCGCGAACCGAAGTCACCATTCTGCACCACCACGCTCTTGTCCATGGAGGTTGGGATCGAGGTTGGAATGCTGGAAGGTGCGGCCTCACCGTAATTGGCGCGGTGTTGCTGTTGCTTCGGCTGGACGTATTTCGGAGGAGCGGGCGCAGCCTTCGGCGCCACATGCTTGATTGGTTTCGGCTTGGCCGGGATGGGGATTGCGGTCAGATCCGGCGTGGCCTGCGCTTGCTTTTCAGGTAGCAACGGCGCGGGGCTGGGGTTCTGCGTCGCCAGCACCGAGTCTGAGTTGAGGCTGGGGCTGGGCAGCGGCAATGTTGGAGCAGCAGAAACTAAAGTGGCGCTGATCGTTTCCCCGGAGCTGATCTGACCCCAGCGGCTGTCATGCAGCCTGCTCAAATAGATCGTCGACGAAATGATGGCGAGTGCCAGCGCGACATGCAGCGCAAACGAACCAAACCATGAGCCGACAACCGGTTCGTGCAGGTCCCAGGTTTCGTGAATATATGGCATCGTTTTTTATTGCCCAGCCGGAGACGATTCGATAGGCCGGGTCACAATACTGATATTGGTGATGCCCGCCTGCTTGACCGCATCCATCACCGAGGCGAAAGCGCCAAAGGGAACTTTTTGATCGGCGCGCAGATAAATCACCCGGTTCGCCGCGGGGGTGTGGCCGTCTTTCTGCAACAGTAATTGAGGCAGGTCGTTCACGTTCACCGGCTTATCGTCGAGATAAACGCGCTGTTGACTGTCGATGGTGACGACGGTGCGCTGCTGCGTAATCTGCTTGACGGTTCGGGTGCGTGGAACAGCGACCTGGATGCCGGACTGCAACACCGGCGCGGTGATCATAAAGATGACGAGCAGCACCAGCACCACATCCACCAACGGCGTGATGTTGATGTCGGACAGCGCAGTTTGAGTGCCGCCGTTCTTAGCGGTGTAAGCCACGCGGTACCTCCCGCTGACGCGCGTATTCTTCGGCCGAGGGCGCCGGCATGGAATTTAATTCTTCGATGGTGTTGAGAAGTTCGCGGCCAAAGTCATCCAGGCGCGCGCCTAATTCCCGCAGACGGCTGGTGAGCTGGTTGTATCCCATCACGGCGGGCACAGCGACAAAGATACCCGCGGCGGTTGTGATCAACGCCTCTGAAATACCCGGTGCCACGGCGCGCAATGTGGCCCCGCCAGAGGTTCCCAGGCCCATAAAAGCATCGACGATGCCCATGATGGTTCCGAACAGACCGATAAACGTAGCCACATTGCCGATAGTGGCCAGCCAGGTCATGCGACTTTCCATGACTGTGAGAGCTTCGCTGGCAGCCGTCTGTGCCGTGCGCTCCAGCGCCTTCATGTTGCGGACTTCGCCGAAGGATTCCATCTGGTGCCGGTACTCTTCATAGGTGTCTTCAAACACCTGCACCAGCGGACTGGGCTTGAACTGTTCGCTGACGGCGGCAACATCCTGCAGACGGTCCGCCTTTTGAAAGGCTCGCAAGAAACGCTTGCTTTGCGTGCCCGCTCTGCGAAAGGCCGACCATTTTCCCAGAATGATGCTCCACGACTGCAGGCTGGCGATCAACAGGATCACGAGCACAGCAATAGCGACGGCGCCCAGGTTGTGCCACATGTCGACCAGGGCGCTGCCGTGAACAGGTAGCGCAGCCTGGGTGGCATCAGTCGCGTCGGCGGTCTGATAGAAGAAAATAAGTAGAGCGGACAATGCATTCATAGCTAGTTTGAGTGTACTGGGGCTTTCCGATTGCTCCAAGTTGCGATCTGGGTTCGTGCCCCCATGAATCGATTGCAATTCGATTCATGGTATGCTGCGCTCGAAGCCGTCTCATCTCCTGGTAGCGATCAAATTGTCGATGCAACAGCTTCTCGAGTCCGGAGTGCCATGCTGCTGGAACTGCGCGCGGAAAATTACATCGTCGTCGACAACGTAACCGTCGCGTTTGGACCCGGTCTGAATCTATTGACCGGGGAAACCGGTGCAGGCAAGTCCATTCTGATAGACGCGCTGGGACTCCTTTTAGGGGAAAAAGCTTCCGCGGAAATTGTTCGTCACGGAGCGGAACGTGCCCTGGTCGCGTGCGTGTTTGAGGCGACGACAGGCGCGCTCGGCATTCTGGATGCCAATGGATTAGATGCAGCCGGAGAGGAAATCATTCTTCGCCGGGAAGTGACGGCTACCGGTAAGGCGCGCGTATTCGTGAACAATCAGCCTGCAACTGTCAGTGTGCTGAAGGCTTTAGCGCCGGAGTTGGCGCTGGTCCATGCGCAGAGCGATTCTTTGGGCGCATTCGATCAGGCGCAGCAGCGTAGTCTGCTGGATCGCAGCGCGGCGATATCTGAAGAGCCAGTTCACGAAGCGTTTACACAATGGTCGAAGCTGCGCGCCAAGCTTGCGGCCATGCAAACCGACGAGCAGGATCGGCTGCGGATGGCGGATCTGTGGCGCTTCCAGGCGAAAGAAATCAATCAGGCGCAGTTGGAGGCAGGCGAAGAAGAAGCGTTGCTGGCGGAAAAACGAGTGCTTGCGAACGCGGAGAAACTTTATACCGCAGCGCTGGGTGCGCACGATGTTTTGTATGAGTCGGCGA
>JBARFA010000045.1:0-2553 GCA_049796755.1 Acidobacteriaceae bacterium
TTTGCGCATTATCGCTGGTAGCGCGCCGTTAGCGACAAGAGAACCGTAACAGCAACCTGCGGAGGAAACTCCGCGAAGTGAGAATGGTACCGTGGCCCGTCAAATACCGTTAAATCGTTGCCGCAATATCGGAATCATGGCGCACATCGACGCCGGAAAAACGACAGCGACGGAACGCATTCTGTTTTATACCGGCATCACGCACCGTATCGGTGAAGTGCATGAAGGGACTGCGACCATGGATTACATGGAGCAGGAGCAGGAGCGCGGCATCACGATTACCTCGGCTGCGACGACGTGTACCTGGCGCGATATTCGCATCAACATTATTGATACGCCGGGCCACGTGGACTTTACGGCCGAGGTGGAGCGCAGCCTGCGGGTGCTGGATAGCGCGGTGGCGCTGTTCGATAGCGTTTCCGGCGTGCAGCCGCAGTCGGAAACGGTGTGGCGGCAGGGCGACAAGTACAAGATTCCGCGGATTTGCTTTGTCAACAAGATGGACAAGGCTGGTGCGGACTTCGAGCACGTGATTGAGACCATCCGCAAGCGCCTGGGCGCGCGTCCGGTGGCGATCCAGATTCCGATCGGGGCCGAGGCGAAGTTCAAAGGCCTGGTGGACCTGGTCGAGATGCGGGCCATTGTCTGGAATGACGAGACCATGGGCGCGAAGTATTCGGTCGAGGAAATTCCTGCAGATCTGCAGAAGAAGGCAGAAGCATTTCGTCTGCAATTGATCGAGACGGTCGCCGAGTATGACGACGACATGCTGCACCTGTTCCTGGAAGGCGAGACGCCGACCCCGGCGCAGCTGAAGGCCTCCATCCGCAAGACGACGCTGGAGATGAAGGTGTTTCCGGTCCTCTGCGGCAGCGCATTCAAGAACAAAGGCATTCAGACGCTGCTCGATGCGGTGGTCGATTACCTGCCCAGCCCGGTCGATATTGCACCGGTCGAAGGCATCGATCCGCACGATCCATCGATTACGTTGATCCGCAAGCCGGAAGATTCCGAACCGTTTGCGGCGCTGGCATTCAAGCTGATCAACGATCAATTTGGCAAGCTGAGTTTTATCCGGATCTATTCCGGATCGCTGAAGACGGGCGATACGGTGCTGAATCCGCGCACGGGGAAAACGGAACGCGTGGGGCGGCTGGTGAAGATGCACGCCGACAAGCGCGAAGATATTTCTGAGATTTATGCCGGCGACATTTGCGCCTGCGTGGGCCTGAAGGAAATCAAGACGGGCGACACGTTGTGCGATCCGCGGCACCCGATTGCGCTGGGAGCGATTACGTTTCCGGAGCCGGTTATCTCGGTTGCGATTGAGCCGAAAACCAAGGGCGACCAGGAAAAGATGGGTATGGCGCTGTCGCGGTTGTCGGATGAAGATCCTACGTTCAAAGTGCGGACGGATGAAGATTCCGGACAGACGATCATCAGCGGCATGGGCGAGCTGCACTTAGAAATTCTTGTCGACCGCATGAAGCGCGAGCACAAGGTGGAAGCGAACGTGGGAACGCCGCAGGTCGCGTTCCGTGAGACGATTCGCAAGCATGCGGATGCGGAAGGCAAGTACATTCGTCAGACCGGCGGTTCGGGCAACTACGGACACTGCAAGATTCGCGTCGAGCCGAATCCTGGTAAGGGATATGAGTTTGAGAACGATGTGACCGGCGGTTCGATTCCGAGAGAGTACATCAAGCCGATCGATCAGGGCATCCGCGAAGCGCTGGAAGGCGGAATTCTCGCTGGCTTTCCGATGGTCGATATCAAGGTGTCGCTCTACGACGGCAGCTATCACGATGTCGACTCGAACGAAATGGCGTTCAAGATTGCCGGTTCGATGGCGATTAAGGAAGCGGCCCGCAAGGCAAGTCCAGTGCTGCTGGAACCGGTGATGGCGGTGGAAGTGACGGTTCCGGAAGAGCACATGGGAACGATTATCGGCGACATCAACTCTCGCCGCGGACGCATTGAGGGCATGGAGCACTCGGGCGGTTCGCAGGTGATCAAGGCGAGTGTGCCGCTGAAGGAAATGTTCAATTACGCGACGAACATGCGTTCGTCCACGCAGGGCCGGGCGACCTATTCGATGCACTTTGCCCGGTATGAAGAGGCGCCGCGCTCGGTCAGCGATGAGATTATTGGCCGGAGCCAAAGCAAGGCATAGTTTTTGAGTTGCAACAAATTTGAACGAGACATTTTCACTGTTACTGTAATGCGGGCGTCATCCTGTCCCACCCTAGCCGCAAACGACGCGGCGAGGATGGGGCACCCATGGCGTCACACTAGCGGCGACGATGAGTTGAGCAAACGAAAGTTTCAAGATCGACAAGATCGAATGGAAGGGATAAGGGCGAACAATGGCGAAGGAAAAGTTTGACCGGTCGAAGCCGCACGTAAATGTAGGGACGATCGGGCATATTGATCATGGCAAGACGACGTTGACGGCGGCGATCACGAAGGTATTGTCGAAGCACAACCCGAACAACAAGTTTCGTTCCTTCGACACGATCGACAATGCGCCGGAAGAGCGCGAGCGCGGCATTA
>JBARFA010000046.1:0-51588 GCA_049796755.1 Acidobacteriaceae bacterium
CGCACTATGCGCCCGCAGAACTGCTGCCGGTTCTGGATTCGTACTACTCTGCGTAGTTGGACGATTTAACCAATCACTCGGCGCAGGAATCCGCGGATTCCTGCCCAGCCGAGGACGAACACAGAAATCACCAGCGCACCCAGAATCATCCAGGCCGGCATATGCGGCAGCGCGGGTGTTAACGCGGCACGCAAGCCCTCACTCATATACACAATGGGATTCAACAGCACCGCATATTGCAACCATGGAACGTAATGGAGCAGCGCCCAGGGATAATACACGCAGCCAAGAAACGTGATGGGCACTACCACCACAGAAAAGATGAGCCCAATCTGCCGCGGTTCGACCGTAGTGCCGATGGTTAAGCCGAGCGCTCCGGAAACCAGGCTGGCCAGGACTATCACCGCGATCAGCAGCCAATAACTGCTGACCTGGACATGCACCGGCTCCGATGGAATGAAATATGCCAGCGGAAATACGAGTGCCGCGGAGAGCATACACTGTAGCGCGCTGAAGCAGATTTTCTCAATCGCCACGCCGGCCACAGGAAGAGGACACATCACGCGATCGTCGATCTCGCGTGTAATTCCGAACTCCGTCGACAGCGGTAGCGCCACCGCAGCAATGCCGGTAAACATGATGGCGACAGCCATCAATCCAGGCAGCAGTACAGTGCCAAAATTCATGCTGCCAGAGCTGGATGTGCTTCCGAAACTTTGTCCGATGCGGGGAAAAAGATAAGTGAAAACGAACAGGAACAGTAGCGGGTTCATGATGACCCGCACGGCAAAGGGGCCTAGCTCGCGTCGCAAAACTCGGAAGTCGCGAAGCAACAATCCCCAGAATGCGTGAACGTAGAGATTGAAAGTAGACGGGGAACCGTGTTGACCGGAATTGTGAGCTGGAGTGGCGGCACTACTCACGCAGGTCCCTCCCTGTCAGGTGGATGAACACCGTTTCCAGTGAAGGCTCGGATATGGAGATGTCACGCAACCCGTATGCCTGCGCCTCGGCGACGATGGTCGAGAGCAAACCTTCCGCACCCTGGGTATACACTCTGACGCCGGTGGCAGTTGTTTCGACGGAGCTGACGTCAGATACGGATCGCAGTTTGTTGGCCAACTCCTCGCGTTGATCGACATGCTGCACATCCAGCCCGTAGACCGTTTGAATTCCCAGGCCGTTCTTCAGTTTCTCGGGAGTATCTTCGACCAGGATTTTGCCGTGATCGATGATGGCGACGCGATCACACAGCGCTTCCGCTTCTTCCATGTAGTGAGTCGTCATTAACACTGTGATGCCCTGATCCTTGAGGCTTCGAATCGATTCCCACATGGCCAGGCGGCTCTGTGGATCGAGGCCCGCGCTGGGTTCATCCAGGAATAGCACCGCGGGCTGATGGGCGATGGCGCGAGCCACCAACAGTCGCTGCGCCAATCCTCCGGATAACTCGTTGGGGAATGCTTTGGCGCGATCTGCAAGACGGAACTGCGTTAGCAATTTCTGCGCACGCTCTTTGGATCGTGAATCGCTCATGCCAAAATAGCGGCAGTGGAAGAAGAGGTTCTCGAACGCGGTTAAGGAGCGATCGAGAGTATTGAATTGTGGCACCACGCCAATTTGTCGGCGGGCAACGGCTGGCTTGGCAACAACGTCGCAACCTGCGATGATCACTCGGCCGGAAGTGGGTAGAGATCGCGTGGTGCAAATACTGATGGTGGTCGTTTTGCCGGCGCCGTTGGGTCCCAGCAAGCCAAAGATTCCCCCGGCGGGCACAGACAGATCAATTCCGTCGACCGCAACAACACGTTGCCGGCCCTCGTAAATTTTGGTCAGAGCTTCGATAGAGACAATGCGAGATGGTAAGAAATACGCTATGGCAACACCTTGTCGTCAGGGGTTGCCATAGTGTAACAAGTGCAGCAGGAGTTCAGCGAAGCAGATTCCTATGCGCCAACCACACGCGGAGGAATTTAGTTGCGTACAGTTACGCGACCGCCTTTGTGCGGTTGTACTCTGTGCGCTCGGAGAGCCCTGATTCGACGGATATCGATACCGGCTCTACCAAAGGTTGTTTAGCGATTTCCCAGGAATGCAGTATCCGCATTTTGTCCAACGAGTAGGGGAAATGCCGTCCGCAGTCGAGGCAAACTTTATAGCTGGATGCCTGCAGCGTGAATGGTCGAGTTAAGTGGCCGTGACTGCAGCCAAAAAACATTTCGTAGAAAAAATCGAAGATTGCGCGTAGCCAAGACGTCATATCTCTCTTCGCGAGCTTCTCTACTGTATTTTGTAGATCGCCCGCGCCTCCGGGGTGTTGCGCACCCGTACAACATGGGCTCGCTACATAGAAATAGATGCAAGACGGATGCCAACCGGCACCATCGGATAACAAGAAAAATGACAGGTGGGTGGAGGTTACTTCCAAGTCGTTGATTAGATTTAGTAGGTCAAAAATCACGCGGGATTTGGTTACTTCTCAGATGTTAAAGAAATAATAACTTTGCCAAAATGACGAGCTTCTTCTAGGTAGCGGTATGCCCCAATCGTTTCCAACATGGGAAATACTTTTCCCACTACGGGCCTCAATTGGGATAACTCAATGGCCCGATTCATCGCTTGCATCATGGCGTGCGAGCCGACATACACGCCGATCAACCGAATTTGTCGCATAAGTACCGAAGTAACTGCCAGCCTTTCTTCTGAACTACTCAGCACTCCAATTTGTGCTATGGTGCCGCCAACGCGCACCGCTTTCATGGATTGATTCAGAGTTCCGGGCCCGCCAACTTCCACAATGACGTCCGCGCCTTCGCCAGAAGTTTGTTTCTTCACCCAGCTAGACCAGTCGGGATTGTTTTTGTAGTTGAGACCTTCATCGAGACCCAGGGTTTTCGCACGCTGGAGTTTCTCATCGCTACTGGAGGTGCCAAGCACGCGCGCTCCGACTAGTTTTGCAAACTGCAAAGCAAAAATAGAAACTCCGCCGGTTCCTTGAATGGCAACTGTGTCGCCAGGCTTCGTGCTCGCGACGTGAAATAAGGCATTCCACGCAGTCAGTGCAGCGCACGGAAGTGTTGCGGCTTCTTCGTAACTTAGATGAGTAGGGAAGTGAGAGACACCGTGTTCCGGGAGTGCAACGTAGTCCGCGAGCATGCCATCGATGTCGCCGCCGAGTCCTCCGCGCGATTTTTCCCGTGATGGATCGCCGTCCAGCCAGTTTTGCAGAAACAATCCAACAACTCGATCCCCTGGTTTGAATCGCGTCACTCCTGCTCCCACAGCGACCACTTCGCCGGCTCCATCGCAGAGTGGAATGCGAGGCATCCTTAGCTTTGGATCATAACTTCCGCGAACCATCAACAGATCGCGATAATTGAGAGAAGTTGCATGGACGCGGATCAGCACCATTCCATCGCCGCACGCTGGCGCGGGGAGATCGACGAGATGCAAATTTTCAAGTCCGAACTGTGTAATCTGAAATGCGCGCATGGAACACTCCTATGCGGTCTTCATGTGTTCGCGTATCGTCGCTGTTCCAACAGATGTGACATTTGGTACGTGTGATTCCCGCGCCAATCCGCTACTCTGTATATATGGCACGAGGATGGGAAAGTAAATCAGTCGAAGAGCAGTTAGAGCAACGAGAGGAACAGCGGGAGCAGGCGGCGAAAGTTGCTTCCAAGTATGTAGTGCAGGCGGCCGGCGCAGAACAGGCTCGAGCCCGCCAGATGCTGCAACTCAAACGCGAACGGATCTTGTCAGAGAAGACAAGTCATCCGGCCCGGCGTTCCGCATTGCAAGCCGCGTTGAAAGACATCGAGGCGGAGCTGAAAAACCTGGGTTAATTTTTTCTAGCTGGTCCTTCGATTGAACAGCAGAGAATTTGCCTGATCCACGCTGGTCAACAGCACTTGCGCAATGTTGACGTGGGGAGGTCGCGTGACCGCCCAGAGAATCGCATCCGCTACGTCTTCTGCCTGTAGCGGCGTCAGCCCCTGGTACACCTTGGCGGCACGGCCCTCATCGCCATGGAAGCGAACTTTGCTGAATTCCGTTTCGACCATGCCGGGGTCGACTGTCGTTACGCGCACAGGCGTTCCCAGCAGGTCTTCACGCAAACCTTCTGTAATGCGATTCTCAGCGGCTTTCGTGGCGCAATAGACCGCGCCGCTGGGATAGGTCATGTGGCCGGCGGTCGACCCGAGATTGACGACGTGGCCCGCGCCTCGCTGCACCATCCCACGAACTACCGCGCGTGTGACGTACAGCAGGCCCTTCACGTTGGTGTCGATCATCTCTTCCCAATCGTCAATTTTTCCGTCGTAGACTTTTTCCAGGCCGCGACTGAGCCCGGCATTGTTGATCAGGATATCGATCGCCTGCCAGGACGATGGCAATCCATCGACGACGGTCTGGACTTGTTTTTTATCGCGCACGTCGAGCGCGACTGTGTAAACCTCCTCTGCGCCGGCGGATCGCAAATCAGCAACCATTTCCTGCAGGCGATCGTTGCGGCGGGCGGCCAATAGCAGTCGCGCTCCAGCCCGTGCAAAGGCTTCTGCGCAGGCGGCACCGATGCCAGAACTCGCGCCGGTGATGAAGGCGGTTTTGCCATGAAGCGAATGGTCAGTCGTTTTTGTGCTGGATGTCGTAGTCATGCTTCTCCTGGAAGGGTTTATCGTTTTGAAGCTTGCTCCGCCATGCGATATTGTCCAACGGCCCAATCAGTCTTGCCCAGGCCGTGTTGAATCGCCATATTGAATTGGTCTTGTAAATATTCGGCGAGGCCCAGGCGCACTCCAACGGACTGCGTGGCTTCGCGAAACAATCGTATATCTTTTTCGCCCAGCAAAACTGTGGCTCCGGGGTGCTCGGGAGGATGCAGCATCACGCGCCCATAATTCAGATAGAACGGCGATTGGAATAAAGCTTCGTTCACTGTTTCGAGGAACAGTTCCGGGTCTAGACCTTCCGACTTTGCGAAAACGAAGGCCTCGCTCAGCGTCTGCACCATGGCGCTGATCATAAAATTGCCACCCAGCTTGAACGCGTGCGCCTGCGGCGGCTCATTCCCGACAATGGTCACTCCGCGACCGATTGCATCCAGTACCGTGCGAACCTGCTCGAGCGTCGCATCTTCGCCGGCGGCCACAACCCACAATCGACCCTGCATGGCAACATTCGGGCGCCCGAAGACGGGAGCTGCAATGTAGCGTTGATCTGCGGCTGCGTGGCTTTCCATCAATCGCCGCGATAACGCCACGCTCAGTGTCCCCAGGGCAATGTGGACGGCATTGGGTCGCAGCGCTGCGAGAAATCCCTCCGGGCCAAAGGCGACGGCTTCCGTTGCTTCATCGTTGGCAAGCATGGTGCAAACCACGTCGCATTTTTCCACGGCCACGCGGACGGAGGGAGCCAGAGTGGCCGATGGAATCCCGAGTTCATGCAACGATTTCGGCGATCGATTCCAAGCTGAGACGGCGTGTCCGGCGCGCAATAACCGGCCGACGACGGCAACGCCCATTTTTCCGAGACCAAGAAAGGCGATTTTCATGTATGTAAGGATGCGGTGACGGATCGGACCGCCGAAGAATTAGTGTAACTTTAACGGCCGACTGGCGGCTGGTCACGGTTTCGAAGTCACGAAAGCGCCGTCGCCATGAAAAAATCGCTTAATATCGAGAAAACTATCTTGACTTGGGGAATTACGGGCAGTACCGTTGATGGAAGTAATTGCTTCCTTGGTTCTCGAGACAGATTCCCGACCTAATTTTGCTCGCATAAGTTTTGAAAACGAACACACTGTTGTCGTGTGAAGGCTGCCGTCCTTCGGAACGACGGCTAGGGCTTTGAGTTGTTCGAAAACTGATAGTCTGACGCCTCGCCAGCCCGCGGGCGTTCATTGAGGAAGAAATGACACAGAGCGGTGACGTTCAGCAGTACCAGGTAGGGACACTGAAAATTGAAATTCACCCCACGCGAGAAGCGGCTGGGGCCGCGGCTGCCGAGTCCGCGGTAAGTTCGCTGATGCAGCTTGCAAAGGCCAATCCTGAGTTCGCGGTGATCTTCGCGACGGGAGCTTCACAGCTGGAAACTTTGCATGCGCTGACGCAAACGCCGGGGCTGCCATGGGGCCAGCTTCGCGGCTTTCATATGGACGAATACATCGGCTTGAGCCCCGACCATCCAGCCTCGTTTCGCCGTTACCTGCGAGACAACTTGACGCGCAAAGTACAGATGAAGGAATTTTTCGAGATTGATGGCACTGCATCGGATCCGGAGCAGGCATGCAAAGAGTATGCGGCGATGCTGCGTGACGCGAATCCGCAGCTATGTTTGCTCGGCATCGGCGAAAACGGGCACCTCGCGTTCAATGATCCCGGGGTTGCGGATTTCAACGATCCGGCGGACGTGAAGGTCGTACAGTTGGATACGACGTGCCGTCAGCAACAGGAAGCCGAAGGATGGTTCGGCAGTCTCGAGGAAGTGCCGGCACGTGCTATGACCGTCACCATTCCTGCGCTGTTTCGAGTGCCAAAACTGATTGCTTCTGTCCCCGGCCCGCGAAAGGCAGCGATTGTTCGTCGTACGCTCGAAGATGCCATTTCAACGGCCTGCCCGGCGACACTGCTGCGCACCCATCCCAACGCCACAGTATACCTGGATCGAGATTCGTCCTCCCAGGTGATGGATCTTTTGCAATCTTCGGCGCTGGCTGGCAGAAGCTAGATTGGCTTCGAACGGAAATCTTTCAACTGGAGGCCTCGATGGCTGACAAGACACCGGAAGGAATCGATCGCCGCACGTTTGTAAAACAGGCGGGAGTTGCCGCACTGGCGGCAGGGATGGATGCGCGGTCCTACGCACGTATTTTGGGTGCGAATGATCGCATTCGGCTTGGGCAGCTGGGCTGTGGGCAACGCAGTCACGGCCATGTCCACATGGCGCAACTGGCGTCGAAACACGTGCCGGTCGAAACGGTTGCGGTCTGCGATATTTGGACCCTGGCCCGCGAGCAGCGTGCCGCGCAGGTGAAGAAGGCTTTCAATCTTGACCCGCAAATGTTCAAGTACTCAGAAGAAATGCTGGCGCGCCCCGACATCGACGGCGTGATGATTGCGACCGGGGATTTTCAGCACGCCAAGCTGTGTACAGAAGTTGTTCGCGCCGGTAAGGATTGCTATGTCGAGAAGCCGTTTGCGAATGTACTTTCGGAAGCGAAGGAAGCTCGCGCTGCTGTCAAGGCTTCGAAGCAGGTAGTTCAGATGGGATCGCAGCATCGCACCCAGCCCTACCAAATTGCGGTGCGCGATATCGTTCGTTCCGGTCGAATCGGCAAGATCGTCCACATTGAGCAGGAGTGGAACGTCAACGAAGAGCGCTGGCGCTTTGTGCCCAACGATATTGGCGAGACGGTCCAGATGGATCAGGACCGCAATATGGAATGGAAGAAGTGGATGCAGGATCGGCAATCCAAGCTGCGTGAGGAGGACACGGATTGGAAGCGATGGCTTCTGGGCAAGCCGTACCAGCCCTTCGATCCGCATGTCTATCTGGAGTTTCGCCTGTACAAGGATTATTCTTCTGGAATCTTCGATCAATGGTTGAGCCACGGCAGCGACCTGGTGCATCTGTGGACGGACGAGAACTATCCGGTCAGTGTGGTCGCCAACGGCGGCATCTATGCGTGGCCCGACGGCCGGCAAAATCCAGACACTGTAGTGGCCGCGATCACCTATCCCAAGGGATTTCTGTATACCTACAAAACTACCTTCGGCAACAGCTATCGCAGCTTCTCGCGAATTCAAGGACGCGATGGAACCATCGCAAATTATGGCGGGGAGGGCGCATCGTTTTTTGTCGTGAGCAAAGAAGGCGGCAGAAACGAAATGGACGGCTCCGTCAATTATTCGAAGCTGCCCATTGTGCCCCCGGCGCGCGAGCAGGAAGAGATTGTGCACGTTCCCGGAGCGCCGCCGCCGGACTCACTCGGGCCGGACGATGACGATGCACATCACCTGATGAACTGGCTGACAGCCATGCAGGCCCGCAAACAACCCGACGCGAACGTCGATCATGGTTTCTCGCACGCGATCGTGGTGATTATGGCGGCGCATTCTTATTGGAGCGGCAAGAAATTATATTGGGATCCTACGAGCGAGGAAATTCTGGATCACCCGGTCGAAGTGTAATCGGTCGCCGGATACATTTGGACGAGATTGCAATGACGCACGGTTGAACCGAAGGATGGCCAGGGTGAAAAGACTTGCGATGTCGCTCGCGTTGCTTCTGGCAGTGGCTGGCTGCAACAAATCTCACGCGCCGAAAGCCGCCACTTCCACCGCCGTGATGGCATCGACGACTCCGGTTAGCGGGCCGTTCACACCGCAGGAACTGCCCCAGTTCGCCGCACTCGATCCGATCGACACGCACACGCACGCGTTTCAAGACGCGCCCGAGTTGAACGCGATGCTCAAGCGACTGAACCTGCATACGCTCGACATCACGCTGGTGGATGACCACGATCCCGAACTGAAAAATCTGGCCAGGGAACGTAAGGATGCGTGGACGGTGGTGCATCACAGCGACGGTTACATTGCGATGTGCAGCACCTTTGACCCATTCAAGTACAACCAGCCGGATTTCGCCAAGAATGCGAATGCCATCATCAATGAAGATTTTTCGCATGGGGCGGTTGCGGTTAAGATCTGGAAGAATGTCGGCATGGAGATCAGAGACGCGAAAGGGAAATACATCATGCCCGACAATCCCGTCTTTGAGCCAATCTTCAAAAACATTCAAGCGCACAATAAAACGTTGATCGCACACCTGGCGGACCCGAATACGATCTGGGAAGCGCCCAATCCCAGCGCCGCCGACTACGATTACTACACGCAGCATCCTGAACTCTACATGTATGCCAAGCCCGGCGCACCATCGAAAGCCGCCATCCTAGTTGCACGCGATCATATTCTGGATGCGAATCCGAATCTACGGATGGTCGGTGCGCACCTGGGCAGCATGGAAGCCGATTTTCACCAGCTTGCACAGCACCTCGACAAATATCCGGACTTTGCCGTGGACCTTGCCGCGCGTATGCCTTATGTCGAGATGCAACCGCGGGCGTACTTGATTGGATTCATCACCAAGTATCAGGATCGGCTGATTTATGCGACTGATAACGAGTTCATGCCTGGCAGAAATCCCCCGGATGCAATGAAGGAGTGGGAAGACCGCTACGCGAATGACTGGCGCTTCTTTGCCACAAATGACATAGTCGAGTACAACGGTCACAAGATTCAGGGATTGGCGCTTCCGCAGCCGATTCTTCGCAAGCTGTATCACGACAATGCGGTCAAGTGGTTTCCGGGGATTCTAGGAAACTCACACTAAGCTGCCGCCCGACGAGGTGACTGTTGAAGTCTGCAGAGTCTGGCGTGCCCGCGTCGAAACCGTCCAAACATATTGGCAAAACCCGCTGGTGGATCGTCTGGACGCTTTTCTTCTCCACCGTCACAAATTACATCAGCCGGCAAAGCTTCTCTGTGCTGTCGCCGATGATCACGGCGCAGTATCACTTATCCCATACCGATCTGGCGAAAATTATTGGTTCATTTCAGATCTCGTATGCCATAACGTGGTTGATCGGCGGCATCGTTCTCGATGCGGTCGGAAGTCGCGTGGGATTGGCTGCGGCTGCCCTGTGGTGGTCGGTGATGAATATTCTCACAGGCCTCGCCAGCTCTGTATTTGGATTCGCGTTTTTCAGGTTCATGCTGGGGATTGGCGAGGGCTTCAACTGGCCCGGCGCGAGCAAAGTTGTTGCCGAATGGTTTCCGCGCGAGGAGCGCAGCCTTGCGGTCGCGATTTTCGATAGCGGTTCGAGCGTGGGCGGAGCGCTGGCCGCGTTGACCATTCCGCTGATCGCACTGGCCCTCGGCTGGCGCTGGGGATTTGCGATCTCGGGCCTGCTCGGCTTTGTCTGGCTGGCCGTGTGGTTGCGTGTCTATCATCCGCTGAAAACACATCCTCGCGTGACTGCCGAAGAAGTGGCGCTGATCGAAGCAGGTCGCGATGCGCAGCCGGTGTCGACCGACCACGGATGGGCGCGTTGGCGGCGACTGGCGAAGAATCGTAATGTTTGGGGAATTGTGCTGGGGCGCGCGCTGACTGATCCAATCTGGTGGTTCTACGTTTTCTGGTTGCCGCAATATCTCAGCGACGCGCGCGGTTTCACTCTCAAACGGATTGCATTGTTCGCGTGGATTCCGTTTATCGCGGCCGATATTGGTAACTTCACCGGCGGCTGGATTTCCGGCTACTGCATTCGCCACGGGATGTCGGTAGTGAAGGCTCGCACCTGGATCTGCCTTGCCAGTTGTGTGCCCATTCTTGCCGGCATTCCTGCCGCTAGCGTGCACAACGTGTATTTTGCGCTGGGGTTGATTTGTGTTGCGTTGTGGGGGTATGCCAGTTGGTCGACCATGGGACTGACGCTGCCGTCCGATCTTTTTCCGCAGGATGTGGTCGGTTCGGTGACTGGCCTGAGCGGATTAGCTGCGGGCGTGGTCAGCACCGGCTTCACGTTGCTGGTCGGAGTCTTAGTCGATCGATTTTCGTATAGGCCCGCCTTTTTGGCAGCTGGACTACTGCCAGTGCTGGCGACTATCTTCGTCTTCCTATTGATTCGTCCGCCGGCGCAGGTGGCTGCTGCGTCGAACTGATCGCAGTGCCGAGAGTGCCGATCAAATGCCCCTCGCTATTTCCAATGGATCGGCGGATGCGATGGGCCGAATAGAAACACAAAATAGCGCGTCCATTCCTTGCCGGTGTTGCGGACCGCATAGGGCGTATTGGACGCGACGTAGGCCACGCCGCCCGGGCCCACCTGAGAGCGCTTGCCCTCCATCTCCACCTCCAGCATGCCTTCGCGCACCAAAAATAGCTCATCCCCTGGATGACTGTACATTTCGTGGACAACCCCGCCGGGAGCTACGCCGGACTCATGCATCGTCATATGTTGGCCGCTCGAAGCATTCCCTTCAAAAACCGGAATGTATTCGCGGCCTTCGCTTTTCTCCACCTTCAGATCTTTCAGATTGTAAATCGCGGATGGCAAATGTTGATCGGTGCTTGAGGGACCTTCCGCTGCGTGGCTGGTTGCTGTTGCCATCAACGCCGGCAGCAGGATGCACATGTCTCTTCTCGTTAGCGCCATCGTCGAGTCTCCTATTTGAATTTCATCCGCGCACAATGCGCTGGTTTTCACTCATGTCGTTAACTGTGGAATCTTCGCCTCGCGACCCTCATACATAGCATCCCTTCCAATTGCACAGGGAATTGCCGATCTGAATCCTACATCCACATTGGCAAATGGCTGTTTCTTCTTGCGAACGCAATCCATAAACGACTTGCAAGCGGTGAGTGTGGGATCCTCACCCTGCTTCATGCCGACGCGATGCCCCGGTCCGCGATATGGTATCGCTGAATCTGTGTTGTACGAGGCTCCGGTCTCGACTCCTTTTTGCACCACATCGGAGTGGGAGGCTTCCGTGATCATTTTCGAGGTGCGTTTATACAACGTGGCATCGGCCAACGTGATCTGCAAACTGCCTTCTGTGCCATAGACCCATACCTGGTCCGCCATCAGTCCATTGTCCGTGATGGAACTGAAAAACATGCGGCGTCCCTTGGAGTAGCCAAGCACCGCCTGCACATTGTCGCCGACCGTGCGGCCATCGTGGTAAACCGCGATGCTACTGCTGCCGAGAAGGGTCTGCGGCTGCTCGCCAAACACCCAGTTGGCAATGTCGATGTGATGCGAGCCCAATTCTTCCAGCAGGCCGCCGCTGGACTCGCGGTACAGACGCCAGTTCATCAAATGTTCCAGGCTGGGGTTGGGCACCTCCCGACGCCAGTTATCGCTTCGATGCCAGTAGCCGTAGACATGCGTGGGCTCGCCAATATCTCCCTTGTGGACGCGATTGATCGAATCCACAATCCAGGAGGCATAGCGCATCTGATGGCCTACCTGATACACCTGGCCAGTCTTTCGCACCGTGTCGACCACGCTCGCACAATCCTCTGGAGTAAAGCCAATGGTCTTTTCACAATAGACCGGTCGCCCACTTTTCATGGCTGCGATGGAGTACGAAGCATGAAACATCGGAGGAGTTGCGATATAGATAACGTCCAGGTCTTTGCGGTCGAGAAGCTCACGATAATCCTTATGAGCCGGCACGTTCTTGCCGACCAATTCATTCACTTCAGCGAAGCGCGGCTCATACACGTCGCATTGCGCGGCAATATCTACGCCGGGCGTGCGCAGCAATTGCCGAACTAACTCCTGTCCGCGGCTCCCGGGCCCAATGAATCCGACCTGAATGCGATCGTTGGCCGATAGCTTACGCGCTGGTTGCGGCTCCGGACCGGCAGTTTGGCCGTAGAGGGACGAAGTGCCGGATAATTTGGCCGCCAGCATACTGAACGAAAGACCCTGGAGCAAACTTCTGCGGTTCATAGTTTTTCTTTCTCCTTTGTAATCGGAACTTCGGCAAGGTGCCCTTGGGCAACCTCAGAGGGCCAGCGAATCGCCTCATATTGAGGTGCAACGTCAGGTCGTGGCTCTCGAATCACTAATGCACAGTACTGCTCGCCCAGCAATAATGCGCGGTCTTCTGGACCAGAAACAAACAGTGCGTTCGATAATGCGTCGCTGTCGATGGCGGACTGCGAAATCACCGTAACCTGCAGCATTCCTCGCACCGGCTCAAGCGTTCGCGGATTCATGATGGCGCCGTAGAACACTCCCTCATGAACGAAATTCTTTTCGGAAAGATTTGCGGTCGAAAGGGAGGTGTCTCGCAAGTTCACCGTGGAAATCGTGCCGCCTCCAGGGTGCGGAGAAGGTACGCGTACTTTCCAGCCGGTTTCTCCGGGCGGCGCACCCAGAGCATAAATTGTGCTGCTGCCCGCCGAGAGCAACGCCGCTGGAACATTCTTCGCCCGCAGAATTCTTATGGCGCGATCGACCGCATATCCCTTGCCGATGCCTCCGGGATCCAATTCAATTCCGGCAGCAAGGAAGCGAACCGTACGCTGCTCCGGATTCAGTCGAATTTTTCCCCAGCCGACATCCGCTCGCGCAGCGACCAACTCTTCGCATGAAGGAACCGCGCCGGAATCGCCGAAGAATCTCCAGATCTTCATCAGCTTACCGACAGAAATATCGAACGCGCCCTGCGATCGTTCACTCCAGTCCAGGCATGTCGCGAGAAAGCGGAAGGTTTCCGGATCGGTCGTGACTGCACGATCAAACGCTTCGTGGTTAATTCGGGAGAACTCACTGTCCGGCCTGTAATTGCTAAGCAAGGCATCGACGCGATCGACTTCCTGAAACACTGGCGTCGCAATTGCCTCCGCTTCCTCACGCGACGGGGCGTAGAGATGTAGCGAGTATTCCGTGCCCATCGACGGATGCGTGGTGCAGTAGAGCTGTGCCACGGGATTCAGAGTTGTGTCCATTACAAGCAGGCTCCGCAAACGAGGCGCGAATTCTGGGGCGAACCAACGCCATGGGTGGTCGACGGTCTCGCGGGTGCCAGAAGATTTCGGCTCATTCGGACATACTCCCAGAGAGTCTTGCGGGCGAGGTCGGCGACGACGACGACACGCCATAAATCGCCGCCGCACCCAGCAGACCGGCACCGGTAAAGATGGCCCAGGCGAGTCGATAACTGTGGTAGGTGTCAAAGATTTTGCCAGCCATCCAGGGCGCAATCCACTGGCCGATCGTGTAGCCCATGATGATCAGCGCCAGCAGCTTTCCCAGGGATGCCAGTCCGAATCGGTCCGCCGTTACCAGCGGAATCAGCATATAGTCGGCGCCCATGCAAAATCCAAAGGTAACCGCGAAGGCAAACGCCGCCAATGGTTGATGCGCCAGGTACAGTAGCGGAATGGAAGCGCCCAGCACCAGATAAAACAGCGCCATGGTGTTCTTCTTCCGGAAGCGATCCGCAATGTAGCCGACCAGCACTCGTCCCGCGAGACTGGCCACCAGCAGCGCCGAGAGAAAATGAGATGCAGTTCGAATGGAATAGCCCTGATCTTTCAAGAATAGGATGAAGTGTTGAATGACCGCATTGACCGAGCTTAAAATCAGCGTCGCGCCAGCCAGAATCAGCCAGAAATCCGCCGTTCGAACCGCCGCCGCGACACCGCCGCCATTCTCGCCGAGTGGTTTTGCAGGTGCGACGTCCGATCCATCAGGAAACAGGCCCATCTCGGACGGACTCGAGCGTGTCACCCACAAGCCCACCGGAAACAGCACAGCGAGCATCAGAGTCCCGGCAATCTCCAAAGCGGTTCGCCAGCCAAAATTGCGAATAAGATAATTCGCGGCCAGCGGAGAAACAACTCCACCCAGTCCCAATCCCAGATAGGCATATCCCATGGCTTGACCTCGTCGCACACGAAACCACTGCGCGATCAGGACCTGGTTGGCGATTGGGCCGGCCAGCGTGTATCCGACAACCTCCGCAATGCACAGCAATTCATATTGCCAGAAGTGCGTCATTCGCCCCATCAAGATCAGAGGCAGACCGATCAATCCGATGCCAGAAAGAATCACTCCACGAGCACCGACCCGATCAATGAGCGTACCTGCGAAAAGGCCGAAGGGAAGTCCGACCACCAAAGCGCCAAGCAAAAATCCTTGCGTGACTTGCGCACGCGTAAATCCCAGCGATGCGACGAACGCTGGATAGAAGACTGGGAAGCCGTAGTAGATTACACCGGTGGTGAAAAACAGGTTCAGGAACGCGGCGGCGACAATCCACCAGCCGTAGAAAAATCTGGACGGCGTGCCGACGGGACGGACTGAAGCAGGATTGATCATTACGAGTGCGGGGACCGGAATTGACTACGAAGCCGCGAAAGGTGCGCCCGCGGAACCTGTCCTAGGCGCAGGTCTCGTTGGACAATGCCATTCGCTTGACACGGAACTACCGGGTTTCAAGGTGATACTAATCTAAGTTTCTCAAATGATGGAAATGTTTCTGGAATATCTCATATCATTGCTGGAAGGTGTACGCTATTGGGTTCGAATCGGTCGGAGGAAACAGCGGAGACTATGCGCCTATTCAATCGAGTCAGATTTCTTGCGGCAGGAGCTTGTGCGGTTCTTCTATCTGCCCCCGCGACGTGGGCAAAGGATGGACTTACGGTTGTCACCGACCTCGGAAGCGTTCGAGGATCCTTAAGCAGCGACGGACAGGTGCGGGCTTTTCTTGGCATACCCTACGCTGCGCCTCCAGTTGGGCTGCTGCGGTGGAAGCCGCCACAACCTGCGGCTGCATGGTCTGGAGTCCGCTCCGCAACCAACTTCGGCCCTCGCTGCATGCAGAGCCAACTTTATCCCGACATGGTGTTTCACGATCCGGGACCGAGTGAAGACTGCCTGACGTTGAACGTCTGGACGCCGACAGAAAAAAGTGCTGCTCCGCTACCGGTGATGGTGTGGATTTACGGCGGCGGGTTTGTCACGGGAGGTACGTCGGAAGCTCGGCAGGATGGCGAACATCTGGCCCACAAAGGCGTCATCGTCGTCTCCATGAACTATCGCCTGGGAATCTTCGGATTCTTCGCCCTCCCCAGCCTTGCGGCCGAGTCGCCGAAACATGCCGCGGGCAATTATGGCCTGATGGACCAGGTGGCTGCACTGGATTGGGTGCGACGCAACATCGCGGCATTCGGCGGCGATCCAGCCAATGTCACGATCTTTGGGGAATCCGCTGGATCGATTTCTGTCAGCGCTCAGATGGCTTCTCCACTTTCAAAAGGCCTGTACGTCCGTGCCATCGGCGAGAGCGGTGGCGCGTTGACTGGCCCCCGACTTACCTTTCCGTCGCTGCCTGTGAGTGAACAACGCTGCCAGGCATTTGCTGAATCCGCGTTCAAGAATAGCAATCTTGCGTATTTGCGATCTGTCAGCGCGGCGGACCTGTTGAAGGCAGCGAGTAGCGCTCCTGATGGCCACAACATATTCTGGCCCAACGTGGACGGAGATTTTCTCCCTGAAAGTGTTCCTGCCATCTATGCCGCGGGAGATCAAGCGCATGTTCCTCTGCTTGCCGGTTGTAATAAGGACGAGGGTGACATAAGCGATTTAGGTCAATCTGGAAAGCCGACTCCAGAAAGCTTGCGCGCACTGGCCATCGCCAGGTTTGGCGCCAAGGCACCAGAGTTTCTCAAAGCCTATGCGGCTTCAAACGATGCTGAAGCGCTGCGGGCTACCGAGGATTTTGCGGGCGATGACTTTATTGCCTATGCCACCTGGGAATGGCTGGAGGCCCAGGTGAAAACAGGCGACGCACCGGTGTATCGCTATCACTTCGAACTGGGCTCGCCCGGCGACGCATTTCACCCGGCTGCGATGGGCGCCTTTCACTCCGACGATATTGAATACGTCTTCGGCACACTGGATTCGCGGCGAGGAGCAAAGTGGAGACCGGAGGACTATAAGCTGTCCGAGCTGATGCAGACCTATTGGACGAATTTTGCCAAGACGGGAGATCCCAACGGCGCAGGTCTTCCCGCGTGGCCTACCTACAATCCGGCAGGAAAATGGCAGGTGATGCACTTGTCTCCGCATCCTGAGGCGAGGCCGGATCAACACCGGGACAGGTATTTGTTCCTGCAGCAAGTGTGGGGTCCGAACGCACCCCCGGAGCCCCAGCCGGTCGAATCCGGCAAGTGAGAATTATTTACTCCGATTCAGTAGTATGGGAGCAGTTCACAAAGAAACTGCGGAAGTGTGAGAGGGTATGAAAGATAGTACGGACCCCGGAAAAAATAAGATTGGGCTGCGCGAAATCGCGGCAGAAGCCAACGTTAGCGTGGCCACAGTGTCACGGGTGTTAAACGGGAACAATCGCGTCGATCCTGCGATTCGCGAGGTGGTGCTGGACGCGGCGGCCAAGCTGAACGTCGATTTATCGCAGCGCAACAAGACCAAAGCGCTGGCATTTCTGCTGAGCAACCGCGCCATGCTGCATGCCTTCCATTCCAGAATCCTGTTGGGAGCGGAAGCCTATTGCACTGCCAACGGTTGGGACATGGTGTTTCTCTCCTTCAACTATTCCGCCAATGTTCCCTGGAAAGAACTGCATTTGCCCAAGGTGGTGCAGCGCCATGACGTGGTGCGCGCGGTAGTGCTGGCCGGAACTAACTCGGCGAACCTGCTGGAGCTGTTCGACCACAAAGGAATTGCCTACTCCGTGCTGGGAAATAACGTGATCGGAGAGCCGTCGAATTTGAAGGGTGACACGGTGTATTCCGACGATATTCAAGGTGGCCAGGAGATGACGAAATACCTGCTCAGTCTGGGTCATCGCGACATCTGGTTTGTGGGCAATATTCGCCTTCCGTGGTTTGCGCGGCACTATGAGGGCTATCGTCGCGCTATGACAGCGGCCGGGTTCGAGCCCAAGCTGAGTGGCCTGGAGTTCGACGATGAAACCGAGATGGGCTACATCAATACCAAGTCCCTGCTGGCGCGGGGCGAGGCATGCACCGCAATCCTGGCGGGCAACGACCAGACGGCGCACGGCGTGTACAAAGGGCTGCGCGACAGTGGCCTGAAAGTTCCCGACGACATCAGCGTGGCAGGTTGCGATGACACAGCCAGCACATGGCTCTATCCTGGGCTGACAACCACGCGGGAGTTCCCGGAACAGCTAGGCCAGCAGATGGTCAAGCTGGTGCTAAGTCGCATCGCCCAGCCCAACCTGGCCCCGCGAGTGATCACCATTCCAACGGAGCTCATTAAGCGCGAATCCTGCCGGCCGCTGGCCGCTGCCAAAGAACTTCTTCCTGCCGAAGTTACCGCAGGCTAGCCGCGTTCGATGGTTTTCTGCTAACGAAAAAGACCACGATCAGGCGGGCTTTGGTGACGACAGAAAACGTTCTTGTCCCTTACAGCCGCTTCTTCGCAAATGCTCTGCCTGATGGAGACTTAAGATAAAGCTCAAAAGCGAAAGCGCTTTTTGGATCTGAAAAGGCGACATATGTTTTCAGGTTCCAAGGCTTGTATTTTGAGGTGTAGCGCACTTCGCCGGCATTGTGCTTCGTAAGTCGCGCTCGCAGGTTGTCAGTGACGCCTACGAAGAAATGTTCGCCCTCTATGCAGCTCAGGATGTAGACGTATTTCATAAAAAGAGAAGTAAGGTTTTCGCCGGGAAAAGTGTAATATCACTTCGGCGCTAGGCTTTGAGCGCTTACAGAGAACTGGCTTGCCGAGCCGTAACTCGTGCGGTAACCAGCCCGGCTTCGCCTATGTGGGCTACGCCGCGGCAGCCTTCGCTCCCTGCGCGGTGGAGAGAACTGGCTTGCCGAGCCGCAGCTCGCGCAGCGAGCGAAAGCTGGTGGAGCTAGTCGGGATCGAACCGACGACCTCGCCATTGCGAACGGCGCGCTCTCCCAAACTGAGCTATAGCCCCACGATCCGTGGTGTTGCTAGTGTATCAGCGACACGCGAAATTCGGAAAAATCCGCGATCATTTTTCCTTGTTGAAGAAGTGGTCGATCAGGTAATCGCGCAACTGGAAATCGAAATCACGCGTGTTCTGCGTGGCATCCTGTGCATCCGTGTTGTAGACCACGATGTAGGCGCTCTTTGATGTGGGATCGATATAAAAATGACTGCGAAATCCGTTTTGCCATCCTGCTTTTCCCACGAGGCGCAGCTTGCCGTCGGTATGGACAAAGAAACTCCCGGCAACAGCGTCGTGGGCTCCTGCGCGCGATGGAAAATCTGCATCGGGAACCACTGGAATAATCGACTTCCACATTTCTTCCAGTGAAGATCGCTTCAGGATCGCATCGTACTCGGCCTGATGTGCCGGATCGCCGAATAGAAAATTCAGGTACTTCAACATATCAGGAATCGGAGCGTTGAGGCCGCCATTCGAGCGCGTAATCCCGGTATCAAAATCGAACGGATCTTCCGTTAGCTTGCCGTCGAGCAGGTCATAGCTATGGGAGCGATAACGCAACAACGTATACGGACTGCGGTCGAAATATGTGTGGTACATGTGCAGCGGTCCTAGGACATTCTTGTCCATGTAGACCTCGTACGGATCACCGGACAGTCGCTTGATAATTTCGCCAAGAAAGACCACTGCGAGGTTCGAATAGCCGAAGCGGGAGCCGGGCGCGAAGTGGATGCTGGTATACGGCAGCATGGCCACGATCTGCGACCACTTTGTGGGCTCGAAGGGCTGCCATGGTTGATCGCGCCAGGGCCAGGTGGGATCGCGGAAACCGCTGGAATGCGACATTGCCTCTCGAATCGTAATAGCGGAGATGGGGCCATACGGGTCATGCACCACGGACAATTCGGGGATGTACTTGATCAGCGGGTCATCGAGTGAAAGCAGGCCGCGATCACGGAGTTGCATGATGGCGATGCCGGTGAAGGTCTTGGTGATGGAGGCCCAGTGGTACGTTGTATTTTCATCGACGGGTTGCGCGGGCGAGAGATTCTGTTTTCCGTAGAGATCCTGAAATACGATCCGATTGTTGTGGAGCAGAACCAGGCTGCTGCCGACAATTCCATTGCGATGGAGACCGGACTCGTAGAACGTTTTCAGCTGCGCAATGTCCTTGGCGGAAAATGACTGCGCCGCCACTGTAGCCGTGGTCAACAGGCACGCAAGAATCGTCAGAAATAGCTGCTTGCTTCGCATCCACAAACCTCGGCAATGTTTATCTGTACCACGCGGCAGTGCGGCGAATGGCATCGACCAGCGAAATGCCGTCCTTCAGGTTGAGCGATTGTTTGGCCGCCTGTACAGACGGAACGTAACGCTGCACGGGCGCGCCGGGACCGGGGGTGCGCTCAATCCGAATCTGAATCCCTGGGCCCAGCGTACCTGCGACCGCTTCGGCAACTTCGCGAATGCTCAAGTCTCGTTCCGAGCCAACGTTAAATGCGCGCGAGGAATCGGCCCGAAACAGCATGGTCCACAACCACAGCGCCAGGTCGGCCGCGTACATATAAGAGCGCATCGGTGTACCGTCGCCTTGAATCACGATCGGGCCGCCGCGCATGGCGTCGCGAATGAAATTTCCGATGGCAAAATGAGCGTTCAGTGGAAGGTGAGGTCCGACAAATGCAAAGCATCGGGCAATCTTGCATTCCATTTGCTTGCGCGCTGCGGAAAGGCTGCACAGCATCTCGGCGATCCGTTTGCCTTCGCCGTATACGGAGCTGGAATTCATCAGGTCTGGGGCGCCATGATAGCTCTCGGGAATATGCGTCATATCCGATGGCTGACGCCCATACACGGCGCCTGAGCTGGTCAGCAGAAATTTTGACGTTCCGTGGGATTCGGCGAACTCCAGGCATCGTCGCGTCCCCTCCAGGATGGTCGACAGCAACTCGGTGGAAGGGTCGGTTGCCAGAGGATTGGAGGCGCTGGTGCGCACGGATTCCGTAGCCGCATGGATCACAAAAGGGAACTCGCCGTCGGGAAATGCAAAATTTCGCACATCCCCTTCCAGCAAATCGATCGCGGGGTTCTCCGCAAGATGTGGGGCTCGCTCGCGGAATCTCCGCGCGGAACGCGTCAGAATGACTGCCCGCGCTTTCAGGTCAAATGCCTTGTTGGCCGCAATGAAGCTTTCCAGCAGCCAGCAACCAAAGAATCCTGTCCCCCCGGTAATAAAAATTCGGCACCCACGCAATTCTTCCCACAATGTCGCATTGTTTTCTAGAATGTAATTCAGATCAGCGACGGAAACCGGTGGCGCGGCGTGCAAGGGGTTCATCATCGATAAAAGTGTATACTCCGCTGCATCGGGAACAGGTTGAATTTGCATCTACGCACAGGAACATCACGTTGTTGAAATGCGATGCTGCGGCATCGACCAGGAAACGAGGGTTGCAAATATGACGCAAGAATCCAGCGCTGTAAAAATCGGCAAGAAACTCATTGGCGACGGGCAGCCCTGCTACGTCATCGCAGAAATCGGCATTAACCACAATGGCAATCTTGACATCGCCAAGCGATTGATCAGCGTGGCCGTGGCGGCGGGATGCGATGCTGTCAAGTTCCAAAAGCGCACTATCGACGTGGTGTACTCCACAGAAGAGCTGGCGCGCCCCCGCGAAAGCCCATTTGGCACGACCAATGGAGACTTGAAAGAAGCGCTCGAGTTCGACGCCGACGATTACGAGGAGATCAACGCCTATTGCAAAGCCGTCAATATTCCCTGGTTTGTTTCCTGCTGGGATGAAGACTCGGTGGACATTATCGCGAAATTTGACGTGCCCTGCTTCAAGATTGCTTCCGCGTCCCTGACCGACGACCACTTGCTGCGCCACACCCGTTCCAAAGGCAAGCCGATTATCCTGTCCACCGGCATGAGCACGTATGAGGAGATCGATCACGCGATCGATGTGCTCGGCAAGAATGATCTAGTGGTGATGCATAGCTGCAGCACCTATCCGGCGTATTACGAAGAGCTGAATCTGCGCGCGATACCCACCATGAAAGAACGCTATGGCGTGCCGATCGGCTACTCCGGCCATGAAACCGGAATTGCTTCCAGCGTTGCCGCAGCAGTTCTGGGTGCGTGTTCTGTGGAACGTCACGTGACACTCGATCGTTCCATGTGGGGCAGCGATCAGGCGGCTTCATTGGAGCCGAACGGAATTACACGACTGATTCGCGATATTCGCCTGGTGGAGCAGTCGATGGGCGATGGCGTCAAGCGCGTCTATGAGCGCGAATTGCCGATCATCAAAAAGCTGCGTCGTGTCGGGGCGGGAGTTTGATGAAGGAAATTCGTGCCATCGCTCTCGATGTCGATGGCGTTCTGACAGACGGCGGTGTCTGGTGGGGTCCGAACGGCGAGGAATGGAAGCGTTTTTGCTTCGCCGATATTATGGGCGTGTCGAACGCCCGCAAAGCGGGCCTCATCCTTACTTTAATTTCCGGTGAAGACAGCCCGCTGGTCGACCGATTTGCCGAGAAGTTTCAAATCACCGACATCACCAAAGGTTGTCGAGATAAAGCGACAGCACTGCGTGCATTTGCTGAGCGGCAGCAGCTGCCGCTGGCCGCCATTTGCTTCATGGGAGATGACATTAACGATGTTGCCGCACAAAAAATTTCCGGTCTCTCGGCGGCTCCCGCAAACGCTCATCCTACTGTCCTGGCCAGCGCCACATTCATCGCAAAAAATAATGGCGGCAACGGCGCCGTTCGTGAATTAATCGACGCCATCCTCGCCGCTCGCGAAATCTAAGCCCTTATCCTAAAGGTCAAATAACTTCATGCCAAAGCTTTCAGATAAAAAAACATGCCAAAACTATCAGATTATTTGATTCAGTTTGTCGCGGACCAAGGAGTCAAGCACGTGTTCCTTGTGACTGGCGGTGGCGCGATGCACCTGAACGAGTCGCTATCTCGCTGTAAGGCGATTGAACCGGTGTGCAATTCTCATGAGCAGGCGAGCGCCATTTGCGCCGAAGCGTACGCCAAGGCCACCAACTCGCTTGGCGTTGCCATGGTGACGACGGGCCCGGGCGGTACCAATGCGGTGACCGGTGTCGCCGGCGCGTGGCTCGACTCCACGCCAGTTCTCTTTATTTCCGGCCAAGTGAAGCGGCCGGATCGCATGTTCGACGCAGAAGGAAAGCCGCTGGGCATGCGCCAACTAGGAGTGCAGGAAGTCGACATTGTGTCCATTGTGCGGCCGATTACGAAGTACGCCGTGACTGTTCTCGACCCGTACAGCATTCGCTATCACCTGGAGAAAGCCGCCTACCTGGCACGCACAGGTCGTCCTGGCCCGGTGTGGATTGATGTGCCGCTGGATGTGCAGGCATTTCCGCTGGACGATCTCAGCAAGCTGAAGGGCTTCGATCCAACGCAGGACGAATCCGGCGACGCCAGCGCCACGACGGACTTAGTCGAGCAAGTGCGCCAGACCATTGCCGCGCTCAACAAATCCGAACGCCCGTTGCTGTTTGCCGGGAATGGAATTCGTCTGGCGCGCGCAGAAAACGAATTTCATGAGTCGCGGAAGCTCTTGAATATCCCAATCGCCGCTACGTGGTGCGCGGCCGATCTGGTGCCTAGCGATGAGCCGCTTTATGTCGGCCGTCCTGGTTCGGTGGCTGCTCGCGGGGCGAATTTCGCGCTGCAGAATTGCGACTTCCTGCTGGCTATGGGAGTTCGTCTAGACTTTGCCATCACCGGCTATGCACCCGATAAGCTGGCTCGCGAGGCTCACAAGGTGGTAGTCGATATTGATGCCGCCGAACTGGCCAAATTACATCCGCACATTGAGCAGCCGGTGCAATCCGATGCGCGCGCGTTTCTTACGGAGATGTTGCGCCAGCGTGAGGCGATTCGTCCCCGCGACCGTTCTGCATGGGATGCCCGGTGCGCCGACTGGAAGACTCGTTATCCTGTAGTGACCGCGGAGCATCGCGACCGGGACACGCAGGTCAGTATTTATCATCTGGCAGAAATCATCGGGACCGAGACTCACGCAAAAGACCAGCTAGTATCCGGCAGTTCCGGCGCCGGCATCGAGATTTTCCTACTCGCCTGTCCCACTCGAACTGGACAGCGGATTTATCACACCGCCGGATTGGGTAGCATGGGGTTCGGTCTGCCCATGTCGATCGCCGTATGTCTGGCCGCAGGTGGTCGGCAGACGATTTGCGTGGATGGCGACGGCGGATTCCAATTCAACATACAGGAGCTGGAGACGGTCGCGCGTCTGAAGTTGCCTATCAAGTTTTTCGTTTTGAACAACGACGGCTACGCATCGATCCGGGCATCGCAGATGAATTACTTTGGCCAGGAAAGTATCGGGTGCGACGAGAAGACCGGCCTTACCGTACCCGACCTCGCCAGGATTGCCAGCGCCTACGGGATCAAGTCGGCACTGATTGCTGATCAGAAGAATCTGCGCCGCGATGTGCGCGCCGTTCTGGACACTCCGGGACCTGTTTTGTGCGACGTTCATGTCATTCCCGACGAAACCAGGGCGCCGCGGTTGTCTTCCATGCAAAAGCCGGACGGTACTTTCGTTTCGCGTCCGCTAGAGGATTTGTGGCCTTTTCTTGACAGAGAGGAGTTTCTATCGAATATGATCGTGACACCACTGCAAGATTAAAAACTAAATAGCAAGCCGTAGAGGTGATCGAACAAGATGGAATCTCCTCATTCTGCTGTTGCTTCAATTGCAAGTTTTTCTGCCGTCAGTCTGGAAAATCTCTTGGACCAGATCTCGTCTGAGTCCGACGCGCATGTAAGGCTGCGGGAGAACACTGTTCTCGACCGTCTGTTGGTCGACTGCAACCGCAAATGTGTGATCTTCGGGGCCGGAAGCATGGGTCAGCGTGCCCTGTCAGCCCTGCAGAGCATGGGCGTCCATCCGCTTTCGTTTGCAGATAACAACCCAGTGCTGTGGGGAAAATCGGTAGATGGCATCCCCATCCTTTCTCCAGAAGACGCGGCCGACTTGTTTGGTGCGGAGGCCGTTTTCTTCATCGCAATTCGCAATGAAAATCACTGGTACCGGCAAACATTCGATCAGTTGCAGCACCTTGGTTGCGCGCACATTTCCAGCAGCGAGCCAATCGCGTGGCGATTTCCTGATACATTTCCACCCTTCCTCCTCTATAACCTTCCCCACAACCTGTATGCGCACGCCGAGGAAGTTGCACGCGCGGCCACGCTGTGGGTGGACGAAGAATCCACTGCGGAATACGCTGCCCAGATTCAGCTTCGCGCGTTTGGCGATCCGTCGGGACTGTCAGCTCCGGCTTTGGAAGAGTCCTATATTCTGCCGGGGGTGTTTCAGTTGAACCCGGAAGATGTATTTCTGGACTGCGGCGCCTATGACGGCGATACCATTCGCAACCTGATTGACAATCAGATTCAATTCGGCAGGGTAGAGGCCGTCGAGGCCGACACCCACTCCTTTGCGCGGCTGGCGAATTATATCTCCTCCCTCGATCCCGATGTCGCGAATCTCATTCGCCTGCACCAATGCGCTGTCGGCGCAAGTCGTGGCACGGTCCGCTTTGACGATACCGGCGGGGTGGATTCCAAAGTTTCGGATGAAGGAAGAATCCTGATCGACATGGTGCCGATCGATGTGATGTTCGCCACCAAGCGCGTCAGCATGATCAAAATGGACATCGAAGGTGGCGAATACGATGCCCTGATTGGCGCGCAGCAAGTGATTCAGCGGGACCGACCGATCCTTGCGATTTGCGTGTATCACTCCCAGGAAGATATCTGGCGCCTGCCGTTGTTGATTCGCACGCTTTGCCCCGAACATCGCATGTATTTGAAGGCATATCGCGGCGACGGCATCCAGACGGTGGTGTACGCTGTACCGCCGGAGCGCGTTCTCGGTAACCGGCAAGATTTCTAAGCGAATATGCGAAAAGTGAACTTATCGCGCCAGCAGCGGAATCAAATCCAGCGGCGCGGCCACTAATACATTCGGCGGCATGATTTCCAGTGTGTGCGGCGACAGGCCAAAACTGCAGCCGATCGAAAACGTTCCGGCATTTTTCGCCACCAGAACATCCACGTCAGAGTCTCCGACCATCACCGCCTGATGGGGCTCAACATTCGCCTCGCGAAGAAGTGTCTGCAAGCCCAGCGCGTCCGGTTTTTTGGTGGCAAAGCTGTCGCCGCCATAAATGCGAAACATTCCCTCGGCTAGCCCCAGCGCATCGCAAATCGCCTTCGACGGCCCAACTGGCTTGTTGGTCAACACCGCCATCAATGGTTTTTGCGGGTGATTGCGCAATTTATCCAGTAAGGGCAAGATGCCCGGATACACATACGTATTGTCCAGCTTGTGTTCGCGGTAGTAGGCGAGGAAGTATGCGACTGCGTCGTCGAGCAAAGCGGGATCTTTCGGATCTCCCAGCGCCCGCCGCACCAGCATGGCCGCGCCGTTGCCGATGTAGCTTGCAATCACGTCTTCCGGCAATTCCGGGCGATGAAGGTATCGCAGCATCGCATTTACGGAGTGGGTCAGATCGGCTCGCGAATCGATCAGCGTTCCATCCAGGTCAAAGACAATCAGTCGAAAAGGCTCATCGGGAAGCTTGCGGGGATCAGACGCCATATCTTTACTGTATGCGAAATCACAAGGCAAAAATGAAACGGGGCTGCAGCGAAAGAATCAATCGCGCGGGTAGACCATGGGTTAAAATCCACGGTCTACCTCACAGTGTTCACACGCGCTAGTTGAAGAGAATATTTCCAGAGCCCGTATACACCTGAACAGTTGGGCCGCCACCATTCACCGGTCCCTTCAAGACGCCGGTGGTGATGTGGCCGGAAAGTGGGGCGGGGAAGTTCGAATCGATCGTGCCCGAACCCGTCTCCACGTCCAGTAGGAACTTGGCAGCTGGGTCAATGTGAATCTGGATATTTCCCGATCCGGTTTCGAGCTTCCAGTCGGCGCTGGGCAGGCCGCCGATTGTCAGGTTGCCGGTCCCGGAATTGACCCGCATGCCTCCCTGAAGATTGGTCGTGGTAATGTTTCCTGAGCCAGTGTGCAGTCGAGCTTCGGTCACGTTTGAGTTGCCAACCGTCAGATTGCCGGCTCCGGTGATCGCCATCAGGTCGCCACGAGCTCCTGTAATGTCGATAGTTCCGGCGCGAGTGGCCAATTTGGAATCCGGTCCGATGTTTGTGGCTGCGATGCTACCACTGCCGGCAGCCGCATGAACAAAGCCGCCGATATTTTCCACCTTGACGCTGCCCGGTCCAGTTACGGCTTCAACTGTGGAGTTTTTTGGGACGGTAATTTCATAATCGATGTCGATGTCGTGCGCCTTTGCGCCGCCGCAAGTATCAGGGTCACCCACCTTGATTTCGTTGCCCGTCTGTTTGATCGGCGGGTTCGCAACAATCTCCTTCATATCGCCCGCCGTGCCAGTGTTGTGCCAGCTGCTCTTATGTAATTGCGCCGCAATTTGAACCTTGTTGCCGTCAACCCCCGCAACGTGGATTGAACCGGACGTACTGCAGACGCTGAAGGTGAGATTTCCATTGACGGTCAGGGAGCGACTAAATTCAGGCTCCGCCGCATAGCAGAGGGTTGAGGCGAAAAGCAGTGCAAAAAAAGCCGTAGAAAGGCGTGGGGCAATCATGGGGGAGTCCTCCGACGGAACTTAAAGTTAATGAAAATGTACTACCGCGGCGTCAAACTTACGAGAAATTCCTGACGGAGGGTTCCCCGAAGACTAACTCCAACGGGAGATGGTTACTATGCCGGAGTGCAAAAACTCTAGCAATTTGCGGCGAGTTATCTGCGATTTCGACTGCGTTTTCACTTCTTTAACCAGTCTCGCCAGCACCCGACACTTCGAATTTGCTTTAGACTCGGAGGCGAATGCCTAGTTTGCCGCTATTTCGGGCCGCCGCGATCGTGGCGCTGATTCTGGCCAATGGATTTTTCGTTGCCGCGGAGTTTGCCATGGTCTCCTTGCGGCGAACTCGCGTGCAGCAACTGATTGAAGAGCGGCGAACCAGTGCTCGAATTGTTGCCGATTTACAGGCAAATTTGGATGAACTTTTGCCGGCAGTGCAGCTTGGAGTGACGCTGGCCAGCCTGACCCTGGGTTGGCTAGGTGAGCCTTTTGTGGCGCGTTTTTTGTTGCCCTGGCTCTCCTTGTTGCCGCATGCAAGATTTTATGGCGGCCTCGTCTCCGCCATCCTGGCCTTCAGCCTGATTACCTATCTGGAAGTCATCTTCGGCGAGCTCGTGCCCAAGTCACTGGCATTACGTCAGGGCGAAAAAATGGCGTTGGCCATCGCCGGCCCGATTCACTTTTTCATGCGCGTCACGCGGCCGCTGGTCCGGCTGATGAATGCTTCAGCGGAGCTTGTGCTGCGTTTGTTTCGGCTGTCGCGTGCGCCCGAGGGAAGCGTCCATTCTCCAGAAGAATTGAAGCTGATCACGACCGCGACCCGGCGTATGGGTCTGCTTCCAGAAAAACTGGAGCTCATCATTCATCGTGTGCTCGATCTGGATACGATTACTGTGCGAGAGATCATGACTCCGCGCCAGAAAATTTTCTCCCTACCCGCCAATCTTTCGATTGCAGAAGCGAATGCTCGCATCACGCAGGTGCAGCGTTCGCGCATTCCCGTTTACGATCCGGTGCGAGGCCCGGAGCATATTATCGGAGTGGTCTATGCCAAGGATATGGCGCGACTGATGCATTTCCGCGCCATCATGCAAGCGACGCCACCTGAAAATCTTGTTCGCGGCGGCCAGACCGAGATGCAGATTGGGCAGTTGATGCACGAGGTGATTTTCGTTCCGGAGACGAAAGCGGTTTCCGATCTGCTGACGGAGTTTCAAACGCGTAGACGACATCTCGCGATCGTTGTCGATGAATTCGGATCGATCACAGGATTAGTCACGGTCGAAGACGCACTGGAACAAATCGTAGGCGAAATGGAAGATGAATTCGATGTGCGCGAAACTTCCATGCAAACGCTGGCGTCCGGCACGCTGGTGCTGCACGGCAACGTAACCTTGCTGGATTTGGAAACACAGATGGGCTGGCATTTGCCGCATGACGGTGGCGTGGAAACGCTGGCGGGATTTCTACTGGTTCACATGCAGAAGATTCCCAAGGTTGGCGATTCGTTCGTGCACGGCGGGCGAAGATTTACCGTAGCCTCCATGGAAGACCGCCGCATCACTCGCGTACGAGTGGAACCTGTCGCCGCGTCGCGCAAAGATCGGGAACAACTTGCCGCCCGAACGGTGCAGCCTTCTCTTTTTGACGAGCGTGCGATTGCGGCAGAAGCCTCAGGCGCCACGGAACCTTACGTCGAAGCAGAAATGCGCGGCATTACGCACCGCAGCAAGCACGATGACGGGAAGGATTCGGCATGATGGCGGCTTGGAGAACCGTTTTGAAGCGCTTGCTGCTGGTGCTGCCCGTATTGTGGATTGTGGTGTCGCTGATTTTCTTTCTGATCCACCTAGTTCCCGGCGATCCCGTGGAGCAAATGCTGGGGGAGGGAGCGACGGCGGCTGACATTGGTGCCTTGCGTCACGCATATGGTCTGGACGTTCCGCTGGGCACGCAATATGTTCGCTACTGGAATGGCGTGCTGCATGGCAATCTGGGTCAATCGCTTCGCTTCAACAGGCCAGTGACTGAATTGATTTTGTCGCGATACCCTTACACGCTGGAGCTCGCGATCCCGGCAATTTTGCTCGCCATTTTGCTGTCGTTTCCAGCCGGCATTGCATCGGCGCGGCACCGATCGAAATGGCAGGATCAAAGCCTTGGCGTGATTAGTTTGTTTGGTGTCTCATTTCCTAGCTTCACCCTGGGACCGATTTTAATTTTGCTGTTTGGCATTGTCCTGGGATGGCTACCCGTTTCCGGCACAGGGTCGTGGCGCAATTTCATTTTGCCGACAATCACTATGGGGACGGCGCTGGCGGCGATTTTGACCCGCATGGTTCGCACTTCCATGCTGGAAGAGCTCGGCCAGGACTACATCCGTACCGCTCGCGCCAAAGGCCTTTCAGAACGCGCGGTCGTCTATCGTCACGCGCTGCCCAACGCGATGATTCCTTTGTTGACCGTTGTCGGCCTGCAATTTGGAGTGTTGCTGGCTGGCGCAATTGTTACTGAAACAATCTTTTCCTGGCCGGGGATTGGCAGACTCACGATTTCTGCAATCTCGAATCGTGACTATCCACTGGTGCAAGGTTGTATTCTTGCAATAGGGCTCACGTATGTTCTGGTAAATCTGCTTACAGATGCTTTGTATATTTTCGCGAATCCTCGCATCCGCCAGTAAACGATTGCCTCGACAAAAAATGTGAAGACAATCACAATTTCTTGGGATTTTATTGATGCCGTTTGGCGTCCAAACGATGTCATACTGAAGTGTTAGAACTTCTCCTGGGTCCAGCAATTCGCACGCTCGGAAAACCTTTCTGATCAACCAACACCGTTGTTTTGCTTTGCAGGAGTGATGCATTGAGGCTGTCTAGTTTGAATGCCGTGCGACCGGGCTTTGCTCTGGCCGCAATGCATGGGCGTTCCTCCTGCCATGCTCTGGCGATGAGCACAGGCTCGGGCGCTGGAGGGGGCTGGTTCGAAAATCTCTTTACTTCTTCTACGAATATCTTTTCGCCTCAGTCGGTGCCCGCGCACGACATTTTTCGTCTCTCCATCTTTGTGCTGATCATCACTGGCGCCATCTTTGTTACCGTATGCGCATTATTAGTCTTCGTGATCGTCAAATATCGTCGCCGTCCGGGAGACGACGACACCGAACCGGCCCAGATTTATGGAAGCAATCAGATTGAATTGGCGTGGACGGTATTTCCAATCTTGATTGTGGTGGTGCTGTTCCTTTCCACCGTGCGAATCGTCTTCAGTATCCAGAACGCGCCGCATCCGAAAACTGCGCTGGACGTGACCGTCACCGGGCACCAGTGGTGGTGGGAGTTTTCCTATCCGAAATACAACTTTGTAACCGCCAATGAATTGCATGTTCCCATCAGCAACGATCCAAAACACCCCATGCCAACGTTTATGAAACTTGTTACGGCGGATGTGGACCACAGCTTCTGGGTGCCCCGATTGGGCGGGAAAACTGACCTGATGGCCGGCCAGGTAAACCAGATGTGGATTCAGCCCGAAGCTACCGGAGTATTTCTCGGCCAGTGTGCCCAATACTGCGGCACGGAACATGCCAAGATGTTGATCCGCGTCTACGCACAAACGCCGGAAGAATTCCAAAAGTGGGTTGCGAATCAGGAAAAAAATGCGGTCAACGATCCTAGCGTTGCGGCGGGGCGAGTCGTCTTTGAGCAGAATGCCTGCATCAATTGCCACACCATTCGCGGCACGGTAGCGAACGGCCGCTTTGGACCTGACCTGACGCACCTGATGAGCCGCGACACCATTGCCTCCGGCACGCTGCCGCTTACGCGCAGCAACCTGGCGGGCTGGATCAAAGATCCTGACTATTACAAGCCCGGCTGTCTGATGCCGGCGATGAAGTTGAGCGATACGGACATTGCATTGATCACGTCCTATCTGATGACACTGAAGTAAGCTGAGAAAGTGAGAGGCGCACGTCATGGCTGATTCCATACCACTGTCAGGAGTTCTCGATTTAACTCCCAAGGAGAAGAATCCGCGACTGTGGTTAGAGGTGATGCACGAGTGGATTGTGACCACCGATCACAAGAAGATCGGGCTCATGTACATCGCTTCCGCTTTGATGTTTCTTCTGGTTGGCGGCGTCGAAGTGCTGCTCATTCGCATTCAGCTTGCCCGACCGGATTCGACTTTCCTTTCGCCGGAACAGTTCAATCAGCTGTTCACGCTGCATGGCACCACCATGATCTTTTTTGTGGCCATGCCCATCTTGTTCGGATTTGGGAATTACCTGGTGCCGCTGATGATTGGCGCGCGCGACATGGCGTTTCCTCGACTAAACGCCTTCAGTTTCTGGATATTTCTTTTCGGTGCGCTGCTGCTGTACTACAGCCTGCTGGGAGGCAAAGGACTGTATGGCGGCTCTGGAATTCCCGATCAGGGATGGTTCGCCTATGCACCGCTGACTTCGGTCGCATTTTCCAAGAGCCATGCCGCAGACTACTGGGCTCTGGGAATCTTTATTAGCGGCATTGGCACCATCGGAACCGCGCTGAATATTGTCGCCACCACGCTCTGCATGCGCTGCAAGGGCATGAAGCTGAATCGCATGCCATTGTTCGTCTGGTTGATGCTGGTCACGTCTGTGCTGGCGCTGGGAGGAATTCCTCCATTGTCGGCCGCACAAATCATGTTGTTGCTCGACCGCTTTTTAGGCGCACATTTCTTTGATACTCAAGCCGGCGGGTCAGCGGTGCTGTGGGCACACTTCTTCTGGATTTTCGGGCATCCGGAAGTCTACATTCTGGTGCTGCCCGCGTTTGGATTTGTGAACGAAATTATCCCCGTCTTTTCGCGCAAGGCCATTTTCGGATATCCGGCGATGGTGGCGGCATCGGTTGGCATCGGCTTTATCAGCTTCACCGTGTGGGCGCACCATATGTTCACGGTGGGCATGAGCGCCGCAGCCAATACCGCCTTCGTCCTATCGACCATGATTATCGCCGTCCCGACGGGAATTAAAATCTTCAATTGGCTGGCGACCATGTGGGGCGGGAAAATACATTTCACTGTCCCAATGCTGTTCTGCACCGCGTTTTTGTTTCAGTTCACCTTGGCTGGGCTTACGGGAATCATGTTGTCGGTGGCGCCGTTTGACTGGCAACTCCACAACTCCTATTTCGTGGTGGCGCATTTTCACTACGTGATTGTCGGCGGAATTCTCTTCGCGCTGTTTGCCGCTTTCTATTACTGGTTCCCAAAAATCACCGGCCGCATGATGAGCGAGCGGTTAGGGAAGTGGCACTTCTGGCTTTTTGTTCTTGGCTTCCAGATGACCTTCGACTTTATGCATATCGTCGGTCTGCTGGGCATGCCGCGCGAGATTTATACCTACGAACCCGGGCATCATTGGGGAACATGGAATCTGATCATGACGATTGGCGCATTTATCCAGGCGATTGCCGTGCTCATCTTTGTCTACAACCTGGTGCGCTCGCATTTTTATGGCGAGTTGGCCGGCAATGATCCGTGGGATGCATGGACGCTTGAGTGGGCTACGACTTCACCTCCTCCCAGCTACAATTTCGCGGAAGATCCGATGGTCCGCAGTCGTCGGCCCTTATGGGACTTGAAACATCCGGAAGATCCCGACTGGAAGTATGACTTGGAGACGGAGAATCGATTGGCGGCGCAAAAATGACGACGATCCCCTTCACCTTCGACGTTAAGGACGATCCGTGGGAGTTGCCATACCGTGGAAGCGTCGGCATGTGGTGCCTGATCGCCGCTGAATCCGCCATGTTTCTTATCTTTGTCGTCGCCTACATTTATTACATGGGCAAGAGTCTCAGCGGACCGACGCCGAAGGAAATCCTCAAGGTTCCGATTTTTGGAACGATCTGTCTGCTCTCCAGTAGCATCACGATTCATCTATCCGTGGACGGCTTGAAAAAGAAAAGCCAGTTGTCATTTATCGGTTGGCTCGCCGGCACGATACTGCTGGGAATGATTTTCCTGCTGGGTACGGCCAAAGAGTGGCTTGACCTGATTTACAAACATCACTTCACCATCCGCACCAGTCTGTTCGGAACCACTTTTTATTCTCTTGTGGGATTGCACGCGACCCACGTCCTGATTGGATTACTCATGCTGAGCGTGGTGCTGGTCCTGGGGCTGTTTGGCCTCGTCGGCGACGATCAATACAAACACTTTCATTCGCTATCCATGTACTGGCATTTTGTGGACGCGGTATGGGTTGTTGTACTCACTGTCGTATATATCGTTGGAAGATAATGGCAAGAATAAGACTATGAATATGGATTCGGAAAACAGCCATTCATCCGTGCACGCGATTCACATGCCCGCACCGACTGCGTGGCCGTTTGTGCTGGCGATCGGGGTGACATTTCTGTTTGCTGGCCTGGTGACGGCGTGGGCTATCAGCGTTCTTGGATTTGTGCTGATGCTATTCGGCGCGGTCGGATGGTTCCGCAATGTGTTTCCGCACGAGCAGCATGAGTCCGTATCAGTCACCACTGCAGTGGTGGAAATTAAGAGCTCGCGGGAACAAGTATTGCGCCTGCCTGCCGTTGCGTCGCACCGCCAGTTCTTGCCAGTGGAGCGATATACGTTGAGCGCCGGCGTGGAAGGTGGATTGGCTGGCGGCGTCGCCATGATTGCTCCGGCGACGATCTTCGGCCTGATTCGTTTTCACAGCCTTTGGTATGCTCCCAATCTGCTGGCAGCCATGGCCATTCCCGGTTGGGCGGAAAAGAGCACATCCTTTCTGAGTGCGTTCCATTTCGAAGGATTGCTGGTTGCCGTGGGGGTGCATGCACTGGCATCTGTACTGGTCGGGCTGCTCTATGGCGCGATTCTGCCCATGTTTCCCTGGGAGCCGATTGCCACTGCAGGCTTTCTCGCGCCTATCTTCTGGAGCGGACTTTTGTATGGAGGACTGGAGGCCGTCAATCCGACCTTGAATCGGCGTATTGACTGGCTATGGTTTATCGCGTCCCAGATTGCTTTCGGCCTGGTCGCCGGATTCGTTGTGAATCTGCATGTCCGCGTGCGCACGCCCCAGTTCCAGGCGCGACCGTTTGCAGAACGCGCCGGCTTGATCTCGCAGACATTGGAAGAGGAAGCGCACGACGAGGATCGCACCCAATGAAGGCAAAGATTTCAGCCCTGGGTGCAACGATCATCGCCGCAATGTTTTTGCTGGCGTCTGCAGGTTGCGATCATCTGCCCGGCAAGCCTGGCTTCCGACCGGAAACACTGCGTCCAAGTCAGATCGTCGACTTTAATGTTTTGTATAAAAGCAATTGCTCAGCATGTCATGGCGACCGCGGATTGAATGGCCCGGCGCTGCCGCTCAACAATCCGGTATATCTTGCCTGGGCCGGGAAGGAACACATGCTTCCCATCGTTTCCAATGGAGAATCGTTGAAATCCATGCACGCCTTCGCGCAATCCGGCGGCGGCATGCTGACCGATCAGCAAGTGGAAATTATTGTGAACGGGATGATCGCCAATTGGGGGAAGCCTGGCATTTTGAATGGAACAAATCCCCCGGGCTATAGCGCGACAACAGCACCCGATATCGCTGCCGGCAAGACTACATTCCAGGCCCATTGCGCGAGTTGCCATGGAGAGGACGGGACCGGTGGGACGGCGACTGGAGCCGCTGCGAAACATAATGTGACCGGCTCCATAGTCGACCCAACCTATCTTTCGTTGATCGGCGATCAGGGCTTGCGCGATCTGGTTGTCGCCGGTCTACCGGGCGAGGGAATGCCGGACTGGCGCGGCCATGGATCCGTCAACCCGATGACCGATAAGGAAGTCACCGACGTGGTTGCATGGCTGGGATCACACCGCATTCAATTTCCCGGCCAGCCATTTCCGAGCGCACCGCCGACCGGTGCGGAAAATTCCACGAAAGGGAAGTAAAACCCGCGCAGTGCCGCAACAGGAGTGAGCGTGAAGAATCCATTGAATGACTTGACCAACGACCCGATCGTCGAAAATCCGATGAATGATCCAAGCGAACACTCGCGCAGAAAGTTCCTTTTCAAGGTGGCTTTGTTGCTGAATGGCGCAGTCGGCGCGGTCCTGGCTGTGCCGGTTCTCGGGTATGTGTTCGGTCCATTTTTCAGAAAGAATTCCAGCTACAACAACTGGGTGCCGGTCGGAAATCTTGAGCAATTTCCGCCGGGAGAAACTCGGCTCGGAAGATATCGCAATCCCATGGGCACGCCGGCCGACGGACAGACTCGCACGCTGCCGTGCTGGGTACGGCATATTACGAAGAATCAATTTCAGGTATTTGCCATCAACTGCGCGCACATGGATTGTCCGGTGCACTGGTTCCCGCAATCCAAACTATTCATGTGTCCTTGCCATGGCGGCGTGTACTACCAGGATGGTGCGGTTGCTGCCGGGCCGCCGCCGCGTGGCCTTTATCAATACAAATACAGAATCGTCGGCAATCAACTTCTGATCTGGGCGGGCGAACTACCCACCCTCTCGACAGAAGCCAGCATTGTCAGGCCGGGGTGCAGCTCATGCCAGGTTTAAAACAGAAGGGCATCGCGCTCTATCACTGGCTCGATCGCCGACTGGGCTTCATCAAGCCCATCACGGAAGCTTCCGAGCATCCCATCCCTTCCAACAGTGCCAGTTGGTGGTACGTGTTTGGCAGCGCAGCCACTGTGATTCTGATGATGCAGGTGGTCACGGGCATTCTGTTGGCGCTGGTCTATACCCCGACCGCGCGGGATGCGTGGAATAGCCTGAACTTTTTGAATCACGGCTTAACCTTGGGATGGTTTCTGCGCGCGCTGCACGGATGGGGATCGGACTTCATGATCGCCATTGTCCTGATTCACATGACTCAGGTGTTTATGTTCGGCGCGTATAAATTTCCCCGCGAATTGACCTGGATCGTCGGCGTGTTCCTGCTGCTGCTGACGCTCGGCATGGCCTTCACCGGTCAGGTGCTGCGCTTCGATCAGGATGCCTATTGGGGATTGGGAATTGGCGCGTCCATTATGGGAAGAGTCCCATGGATCGGCGCCTGGCTGGTTCACTTCATGCTCGGCGGCCCCATTATTGGTGCGGCGACCTTTTCGCGTTTCTTCGCGCTGCACGTTTTTATTATCCCCGGAATATTGATCGCTCTGGTCGGCGTGCATGTTTGGATGGTTCTTCGCCTCGGCATCAATGAGTGGCCGATGCCCGGACGCTTGGTCCGCCGCAGCACCTACCTGCAGGAATATGAAGCGGAAGTCCACAAGGACGGCGTGCCCTTCGTTCCCGACGCTGCCTGGAAAGACGTCACCTTCTCCGCCGCCATTATTTTGGCGATTATGGCGTGCGCTATTTTCTTTGGTCCCATCGGTCCCAGCGGTCCGCCCGATCCTACGATTATCCAAACGGTGCCCAAACCGGATCTGCCGTTCTTATGGATCTATTCGATCTTTGCGCTGGCTCCGCCACATCTGGAAACGCCGCTTCTGCTCATCACTCCCATCGCCGTCATCTGCGCGATGCTGGGCCTGCCGCTGTATGCCGGTGAAGGCGAGAAACACTGGTCGCGCCGGCCCGTGGCTGTCTTGATGGTGTGCGTGATTGCTGTTTCGCTCTCCATTCTCACCAGTCTCGGCGAACATCCGCCGTGGAGTCCAGTCATGAATGCGTGGAGCGCGGACCCGGTGCAGCCAAAATATTTGAAGGATCGCACTCCTCTGGAAAGACGCGGCGCGGTTGTATTTCAGCAGATGCAGTGCCGCAATTGCCATTCGCTCGACGGCGTTGGGGGAAAACGTGGGCCCGATCTCAACCGTGTAGCAACGCAGATGACCGAAAGCGAATTGATCCGGCAGGTGCTGCAGGGCAGTGGGAACATGCCGGCGTACGGCAGTGCCCTGAGTCCACAGGAAACCACGGCGCTGGTTCGCTTTCTTGAGACGTTGAACGGCAACCAGATGCCGGCACGCAATCTGGCTCGTCCCTTGGCGGAAGGCGCTCCGCTTGCAGAACCGCGACAGGGACACAAAGAGGAATAGCGCGAGGTGCGTTTTTTTTGTTCGAATGGAGCGGACCTGGCAGTCCCGGTTTCGCATTTGAAAGACGCATCCACGCGGAGATGTCATGTCCACACCAAGTCAGGCCATTCTTGATGCCTGGTCGCCGCCCTTCTGGCTGACCACCAGCGTCATCCTTGTGTGTTTGGTCTATGTGCGTGGCTGGCGTGCGATTCGCCGCACTCGGCCTGCTTATTTCACCGTTGAGCGCCTGCTGTGTTTTGTCGCCGGCATGGTTGTTCTGTGGCTGGCCATCGCTTCGCCCATGGATGGCTTTGCCGATACATTGCTCAGCGCGCACATGGTGCAGCACTTTCTGCTGATGTCTGCCGTGCCGCCGCTGGTCCTGCTTGGTGCTCCAGTCGTGCCGGTATTGCGTGGGCTTCCACGAGGATTCGTCAAGTCTGTTCTGGGTCCGCTGATTGCTCTACGCTGGCTGCGTCGCGTTGGCGATTTTCTTACCGATCCGATCGTCGCATGGCTCGCCTTCAACATCGTATTTCTGGCCTGGCATGTTCCCAAAGCCTACGACTATGCTCTCCGCAATGAAAATGTGCATGACTTTGAGCACATTTGTTTTCTCAGCACTGCGCTGCTTTTCTGGTGGGTCATCATCCAGCCTTGGCCAAGCCGCGCGCGTCACAATGGCTGGATGGTCCTGGTGTATCTTCTCTCTGCGGATATCGTGAACTCAGCACTGTCGGCATTTCTCGCTTTCTGCAATCGTCCGATTTATCAGTTCTACTTTTCGCAGCCCAATCCATTCCACATTTCGGCGCTCTCCGATCAGATTGCCGGCGGCGTCATCATGTGGGTGCTCAACTCTACTGTGTTTCTAGTGCCCGCGATGCTTTTGACCGTGCGCCTCGCAGGCCTCTCCAGTCCGCCGAGCACTCGATCGCGCATCGCGTCCGGGACTCTTCCGGTCTGATGGGCGATCATCTCGATGCGTGCGGGATAGCCGTCTCAAGAAAATAGAAATTTCCTGACGGCGAAGATTCCACTCCGCTGATCCTGCGATTGTAGATCACAACAGAATCAAGGAACCAAAGCGGCAGAGTCGGCATTTCTTTCGCCAGGATTTGCTGGACCTGCACATACAGAATGCGACGTTTTGCCTGGTCGGATTCAGATGCTGCTACCTGCAACCACTGGTCGACTTGTGCGTTGGAATAATCACCACGATTAGCCCCGTGCGGCGGAACGCTTGCGGAAGCAAACGCGTAATGAAAGATATCTGGGTCCTCGTTGCCGCCAATCCAGCGCAGGCTGTACATGCCAAACGATCCGTGAGAAATGTCGGAATAGAAAGTGGCAAATTCGAAACTGCGTACGTCGAGCGCTATCCCAACCGCCCGCAACTGCTGTTGCAGCGTCATTGCAAGTTCTCGTGCGCCGCCGTCGTTGGAGGTCTTCATCGTCAGGTGAAAGCGAAGGCCATCGGGCCCACACTTGTATCCGGCGTCGTCGAGAAGCTGTTTCGCACGCTGCGGATTGTAGTCGTAATGCGCCACATCGTCGGTGTAAGCCCAATGATTCGGGGGTAGCAGACTGTCGGCTGGTCGAGCCATCCCACGTAGCAGCGTGGAGATGATCAGCGGCCGATTTACCGCATACGCAATGGCTTGCCGCACGCGCGCATCGCGCAGATATGGATCGCGCAAATTGAAGGTGAGATATTGCACGATGGTTCCCGGCGAGTCTGCCACGCTCAGGTTTTTGTCATTGCGCATCGACCAGATCATGTCGGGCGACAAGGCATTCGATGCGATGTCTGCGGAGCCCTTGCGTAGCGCCAGCGCACGCGTCATTTCATCGGGAACCACCTCAAATCGCAGCCGCGAAATCTTCGGAACGGTCTGCCAACTCAGCGGATTGCGCTCGAGCACAACTTCTTTGTCGAGTTCTTGCCTGACTAAACGAAACGGGCCGGTGCCGATCGGGTGCTGCTGAAAATTACTCCCGCTTCCATACGGAACAATACCGAGCGCGCCATCGGAGAGGTTCCACAATAGCGCTGCATCCGGCTGCTTCATATGTATAACGATGGTCTGTGAATCGGGCGCATCGATCGAGGCAACATTGCGGTAGGCCTGATATTTCGAGGTCAAAATGCTGTGGTCGCGCATCGAGTCGAGAGTCCACTTCACGTCACGCGCCGTGAGCGGCTGGCCATTCTGAAATTTCACTCCGGCTCGTAAATGAAAAATATAGGTCAGAGGATTAGGCGTGTCCCAGGACGTTGCAAGGTCGGGCTGCAGATTGAAATGTGCATCTTTTTTGACCAGCGAATCGAAGATCAGTTCGTCGATGCGTTCCGATTGAGCGTCCACTCCTATGCGCGGGTCGAGGTTGGTCGGGCTGCTCTCAATCGCGATCGTCACCGTATTCGGATCAGCCGGTTTTTGCCTGCACCCTTGCAGCACGGCTGTGCTGCCGAGAGAAATTGTCGTCAATACGGTTGATGCTGCGATGCGAGTGAATTCCGCGCGCCAGTTATGCATGCGTGATTTTTCCCAGTATGGCCGCTCGTCTCGCGCCGGTGGCTCGCGGTAGGTTTCCTGGGTGGCGATGCCAGGTCTGATACGCAAGCAGCGCGAACGCCATGGCCTCTTTCGCTGCTGCGGGCATCCCAAACTCGTCGCTGGTTTTGATGCTGATTCTTCCGAGTGATTCCAATTCGTGCCGAATCATTTCCATCAGGATACGGTTGCGCGCGCCGCCACCCGCAACGATATAGTCGGTGGGAGCGATGCACAGCGTGGGCGCAATGAAATCCTTCCATGCCCGCCCGATGCTTCGCGCCGTCAGTGCCGTCGCGGTCGCAACTGCATCTTCCGGCCGCTTGCTTTGTTTGCGGCAATCCGCGAGAAAACGGGCTACAAATTCTCGCCCAAACTGCTCTCTACCGGCGGACTTCGGCGGAAGCGCCTGAAAAAACCGAGCGCTCAACTCGTGTTGGACCACTGATTCCAACACACGACCACGCTTTGCCGTAGCACCCTGTGCATCATATTTTTTGCTGAAGCATTCCGTCATCAACGCATCGATCACCATATTGGCCGGCCCGGTATCGAAGGCGAAGATCGATTCAGCTGAGGCACCTGCCGGAATCACCGTCATGTTGGCGATGCCGCCTAGATTTTGCAGGACGCGATTGCGTGTGGGATGGTGAAACGCGACATAGTCCAACAGCGGCACCAACGGCGCGCCTTGACCACCCAGAGCCAGGTCCGCCGGCCGAAAGTCCGAGACCACCGAGACACCAAGCTCAGATGCGATGACAGAAGCTTCCCCCATCTGCCATGTGCATGCGAACTGCGTGCCGAGAAATTGCCGGGCGACGCCCTGATGATAGATAGTCTGGCCGTGGCAGCCGACAAGGTCGAGCCGCATCGGATGCTTTTTCAGCGCCAACTTCACCGCATCGGAATACAACTGCCCCAGTCGCCAATGTAGCCGCGACATATCTGCGACGGATGCAGCGTCGGCGTTCATCATTTGCAGAATGTATTTGCGAACCGTCGCAGGGTAGGGAACGGCCACATGCGCGAGCAGTCGAAGTTGTGGAAGGTGATTGGGGAAGCTTCGCGGCACCCGAATCCTTACGAACGCCACATCAATGCCATCGGCAGACGTCCCGCTCATGATGCCAGCCACGGTCATCGCGCGGTTTTCTTTTTTGGAGGAAGTTTTCATTCCGGCGTCTCGCAAGTCGCGTGTGCGATCTTTGCGCGCAAGCATTCCTGCGCGTTTTGTAATTGCTTTAAGCCAGCGGCAGTAAGTGAACGAGGCAAAACAGAATTCTTCAGCAGTCGCACCTTCGCGCCTGCAACTCGGGTGGTCGCTCTGTCTACGGCACGCGCGAAGGAGGGCGAACGTTCCGCCTCCCGTAGCAGGGCTTCATGCGTGGCCAGGACTCTGTCGGCACGATGGCAGATTTCCAGCAGGTCTGTGCCAGCAGCGACCGCCTCGATGGCAGCGAATTCGGCAGATGCATGGTTGAGGACTCCGCCCATTTCCATATCGTCGGAAATCACCAATCCGCGATAGCGCAGTTTTTCCCGCAACACTTCTTCGATCCAGAAATGTGACAGCGACGCCGGTCGCGACGGCCGCTCGATTTTTGGATAGGCTGCATGATTCACCATCACCAGTGGCAACGCGGTCCGCAGCGCACGGTAAGGTTCCAGATCCTGCTCCCAAATCTCACCCCAGGTTCGACTGATGCTGGGAGTCGCATGGTGTGAATCCAAAGTTCCGCTACCTAGTCCGGGGAAATGCTTGCCGCACGCGATGATTCCATGTTGACGAAGTCCCACAATAAATTCCCGAGCATAGGCAATCACGTTTGCCGGATCTGAAGAAACCACACGCGTTCTCATCACCTCGCGCGAAGCCGGCATCGCCAGATCCAACACGGGAGCTAAGTCCAGATTGAAACCGAGCGCATGCAGCATTCGTCCAATAAGCGCGCCGCTCTCCCGAATGATCGCCGGTTGATGGGTCGAAGCAACTTCGCCAGCGGAGGGCGTCGGGCCTACAAGATCGCGAAACCGATCGACCGTGCCGCCTTCAAGGTCCACACAGCGAAAGAAAGGCGCTGCCAACGCAACCGCGGCTTGCTTCCACAGCGCACGGATCTGGGCTGCCGTATCTATATTGCGCCGGAATAAAATGATTCCGCTCGGTTGCAGGCTGTGCAGCCACGCCAATTCCAGCGCCGACAGCGACGTCGATTCGACACCGACGATCAGCAGCGACCCTACACGATGGCGCAGTGCAGTCGTTTTCTTCATGCGTGTTTTCCCGTCGTCGGCGATCCCTCGCGAACTTCCTGCTGCAATTCCTGCAACAAATTTAGCGCCTGCATCGGTGTCAGCGAATTCAAATCGAGCGACTGAATCTGATCGACGACCCGTTGCGACAAGGGAGTGAATAACGTCATCTGCACATCCGGTTCGCAGCTCGATTCGATTTCGCGTTTCTCCGATCGCTCATGCTGGCGCAATATTTCTCTCGCCCGCACCACCACTTCCTGCGGAATCCCTGCCAGCCTGGCCACTTCGATGCCGTAACTTTTGTTGGCTGCGCCTTCCTCAATCGCATGGAGAAAAACAATTCCCTTGGGATTTTCCTGCACTGTCACGCGAAGATTTTTCAGTCGAGGCAGAATTCCGGCGAGCATCGTCAGCTCGTGATAATGCGTCGCGAACAAAGTCCTTGCAGATAATACCTCATGTATATGTTCAACTGTCGCCCACGCCAACGACATCCCGTCGAAAGTCGCGGTTCCACGCCCCATCTCGTCCAGCAGCAGCAGCGATCGCGGCGTAGCGGTGTGTAAGATCGTCGCCGTTTCGGTCATCTCCACCATAAAAGTTGACCGTCCTTCAGCGACGTTGTCACTGGCACCGATCCGCGTATAAATGCGGTCCACCAAGCCGATTCGCATCCGCTGTGCCGGAACAAAACACCCCATCTGCGCAAGGATGACCAGCAGCGCCGCCTGGCGAAGATAGGTGGACTTGCCGCCCATGTTCGGTCCGGTCAGCAGCAAAAGACTCGGCCCTTCCGTATCGAGGTAAATGCTGTTGGGAACGAACCTTCCTTCCGACGATTGCTCCATGTGCCACTCGATCACCGGATGACGCGCCGCCGGCGCTTCAAAAACACCGGAGTCGTCGACTTCCGGGCGAACATAGCGCCGAGCCGAGGCAAGCTGCGCAAAACATGCGAGCAAATCGATTTCTGCAACCGTCTCCGCCGTCGCTCGAATCCGTGCGCTCGCAGCGAGAATCGTTTGGCGCAATTCCAGAAAGATGCGCCGTTCGATTTCAAGGCAGTGCTCCTGCGCGCCCAGCACGCTGCGTTCATAATCTTTTAGTTCCTGCGTGGTGAAGCGCTCAGCATTCACCAGCGTCTGCTTGCGTTCATACTCCGCGGGAACATTGTCGAGGTTCGATTTCGTGATCTCAATGTAATAGCCGAACACGGAGTTATAGCGAACTTTCAGCGATCCGATTCCAGTCCGCTGTCGTTCACGCTCCTCAATCGCTGCAATCGATTGTTTCCCGCTCAGGCTGAGCGATCGCAATTCATCCAGTTCCGCGTCAACTCCAGCGGCGATTGCCCCACCATCTTCTAAACGCACCGGAGGCTGCTCCGCAAGCGTCGTCGAAATTGCATGCTGCAGGTCTTCGATGCAATCCAGCGACGATTGCATCCGTTTCCAGGCAGGCGATTGAAGTCGCGTAATGGCTGCAGCGACTGTCGGTAATTTCGCCGCGGAAATTCCAAGCGTCAGCAAGTCGCGCGGCCCGGCACTGTCGAGTGAAATCCGGCTTAGCAATCGTTCTAGGTCAAGAATGTCTGAAATGCTGTCGCGTACATGCTCGCGAATCTGCAAATCCTTGTGCAGCTCGGCCACGCCGTCGAGGCGTTCGTGAATGGCCGCGAGCTCAATCAGCGGCCTCAGGATGGTGGCGCGCAACTTGCGCTTCCCCATCGGCGTCTGGCACAGATCCAGCGTATGAAACAGCGTTGTATGTCGGCGCGCATCTGGCATCAGCGGTTCGACCAGTTCCAGATTTCGGACGGTCACAGCGTCGAGTTGAAGACAGCCGCTGTGTTCGTAATAACGCACCCGGTCAATGTGTTCCAATTGGCCGAGTTGCGTCGCTCGCAAGTAGTGCACGATACTGCCTGCCGCAACCGCGGCAGTTGCGTGGCCTTCCAGCCCAAAACCTGCTAATTCGCGCGTTCCCAGATGATTTTCCAGCAGCGGCACCGCATAGTCTCGCGTCAGCACCCAAGGTTCCAGGTGAGTCACGGTGCGGGACCGCAAAGCCTCTTCGAGCGATGCCGCAATCCCACCGCTGTTTTCAGCAAGCAGAATTTCAGCCGGACTGTATCGCGCCAGTTCGTCGCTAGCCTGAGATGCGGCATCCTGCGTATCGCAGCCGCGAAATTCCGTGGCGCGAAAATCGCCGGTCGAGTTATCCAGCAGCGCCAGTCCAATGGTCGAACCATCGAAGCACAGGGCCGCAAGAAAATTGTTCTGTTCCGAATGCAGCCCGGGATCGATGGCTGTGCCCGGCGTCAGGACGCGGGTCACCTCGCGACGCACAATCGTCTTCGTCAGCTTGGGGTCTTCCAGTTGCTCGCAGATGGCAATGCGATAGCCCAGCCGCAACAGCCGTGCGATGTACTGGTCGGCGGCGTGATGGGGAACACCGCACATCGGGATCGCCCTTTCCTTGTCGCGCGAAGTCAGGGTGATCTGAAGTTCGCGCGCCGCAGTCTTGGCATCCTCATAAAATAGTTCGTAGAAGTCACCCAGGCGAAAGAAGAGCAGCGTATCCGGATATTTCTGTTTCGCTGCGGCATACTGCCGCATCAATGGCGTAGAAGCCATTTCCAGAGTTGGATTCGGGCTGACACTGGACACGGACAGAGGTCTTCTCCTGGAGCTTGGGTGCAACAAAAATGACGGGCGGCCTTTCCTTTAAAGATAGGCCATCGGGAACGATGTGTACCAATCTAACGCATCGGAAATCCCAATCCTCTTATAGATGGCAATGTGAACACCCATTGATTTTGCCCAAAATCGTTCGGAAAGGTCTGTGTGTTCTGGGTCACATGTGTCCTGCATCACAGTAAAGTGCCTTTTGTCTGAGCTATATACTTACTTGTACGTTCTGTCAGGGAGCGGTTCTTCGAGCGATGGCAATGTATCTCATCTGGCTGCGGGTTGCGCTGGTTTTATACGGCGTCTGTAGCCTTACGGTCATTCCAGATGTGCTAACCGGCCATGATCGCTGGCGCAAATTTGTGCACCCTGTCTGCGTCTCCGCTTTTTATTTTCATCTGGTTGCGCTGGTGGAAATGATGCGTCTGGCCCATCACTGGGTGCCGGCTAGCCTGCATGAGGTGGAAACCTCGTTCGCGCTGCTACTGACGATTACGTTTCTGGCGATTTACTGGCGCTACCGGGCAATTTCCTTCGGCTTGTTTGTCCTTCCTGTCATTTTTCTGCTGTTGCTTCTGCCGGCGGCGCAACCGGACCATGCTCCTGTTTCGAGCCAGTGGATGCATAACGGGTGGATATTGCTGCACATTGCGCTTCTGCTGGTGGCTTATACGCTTTTGCTGTTCAGTCTGCTCTCCAGCCTGCTCTACTTGATCCAGGAACGGCGCTTGAAGAACAAGCAGATTGGCGGCGTTTTCAGCCATCTGCCGCCACTCGATACCATCGATCACATTGCATTTGTCACCCTCGTGATCGGCTTGCCGTGCATGACGCTGGGGCTGCTGGCCGGCGCGTTAATTGCCCAGGAAAGCGTGGGAGCCGCGTATTTTCTCGATCCCAAGGTGCTGCTTTCCATTGGCATGTGGGTCCTCTACGTCTGGATGTTGTATGTCCGTCGTCACACTGGCCTGCGCGGCAAGCGGGCTGTCTATTTATCTACGCTGGTGTTTCTGATGGCGCTCACTGTGTGGGTCGCGAATCAGTTCAGCACGGTCCATAGGTTCCCCGCGCCATGAACTTCGTCCTCATCGGCGTCAATCACAAATCTGCGCCCTTGCAGGTGCGGGAGAGGCTCGCTATTCCAGCCGCCCGCCTGCAGGAAGCAACGCTTTCGTTGCTGAGCGTGCCCTGCGTGCGCGAAGGCATGATTCTTTCCACCTGCAACCGCGTCGAGTTCCTCACCTACCAGGAACCGGCGCAGGCCGATCTGCTGGAGTTCATTCAGAACTATTTCGCGATCGGCAAAGAAGCGCTGCATCCTTTCATGTACGAATACCGAGCGTCGGAGGTTGTCCGCCACGTGTTCCGTGTTGCCTCCAGTCTGGATTCGCTCGTCGTAGGTGAGCCACAAATTCTGGGGCAGGTAAAAGAGTCCTATTCCCTCGCGAGATCGATTGGCGGCATCAACACCAACCTGGATCCACTGATGCAACGCGCCTTTACGGTCGCCCGCAAAGTGCGCAACCAGACAAGCATCGGCATCTCTTCGGTGTCCATCGCGTCGGTGGCCGTCGACCTGGCTCGCAAAATCTTCGGTTCGCTGCAAGGCAAAACAGTTCTGTTGATGGGCGCGGGCAAGATGGGAGAACTGGCCGCTCGCAGCATGATGCAGCATGGTGCCAGCACGATCTACATTTGCAACCGCACCTATGAACGCGCTGTCGAGCTAGCTCGTAAATTTCCTGGCGTGCGCTCTGAGAGTGGCTCTGCGACAGGTCAATCTGCAATCGTGCAGCCCATCTCATACGATTTGCTGCACCAATATGCTGCAACGGCGGACATCATTGTCAGTTCGACGGGGGCGGAGGATCCTATCTTCAAGCGCACGCACGCGGAGCAATACATGCAGCGGCGCAAGCAGCGTCCCATGTTTATCATCGACATCGCCGTGCCTCGCGATGTGGACCCGGAGATTAACAAAGTTGAAGGTGTTTTCGTTTACAACATCGATGACCTGCAAGCCGTGGCCGTGTCGAACATGTCCAGCCGCACCAAGGAAGCGATGGACGCCGAGGTGATCATTCGCACCGAAGTGGAGAAATATACGCAGCGGATGCAGTCGCTCAATGGCGTCCCTTCGATCGTGGCCCTGCAGCAGACCCTGGAAGATGTGCGGCAGAATGAGATGCGGCGCATGGCTCCTCGCTTGGCGCAACTGTCCAGCGAGCAATTGCAGGCCGTGGAGCAGATGACTCGCGCGCTGGTCCATAAATTGCAGCACGCGCCCATCCAGGCCATCAAGCGTGCCGCACAGGAAGGTGACCGTGAGACCCTTGCGGTGATCCAAACCGTTTTCGATCTGGAGCACCACGAAAAGCCCACCGAAGCAATCGAGACAGCCGAGTCGATGACTGCACAGAGTGAGCAAACAGAGACCACATTCATCCCCACTCCTGACGCTACTGCGGTCGCAAGCACAGACGCCGCGGAGAAATCGGCCCCGGTCAAGGAGGGAAGTTTACTTTGATCCGCATTGGGAGTCGCGGTTCAGCCCTCGCCCGATGGCAGGCAGATCACATTGCCGCGGAGTTGCGTGATCGCGGTCACCAGGTCTCGATTGAGATTCTGGTCACGACAGGCGATCGCGTGCAGCATGCGCCTTTTATGCAGGTCGGTACCAAGGGAATGTTTACCAAAGAGATTGAAGAGGCGCTGGCCGACGAGCGTATTGATCTTGCGGTGCACAGCCTGAAGGACCTGCCGACGGAGCTGTCGGAAGAGTTCATCATCGTGGCGATCCCAAAGCGCGCCGATCCGCGCGATGCGTTCGTCTCTGTTCGCTTCGAAAGTTTCGCAGCCCTGCCGTCCGGCGCGGTTGTCGGAACCAGCAGTTTGCGGCGTCAGGCGCAATTGCGGGCGTTGCGCTCCGATCTTGATATTCGTGAGCTGCGCGGCAACGTCGACACTCGGCTGCGCAAGCTGCACGAGGGCCAATACGACGCCATCATTCTTGCGGCTGCGGGCTTGGATCGCCTGGGCCTCGCCGCCGATGTGAAGGAACTGTTTTCGCCCCAACAAATGTGTCCTGCCGCCGGGCAGGGAGCGCTCGCGATTGAGTGCCGGACCAATGACAACGCGACGCGCGCTGTTGTCTCCGCCCTCGACGATCCTTCGGCCCACTTTGCCGTCCTTGTAGAGCGTGCCGCGCTGGCTACGTTAGGCGGAGGCTGTCACCTTCCGGTTGGGGTGTATTGCGAGCCGGCGAACAAGGGCTGGACCGTAATCGGCGTCGTCGCTCAGCCGGATGGATCTCAAATTTTGCGGGAACAAATGGAGCTGCATCAAGCACGTCCATCGGCTGAAGATGCGGGTCGTGAAATAGCGAATCGATTGTTAGCGCGCGGTGCGGCAGAGTTTCTCGCAGCTGCTGAAACTGCCCCACCCGCAGGAAATCCAGGCAGATGAAGCCGCTCGCCGGACGGAAGGTTCTCATCACGCGCGCCAGGCATCAGGCGCAATCGCTGGCAAGCGCGCTGGAAGCGCGAGGAGCGACTGTCATCGCGATTCCGGCCATCGAAATCATCCCACCGGATTCCTACAGCGCACTGGATGCGGCGTTGTGGAATGCCAAAAAATATCAATGGCTGGTCGTGACCAGTGCGAATGGTGCAGAAGTATTGGCTGAGCGGCTTGCCTCTTTGAAACTTCCTATTGGCGCGGTCGATGTTTTAAAAATCGCCGCCATCGGTCCGGCCACCGCGCGCGCTCTTGGGGAAATGGGCTTGCACGTCGATGAAGTTCCGAAGCAGGCGATCGCAGAATCGCTGGTGGAATCGTTGCGGAACCAGGTGGGCGGCAAGAATGTTTTGTTGGTCCGCGCCAAGGTGGCTCGCGATGTGCTCCCGGAAGAGCTCCGAAACGCTGGCGCAACCGTGGATGTGGTCGACGCGTATCAGACGGTTGTTCCTGTGACCTCCGCAGACGATTTGCGACTTCTCTTCGCCGCGCCCAGCCGGATGCCGGATGTGGTCACGTTCACGAGTTCTTCGACGGTGACAAATTTCTTTCGCCTGTTGCACGAAGCGAACGTGCCCGAGTGGCCGACGGCGATGGCAGCCGCTTCGATTGGCCCCATCACCAGCCAAACACTTCGTCATCACGGCGTCGAACCTGCCGTTGAAGCCAAGGACTACACCATTCCTGGCGTGATTGAAGCGCTATGCCGCTGGTCGACAGCGCACGCATCCCCCGCCAATCGCTAGTGTCTGCTCCAGGTTTTGTCTTTGGAGTTGCAGAGGTCTTCCAGGAAGCAGTCGGCGCAGCGAGGTTTCCGCGCGATACAAATTTCCCTACCAAAGTGAATCACGCGATGGGAAAAGTCGATCCAGGCTGTTTGCGGGATCAACCGCATTAAATCCTGCTCGATCTTTTCCGGCGTAGTCGACTTCGTCAGCTCCAGTCGCTGCGTGATGCGCATCACGTGCGTATCCACCACCACGCCCAATGGAATTTTGAACCATGAACCGGAAACAACATTGGCCGTCTTGCGCGCCACGCCAGGGATCGTCAGCAGTTCGTCCATGGTCTGCGGAACCTTGCCGCCGAATTCTGCAACAATCATCTTCGCCGCGCCGATAATGTTCTTCGCCTTATTGCGGAAGAACCCGGTAGTGCGGATCATCTCCTCCACTTCAGCCTGAGAGGCTTTCGCCATTGCCTGCGGGGTAGGGAACCGTTTAAACAGCTCCGGCGTCACAATGTTCACGCGCACATCCGTACACTGCGCGGAAAGAATGGTCGCGACCATCAGCTCCCACGCATTGCGGTGGTGCAGCGCACAGACTGCGTTGGGATAATGTTCTGCGAGTCGCTGCAGGATGGTTTCCACGCGCTGCGGGCTCGTCGGATCGGCTGCGGATTTCTTCTTCGCGATCTTTCTCGCAGCCGGGATCGGCGCCGCCTTGGCGCTCGAACCCTTCTTCGCTGTTTTTTTCTGCGGACGTGCGGTCGGCACTGCTTTATCCAACCCGATCCAGCATTTCTTGCGGGGTCATGCGTACGCAGGTAAAGATGGGATAATCCTTCAGTGTGTAAGCGCTGATTTCCGTGCCCCGCAACTGCTCGACCAGATCAAGAAAATCTTCCGGATAATTCGTTTCGAACGCCACTACAAATTCTTGATCGTCCAGTCCGAAGGAATACGTGGTGTTCAACTTCACGCGCGGATACAAATGCCCGACACGGATATGCTCCGTCATCAGGCGTTGGCGCTCATCTTTCGGAAGCAGATACCAGGCACGCGTCTTCCAGAATGGATAGACAAAGATATATTTCTGACGGCCCGGCCGCAAAAAGCCACGCGAATCCGCCTGTCCTTCATGCTCGTGGCCAATCAGATATTGCGAACGCTTGGTCATGGCCAGATAACTGAATGCCGTTTCAAGATAGCCGCCCATCGGCGTTGCCATCAGCTCCGCGGTCATCTGGTTCAGGTCGTCGACCGTCGTACAAATGCGCCACAGCATCATGTCGCATTCGCTGCGTGTTCCCACGGTGGAATAGGTCAGCGTCAACATGCGATCCGCCTGGTTCCAGCGCTCCAGCACGGCAGCCACGGCGGCCTTGTGATCGGCGCGCTCCGCGACGGGTAGCCGACGCCACTCCGGCATCACTTTGAAAAATTGGAAGGAGACAATCTGCCGCTTCAGCTCTTTTTCTTTGGAAGCTTCTTTCGCGGGAGCGGTCTGGGTGGCAGCGGCATGTGCCGTCTCGGTCGCGATTTCAGTAGTGACAGCGTCGGTCATCGATATCCCCTGGTTGCTATCCATCATGCTAGCAAAAACCGCTCCCGCTTGTGCCCCCGTCACATCCTCCGAAGAACCCTGCATCGACCGATATACTGCTGACAGGCCCATTTCAAACGCTCGATGACAGAAAAAATACTCACCTTCCTTGTTCCATGGATCACCGCCATCATCTCTCACATCGGCTATCCGGGCGTAGCCCTGTTGATGGCGATTGAGTCAGCCTGCATCCCGCTGCCGTCAGAAATCATCATGCCCTTCGCCGGCTACCTGGTTTATACGGGCCGCTTCAGCTTATTTTGCGTGGCAACGGCGGGCGCTATTGGTTGCAATTTGGGATCAGCGGTCGCGTATTGGATTGGCGCGTACGGTGGACGGCCGCTGGTAGAGAAATACGGTTCCTACATTTTGCTGGACCGGCGCGATCTCGACCGCACCACGCGATTTTTTATGCGCTTCGGTCCCATTACTGTGTTGCTGGCGCGCCTGCTGCCGGTGGTGCGTACTTTTATCGCGCTGCCCGCTGGAATTGCACGCATGCCGCAGTTGAAGTTTCACATCTATACCTTCGTAGGTTCGTGGCCCTGGTGTTTTGTTTTGGCCTACGCGGGAATGAAGCTGGGCAATGCATGGCATACCGATCCCCGGCTACAACACATACTGCATGAGTCTGACGCGGCCGTTGTGTTGTTGCTGGTTGCAGGTTTGGCCTGGTTTATCTGGACGCACTGGAAACGTCGAGCGGCGCTGAACGAAGCCTGAACTTTTAACCGCTGACATGGCTCGCCGACTGGCGCAGCAGAAGAGCGATTCTATCCGCCAGCCAACAGGATCGGCAGAGTCGGAGTTGTCGATCCACCCACGTTTTCGACGGTCACTCCGAAGGCCTTCGCCGGAATTCCCTTGGGAAGATTCGGCAGCAGAACGCTGGCCATTCCCTGCGCATCCGGCTGGAAGGTGCCTGCAGGAAGTGGAGCGCCACCGTTCGCGGGAATGACCCACAGCTCATAGGTCTTG
>JBARFA010000047.1:0-4636 GCA_049796755.1 Acidobacteriaceae bacterium
TGGGAGTTGTTCACGAGCGCACCGCGCTGCGAATGATTTATCTCGACGTCATTTTGTACTCTGCGGGCGGCATCGTAGGCACCATGCATCATGTGTACTTCTCGGGCGAACCGGCGCTTCACATGGCTTTGGGGGCTTTCTTTTCCGCAGCCGAGGTGATCCCGCTGACGTTTCTGACTGTCGAAGCGTGGAGTTTCCTGCAGTTGGGAACCGTCCAGGAGGCAAAGTCCGCGACTCCGTTTCCACACTACTGGGCGGTAATGTTCCTGGCAGCGGTGGGCTTCTGGAACTTTCTTGGGGCAGGAGTCTTCGGTTTCCTGATCAACCTGCCAATTGTCTCCTACTACGAAATCGGTACTGCTCTGACTGCAAATCACGCCCATGCGGCGATGATGGGAGTGTATGGAATGCTGGCGGTCGGGTTAGCCCTCTTTTGCCTGCGCTACATCATTCCGCAACAGCATTGGTCGGATAAAGCGGCGCGGATCAGCTTCTGGTCGCTGAATCTCGGTCTGGCGTGGATGGTCTTCGCCACTCTTTTTCCGTTGGGAATTCTACAGCTCTATCACTCCATCAGCGTTAGTTACTATGATGCCCGCACGCTCAACTACATCGGCAACCATGCCAACTCCGTACTGGAATGGCTGCGGATGCCTGGCGATATCGTCTTCATCGTCGGAGGCACACTTCCAATTCTTTATATTTCACTGTTGGGAATTCGCTACATGAAGAAAGGAAGCTCGACAGAGGAGCCGATAGAAATTCTCTTTACTGACGTCGTCGCGCAACCGAAGGAGCGCTGAACTGTGCCCCGCGTATCGCTCGAATTCATTCTCATGCTGGGATACGCTATCTCTTTGGCTTCCATCGCTCTTCTACTGGAATTGGCGGCACGTCATGCGCATCGCCGCTCATTGAGTATCAGCACTGTTGGATTCACATATCATCCCGACCGGGATATCTGGCGATGTCCGGAGGAGCAACACCTCTTTCCTGTTTTTGCCGATACCGCGAAGGGAACAGTGGTCTATCGGGCGCCCGCTTCTGCCTGCAATGCTTGCAGAAGCAAGCCTGGGTGCACCGATTCCGACAAAGGACGCGAGATCGAGCGCAAGAATGCGAGCGGACTGCAATTTGGAATGCAACGATTCCATCGAGCTATGTCGCTTACGTTGCTTGTTCTGGCGAATCTGATTCTGATTGTCGAAATCTTTCGCACCAACGGCCTCTATCCACGGTTATTGCTCGCCGGAGTCCTGGTCCTGTTCTGTCTGGTAATTCGGCACCTATCCGCGGATCTGTTGCCGAAAGCCCAGGCATCGTAAGCGCCTACCGGGAGCGTAAGCCCTAAATCGATAGGGAAAATGAGAATCGATTCCTGTAACCACTTAAGAGGATCGGCAAACGCACCGTCCCGGAATATGTCCCACCAGGGGGATTGAGGTTTCGGCTAAGAAGATTCATGGTTCGTCTTTACAAGAATCAGCCCAGTCTTCCCCCGGAGACCTCGCGCAATTATCCAAGTTACCAACAATCATCCTCGTAACCCAAAAGACTGTATCCGTTCGCGGTTTCTTGTCGCATATTTATGACAACATCAGTAAAAACGGATGCAGACTACTTCGGCAGGCCATCGAAACACACGCAGTTTCGTCACTCCTGAGACACGTTCATGAGGTCTTTGGATCGGCCCGTGCGAAAGACTAGGTACCGTAGCCGCGATGCGGCATATCGTGCAACTGCCGATCACTTGGCCACGAGATAGTGAGAAGAAATCCCGATTCTTCCATGGCTTCAACGCTATGCTTGATCGAAGCACCAAGGGTAAAGAGGCTTCCGACCCGGAGGTCATATACATGTCCCTGCGTGCTGTAACGGATACGTCCCTTGAGCATGTACAGAGAGCTTGTGCCATCGGCGTGATGTTCTTTGATCTGCGCCGCGGCTTCCATCGAGATTAGAACGACCCGAAGATCTGTCTTCTTGAAGAGCGTCCGAGAGTAGATACCCGAAGCCCAGGGCTTCTGCTGCTCGGCCTCGGCGATCTCGTTGAGCAGGTCGAACTGCGCGAGGTCGGCGATCATTGTTCCATCGTCGTTTGAACCAGGAATCGGCATTGAGAAGTTCCTCGTTGGTGCGATTATTCTTTCGCCAGGTGTGCGGCTGCTCGCTTGAAGAAAGGTAGCAAGACCACCGCTTCATTGTGCTCCGCATCCTTTGCTCCATAGATCAGCGTCATAGTGGAATGTTTGTGGGCTGCGTTCACGACCCGGGCAATCGCATCTTGATTCTCTGGAACCGTTAGCTCGGCCTTGTAACGCCTACAGAATTCAAGCCATCGCTCCGGTGCGTGACCGAACCACTTCCTCAGTTCCGTGCTCGGGGAGATGTCCTTTGATCATGGTGGGTCTCGGTTTTCTCGCCTACTTCCATCCTGTCCAGCTTGGCCCCATTGCCGATCCCGCGAACACAAAGTTCGTTCCACGGCCGGAGTGGTATTACCTCCCGATGTTCGAGTGGCTCAAATTCTGGTCCAGTCGGATGGAGGTCTTCGCGGTCATCCTCATTCCTGGAATCCTTGCACTTCTGTTTTTTCTGATGCCATTCTTAGATCGGAAGCTGGAACGGAGACCCTGGCGCAGGCCGATTCCACTGCTCGCGGTCGCAATTGTTCTAGTCGGAATGATCTTCCTCGGCTTCAAGAGCCACCTTGACGATCTGCGCGACCATGCCGTCGCGGTTCAACTGGCATTTCAGGAAAAACAGGCCGAAGACTATACCCGGGCCCCATTCAAGGCCCGCATGGAATCCGCCAGCGGGGCACCTGTAACCTCGGGGCCCGTCAGTCCTCTGGTTGCCAAAGGAAAGGAAATCTTCGATTCCAAAGGCTGTTCCGGATGCCACGGAGCATCGGGTACGGGAACGGGGGCGGCCCCCAGCCTCGTGGGGATCACAAGCAAATATCCGCTGCCGCAACTTACCGACTTAGTTCACCATCCCAATGCGAAGATGCTCGCCGGTCATATGCCTTCATTCGATTTGTCCACGGCAGAGATGACGGCCCTTTTCAGTTATCTTGGCAGTCTGGGAAACAGTGGCGGAGGTGCGCCTTCGGCGACACCCGGCGGGACACCACCCGCACCGGCGGCCACTGCAACACCAGCTGCTTCTGCCGGCAAGGTATCCAAAGGGAAACAAGTTACCGGTAAAACGGCTGCTAAGCCAGCCTCAGCAGCCGCTGCTGCCGGGCAGGAGATTTTTCAGGCGCATAGCTGCGCCAGCTGTCACGGTCCCGCCGGCGCGGGTACTGCACGGGTTCCGGCAATGGCTGGCTTGATTGCAAAACGCTCGGATGCGCAATTGGCGAAACTTATCCAGGCCCCGGATGCCACCATGAAAGCGGGCGGCATGCCGCCTTTAGTAGCGTCGGCTACAGAGGTAAGCTCTGTGGTTGCGTATCTGCGGTCGTTAGGTCCAGGCAAAAGTACGCAAACGAAAAGTAAGCCGCAGAAGACCCGGGCCGGGCCTGCCCTGAGTGCGGCCGCCACCGCTAAAGCGCCTCCGGCGAAGCAGGAGGCCGCAAAAAGTGCCGCGACGCCGACCAGCTCTGCATCGTCCAAGCAGGAAGCTCCTGCTGTCAACTCGGAAACGTCTGCCGGACGCGCCATCTTTGTCTCCAATGGGTGCACGGCCTGTCATGGAATGAATGCTCAAGGTACCCACTTTGCTCCGTCGTTGATCGACATAACGAAGAAGTATCCGCCCACTCAACTTACCGACCTGCTGCATCATCCCAAAAAAGCGATGCGCGCCGGAGGCATGCCTGCTGTTACTGTGAATGACGCTCAGATGAAGCAACTCGTGGCCTATCTTTCCAGCCTGGGAACTGCGCCGGCAAAGGAGTCGCCAGCAGGCGATCACGGGACGCAACCCGCGCCAGGCCAGCGCACGGCACCGGCAACAAATTCAGCGGCAACCGTCACCAATACTCCCAAAGAGGTCAAAGTGGTGCCGCTTAGTGCAGAAGCATTGCGGGGAAAAGCACTTTTTGAGCGCCACCGCTGTGAAACCTGTCACGGCGTCGACGGTTTGAGTGGAACGGTCGCCGCTCCGGGGCTGGCTGGAATGGCGTCGGTACTTCCCGCCTCCGTGCTGGATAATCTGTTGCAGCACCACAGCACCCAGATGAAGAATGGAAACATGCCTCCCACCAACATGAGCGCCAGCACCAGAAAGGCGATCATTGCGTACATCCGTTCAATGCCGTCACCGCCGGACACCCACTAGCGATCTCGACCGTGCTTCCGTGGGGATGATTGTTCGCGGCAGAATACACAACCCGTTCAGTCTCGAACAGCCAAGGCTGGAGGACGCGTGTCGTTTTAGCTGGGACCAGTGGGCAGCGTGAGCGACTCAATCACCAAGGCGGACAATCGCTGTAAATCGACGGAGAGTTCTTGTCCCAAAGCTTCTGCACTCTGGCCGGTCTCGCCTTCCGCTGCCAGATAGGCAATCTGCATGAGGCTTTGGAGTGGGTTGTTGATCTTATGCGCCAGCCTGTTCGCCATCTCAGCTGCGGCGGTGGCTTTCGCCTGCTGCAAGAGGGCGTACTGTTGTCGTTGATGCCGAACGGCCA
>JBARFA010000048.1:0-7888 GCA_049796755.1 Acidobacteriaceae bacterium
GGCCCACAACGGCGCAACCGCGCTCGTTCCGCCGACCACCTCTGTCTCGCCGTCCACCTCAATTGAGTAGCCGGTCGCGGGTGCAGCATCTCCCGCAACATCAGGCAAGCCGCGTCCGCTGCCGCCGTTGGTTGCGCCCGAGACATTCGCATTCTGCTGCCAGGTAGGCAGCGGGAACACGGTGCTGACACCGCCGCCCGTCGCGCCGCCGTTTTGCGCTTCGTCATTCCAAACTACTTCGTTCGTCATCGTGTTTCCGCTGACGGTAATCTTCGTGCCTCCGCACGCCAGCACATGAGGGCTGGACGCGGGGAAATCGACATGATTCTTTCCATCACTGACGCCGTCGGTGGACCCGCTATCTCCGCAGGCTACCGTAATGCTGATGCCCAACGCCGCCGCCGACTGACACGCATCGTCCAGCGCTGTGATTGCCTGTTGCGTCCAACTCGATTCCGGGCCGCCCCAACTGATCGAAATCACAGATGGATGATTGGTGGTGTCGTGAATTGCCGTGGTCAATGCGTCGATGAATCCCTGGTCCGTGTTGGGAGTGAAATATACGGCAATTCTCGCCGCCGGAGCTACGCTCCCGGCCACTTCAATGTCCAGCATCACCTCGCTGTCGGCACCGCTGGGATTCGTCGGAGAGTTTGTGCCTCCATCCACAGAAACCGCAACTACCTGCGGCGGAGTGATGTTCTGATTCTGAAAATATTGCCGAATGTCCGCCGTCGTGAATCCGCCTCCCAGCTCCAGAATGCCGATGGTTTCGCCGCTGCCGTCTACGTCTGTCGGAAAGTTGTAAAACTCAGCCACCTGTCGCGGTAAATAGCTTTGCGCATCCGCCGCTGCCGGTCGCAAATCTTTCAGCTTGCGGAGATGCGATTGCGCTTGCGTCCGCGTGTCCAGCCCCAGCACTGCGTCCACCATCGAAGCGTATTCCTTCGGCATACTCACGGGTTGCTTGTGAATGCGATAGTGTCGACCCTGATGCTCCACCTGCTGCAGCTCCACTCCAAAAGCCTGCTGCATCTGCTCTGCCGTACCGGTCAGGACCAGGGTACGACGATCGAGGCTCGACGCATTGGCATCAATGGACAAGCCGTGTTGTTCCGCGAAGCGGCGTAGCTGATCGAACGCCTCCACACTCGAGGCGTACTTGCTGGTGAATTCCCTGCGTGACAAATGCCGGCCGCGCAGGTCGGCAAGATCGAGCGGCTGTTTGCGTTTTACGATGATGGACACGCGCACGATTTCGTCCGCCGGGATTGCGCCTATCACGCGCGCAGCGGCTGGGAGTTCGCGATCTGTAAAGGGAAGTGAGACCTGCGGCGAAGAAGAGGAAGAGTGCTGCATTGGGGAGTGCCTCCAGTCTTGACTCTTATCTTAAAGAGATGCAGTTCTGGCGAGATAGGGTTGATGCATGAAAGACGTCTTCAATTGCTATGCGAACTCCATAAGCCAGGAATCGTGGTGACGACGCGCGTTGCGAATGCTAGACTTGATCGAATTTTCAACCTTCTCAGTTCAAGGAAATGAAAACATGAAGACTCGCTTCCTTTTTGTAATTCTCGCTCTCAGCCTTGGAGTCGCCGCCGCGCAGCAGTTTAGCAACACCAATGATTCCGTCATCAAAATGGTGAAGGCGGGGATGAGCGATTCGATCGTCATCTCTTCCATCAATTCGCAGCCGGCTCATTTTTCTTTGTCTGCGAATGACCTGATCGCCCTGAAGCAAGCCGGCGTCTCCGATGCGGTAATGGCGGCCATGATCGCTAAGAATGCACCTGCGGCACCGCCGGCGCCGAACACAAATACAAGTGAGTACCCAATGGACATCGGCGTTTACTACGGGTCCAAAGGCGTCTACACAAATCTTCAGGCAGAAGTTGTGAACACCAAGACCGGCGGATTTATGAAATCTCTTGCGACGGATGGAATCGTCAAAGGAGACATCAACGGACACATCAATGGCGAGCATAGTCCGACCTCTCTCACCACTCCGCTGGATTTTTTAATCGTTGTACGAGATGGAGATGCTCCGGCGGAATATCAGTTGCTGCACCTTCACGCAAAATCTAAATATCGCGAGTTTCGGTCGGTCACAGGCGGAGTATTCCATTCCTCTACGGGTGCGTCTCGCGACTTGATTGATTTCCAATCCGTCAAGGTCGCTCCGCTGACCTACAAAATCACCCTCACTGTGCCATTGGCTCCAGGTGAGTACGGTTTTTTACCTCCGGGCGCGTTCGCTTCAAAGAATCTCGCCTCCAGCGGAATGATGTACACCTTCAGCCTGAAAGAATAGAGCGCTGCAGAACCCGAGCAGCAAAAAGCGGAATAAACCTCGCAGGCTGCCCTGCGATCGATTCGGGTCGAATTTGTTATTGACAGGCGCGCATGCGAGGCCGATGATGCTGCTCGACTTCCGCAAACCAATTTGTGCGTGCTGAAGAGAAGAGGTTCTATGTACCGCCGTTTGTTTCAATTGTCATTGATTTGTCTTCTGCCGGTCTTACTCATAGCGCAACAGACTCCCGAAGCGACGCCTGTCACGGCGAATCCCGCATCCCCGCCAACAACAGCACCGACAGCCGCTCAACCACTGTCGCCGTCGCCGCAAATGGGTTCCACGCTGTTGGATGGCACTCCCGTAAGAATGCGCATCAGCGAGACCGTGTCTTCAGCGGATGCGAAGGTCGGGCAGGAAATTCCTTTCGAGGTTGTCGAGGAAGTAGACGTCAATGGGGTCCCGGTGATTGCCAAGGGTGCGACGGCGATCGCCACAGTAACAGCCGCGCAACCAAAGCGGAGGATGGGACGTGCGGGCAAGCTGGATATCAGTATTGGCTATGTTCGGCTGATCGATCAGGAAAAGGCGGCGTTGCGAGGAGTCAAGAACGCCCAGGGCGGCGGACACGTGGGCGCCATGACGGGAGCGATTGTCGCCACGTCGATCGTCTTCTTTCCTGCGGCTCCTCTTTTTCTTCTTATCCATGGAAAGGACATCACGATCCCGCAGGGCACCGAGATCACCGCCTTTGTGCAGGGAGATATGCATCTGGACATGGCGAAGTTTGTCGTGCCCAGACCCGATAATGCCCGGGACACTGCTTCCGCGCCGGCCGTTGCCACAACTGCCCCGACATCGATCTTGCTCGAGTCGACGCCGCCGGGCGCTGACATCGCGATTGATGGCAAGTTTGTGGGCAACACGCCTTCCACGGTGGAGGTCGCTGCAGGGAGCCATCAGGTTACGGTCAGCAAAAAGGGTTTTTCCGACTGGACTCGCACGATCAGCGTGACCGGAGGAAGCATTCACGTAGATGCCACGCTGGATGCCGTCGGCAACTGACAAATCGCTCTATAGCGGGACGTTGCCGTGTTTTTTGGGAGGATTTTTTCGCGCTTGGTGTCCAGCATTTCAAGCGCGCGAATCAGGCGCAATCGCGTTTCGCTGGGACGAATGACGGCATCCACATAACCGCGCCCCGCGGCAATATGCGGATTGGCAAAGCGCTCGATGACATTCCCGGATTTTCGCTTGCCCTATCGCATAGCGTATAGCTACACTATACGTGTGATCAAAAGCTACAGACATAAAGGTCTGAGAGCATTTGCAGAAACTGGATCGAAGGCAGGCATTCAACCCAGGCACGCGGAGAGACTGCGGAGGCTCCTGACAGCACTAGATGTGGCGGCAGTTCCACACGACATGGCCGCCCCGGGATACAATCTGCACGCGTTGAGCGGAAATCTCTCCGGCCAATGGGCCGTGAAGGTAGATGGCAATTGGAGGCTGACCTTTGCATTCGAGCAGGAAGACGTGATCCTACTCGACTACCAGGATTATCACTGATGGAGAAAATCATGATTCACAACCCTGCGCATCCGGGCGAAGTGCTGCGCGACTATCTTGGGAATATGACTATTGCCGAGGCCGCTGCGCGGCTAGGAGTCACTCGCGCCCATTTGTCCCGTATTTTGAACCAACATGCCGGTGTGTCGGCCAGCATGAGTCTGCGGCTGGCCGCAGCCTCGGGCACCAGTCCCGATTTCTGGGCCAAAATGCAGCTGAATTACGACTTGTGGCAGGCAAGAAAACAGAAGCTGCCCAAGGTGAAGCCATTTCCGCATCTGGCTAAGTCGGCGTAAGTCGAAACCTTCTTCTCCCATCGTCGCGCACACTCGCAGTAGCCTATAGCGGGATGTTGCCGTGTTTTTTGGGAGGATTTTTTTCGCGCTTGGTGTCCAGCATCTCCAGCGCGCGAATCAGGCGCAATCGCGTTTCGCTGGGACGAATCACCGCATCCACATAACCGCGCTCCGCGGCAATATACGGATTGGCAAAGCGCTCGCGAAACTCGTGGACTTTCTCTTGCCGCGTGTCGGCAAGAATTTTTGCCTTATCTTTTTCTGTGAAGGCGCGGCCAGAGGGCCAGACCGCCTGGGCCTGGCGAACGCTCTCTTCCATTTCGCGGCGATAGACAACGTTGACGGCCGCTTCGGCACCCATGACGGCAATCTCCGCCGTCGGCCATGCCAGGTTCAGGTCCGTGCGCAGATGTTTTGAGCTCATCACGCAATACGCGCCGCCATACGCTTTGCGCATGATCACCGTCAGCTTGGGGACCGTGGCCTCGGCATACGCATACAGCAGCTTGGCTCCGTGACGAATGATGCCGCCGTGCTCCTGTTGCGTGCCTGGAAGAAATCCGGGAACATCTTCCAGCGTAATCAGCGGAATGTTGAACGCGTCGCAGAAACGCACGAAGCGCGCCGCTTTGCTGCTGGCATTGATGTCGAGCACTCCTGCGAGAACCGAGGGCTGATTGGCCACAATGCCGACCGGACGGCCGTTCATCCGCGCAAATCCAACAACGACGTTGCGCGCGTAGCGCTCGTGAATCTCGAAAAAATAACCATCGTCGACAATGTGCTGAATGGCCAGCTTTGCGTCATACGCCTGGGTCGGCTGGTCCGGGATTAACGCGTCGAGTTCCGCATCCGCGCGATCGATGGGATCCTCTGTTGCCTTGCGCGGCGGATCTTCCAGGTTATTCTGCGGCAAAAATGTCAGCAGCTCGCGAATCATCGCCAGGCATTCCGCGTCGTCATGCGCCATCATGTGCGCGACGCCGGATTTCTCGTTATGCGTGGTCGCGCCGCCCAACGCATCTTTCGTTACCTCTTCGTGGGTGACGGTTTTGATCACGTCCGGGCCGGTCACAAACATGTAGGAGGTTTGATCGACCATCAGAGTAAAGTCGGTGATAGCGGGCGAATACACGGCGCCGCCCGCGCACGGTCCCATGATGGCGGAAATCTGCGGCACCACTCCCGACGCCTGCACGTTGAGCAAAAAGATATCTGCATAGCCGGCCAGCGAGACGACGCCTTCCTGGATGCGCGCCCCGCCGGAATCGTTCAGCCCGATGATGGGCGCTCCAACGCGCATGGCGGTTTCCATCAGCTTGACGATTTTGGCGGCGTTGGTTTCCGAGAGCGACCCGCCGAAGACGGTAAAGTCCTGCGCCGAAACGAACACGATCCGCCCGTGAATGCGGCCATGCCCGGTGATAAAGCCGTCACCGGGAACCTTCTGCTGCTCCATGCCGAAGTCGGTGCAACGGTGCGTCACCAGGCGATCCATCTCTTCGAACGTTCCCGGGTCCAGCAGCAGTTCGATGCGTTCCCGGGCCGACAGCTTGCCCTCGCGATGTTGACGCTCGCGCCGAGCCGCGCCTCCACCCTCTTCGGCCAGGGCGTTGCGGCGTTCCAGTTCCTGAAGTTTCGCTTGTACGGTCACGACTGGATTATAGAGAGATTGGCACCACAGAACATGCGCGAACAGGAAAGAGGCTGAAGATAGCGGATGTTGACACGGATCAGATCAGGAAATTTGCAGCAGGCGACGCTGTTTGTGCGGAGCCGCGGCATTCGGCACGAACGCCGTTTACATCACATGGCGATGGAACAGGCAATCTTCTTTTCTGGAGGGGCAAACCCAGCTGGCTACAGCACACCCCAGCAGAATGAGGACGCTTGCACCACCCATCACGATCGGCAATGCAGGTTCGAGAAACTGCCATCCTTCGCGAAACGTTGCCCAAGCCATAGCGCCACACCCCGTGTCGAAGTTGATACCTTTGTCTCGATAGATTCCATAATACGAACTCGGGTTGACTTTGGATTGAAAAAAATGAATCTAAAGCTAATTTTCTGTAAAACGCTGCGATCATTATGCGAAATGCGAAGAACCATTGCACGCTGTCGTAGAGCAAGCGCACAATAAGGCGAAGGATCGGCGAATTCGATGACGCTCTCGAACGGAAATTCGGTGCAGACGACCACGCGAGTCTCCCAGCCGCCACGCGTGCGATGGCTGTTTCTGGACCTGAACTCCTACTTTGCGTCCGTCGAACAGGAAATGCAGCCTGACCTGCGCAATCGCCCGGTCGCTGTAGTTCCGTTAGTGGCAGATACTACCTGCTGCATTGCGGCCAGTTATGAAGCCAAGGCCTTTGGCGTAAAAACCGGCACCCAGGTAGGTGAGGCTAAGCGGTTGTGTCCGGGGATCGTCCTGCTGGAGGCGCGGCACGAGCTTTATGTGGACTACCATCGACGCGTCGTCGAGGCGGTCGAAAGCTGCGTGCCCGTGTCGTCCGTTCGATCGATCGATGAAATGGCGTGCGAGCTGATCGGTCGCGAGCAGTCGCTGTTGTCCGCCATGGACTTAGCCCGAAGGATCAAATCCGCAATACGCGAGCAGGTCGGGAGCACGCTGTGCTGTTCGATCGGCCTGGCGCCGAATCGTTACCTGGCCAAAATTGCCTCTGACATGGAAAAGCCGGATGGCCTGATCGCGCTGACGCACGATCTACTGCCCCATGCTCTAGTGCGGCTCAAGCTGCGCGATCTGGTCGGAATCGGTGGCCGGATGGAGCGACGGTTAAACACCCGCGGCGTGAAGACCATCGACGATTTGCTGGCATTGAACGCGGAGCAGCTGGGTCAGGCGTGGGGCGGTGTGCAGGGCGAACGGCTCTGGCATTGGCTGCGCGGAGAGGACTTTCACGATGCCGATCTGGAGCATCCCAAGTCGATCGGCCACGAGCATGTTCTGGGCCCGGAGTTGCGCAACCTGGAAGGCACCTATGCCACCGCACATAAGCTGTTGCACAAAGCCGCGATGCGTTTGCGCATGCAGAAATTATGGGCCGCGGGTATATCTCTTTCACTGCGATTCACGGTGCCGAAAGATGCCGCTACCGGCAAACATGGCTCCGGAATCCCGCAGCAGACCTGGACCGAGCAACTGCGGCTGGTCGAGTGTCAGGACTCGCAGACGCTCATTGAAGGACTGCGAAAATTATGGTCGATGCGTCCGATCGGCCCCCTGTATGAGAAGCCGTTTCTGGTCAGCGTGACGCTGATCCACCTGGTACCGGGAGAGCTGCACACGCTGAGTCTCTTCAGCACTCTGGATCGCGAGGCCAGCCGCGATCAGTTGGCGGCGACCATGGATCAAATGAATCAGAAATATGGAACGGAGACGCTCTACTTCGCCAGCATGCATTTGGCGAAGGCCGCTGCGCCAACCCGCATCGCCTTCCACACCATTCCTGATTTGTTCTAAACCAGCGTTATCCCGGGCGATGGCCCTCCTGTTGGTGGCGCTGCGGCGCAGGATGCGACTGCATTCGCGCCTGAGGACGTTGTTGCTCTCTGGCTTGGGGCGCAGGATGCGACTCAGGCCGCTGCTGTGGCGCGGGTCGAGGCGCAGGTCTCGATTCTGGTCTGGGCTGCGCCGGTCTTGCCTCCGGCCGAGGTTGCGCAGGTCTGCTTTCAGGCCTGGGTTGAGGTGCAGGCCGCGATTCAGGCC
>JBARFA010000049.1:0-49171 GCA_049796755.1 Acidobacteriaceae bacterium
TAGGTTAGTCACGTGTTACTCACCCGTGCGCCACTTTACTCATGGATTGCTCCACTTTCTCGTTCGACTTGCATGTGTTAGGCACGCCGCCAGCGTTGATTCTGAGCCAGGATCAAACTCTCGTTTGAAACCTGATGCATCTTGATTCGACGGAGGTCGAAGAGCAAGATGCTACTTCGCAGCGCTCGAAAGGCTGCGAAGCCTATACTAGTGAGAATGACTAAACCACAACTTCATCGTCATCTCACGACTGGCATATTCAACCAATTGTCAAAGATCCTTAAGAAATTTCGCCTGAGCGAGTTCTTTTTGGATCGAGCTGCCGGATGATTCCAGCAGGTCCTCGAACTTTGCGCACGCCAGGAAATACTGCTTTTCCACACTGGCTTCTGTTTTTTGCGCGACCAAACCAGACTATCAAGATTTGGCTATCACTGTCAAACAAAAGTGAATCTTTTTTCTTCGACTTCCGCTGAAAACTGGAATGTCGCACTCCGCTTGGTGCTGATGACTTTTCAGGGGCGTTTCGCCCGCCACATGCCCGCTATCAGAGCCGGATCTGAGGAAGTCTTTTTGGCTATCTATGGGAATGGTAGTGCGAACAAGAAGCCTGGATCAGGCAATTCCGTTCAGCCGGACTACGAATTCTACTGTAGATATCGCGCTGGGCTTGCGGAGTTCTTTACGCCCAGTGATGACCATACTCTTCTTGCAGCCGATGCGCAACCTGAACGTTGTTGAAAAGCTGTCGATGATTGTTGAAAACACGCGGTAGAGTCGATCCAGGGACGCTGCGCGCTGTGGCTGCGCTCAAAAAATCTCTTCATCCATGTTGACGCGTGGCTGCGGTTTCGCCGCCTCCGCAAAAATTCGGACACGCATGTTGGCAATGGTGCGGCGGTTCCAGAAGGCGACCGCGGTGGCTCCCAAAAGAGCTGAGCCCGCCATCAGAAATGCGGTCGACCAGCGGCCACGGCCCGGAAGAGGCTCAGCCGGGGGAACTGCGGCAATCGGTTCACTATCCTGGATATCTCGTTTCCGTGACAATTTCATCATTTCTTCCGTTCTCAGCCTCACTAGGCAATTGGCCGTCCTGGTCAGTATGGCACATTCGCCTGTATTTTCATCTATCTATCTTTAGAATCAGTGGAAATCCGGAGATTTCGGCTTAGACCGCCGGAGCTCCCAACCCGGCTCAGCGGACCTGTTTCTATGGAATTCTGGAGAAGGGGTGGAAAAAATATATGAAAAATACAAATATTTCGTGCATCAGGCTCGATTCTGTGGCATCCTATGGTTGTAAAGGAATGACGCTGCGCAGCCGGAAACACCCTGGCACTGGCGCTCCATCCTTCAAAGTTGCGTCACTGGCCTCCCGGCACAAACAATAAACCGTTTGTGCCGTCTTTTTTTGTTGTGGGGTATTGTCGCCGCACGGTCTCGTTTCGCACCAATTCTTTTCTGCCCATCTATTCGGTCCATCCGGTTCATCATGCGTCAGCGGATTATTTTCCAAGCCGCTTCTGCTCGTACATGTTTGAGTCCGCTTTGGCGCAAAGTTCTTCCACTGTTTGCGCATCGTCGGGATAAATCCCCAAGCCGATACTGGCGCCCACGGGTAAGCGGACGGCCCCCAAAACAATCGGCTCATTCAAATCAGCTGCGAGCTTCGCCGCCAAGACGCGCGCTCCATGCGGCTGCAACAAGTCTGAGACAATCACCATAAACTCATCTCCGCCGGCTCGAGCAATCGTGTCGGCTTTGCGAATTCGCATCTGCAGGCGGGTGGCAACAATGCGCAGCACTTCATCACCCACGGGGTGGCCATAGGTATCGTTGATTTGCTTGAAGTGATCCAGGTCGATCAGCAGGACAGCGACGCGCGCACCGTTGCGTTCTGCCCGCTCAATCGACTTGGTCAGGCGGTCCTGCAGCAGGCGGCGATTTGGCAATCCGGTCAGCGGATCATGCAAAGCGAGATGATGGGTATGATCGATCTGCTCTTCCAGCAGCGTCAATAGAATTCCGATGGCGACAATATATTTCGGCAGGTTCCAGACTGAGTCGTGAATATGAAGGTCAGGCCGGAATGTCATGAGATACGCGCTGACCGGGAATACCAACGCCCAAACTACCAGGCCGACAACCGCAGTTAGAGAGCCGGTGGTTCGCTGCGGGAACTTTCTCCAGTATTCAACGCCGGCCGTCAGGTAGATTACAAAGTAAATGCAGTCGAGCCCGTAATCCTGCTGCTTGTAATAGACCGCTACGCACAGCAAAACGCCCAGCAAGGATGCCAGCGATGCGTACACGTGTCTTTCGCCGGCGCGGCTATTGGGATCGCGAAACAGCGCGGCGACGACCGTCGCAAACAAAAGCGCGATCGTGGCGTAGTACCAGGGCGTTGTTGGAATACTCAGGAAGTCGACGAGGATATAAAGCAAGGTCGCCAGCAAGCCTGTCGCGGCGATCCATCGCATCCGCACGCTGTAGTAGGCGCCGCCTGCCGCATAGATAAAGGCGGCTCCTGCCAGTTCCAGCATCATCGCAGAAACCGCGAATACGAAAGTCTGCAGAGTACCGGGCCGACCGCCGAACAGCTGTGCCGCAAAGTGCAGCAAAATAAAGATCCAGCCCAGCAACCAGGCTTGCAGCTTGCCACCCGCGCGTCGGCGCAGGATGGACCAGAAGACAAACACAAGGATTGTCAGGGCCAGTAAGTCCGGCAGCGGGGCGAAATTCAACATAGGAAAACAGCGTAGAAATCTTTGTCGGATGACTCCGTTGGCGGGAAAACCTGTGACAGTCTCCGTCGGTTATCCGACTGACCGAATCGTGCCTGCATAGTACGTCCTTACCCTAGCACTTTTGCTAATATTCACGGTGGATAATGTGCATTCGAGCCTCGGCCAGTGCGTCCCGGCGGTTACCGTTGTAACCCGCGCGGAAAGATTTTTTGACGCCGCTTTTTTTAGACCTTCGTCGATCAGAATCTGCATGGGTACGTCTTGATTGGATGCGGTCGCTTCGTCGCCGCGAAACGGCAAATTTCGGCTTTTCGTCGAAAGAGCCGTACAATCTCTGAAAATGATCTCAGGAGTTGGATATCGATGCGTAGCCGCGTTTGGTTAGCTCTTATCGTCGCGCTTATCTGTGTTGCCGGACATGCCGAGTGGACGGATCCGGCGGTCGACATTCCGGCATTCCATGCAGCGCCTCCACCGGCAGACGCGAAGTTGCCGCCCATTCTGCACGGGAAACAATTGACCGGCATCAATTTCCAACTTGCCTGGCAGGTGAAGGTCTACAAGGATGCGGCCAAGGTCTCCGCTGTCCTGTATCAGTTGCCATGCTACTGCCGTTGCGACCGAACGATTGGGCACACCAGTCTGCGCAGTTGCTTTCAGGATTTGCATGGGGCCGAATGCGGCACGTGCGCCAAAGAAGGCTTCTACGCTTATCAGATGACACGCAAAGGCTGGACGCCAGCGCGGATTCGCGCCGGCATCGAGCGCGGCGAATATAAGAAGATCGATTTGGATACGATTGCCGGCGGCAAACACCACTCCTGAGTGGCGCACTCTAATCGCGAAGACGCAATACGCCGGCGGTGTGGGTTTGTTGAATTGTCGATCAGCGAATGGTCCCATCTATGCCTTCAGACAGGCGGGTGGCTGATCAGCCCATCTTGATGTTGTATTCGCAGACAGTGGAAAAAGCCGATAGCAGGTTGGCAGTCTTCAGCAGCATTCGAACCTGCTTGCTCAGATTGATGAGCTCCAGGCTGCAACCCGCAGAACGCGCAGAGACGTACAGCCGTACCAGTGCGCCAAGGCCCATGCTGTCCATTCGAGTGAGATCGGTTAAGTCCAGCACAACGCGCTTGCATTCCGGCAATAACTGCTTGACGTCGCGATAGAGGACATTGTCCTGGCCGGCAACCAATTTGCCGTGGCATCGTACGGTCGCCGTGTTCCCGCTCCGCGTTATATCCAGCGAAAAATCGACAGGCTTGTCAGACATCTTTACTACCTCGTTGAGAGCGAAAAGATTGAGCCACAAGCTGCCGGGGAATTGCGAGCTTTCTTGCTTGAGAGGGATTGTATATCGGAGCCTGCGCCATCGGCATGTCGGGCGATCCGGCGCTCGCGGGTGACCGCCCATTTCCCGGTCGGTTCAGCGGTGCTCGAAGCTTCAAAAATCACCGTCGCTGCCGCGACCGATATAATGAATATTGATTCCAAGAGTTCACGCTCTCATTGAAGGAGATCCGCGTCATGCCCTTACAGCCGACGAAAAACATCTGGCACAACGGAAAACTGATTCCCTGGGACCAGGCCAATATTCATGTCATGTCCCATGTCATTCACTACGGCTCGTCGGTGTTTGAGGGAATTCGCTGCTACAAGACGGAGCAAGGCGCGGCGATCTTCCGGCTGCAGGACCACATGCAGCGCATGCTGGATTCCGCGAAGATCTATCGCATGGATCTGGACTACTCGCTCGATCAGATGAATGATGCGGTTGTCGAGACTGTGGAATCGAATGGTGTCGCGCCATGTTATATCCGTCCGATTGCGTTTCGCGGGTATGGCGAGCTGGGTGTGAACCCGATGAAGAATCCGATCGATTTCTACATCGCCAACTTTCCCTGGGGAAAATATGTCTCCGGCGATCGCGGCGCCGATATCTGCATCTCGTCATGGAATCGCATGGCGCCGAACACGCTGCCAGTGCTGGCAAAAGCCGGCGCGAACTACATGAACTCGCAGCTGATCCATATGGAAGCCAAGCTCAACGGATTCGACGAGGGAGTGGGACTCGATGTGAACGGCCTGGTTTCTGAAGGCTCCGGCGAAAATCTGTTCCTCGTCTATAAAGGACAGTTGTTGACTTCCGATCTTGGCAGTTCGGTTCTCGCCGGGATCACGCGTGCGTCGATCCTGACGCTGGCTTGCGACTTCGGAATTCCAGTGGTCGAGCAGCCGATTCCGCGCGAACTTCTCTACATTGCGGATGAGGTTTTCTTCACCGGCACGGCTGCGGAAGTGACGCCGATTCGTTCGATTGACCGCATCACCATTAAAGATGGACTGGCGGGTCCGATCACCAAGCAGTTGGCTGCGGAATATTTTGGTATCGTGTCAGGCCAGCGTCCGGATCGATTCAATTGGCTGACGCCGGTCAAGGTCGCTGTGGCTGAGCCGGTCTCGGCGTAGTTTCGGGCGTTCGCAGCATTCAACAAGGGGTTGTGCTGTTGTCCATCAACGACGATCTTGCGAAACTGGCAGTGCAGGAACAAGCGCTCGTTCTTTCGCATTTCGACAATGACGTTGCGTGGCGCATTGGCACAACCCTTCGTGATTTGTCTCTGCAGCGCAAGTTTGCAGTGGCGATCGATGTTCGTCGCTTCGGGTACCCGCTTTTTTATTGTGCGTTGGAAGGCACTTCTCCAGCGAATTCAGACTGGGTGCGGCGAAAGGGCAATGTCGTCGCCCACTTCCTTCGCAGTTCGTACGCAGTCGGCCTGGACTTGAGGCAGAAAAAGACCGATTTGCCGGAAAAACACGGCCTGCCTTTTTCAGACTATGCAGCACACGGTGGCAGCTTTCCTATTCACGTCGAGCATGCAGGCTTCATTGGCTCAGTGACCGTTTCAGGTCTTCCGCAACGCGACGATCATGAGTTGGTGGTCGAAGCCCTTTGCCTCGAAACCCGGCGGGACTATGCCAGCTTGCGATTGCCGCCTCAGGATTGGTAATGCAATCCGTTTACCCCGACATCTCATCGCAATTCTCGAACGTCTTAGAATTCGTACGTACTACTTTTTATGTTCTGGAGTGATCCTCAAAAATGACGAGACAGCTTTCCTCCGTTTTAGCGGCTGGAGCCCTGGCGCTTGCATTATTGCCTGCAGCCGCGTTCAGCCAGTCCTCGAGTTCTACTGTCGGCAAAGATCACCCAGCTGCCGCCGCGTCGAACACCGCATCCCGAGGCCCCGAACAATTCGCACCATCGAAGACTGAGGGCACGGTCGACGTTGAAGGCAAGACCATTGCCTACACCGCGATCGCGGGCACCCTGACTGTAGGTGCAACCGATGCGCAGGATGCCATGATCGGTCCCGACGGCAAGCCTTTTTCTGGCCAGGCAACGCAACCAAAGGATCCGGCGCAGGACCCGCCGACCGCGCAGATGTTCTATGTCGCGTATTTCAAGCAGGGCGCGGACCCGAATACGCGTCCCATTACATTTCTCTATAACGGCGGTCCAGGCAGTTCCACCATGTGGCTGCACATGGGAGCATTCGGGCCCAAACGCGTATCGACGCCCGTCGATACGCATATGCCGCCCGCGCCCTATCGTCTGGAAAACAACCAGTACAGTTTGCTCGACGCCAGCGACCTGGTTTTTATCGATATGCCGGGTACCGGTTTCGGACGCCTCTACGGGAAAGACAAGGAAAAGGCATTCTGGGGCGTGGATCAGGATGCGAACGCGTTTGCGCGCTTCATCCAGCGATTTCTCGGAACATACAACCGCTGGAATTCTCCGAAATATCTTTTCGGAGAAAGCTATGGAACCACGCGCTCGGCGGTGTTGGCCAACATCCTGCAAAGCGAGAAAGGGATCGACCTGAATGGCGTGATGCTGCTGTCGCAGGTGCTGAATTTCGGAGATCTTCCGGATGGGCCGAAATCAAATCCCGGCAACGATCTTCCGTATGAGCTTGAACTGCCCACCTTTGCCGCCACGGCCGCGTACCATCACAAACTGCCGCAGCAGCCGGCGGATCTGCAAGCTTTTCTGAAGGAGGTGGAAGCCTTCGCAACCGGCGACTACGCCCATGCATTGTGGGAGGGAAACCAGATTTCGGAAACAGAAAAGGGAGCCGTCGCAGAGAAATTGCACACCTACACCGGACTGCCGGTTGCTTACTGGATGAAGGCGAATCTGCGTGTCAGCGGTGGAAATTTTGAAAAAACGTTACAAGACGATGACGAGCTGACCACTGGCAGGCTGGATGCGAGATTCTCCGGGCCGACGCTGGATCCGCTGAGCGAGGAGGCAGGTTATGACCCTCAGAGTGCGGCGATTACGTCTGCGTATCTTTCGTTGCTCAATCAATATGTGCGGCAAACGTTGAAATATGGAGACGGCCAGACCTATCTGCCGGAGGCCTTATTCGGCAGCTATGTCTGGGACAACAAACATACGCAGCCCGGGGGCACTCCGTCGGACGGCACTAACGCGCTGAACGTGATGCCGGACCTGGCGACCGCCATGAAAAAGAATCCTCAATTAAAGGTGATGTTGAATGCCGGCTATTACGACCTGGCAACGCCGTTTTTCTCGGCTACCTATGAAGAGCATCATCTGCCGATTGAGTCGAGCCTGACGAAAAATATCGAGTACGACTACTACGAATCCGGCCACATGGTGTACGCGCGGGACGAATCGCTGCACAGGTTGCACGACAACGCCGCCGCATTTATTCGCAGTACGGAGAATGGCTCAAAATAACGTGCCGCAGCCTGATGGATCATCGCGATCCTCTGGAATTACGATGGCGGAGTTTCTACGGCTCCGGGAGAATTCGGGTCGAGCCAGGTTTCGTCTGGCTTCGACTCTGCGCCGATCAACTTGCCCCATCCTGGCAATTTCTGGCTGCCGGTAATCAGGCGCGGGCCTACGGATAGCGCGAAGTACATCCACATCCATTGCAACAAGACCACGATGCGGTTGCGGAAGCCGATCAGGAAATAAATATGGATCGTCAGCCACGCCATCCATGCGGGCAGACCGCTCATGTGTGCATGGAAGGGCCACTTCACATCGGCGACGGCATTATGGCGGCCGATGGTCGCCATGTCGCCTTTGTCGAAGTAGTGAAACGGTGTCTGCGGCCTGCCGGCGATATTGGCCAGAATTTCTTTCGCTGCATGCGTACCCATCTGCATGGCAGGCTGCGCCACTCCAGGAATGCGGCGGCCGTTTTCCGTTACATTGGCTAGATCGCCGCAAACGAAAATCTCGGGATGACCGGGTGGGTTCAAGTAAGCGTCAACGAAGATCGCGCCTTTCTTGTCCGTTTCCACGCCCAGCATTTTTCCGAGAGGTGAAGCCTTCACGCCAGCTGCCCACAGCGTCACGACCGACTCAAGCTTTTGCCCGTTGGCGATGACATATCCGGGTTGCACGTCGGTGACCTGGGAGCTGGTTCGCACTTCAACCCCCAGGCGCTGCAATTCCTCCGTGGCTTTGCGCGATAAATCTTCGGGATAGCTGGCCAGGATGCGCGGCGCGCCTTCCACCACGATCACATGCGCTTTGCCGGGATCGATATGACGAAAATCTTCACGCATGTAGAGCCGCGAAATATCGGAAATTGCGCCCGCCAACTCCACCCCGGTTGGTCCGCCTCCAACGACAACGAAATTCAGCGGCGGATGCGAGCCATGCTCCAGGGCCTGGCGTTCTGCCAGCTCAAAAGACAACAAAATACGGCGGCGGATTTCAAGCGCATCTTCTACCGTCTTTAGCCCAGGTGCATTGGGTTCCCACGCATCGTGGCCAAAGTAGGAGTGAGTCGATCCCGTCGCCAAAATCAGATAGTCGTACGGCATATCTGCGGAGCTGCGAAGATGCACTGTTTTGGCGTTGGTGTCGATGTCGACGACCTCATCCATCAGCACCTCGACGTTTCGGCGGTTTCGGAAAATACTACGGATCGGCTGCGCAATATCCCCTGGAGACAAGGCGGCCAGTGCAACCTGATAGAGGAGCGGTTGGAAGGTATGGTGATTGCGCCGATCGATCAACAGCACCTTTACCGGCTTGTCAGCCAAATGCAGAGCCGCTTCCAGCCCAGCGAAGCCGGCTCCCACGATCACAACCCGCGGCACGCGACGGATGTGCCCGTTCTCATTTGCCATTCTTCACTCTCCTACATTTGGCGGACTCTGCAGACCGCTGTGTTCCGACGATATCAACCTGGAATGTGTGAACGCCGCTACTTTTTAGATGCAGCCGACTAGCGGAGGAAGGAGCATTCGGGCGTCGACCGGCCACTTTCTGCGGTTTGCAGCAGATCTTCGCCGGTTTGAGTCTTTCATACTCCCGCTCGCATCCACTCCCCGATACACTAAATGGAGCCTCTGCACATTGCTTTTTCAGTTCGGGCGAATGGCGGGGACTCGCTTCAAGGGGCTGTCACGTTCCCGTTACGGTGCGTGCCCTGCAGATGAGACTGTTACCAATGAAAAGATTATGACAGACGAGATTCGCGACACCATCATCGTCGGCACGGGTTGTGCCGGACTTACAGCTGCAATCTACGCAGCGCGCGCCAACATGAAACCTCTGGTCCTGGAAGGGCATGAGCCAGGCGGACAGCTCTCCATCACGACTATGGTGGAGAATTTCCCGGGTTGGCCGGAGGGCATTCAAGGACCGCAGTTGATTGAGAATATGCGGCTGCAAGCCTCACGCTTCGGCACAGATTTTCGCCTGGGCCACCTGACCAGCGTCGATCTTTCCAAGCGACCTTTTCAACTTCATGTTGGAAAAGACGTGTTGCATGCGCGCACCTTGATCATTGCGAGTGGAGCTTCCGCGCGCTGGCTAGGGCTGCCCAGCGAACATGCGTTGATTGGCCATGGCGTCAGCAGCTGCGCTACCTGCGATGGCTTCTTCTTCTCCGGTCAGGAAATTGCCGTGATTGGTGGAGGCGATTCTGCTATGGAAGAGGCATTGTTCCTGACGCGCTTCGCCAGTAAGGTCACGTTGATTCATCGACGCGAACAATTTCGCGCATCGAAAATCATGCTGGACCGCGCCATCGGTCACGAGAAAATCAAATTCCTCACGAATACTACCGTGGAGGAAGTGTTAGGCGTCGAGAAAGAAGAAGTGACGGGCCTCCGTCTGCGCAATCTGGTGACGCAGGAGGAGTCGATTCTTCCGGTCAGCGCGATGTTCCTGGGTATTGGTCACGTTCCCAACGCGAAGATGTTCACCGGTCAGATTGAACTTGACGACGACGGATACGTCCGCACCCACGATTACGTTTTTACCCGCGTCGCCGGCGTGTTTGCCTGCGGCGATGTGCAGGATCGGCGATATCGCCAGGCGATCACTGCGGCGGGCAGCGGCTGCATGGCGGCTCTCGAGGCGGAAAAATATCTGGAAGAACACGGTCGCTGAGCCGTTGGTGATGTCCATTGCCGATTCCATTGCGCGCGTAGAGCAACAAATAGCGGCGGCCTGCGGGCGTGCGATGCGCCCACGCAACAGCGTTCAGCTGATGGCGGTGTCGAAGACGCATCCGGCAACAGCGATCGCAGAAGCCTTTCGCTGCGGCATTCGTTTGTTCGGCGAAAATCGGGTGCAGGAATTCGCCGCCAAGCAGCCGGCGTTCGATACCGCTGGAATGTCCACAAACGCGGCACCGGCCAGCTTCCACTTGATTGGTCCGCTGCAGTCGAACAAAGCCACCCGCGCGGCGCAAATCTTCGATGCTGTGGATTCGGTTGATTCATTGCGCCTGGCACAGCGGCTGGATGAAGCCTGCGCGGTCATCGGCAAGCGCCTGCCAATCCTGATTGAGATCAAGCTGAGTCCGGAAGCTTCCAAGCACGGTCTTGCTGCTGACGCAGACGAGTTGCGCGAGTTGCTTGAGCGCCTGCCGGATTTGGAAAATCTGGCGTTCCGTGGACTGATGACGGTGCCGCCGTATTCCGATGACCTGGAACAGGTGCGTCCCTATTTTCGACGACTGCGCGAATTGCGGGACACTCTTGCGCAACAATATTCCGCGCTGCAGTTCGACGAGCTTTCCATGGGCATGTCGCACGATTTTCCTGTCGCCATCGAAGAAGGCTCAACGCTGGTGCGTATTGGCACGGCCATTTTCGGGGTAAGGCCGCCGGCGTGACCGCGGGGCCTGCGCTACGAATACGCGATACGCCGCAAGGGGCGGTCTTCGAAGTCCATGTTCATCCGCGCGCGAAACGCACCGCGATTACGGGCACACTTGATGGTCGCGTGAAGGTTGCGCTCGCTTCGCCGCCGGTTGATGGCCGCGCGAATGAAGAACTGCAGCGGTTTTTCTCACGGCTTTTCGAGGTCTCCCGCAATGCGGTTCAGCTGGTCGGTGGAGAGCACACTCGCGACAAACGCGTGTTGATCGCAGGGCGCGACGGGGCTGCAATTCTCGTTGTGATCGATCGGGAACTGGGCGCTTCGAAGCTGCCACCGGCATAGTCTGCGTGCATCTTCGCCCGTGTCATTCGCGGCCGCCTTCTATACACTGAACGGGTTCTCTCAAATTGTTTCGCGCGGGTTGAATTCATGTCATCGCTCTATGCCGTGGTTTTAGCCGTCGTTGTTCTTGTGCTGCTGATTGTCTCCGTGTCGCAGCTTCGCGGCGTCAAGACCAAGGCCGACTATTTGCTGGCGGGGCGCTCGCTTCCCGCGTTCGTGCTGGTGTTCACGCTGCTGTCGTCGTGGATTGGCGCCGGCTCCTTGTTTGCGGGCGCAGAGAATGCGTATCGCAACGGCTTTGCCGCGTTGTGGCAGCCTGCCGGTGGCTGGGCCGGTTTGCTGCTGATTTATTTCATCGCGCCGCGAGCCAGAAAATTCGCGCAGTACACCATTCCCGACCTGCTGGAAGCGCGCTATAACCAGACGGCGCGCGTGCTCGGCGTTATCGCGATCCTGTTTGCGTACACCGCTATTGCAAGTTATCAATTGCGCGGCGGCGGAGACATTCTGCACCTCATTTTTCCCGGAGCCATCAGCAGCACGACCGGGATGTACATCATTGCGGCGTTCGTCATCGTTTTCACGGCGCTGGCGGGGATGGCATCGGTGGCGTACATGGATGTGGCGATCGGCCTGCTGGTGACGGTGGCGTTGATCATTTCGCTGCCGATCTTGTTGCGCCAGGCGGGCGGCGTTGCTGGCTTGCATGCTGCGCTGCCAGCAACGCATTTTCAAGTGCTCGGCTCCATCTCGTTCGCACGCGCCATGGAGTTCTTTCTTCCCACCATGTTGCTGATGCTGGGAAACCAGGCCATGTATCAGAAGTTTTTCTCCGCGAAATCCGAAAGAGATGCGCGGGTTGCGGTTGTCGGCTGGGTCATCGGCACGGTCATTCTGGAAACGATTATTGTCGCGATTGCGGTGATCGGATCGGCGCTCTATCGCACCGGAGAAGTCAGCCATCGCCCGCGCGAAATCATCGCGTATACGGCCACGCACGGATTGCCAGCGCTGTTGGGCGCGCTGCTGCTAGGCGCGGTGTTCGCCAAGGTGATTTCGACGGCGAATAATTATCTTTTTTCCCCGGCAACGAACCTTGTCAACGATGTTTTTCTTCGCTACATGCGTCCAGATGCCAGCAACAAGAGCATTCTGCTGGTTTCGCGGCTGGTGGTGGTGGGGCTCGGCATTTGGGCGCTGGTGCAGGGAGCGTATACAGTGTCGATCCTGGAAAAAGCGCTCTATGCCTACACCGTTTATTCGGCGGCGCTGACGCCGGTGATTTTGGCGGCGTTCTATTCTCGGCGAGTCAACTCCTACGGCGCGGTCGCTTGCATTGCGGCGGGCACCTTCGTCACCGTTTTCTGGGATACAGGCATCGTGCATCGCCATCTGCCGGCCGTGTTTTTGCACCGTGACGCGATTTTTCCTGCGCTGATTGCATCGCTGATCTGTCTGTTTGTCGTCAGTTGGCTCACACCGCCGCCGCAGCGAGAAAAAGTTGCGCAGTTTCTGTAGTGAGCGCCATCCTTATCAATATCAATGCTTGACGATCCAAGCACGCCGCGATACAAAGTGGCGTGGCAAGTGATACGACAAAACGAGTCTCTGCCAGACTGAAATTGTTCATTCAGTCATGGTGGCTTTTGTCATTCATTCCGATTGCAAGCTGGCTTGGACTGGAATTTACCACAGATCAAGTAAACCTATGGGAGCGAGAGCGCGCGCAAGGTAGGCGCAATTTCGTTGCTAGGAGGGGGCTATTCGCTGGCGTTTATTGTGCGTGCGTGAGCCTTCCGATCCTTTGGTTCAACAGTCCGACGAGTCGGCGGAACCTGCATGATTTTTGGATTCAAGGCTTAATCGCAACGGCTATGTGGTTTATAGCAGGACTCTTTTGGGCCATATTTACCTGGCGAGCTCTTCAAATGCGGTTCAAGTAAGTAAACGCTTTCGAGAAACGGGCATCCAGAGCAAGCTGGCCCAACCGCCCGTTCGTAAATCCCGTGCGTGCTGGGCACCGTACAATAAGATTGGGAGTTTTTTCATGATGCGCCGGGTCTACATGGACGCCAATGCGACGACGCCGCTGCTGCCGGAGGTGCTGGAGGCGATGCAGCCGTATTTTGTCGAGCGCTTTGGCAACGCAAGTTCCGTTCACTCCTTCGGCCAGCAGGCCCGGGGAGCGGTGGAGCAGGCGCGGATCAAAGTGGCCGCTTTGTTGCACTGCCGTCCGGCGGAAATTGTCTTCACCAGCGGCGGCACTGAGAGCGACAACCTGGCGCTGTTTGGCGCTACAAAGCCCGGCGATCACGTGATTACGACCACCATCGAGCACCATGCGGTGCTGCATGCCGCGGAGCAACTGGCGAAGTCGGGCCGCGAAGTCACCTTCATCCCCGTCGATGACAACGGAGTCGTTGATCCGGAAGATGTACGCCGCGCGTTACGTCCAAACACACGTTTGATCAGCGTGATGATGGCGAACAACGAGACCGGGGCCATCCAGCCTGTCGAAGCCATTGGCGCGATTGCCGCAGGAGCAGGCGTGCAGTTCCATACGGATGCCGTGCAGGCCGCCGGAAAATTGCCGATGCATGTCGAAAAGATCGGCTGCAATCTGCTCTCGATTTCCGGCCATAAAATTCACGCGCCGCAGGGCACGGGAGTTCTGTTCGTCCGCAAAGATACGAAGATTGAACCGCTGATGTACGGTGGCACACATGAGCGTCAACGTCGAGCCGGCACAGAGAATCTAGCGGGGATTGTGGGCCTGGGAAAAGCGGCAGAGATCGCCGCGAGATCGCTGGAAGATGGGTCCACGCAGCACATTGCGGCATTGCGCGATCGGCTGCAGCATGAAATTCTGGCTCGGGTTGCCGATGCTGGCGTGCATTCTGGCGAGGTTCCCCGCGTTCCCAACACCACCAACTTGTGGTTCGATCATTTGGAAGGGGAGGCGCTGGTCATCTCGCTGGACCTGAAGGGTCTGGCGGTTTCGGGCGGCTCTGCCTGCGCTTCAGGAGCGAGCGAGCCCTCGCATGTGCTGACGGCGATGCGTGTATCTGCCGATCGCGCGCGTGCCAGCCTCCGCTTCAGCCTGTCCAAGCTGACTACAGCGGAAGACGTGGACTACGCGATCGAAATTGTGCCGCAAGCAGTCGCGAAGCTGCGGGAGCTGTCGCCCTTCTATCACAAAAACGATACCGTCCCGGTGAATGCGGGCCGGGTTGCGACTGCGCAAATTTAGCCCAAGAAAGATACGCTTCAAAAGACCATGTCCACGCCTGAAACCATTGCCGTTGCCATGTCCGGTGGAGTTGACTCCTCGACCGTGGCTGCCATGCTGAAGTCAGAGGGCTACAATCTGGTCGGCCTGACGCTTCAGCTATGGAACCAGCGTCGCCTCGCGGGCCGGCCTGGAATGCCGGAGTCCAGCGAAGGCCGCTGCTGCTCGCTCGACGACGTGTATGACGCGCGCCGTGTTGCCGAGCATCTTGGCATTCCCTATTACGTGGTGAATCAGCAGGACCGGTTCGAGCATGATGTTGTGCAGCCGTTTGTTCAGGAGTATTTGAGCGGACGCACACCCGTACCGTGCACGCTTTGCAATAACCATTTGAAGTTTGCTCAGCTGCTGGATACGGCGCGTCAGATTGGCGCGGAGCGCATCGCTACCGGACACTATGCGCGCAACGAATACGATCCGGTGCGTGATCGCTGGATTTTGAAGCGGCCTGCGGATGCCAGCAAGGACCAGACCTATTTTCTTTTTGGATTGACGCAGCAGCAATTGAGCCGCAGCCTGTTTCCGCTGGGAGGATATCGCAAGCCGGATGTCCGCACCATCGCAGAGCAGCAGGGGTTGGCGCTGGCCAACAAGCCGGATTCGCAGGAGATTTGCTTCATCCCCGGCGGCGACTACAAGCAGTTTCTCGACGCGTATCTTGCCGAGCGCGGAGAAGCGATGCCGGACACCAGCGGTGATCTTGTCACTACGACCGGCGAAGTGGTGGGGCATCACGAGGGGATTCACAACTTCACTGTGGGCCAGCGCAAGGGCCTGGGAGTGGCGACCGGTTCGCCGCTCTACGTGATCGGCATCAACGGCGCAGACAGAAAAGTTGTGGTGGGCAGTAATGAGGAACTGACATCGAAGAGGTTGCGAGCGAATCGCCTGAATTGGATTTCAATTCCGCAGCTGGAAGGCACGATGCGGTTGCAGGTAAAGATACGTCATCGTCATGAGGCTGCCTGGGCGTCGCTGGAAATGTCAGCCGACGACATCGTCACGGTAACATTCGATCAGCCGCAGCGCGCGGTGACTCCGGGACAGGCGGCTGTGTTCTACGATGGCGACGAAGTTGCAGGTGGTGGCTGGATTCTGTAATTGCTGAAATTGCCCGCAGACATTGCGCGGCATTGGACCTGGATATTTGCTGTCAGCGAGTGAGAACTACTGGCCGGATTGTTGCGGCATTTCGGTGGTTTCGGTCATTTGGGCCATCGTCATACGCATGTATCGGTGAGGATTGACGGCGGTGTTGTTGATCCGAACTTCATAATGCAGGTGGGCGCCCGTGCTTCGTCCGCTTACCCCTACATATCCAATCACCTGACCGCGCGTGACGCTTTCGCCCGGCACGACCGTAATGGAAGCCATGTGAGCGTATAACGTGGTGATTCCATGGCCATGGTTCAAGATCACTTCGCGTCCATACCCTGAGCCCCAGCCTGCGCTTGCCACTACAGCATCGCCAGTCGCATGAATGGCAGTTCCTGTAGGAGCAGCAATGTCAATTCCGCGATGGAACTCACCCTCATCCCCGGCGAATGGATCGGTGCGTTCTCCGAATGAACTGGTGATGCGTCCCATGACCGGCCACAGTGTCGGGGCGTTGGCCAGGTTCACCCAGTCGGTCAGCGTGGAAGTCGGGCCGAGCCCGGAAGTGAGCGCCTGGGTTGCTACGCCGGAAAGGGCAGTCTCGCGCAGGGCGGATAAGCGGTCAAGAGAGTTTTTGTAGGTGTCGTTCTCCGCCAAAATGCTGTTTGTCGTCCCTGTGGTTCGCGGAACCTTCACAACTCCGAGCTTGCTCTGGCGCAGCCCGTACAACATGGATACTTCGCTGGCCAGGGAGCCTAGCGAAGCAACCTGAAGATCCTTCTGTTTCGCATCCTTCTGTAACAGTTGATACTGTTGACGAAGGCTTTGCTGTTCGCTGCGAACGCGATTAAATTGTTCTGTTTTCAGCAGCATTCTGCCGTAGGATCCAGCGAGCCCGGTAATCGTAAACAGGCCAACGGCTGCCGCGGTCACGAAGGCGTAGGCGTAGCGCATCGGAATAGGGACCTTGTGCAGCTGTCCCTGATCATCTCGGGTTACATATACGATGTAATGACGCTTACGCACGTGCGAAACTCGTTTCCTTTCAGCAAGTCCGATTCTGGACGGGACACAATCCCCCGAAAGATCGAGTTGGACAAGAGAAGGTACCCATGCGAATCGGGGGAGATGCGCACTACGTCAGTGTATATGCTGAGGGACCAGCCTAGCAAAGCGGGGTAGGGGCGTCAATGAGGAAAAGCGGAGTGCGACCCCGGAATCAAAGGGTGCATTAGCATACAGATAGCTCTCAATCTGCAATAGGTTACTGTCGTAAGGGGTATTCTGGCATTCGATGCGGCAACCATCCATCAGCGGCGAACGCGCTTTTATCTTGTCACTGCGCAAGCGTTTAGGGCGATCAGGCAGCGAGGGTTCCAGGGCTTCCAGGGCGGGGCGCGAAACCAAAGCACGCTCGTCTTCATCGATCAACGTGGGCATTGGGGATGACTGCGCCATTCTTCGGCCGCCTTTTGGGAACGAAGTGCTTGTCACAACAGACTTTACTTTGGAGACGATCCATTTTCGGCGTGATTGGCATTCGCCTGAATCTGTCGGACATCGCTGCCTGGCGCGCGGATTGAGCGATCTCGCGGCAATGGGTGCCAAGCCGCTGGCAACGTTTCTATCGCTGGCGCTTCCGGCGGAACTGGTGCGAAACCATGCGGGAAGGCCTTCGTGGCGGGAGCGCTTTTTTGACGGATTTCTTTCTCTCGCAAACAAATACAAGGTTCCTCTCGCTGGCGGAGATACCGCCCAGTCACCATTGATCGCAGCGGTGTCGCGAGGGAATCGGCGCAGTCCACGCGAAACAACAACAGGCCTGGCGCTGATGGACATCATTCTGCTCGGCACTGCGCCACGAGGCCGGGCGCTACGACGGTCTACGGCAAAGGTGGGTGATGGCATTTACGTCACAGGTTTCCTTGGAGGAGCCGCTGCGGAATTGGCGGAACTGTCGGCAAATCCTCGGCGGTTTCGGCGCGCGACCACTACGAGCGAGAAAGCGGGTATACCGAATCCTCATCCGCATCTCTTTCCGGAACCGCGTCTGGCCGCCGGTGCTTGGCTGCTTAAGAATCGTCGCGCCAGTTCTGCGATCGACATCAGTGATGGCCTGTCGACTGACCTCAACCATCTCTGCGAAGAATCCAGTCTAGCCGCCGAAATAGATGCGTCCGCCATTCCAATTCATCCGATTGCGCAGCGCGCATCGGGCGCAGATGTAGGCAAGGCATTGCAGTTTGCGCTTCACGGCGGCGAAGACTATGAGTTGCTGTTTACGGCGTCACAGAAGATGCAAGTTCCGCGACGAATTGCCGGCATACCTGTCACCTGCATCGGAGAAATGCGCGCGGACAAATCCCGCACTTCGCGCGTGCAGATTGTAGAAGTAATCGACGGTCGAAAACATACGCGCCCGCTGCCCCCGAGCGGTTGGGAACACTTTACCTAGCGCGGGTTACACGCCCGGTGCGAAAACTTCCGGTTCGTGGCGTCATCTGCCGAGAAAGCCCATCGCCCACGCCCCAACCACTAGGCATCCACACATTAAGCCTAAGAGGAGACGGACTTGTAAGAGGAGTTGTCCATCCGGAAAAAGTCTTCGATATTCACGATGGAGGCGCATATTCATTGCGAAATACCTCCCTATCAGGGAGAACTGCGCGTCTTTAGGCAGTTTGCTATTTACTTGATCTATCATCTTGTAGTTGATCACAGTTGAAAGAAGGCCACAGACAGAGACTCCCGCTACAGCCGCAATTCCGACTAACAAGCGCGTGGACATGGCTTGAATTCTAGACGAGAAAACCAGAATGCGATAAAGCGCATTGCTTAAATTGTGAGCCCAACTTCCTTACCGAGGTTGATCTGCAAATATCCACGCGCTGACAGCAACCGCTCCTTTGTTACCATCAGGATTCATGAGTTTGCAGAAACCCCGCGTCCGCTTTGCTCCTTCGCCGACTGGCCAGCTCCACGTTGGCAACGCTCGCACCGCGCTTTACAACTGGCTGTTTGCCCGGCGATTCGGCGGCGATTTTCTGTTGCGCATCGAAGACACCGATATCGAACGCAGCGAAGCACGTTATGAGGCACAGTTGCTGGATGACTTGCGGTGGCTGGGTCTGGATTGGGATGAAGGACCGGAAGCGCGCAATGGGGAAGGTCCGTATGGACCCTATCGGCAGTCGGAGCGGCTTGAAATTTATCGTGAGCATACGGATCGCCTGCTGGCGGAAGGTCGCGCTTATCGTTGTTTCTGTTCCGCCGAGCAACTGGATCGCGAACGCGAAAAGGCCATTGTTGCGCATCTGCCGCAGGTGTACTCGGGTCGGTGCCGAAATATTTCACCGGATGACAGCGCCGCGCGTGCTGCCGCGGGCGAGCCATTTGCGGTTCGCCTGACAATCGGGTCCGATCCGATTGCGTTTCACGACATTGTTCGCGGTGCAGTGGAGTTTGCCGCGGAGGCCGTTTCCGATCCAATCCTGGTTCGGTCGTCGGGCATGCCAGTCTACAACTATGTCGTCACGATCGATGATGCGCTGATGAAGATCACGCATGTGATTCGCGGCGACGATCATCTGTCCAACACGCCGAAGCAGGTCGCGATCTATCAGGCGTTCGGTTGGCCGGTGCCGGAGTTCGCGCATCTTTCCACCATCCTTGGGCCGGATAAAACGAGGCTCTCGAAGCGTCATGGCGCCACTTCGATCGCGACCTTTCGAGAGATGGGTGTGCTGCCGGAAGCGCTGACAAATTATCTTGCATTGCTGGGCTGGGGCGCTGAGGGTGGAACCCGCGAGACCTTCACCATGTCCGAGCTGGCAGCGGAGTTTACGTTAGAGCGGGTCACTCCGTCACCGGCGATTTTCGATTTCAACAAATTGCATTGGCTGAATAGGCATTATCTGAAGCTCGCAGAGCCGGCTCGCGTGCTCCATTTGGCGCGGCCTTATTTTGTCGCGCAACATTGGCTGCCTGAGGCGAGTACTCCCGAAATTGATGCATGGTTGCTGCAACTGCTGGCTTTGTTTGGGCCCGCGGTCGATCAACTGGATCAGCTGCCGGAAAAAATGCGATTCATTTTTGTTGTTGATCCGGCAGCTGCACTGGCCAACGAAGAAAATGCCGCAGTCTTCGCGAACCCGTCGGCGCGTGCGGTCCTCGAAGCCTTTGCCGTGCGAATCGGTGCGCTTCCATTTCCGATCACGGCGGAGGCGTTTAAAGCTGCGATGAATGAAGTAAAAACTGCTACTGGAGTGAAAGGGAAGGAGCTTTTCCACCCGGTGCGGATCGCGATCACCGGCGCTCACTCCGGTCCGGAATTCGACAAGCTGGTGCCATTGATCGAAGCAGGACATGCTCTGGTGTTGCCGACCGAAATCCTGAATGTGCGACAGCGTGTCGAAGGATTCCTCACGACACTTCCAACCGCCTGAAGTTTGCATCTTTTTTGTCTTACGAAGGAGATCCACGAGTGCAACCGAAGAAGACGCTGTTGAGCTGGAGTGGCGGCAAGGATAGTGCGTGGGCTCTCCACACCTTTCGCCAGGATCCCGCGTATCAAGTGGCGGCGTTACTGACAACCGTGAACGAACAATTTAACCGGGTTGCGATTCATGGGTTTCGTGAGGAGTTGCTGGACCTGCAGGCCACGTCGGTCGGGCTGCCGATCTGGAAAATTCCGCTGCCGTATCCATGTTCCAACGAAGCGTATGAATCACGCATGCAGGGTGTTTGCGCGCGCGCGGTGCAGGAAGGATTTGAGGCAGTCGCGTTCGGCGATTTATTTCTCGAGGACATTCGTGCCTATCGCATCGAGCATCTTGCCGGGACCGGACTGGAGCCAGTATTTCCGATCTGGGGAATTCCGACGGACCAATTGGCACAAACCATGGTGGCTTCCGGACTGCGGGCTCGCATCACTTGTCTCGATCCGCGTAAATTGTCTTCTTCATTTTGCGGACGCGTTTTCGATGCCGAGTTTCTGACCGACTTGCCCGCGTCGGTCGATCCATGCGGGGAGCGCGGCGAGTTTCACAGCTTCGCCTATGCGGGACCGATGTTCTCGCAACCGATTGATGTGGAGCACACCCACAATGTTGAACGGGAAGGATTTGTGTACGGGGATCTTGTGCTGGCTGGTTCCGCGCCTGCGCAATAGGGCGCGGGCTGGATTGCTGCTCTCGAGGGAAAGACGATGAAAGATACCACTCGACTGGTTCGGGTTGGACTGCCCGAACCACCGGAAAAAGTAGCTGCTGGCGATCCCATTCATCCCGGCCCGATTTTCGCTTCCGCGTATGCGACGCCCGGCGATCCTGCGGAATCTGCCTATACCTATGCTCGATTTCATAACCCAACCTGGGATGAACTGGAACATGCGCTGGGAGCATTAGAAGGCGGGATCGCGCGTATCTTTCCTTCTGGAATGGCGGCGGTGATGGCGGTGTTTGCGGCTGTCCTGCGTCCCGGCGACACAATTGTGCTGCCGTCCGATTGCTACTACACCACGCGCATTTTGACGCGGGAATTTCTGGCCTCGTTTGGCATCACGGCGCGACTCGCTGCAACCGCGGGCAATGCCCAGGGCAAACTGCTGGAGGGAGCGAAGCTATTGTGGCTGGAGACGCCGTCCAATCCCACGATGGATGTCTGCGACATTCGCATGCTGGCAGATGCGGCGCATAGAGCCGGTGCGCTGGTCGCCGTCGATAACACTACGCCGACCGCGCTGGGTCAGCAGCCTCTTCCGTTGGGCGCCGATATTTCCGTCGCATCGGATACAAAATCATTAACTGGACACAGTGATCTTTTACTTGGCCACGTCGCCGTCAGCGATCCCGAGCTGAATACAAAAATCGATCGTTGGCGAACTCTTTCCGGCTCGGTGGTGGGACCGATGGAGGCATGGCTGGCGATGCGTTCGCTGGCGACTCTGCCGTTGCGACTGGAAAAACAGTCGCGCAATGCGCAGGGGATTGCAGAGTTTCTGGAGAGCCACAAAGTCGTCAAGTCAGTGAATTATCCCGGGCTGAGTTCGCATCCGGCGCATGCACTGGCGCGCGCGCAAATGCGCTATTTTGGACCTGTGGTCAGCTTTGATCTGGTGGATCGGTCGACCGCGGAGCAATTTCTGAAAGCGTCAAATTTGCTGGTAGAAGCGACCAGCTTTGGGGGGATTGTTTCTTCCGCCGAGCGGCGGGCGCGCTGGGGTCACGATGACGTTTCTGAAGGATTTATCCGTCTGAGCGCAGGCTGCGAAGATCTTGAAGACCTGCTCGCAGATCTGGACCAGGCCTTGACCGCCAGCGTCGCTGGCTAGGCAGGTTTCGGTTCCGTTTTACGCAGGTTTTCGCCAGGCGAAGATGGCAATCGGATAGGTCAGTTTCACTGCGCCATTCTCTCGTGACGCTGACACCCCAAGAGAATCGGTCTCGCGTTGAATGTCTTCTTCGAATAACGCGCGAATCTTATCGGCATCGCCGGGCTTGGGAAAGGAACTGCCGAGCAGGTCTTCCAGGTTCATTTGCATGCGGAAATTCGCTTGTCGGATGGGGTGCAATCTTGCGTTCTCTCCAAGGGATTTCATTTCCAGCTCGGTTAGCGCGCGGGTGTGCGACGGGTCCCGCAGAATTTCCCAATGATTAAATCGCTCCTGCGCTTCCGGGCGCGGAGCGACATCTGCAACCATTACGATGCCGCCGGGCTTGCAGACGCGCCTCATTTCGGCAATGGCCGCCTGGGGTTTCATGTAGTGGTGGAAGGAAAATCGGGTCACGACGCGATCGAAGAAGTCATCTTGAAAGGGAAGGGCAGTCGACTCGCCGAGTGCCCAGTCAATATTCGTGAGTTCCCGCTCAATCTGGAGCTGCCTGGCCCGTTCCAGCATGGCGGGGACGATGTCCAGGCCGGTGACGTGGGAAGCGTGCCGAGCGAAAAAGCAGGAAACGATCCCGGGCCCGCAGGCGATATCGAGCACGCTATCTTCCCGCCGAACGTCTGCACAGTCGACCATCAACTGCAGTAAGTCTTCGTGGCTGTTTTCGTGCCGTCTCAAGAACGGTTCTGCCTGCCGGGTAAATTGATCGAGAATTTCGGCATCGTGGTGCATTAGATTCATGATAGCGATTGACCTGCGATGATACCCGGAAAAATCCACCGTCCCGACACAAACTTTCCCCATGATTGGCAGGTTGAAATCCTGGAGGCGGCGCCGTTGATTGCGCCCGCGCGGCACTATATCTATCCGCAGGCGGTCGAGGAAGTGGAGCGTAGCGCGCTGCAGATTTACTTTCGATCGCGTCCAGAGGCAGAAATGGCCATGGCAACGTTTGCCCTGGGATTTGCCGATCCATCGCTGCCGCACGGAGTCTGGAGCTGTCCGAATCCCCAGCAAATGTGCGCGATTGCTGGCGGATATGCCTACGTCGTCGACCTCGATCGCCCGGACACATGGATGCAGATTCCGTACCGGCCCGTTACATGGATCGATGCAGCTCCGCATCACAGTCTGCTGCTGTTCGCCAGCTTTCACCGATTATGGGCATTGGGCGCGGAGGGAAAAGCCTGGGAGACGAGTCGTTTGTCGTGGGAAGGGATACGGGTGATTGGAATGGACGACAGGCAATTGCAAGGGTTCGGGTGGGATATGGAAACCGACCTGGAGGTTCCATTTGTGGTGGATCTAGCGACAGGCCACCATAGGGGCGGAGCCGGTGGATCGGCTGACTGAGGCGGTCGGAACCCAAAAAAAACGGCCCGAGCAACAAATCGCTCAGGCCTTTTCAAAGAAAAAGGAAGACTACTGCCCTGCGACAACCAGCGGTCGCAACGAGGCACTGGCCTCATTGGCAAGCGACGCGCGATAGTTGCTGAAGGTCACTTCGCTGCCTTGCGGGCCATCCAGAAGCAGTCCAAAGCGAAGCGGCTCCTGCCAGGCGGTTAGAACGCGACTGACGGCAGCGTTGCCCAGAGGATGCCAGGCACTGTCGCCCTGATGACGCCAGTAGAAACGCACGTCGTGTGCGCCGCCGCCGGAGACTCGAAACTCGAACTGCGAGCTGGTATTGACGGGTTGCCGAGCCAACACTCTGGCGGAGTTGGGTTCGAGCTGCCAAAGGACGATGCTGCCATCTCCCAGGCCAATTACCACTGCGTGGTCCGCATCGCCGACCAAGCCCAGGCCAGAGATGGAAGACGTACTTTTAGGTGCGCGGGTCAGTTCAACCTCGGCGGCTGTACCAGAAGCGTCGGCATCGCGGCTGAGCAGAACGGTGCTATGCTGGCGCGACTTGATCCGAACCTGGTCGCCCTTGAAATGAAGCTTGGGACGCTGGCCGGGAAACGAATACCATCCCGCCTGTGTCGATCCGTCGAAGACAACGTTCTCGACATGACCGGTGGACCAGCTACGGGCCTGTTGGGCCGAAGCCTGGGTGGCAGTGATGGAAACAGCACAAATGATTGGAACCGCAGAAAAAGCCAAACCGCGCAAAAAGTTAATTTTCATTTCATCAATCCTCGTCTACTAGCCTCGACCAACGTTTCGTTGGAGTGAACCTAAGGTAGCGGGCTACCTACACCATAACAAGGAATATGGTCACCGCACTTTAGTTATGCCCAAGTAACCCGGGTAACTGACAGGGTTCCAAAATGAGAACACTAGGCTTATACGAAAGTTCTCTAATCGCCGTCAGCAGAGGGATGCGACGCAGGTTTTGTATTGCAATGAAAGAAGGTTAGAGCTGCTTCGCCTTGTTTTATGGTGCGGTAGGGCTGCAGCTGAATGTTCAGATTCGGCAGGCTATAGCGCCGAGAATGCTCCACGATCACAATGGCATCTTCGTGAAGACTGGCGTACCCTGCCAGAAACCTGAGGACTGTCTCATACGCTAGCTGGTCTTTATAGGGCGGGTCAAGAAATATCAGATCCAGGGTCACTTTCTGCTGCAACAGACGCCGCAGGAGGGGCATGACACCGGCGGACTCCACAATGGCCTGGTCCCGGATGCCAAGGCGGTCGAGGTTGTGGCGCAATGTCTCCAGAGGAACCTTGGCGTTTTCCGCAAAGTACACCTGGCGAGCGCCGCGGCTGATGGCCTCAATACCGACCGCGCCTGTGCCGGCAAACAAATCGGCAAACACGGCGTCTTGGATGCGCGGTGCGATGACATTGAACAGGGTTTCGCGTAGACGGTCGCTGGTGGGACGGGTGTTCCTGCCTTTTGGGGAGGCAAGTGGTTGCGAGCGGTATTTGCCGGCGATCACACGCATAGATTCCGCAACGGAGCTGCCTCACCCGATTTGATACGAAATTTATTCCCACGTGCCGATTTTTCGCGATGGTCTGTCCGGCCCGGCCGGAAAGGTGCAGGCAACTCCATCTACAATACTGGAGAGGCTTCGACATGCGCGGTTGGTCCATCCCAATGGGGCGATTTTTTGGCGTGGAAGTTCGCCTGCATTTTTTCTTCGCGCTGTTGCTGGGTGTCTCCTTGTTGTACACGGGAATGAGCGGCATGGCGGCGATTCGGGGTGTCTCCCTTTGGTTGCTGCTGCTTGGCATCGTTGGACTGCGCGAGATTGCCCGCGCCATTGTCTGCGCGTATCACGGTTTGGAAGTGCGCAGCCTGTTGCTGCTGCCGATCGGAGGGCTGCCTTCCTACGCCACGCCGGAGTCGGCAGAGCATGCCTCGGAGGGAAGCGCTCAACTCGCCCTGGCGATGGCCGGACCGATCACAAATTTCGTGGCGGCTTTTGTGCTGCTGGGTTTTATCGTGGGAGTTTCGCCGAGTGTCTCCATGATGGCGAAACCCTGGGTGAGCGCCCACCACCTGCTTCGTAGTGCGTTCTGGCTGAACATTTTTCTGGCGGTCGTCAATTTGCTCCCGGCCTATCCGCTGGATGCTGGAAGGTTGGTCCGCGGCAATTTCTCGCGGGCCCAGGGAGCGCTGAAGGGGACTCGGGCCGCGTCTGGAATCGGACAGGTCATTGCCCTGGCGTTATTCGTAGCTGGCGTGATTTTGCAAAGTCCATGGCTACTGCTGGCCGGTTTTTTCATTTTTGTGGGAGCGCAGCTGGAGGACCAGGGACTGGTCTTTCAATCGGTTGTGGATACGGTGCGTATGCGCGACATTATGCTGACGGATTTTGCGTGCCTCTCCGCCTCGGACACACTCGAGGACGCGGTTTACAAATCCATCCATAACCTGCAGGATGATTTTCCCGTGGTGCGTGGCGGCCTGCTGGTGGGCGTGGTCTCGCGGCAGCGGATTGTGGAGACGTTGCAGATGGATGGCAATGGCTACGTGCAATCGATTATGTCGCGCGGATTCCAGGTGGCGCAGCCTGAGGATTCTTTGGGAGTGACCTTTCGGCGCATCAATGCGGGACGCGGGCTCTCACTGGTGCCGGTTCTGGATGGCGAGCAGATTGTTGGCATTGTGACCCTTCAGAACTTGATGCACAGCATGGGTTTGTTGGCGGAAAGCCGGCGGCTGCAGCAGCAGTCCAGTTGAAACGTTGATGGCCAAAGAGGCACACGATTCGAAGGATCCATCTTCGACAGCGGAGAATGGAGCCGAGAAGCCGCTCGCGCCCGGACTCTACATTGTTGCGACTCCGATTGGAAATCTGGAAGACATCACCCTGCGGGCATTGCGCGTCTTGCGCAGCGTCGATCGAGTTGCCTGCGAAGACACCCGGCAGACACAAAAGCTGCTGTCGCATTTTGGCATTGCCGTACCCACGGTAAGTTGCCACGCCCACAACGAACGTCAACGTGCTGATGAGTTGATTGCGGAACTAAAGAGCGGCGCGAGAATTGCTTTGGTTTCAGATGCGGGGATGCCCGGCATTTCCGATCCGGGAGAATACCTGGTGGCGGCTGCCGTGGCCGGCGGAATTCCAGTGATTCCGATACCGGGCGCATCGGCTGTGGTATCGGCTCTTGCCGCGTCGGGCCTCGATACAAGGTCGTTCCTGTTTGTTGGATTTCCTCCGCCGCGTTCTGGGGAGCGGCGCAGTTTTTTTGAGACGTTGCGCAGTGAACGCGCAACCTTGATTTTCTATGAAGCGCCACATCGAGTGGTGGAGTCGCTACGGGACGCAATTCAGGTTTTTGGGGCGAAGCGGCGCGCTGTTCTGGCGCGGGAAATCACGAAGATCCACGAAGAGTTTTTGCGCGGGACGTTGCAGGAACTGGAGGCCATCTGCGCTGGCCGAGAATTGTTGCGCGGCGAGATGACCTTGCTGGTGGCCGGAGCCAGTGTGGCGGATGCGACAGCCGCCGGGACAACGGCCGAGGGCGATCTTCGCAGTGCAATGGCGATGTATCTAGGGCAGGGATTGGACGAGCAGGCCGCTCTGAAGCGCGTCGCGCGAGACCGCGGAGTGTCAAAAAGCGAGGTTTACCGAGAGTGGCAACGGGAGCCGGGTCGCCGCAAATAAAAGTCTTTTGCGTCCCGAGGGTGCGGGTCAGGTTTAGTGGGAGTCCGTGGCAGGTTTCGGCGCCGCTTCACGGCCTTTGAGCCGGTCGTAGAGGTACAAATCGCTGATTGTCCCTAAGGCCAGGTTGTAGTAGTCGGGAGTTCCGATGGCTTCGCACATTTCTTCGTCGAATGCGTGCAGGGCGTGCAAGTGGGCAGCCGTGGCAGCGACTTCAATCTTGCTGGTGCGGAGAAATTTCTGATAGCCGCGGTCGACGAGGAGAGAGATTTCACCGCCAATCAGGCAGCCGGGTCGAGTTATGTAGGCCGCACCGCCATTAGGCGTTTTGGCCAGAACAGCGCCACACCCATATTTGCGGACTTCGACCTGATTTGCGACGCCAGGAAGGTCCGCGACATCAAACTGATGGGAGCGGAAGTAGGTGAGTGCACTCTCGAAGGTCTTGACTGGGGCGCTTATTTTCTTGCTCATAGGAATATCGGCTGAATGTTCGTCTTCGAACTTGTAGGGTTATGCGGCGTGGGGTCACGGTTGCAATGGAATCTTCGCTAGCTCGACAGTTTTAGTATATCGTGACGAAACGAATGGACTCACTACATGCTGGCGACTGACAAATCGCAATCACGAGATGTCGATAACCGGCCCCATTTGGGGAGCGGTATATTAGACCGCGTCGGCAATACACCTCTGATCCGCATCGACGGGCTCAATGATCGCATTCGTGAGGTCGCAGTGCTGGGGAAAGCCGAGTGGGTGAATCCGGGCGGTTCGGTGAAGGATCGAGCGGCGAAAGCAATCGTCCTCGACGGAATCGACCGGGGAATGATTGGGGCTGGCAAGGAAAAGCATCTCCTTGACGCAACCAGCGGAAATACTGGCATTGCCTATGCCATGTTGGGCGCCGCGATGGGATTTCCTGTCACGCTGGTCATGCCGTCGAACGTTTCGCCGGAGCGCAAGCAGATCCTGGCGGCCTACGGAGTGAAGATTGTTTGGACCGATCCAGCGAACGGCACCGACGGTTCAATATCCAAGGCTCGCGAAATGGCGTCAAACCATCCAGATGAGTATTGGTATGCCGACCAATATTCGAATGACAACAACTGGCGCGCGCACTATCGAACCACGGCGAATGAAATCTGGGCGCAAACTGAAGGTCGGATAACACATTTTGTGGCTGGGCTGGGAACCAGCGGGACATTTGTGGGAACCACGCGTCGTCTGAAAGAATTGAATTCGCGGATCCAATGTATTTCGCTGGAGCCGGATTCACCGTTCAACGGCCTGGAAGGCCTGAAGCATATGGAAACTGCCATGGTGCCGCGAATTTACGATGCGCATCTGGCCGACCGCAAAATGGAGATTGAGACAGAGGCGGCCTATGGGATGGCGAGGCGGCTGGCGCGCGAGAACGGTTTGATGGTCGGCATCTCAGCGGCCGCTGCGGTGGCGGCCTCAATGCAGGTGGCAGAAGAGTGCGCGGAGAAAAATGAGAAAGCCGTGATCGTGACCGTGTTGTGCGATGGAGCGGATAAATACTTGAGCGAACGGTTTTGGCAAGAATAGGGACGGTAATGCTGCGAATGGGACAGGCACAATACGATGCGATTCGCAGCCATGGGGAAGAAACGTATCCAAATGAATGCTGCGGGGTATTGCTGGGACACGTGGAGGAAGACGGCAACACCGTGATCGACGCGGTTTCGGCTGAGAACACGCGTTCCGACTCTGCTCACAATCGCTACAACATTGCGCCGCAGGAACTGATCCGCATCCAGCAACAGGCACGGCGTCGTGGGCTGGAAATCGTCGGGTTTTATCATTCGCATCCCGACCATCCTGCCGAGTGGTCGAAGACGGACCTGGAGGAAGCCCATTGGATTGGGTGTTCCTATGTGATTACCAGGGTGGTTGGAAGCTGCGGCGCCGAGGTCACGGTGCGATGTCGAGCCATGGAGACGAACTCCTTTCTGCTGGCCGGAACAGGCGAGGAAGATAAACGGTTCGAAAGCGAGCCCATTGAGGTGGTGACTGCGGTTGGCGCCCGATAATTTACTGCCCAGTCCCACCCACGCAGAAAAATTTAGAGACATGTGAGGATTGCATCATGCAGATTCATATTCCCACTCCACTTCGCACGTATGCGGGGAAGCAGTCCGTTGTTGAAGTGTCGGCGAGCACCGTTGCGGAAGCGCTGACGGCATTGACGGCGAAGTTTCCAGAACTACGCAAGCATCTTTATACAGAACAGGGCAAGCTGCGAGCCTTCGTCAATGTCTATTTGAACGATGAAGACATCCGCTATATCGCGAGCAAAGAAGATGCGCCGGTGAAAGAGTCGGATACGCTGTCCATCATTCCGTCGATTGCTGGAGGCGCGCCTAGTGCGGCCACTTTAAGCTCGGCGGACGTATTGACGCCGGAAGAGATGGCGCGATATTCGCGGCATCTGATTCTGCCCGAGGTCGGCGAGCAAGGGCAGCTGAAACTGAAGGCCGCTCGCGTGTTGTGCATTGGTGCCGGGGGATTGGGTGCGCCCTTGACGATGTATCTTGCAGCGGCCGGCGTAGGCACGCTGGGCATCGTCGACTTTGACGTGGTCGAGGCCAGCAATCTACAGCGGCAGGTGATTCATGGGACCAGCGACATTGGCCGGCCGAAGCTCGATTCCGCGGAAGACTCGCTGAAAGCCATCAATCCCAACGTGAAGATTGTGAAGTTTCCTGCGCGCCTTACAAGCGAGAACGCGATGGAAATTTTCAAAGACTTTGACATCATTGCGGATGGCACTGACAATTTTCCAACGCGCTATCTGGTCAACGATGCGTGTGTGCTGTCTGGCAAGCCGAACGCGTATGCTTCCATCTTTCGTTTTGAAGGGCAGGCGAGTGTGTTTGCCACGGAAGACGGTCCTTGCTATCGCTGCCTGTATCCGGAGCCGCCCCCGCCGGGACTCGTTCCTTCATGCGCAGAGGGCGGGGTGCTGGGAATTCTGCCGGGCCTGCTGGGTATCATCCAGGCGACGGAAGTCATCAAGCTGATCCTGGGTGCAGGGGAGCCATTGGTGGGGCGGTTATTGCTGGTCGATGCACTGGCCATGCGGTTTCGTGAATTGAAACTCCACAAGAATCCCGATTGCCCGGTGTGTGGAACGCATCCTTCGATCACGAAATTAATTGATTATGAGCAATTCTGTGGGTTACCGTCCAAGTCTGCCACGCCCGCTGCACTGGTCAACGGAATTCCGCAGATGCAGCCGGAGGAACTGAAGCGGCGCAAGGATGCGGGAGAAGACTTGTTCCTGCTGGATGTGCGCGAGCCGTACGAATTCGCCATTGCGCAGATGGGAGGCCAACTGATTCCATTGAACGACCTGCCGAAACGAGTACGAGAACTGGATCCAAAGAAGGAAATTGTTGTGCATTGCAAAGTGGGTGGCCGCAGCCAGATGGCGGCAGAATTTCTAGCGCAAAATGGATTCCAAAAAATCCATAACCTCGCCGGCGGCATACTGGCGTGGTCGGAAAAAGTGGATCCAAAAGTGTCGAAGTACTAGATCAATGGGCGACGGTCGCTGAGAACTCGTGGGCGGGAAGTTAAAGTTCCCAGTCTGTCTTCCAGTGCGCGTGGTCGCGCAGTTTCCAGGTTGCGGCGATGAGCGCCAGCAATAAAAAGAAGCTGACGAGGACGAGAGCCGGCCAGAACTCCCAACGCCAAATGTGGAGCAGTCTCTCGCCATACCAAAAATAGGCAATCAATCCGAGCAGCCAGTTACGCGCGGCGGTACTCTCGGAGCGTAGCGCGACGGCGAGCGGAAACATCAGGAAAAGAAAATCGTAGATCTGATGTTTGAAGCAGAGCAGACATGCAGTCGTGAGGCATGCCATGAGTATGCGACCGTCGACTCGTTTGCCGCGCACGAAGAAGAAAGTCGCGATGCCGATGGCCAGGGCGATCCCGCAGAGGTAGGGAAGCGCTGCGACCCATCCGGCTGCGGGTGAAAGGTAGAAAGCATCGGGTACTGGACGAAAGAGCGGTGGATGACGCAGGGCGATTTCGCTGACGGCCATGATGTTCGCGAGGCCGGGAGAGACATTATTTGTAGAAGTGCGGAAGGGTTCCAGCAGCAATATCCAGAAGGGCGTGTGCAGCCATGCGTAAAAGAACAAAAATCCTGCCGCGGGTGGCAGCAGCGAATAGAGCAGGAAGCGCCAGCGACGCCGTAGCAATAGAAACGCGGCCAGTACGGGCGGCACACTGTACTTGGCCCACGCAATTCCAAGGAGGAATCCACGTGCCTGGGAAGATCTAGCCACAGCCCACAGCGCCAGCGATGCAAGCACTACCGCTGTGATCTGGCCGTTGCCGATGGTGACTCGTGCGGATGTGCTGGTGAGCACCAGCAACGCAAATAACCAGGCCTTTCGGCCACTCAGTTCGTACATTCGTGCGACGAGCCAGCAACTCAATAACACCAGCGCAACATTGATCGTCGCCCAGATGATTTTGGCGGGCATGAGCGGCAGATAGCCAAAGGGCAGCATTGCGACATATAGCTCATGCAGATCGTTGGGTACCTGGTTCAGCAGGATGCGATGATTTGGATCGCCCGCAAGATAGGTCGCCCAGGGATCGACGTGGTGAGCGAGCAAGCGCGCCGGGCTCCATTGAAAATCGAGGGAATGCAGGATGCTGTTGCGCACGCCATCCGCGATGGAGAGGAATGCGAGAACTGTCCCTATCCATAGCGCCGGCAGCGATAACAGCCAATCCAGCCAGGGGTCGGCACGGTGGCCACGCTCGACGGCGGCTGGCGTCTGATTTTCAGATGGATTCATGGACGTGCATTGCCCTTGTTGGGAGTGTACTGAAGGGCAATGCGTTACGAGAGTTGAATATGAACCAGTTCCTGATCCTGCACGGAACCGGTCGGCGGCAGGCCGGGGGAAATCTTGGAGGTTTGCGGAGATCGCCAGTGATCGATATAGGAAACCTGGTGGACGCAGGAGATGGTGCAGTTGGGAGCGCAGGTTTTTTCAGTCAGGAATTCACGCTGCACGTCCCGGCGACGATATTCCGACAGCGGTGTTCCGGGCCAGCCGCGCTGCTGCGAGCAGTAATGCACCAGGCCGTTTTCGCAAATGTAGATATAGCGCGCACCGGCGCGGCAGCGCCAATCGTTGGGCTCGCCTTTGACGATGGCTTCCTGAAAATGATTGAAGCGCGAGTAATGCTTCTTGCCGAGATTCTTCACCTCGTAATAAATGCGGCGCTCTTCGCCTCCCAGCGGCTTCAACTGACCATCGCCGTCGTGAATGATGCCGATGGTGGAGGTAAATCCAAGATCCAATGCGCGCCGTGCAATCGTCAAGGCATCCTGGGGGTACTTGATGCCGCCACCGACAACAGAGTTGATGTTGACGTGAAAATTGGCATGCTCCGCCAGCATCTGCAATTTCTTGTCGAGCACCTTCAGGCTCTTTTTCGACACTTCATCGGGCTGAACATTGTCGATGGAGATCTGCATGTGATCGAGTCCGGCGCGATTGAGGCGGTGGATGCGATCGGGCATCAGCAGATAGCCGTTCGTGATCATGCCGGCGATGCGGCCATGGTGACGAATGCGGGCGATGATTTGTTCCAACTCCGGGTGCAGCAGCGGCTCGCCACCAGAGATGGTGATGACACTGGTGCCGAGGCGGGCAAGATCGTCAATGCGGCGAAGCATTTCCGGCAAGGGGACTGGCTCGGAGACGTCGTCAAACTCATTGCAATAGGTGCAGGAAAGGTTACAGCGCCGCATAGGCACGATGTGCGCCATGTAGGGATGGCTGGTCGAAGCCAGCGCGTGGGCAATGGAGGCAAGTTCGCGAACTCGCCGGGTTGCGGCCTTGATGCGGCGTGGAACCGACCGGCGGGCCAAAGTAGAGGAACGTTCTTTCATCTATATTCATTGAATCACAGCGGCGCAGTCAGCGAATAGTGGCAGGGCCGGCTCCAGTTCGGGGAGGCAACAGTGAACCAAGGGGCGTTCGGGCGCCGATCGCCTTATTCCTGCAGACCCTTTGTTTTCTGTCCCAGGCGAACTAAGCGCGGAACCGAGAGCAAAGTGATGGCGTAAAGGAAGATCGAGGTTGCAGTAAATCCCAGATGGCCGTGACGCGTGTCTTCAAACACCAGCTTCGACGCAACAAAAACCAGGGCGCCGTAGGCAAGCCACCCTAGCTCCTTGCGCTGCCACCGGGAACCGGCGTAAGCAAGCAACAGGGCGAGGGAACAGGTGACCACGGTGCGGATCAAGGCCACGTGGGAAGCGCCGGGAGTGATGGCGACCTGAGCGAGACGAACCAGCCCGTAGACCAATAAGGCGGCAGTGGCACCAACCGCCAAAATCGCCGACAGCACATCCAGAAAATAATGCTGCCATTGATCGGCATGGAAATGGCGTTCCAAGGCGTAACTCGCGACCGTCGCGGCGGCAACAATCGAGATCAACCAGGTGGGTGAAGTGGGAACGGTGCCGGCGAAGGCGTGGGCGATATAGGGCAGCAAGCCGGATGAGAGCGCGGCCACCCAAAGAAATACCAGCCCGTGAAACTCCAGGGTGAGATGCTCGGTTCGAAGCCCGATAATGGTCGCCGCAATCGCGGCCACGGCGAGAACCAGAACGAGCCAAACATGCGGCAGCGCCAGATAGACGCTGACCAGGAAAAGAGCCGCGCTTCCGGTGGCATATACATGAAAATTGCGCTGCTGCGTCGTCGCTCCGAAGCGGGCAAAGACGAGTGCGTAACCCACGGCGGAGGACAACAAGCAGAGCAGTCCCAGCGCGACCGCGTCTGCTCCCGCGTGAAATACAAGTAGGCTCCAGGCGGCCAGCAGGAATGCGATGAATGTTTGTGCGGCTTCGAAGAAGGTAATTCTCCGGCCGCGGATTATTGTTTGCGCAGTTGCACTTGTCCCGTACAGCAGCAACAGCGCGGGACCGAGCGTGAGTAGGAGCCACTCGCTGACTGGTTTGTAATCCATGCGAGAGTCCGCAGGTCGGGAAGCGATGTAGATCAAGGCGCACACCGCGATATCGGCAGACATGGCCATCCACAGCCGGGTGGCCGAACTGCGATTGCGGGCCGCTGCATATTCGCTGGCAAGGGCCATGACGAGGATGGCTACGATGAACGGCACCAGATCGTGCGCCGCAACCGCCATGATAAGAGCTGCCGTACTGCCGACGGTTGTCGTCACCCAGATCACCGCGGAGAAGTGACACTTCCACGCCAGGACAAAAGATGCGACAACGAACGCGGCCAGAACAGTGGCGGCCATCGCTGCGGGAAAAATGCCGAATCGCAGCGTCAGTTCCCACAGCATGGGAATAAGAATCAGAACAGATGTGCCGGCATACGCGATGCTTGCAAACTTCGCCTCGGTTTTTACCCGCGTCGCCGCTACCAACCACATCGCCGCATATGCAATAGCGATGGCGACAACGGCCGCGCGTGGGAACGTGGCGGATTCTGCCATGGCGCGCAGCAGATATGCTCCAGCGATCCCCAGCATCGCTTTTCCGACTACGGAAAAAGCGCCGCCAGATTGGGGGGAAGGAAGTGTCCGCGAAACGGCCGTGGCGATGGGTTGAATTTCTGATGGTTCCGGGATCGCTGCGGGGGCGAGTCCGGGGTGTTCCAGAGCGTACACACGGTGCTCCAAGGTCTCCACAGTCGCGCTAAGTCGAGCCAGAGCGTCGGGAAGAAGTTCGTCCATTGTCGCCACCGCTTTTGTTACACAAGCGCTGCGCTACCGTGTGCAGTCTCCGCGGGAAGTTCAGCGTTCGTCGTCTTCGGCCACGGAGGAAACAGCTTGACCAATGCCCACAAGATAAACAGTGGAAGGATAGTCAAAGCAATGGACATGAGAAGTCCTTCGCGGGTAACCAATCCAATTTTGTAGGTGGTATAGCCGAGGAAGCTTTTTGAGAACAACTGGCCGCCGATTACAACATTCCAGCGCATGGCAAAGACGCCGATCAGCGTCAGGCACCCCGAAATGGAGTAGATTCGCTTTCGCGCCGATGGCGAGAGCTTTACCACCTGCGTCAAGGCCAGTAGGAGGATGGGCGTGACGGTGCCTAGAAGAATCTGAAGAACGATCTGGGAAAAATACAGTTTGGTGTGGACCATGAAGTCGAGACTGCGAAACGACTCGTCGGCCTCGTAAATCCGGTGGATCAGGTCCAGCATTTCCAGACTGAAATCAACGACAAACATGTAGAACAGGTAGCGCGCGATCGTATCGACGCAGAGCATATCGATCTTCTGACGGCGCAACCAAGTCGTCACCATGTACAGCAGCATCACCGTCGCAATCCCGGACACCATGGCGGAGAAAATGAACACCACCGGCATCAGCGGTGACGACCACCAGGGATTGGCTTTGAGCGAGCCGAAGATAAATCCGACGTATCCGTGCAACAAAAAGGCGGAAGGGATGCCGATCAGAGTAATCAGCCACCCCACCCGTTCGTCGATGGCAAGGGCGCGCGGACTGATATTGTCGGAGCCCAAAGTCAGCACCTTGTAGAACCATCGCTTCAGGCCAGTCGAGGACTGAGCCATCACGACAATGTCGTGCCGGTAATCCAGCCAGATTTCGACGGTCAGGACGGCCATCAAGTACCAGAGGTAGACATAGCCGAACATGGCCATGGCCGAGGTACGATGAGGCGTGAAATACATTTCATACGAACGTTCCGGGTGCCCCAGGTGCAACTGGAGCGGCAGCGGTGCGACGATCAAAAACGCCAACGCCGTAAGCAGCGCCAATCGATACGTGGGCTTGACCGCCTCGACGCGGAAGACACGCTCCAGAGAGGCAAGGATGAATGCGCCAGCCACCAATCCGGTTATGTAGGGGTACAAAACGATCAGCACGCTCCAATAGAGCGTGATCTCATTCGGATACATGTAACCTTCAACACCGGTCGTCATCATTGGCAATCTCCTTCATGCACCCATGCGCAAAAGCGGCGCTCATCGCACTGAACCATCCAAACCGTAGTAGAAAGCCTTGGCTCCGGTCGCCATTTGAGGCTTCAGGACCTGGACATCGTGGGTTTTCAAAAACGCGTGAATGGGGTCTTTCGGATTTTTCAGGTCAGCCAATTGTCGTGCGCCGGTAGGGCAGGCCTCGCAGCACGCAGTCGTCAGCCCCTTGGTAATGCGGTGGTAGCAGAGGGTACATTTGTCCGCAACTTTTTTCTGGGGGTGAATGTAGCGACACCCGTAAGGGCAGGCCTGGACGCAGTAGGCACAACCCAGGCAATATGTCTGGTCGACCAACACGACGCCATCCGGGCTGATGAAAGTCGCTCCGACGGGACAGACCTGGGTGCAGGGTGAGTCGGCGCAGTGGTTGCAGAGCTTGGGAACAAAGAAATATTTTCCGTCCGCATCTTCGGTGACCGAGGGAAAGCCTTCTTTGCCTCCGTCGGGCGAGATGACTTCTGGATTCTCCATATTCCAATCGGTCACGTGATAGCGCTCAACCCAGGTGCGAAAGAAGCCATCCGGCACGTCATTTTCGGCCTGACACGCACGAACGCAATTGCCGCAACCAATGCACTTGGGAATGTCGATCAGCATGCCCCACCAGTGCTCGGTGGTCTTGTAGTTGGGGGAGGAGTCGGGGGTGCCTGCCAGGACGGATTCCCATGCGACGGCGGCAGCAGGAAGCAAGATCAACATTTGACGGCGGCTGATATTCACTTTGCACCTCCCGCGCTGATGGCCGGACTGTGCGGCTTGTGGCAGGTTTCGCAAGGAAGACCATTGGAGTGATCCAAAGCCGCGACCTGCGGGAAATTTTTGGGTTTGGCGGCGCTGGCCGCGTGACAGCGCACACACAATACGGCGGTGTCTAGTTTGGCGGGCTGCACGGAGGGATCGCCGGCGTGCGTGGCCAGCGGACCATGGCAGGCTTCGCAATTCACCTGCGCATGCATTCCGCTCTGCTTCATTTGCTGAACGTCGGTGTGGCAGGTTTCACATGCCTGATGCCCGGCAAAATGGATCGGGCGAGCGGCAATCTCTGCAATTGCGTTTCCGCGGTAGTGCCCGTATTCCCCAAAGCTTTTCGGAACGAGAAAGCCGCGTATGCCTAAAAACGTCAAAGAGCCGACTATATAGAGCGCAGCCAATCGAAAAAGATGTCCAGAATCCTTGAAGACGCTCATAGCACCCGATTTCTTCCGCACGATGGCACCTGCGGTTTCGCGATGAATCCTGAGAACACAACTATTCCGAATGCGATAGACGGTTGTATGTGCGCCGTATCACGTTCGTTCAAGGCCGGTTCCGTGGGCAATTTCGCGGCTTCTGCGGCGCAAAGAAAGTTGGTCGGCGATTGGTACAGTTACATAGAGGCGCATATGCAGGACACAATACAGGCGGCATGCGAGGTGATGGCGCGGGTGCGAAGCCAGCGGCCGCTGATTCACCACATCACAAACTTTGTGGTCATGAACGCGACGGCGAATATCACGTTGTGCTTGGGAGCGCTTCCCGTAATGGCACATGCGCCGGAAGAAGTAGAAGAAATGGTCGGCGCTGCTGGTGCACTGGTATTGAACCTGGGAACATTGTGGCCGGCTCAGGTGGAAGCGATGCTGCTGGCCGGACGCCGTGCGAATGAGCGCGGAATTCCGATCGTTTTGGATCCAGTTGGGGCGGGTGCGACACGACTGCGGACGGAAAGTGCCCATCGCTTGCTGAAGGAACTATCGATCTCGATTGTGCGCGGCAATTTGGCGGAGATTGCAACGCTAGCCGGAATGGAGTCCAAAATTCGTGGAGTGGAATCTGTGGGACCGACGGGCGATGCGGAACTGGCAGCCTCGCAATTTGCAAAGAAGTTCGGATGTGTCGCTGCGGTGACCGGTCCAATCGATGTGGTGACGGATGGAGCGCGTTTGATGCGGGTTGCGAACGGGCATCCGATGATGGCCACAGTCACAGGCACGGGATGTATGGCAACTTCTGTCGTAGCCGCCTGTGCCGCCGTCGAAAACGACGCTGTCATCGCGACCGCCGCGGCTCTGGCCGCCTACGGGCTGGCGGGTGAGTTGGCTGCGGAAAAAGCGGAGGGTCCGGGCACGTTTCAGGTGCATCTGTTCGACGCTGTTGCCGGGCTGACGGAGGACGCACTCCGCGCTGGAATGCGAATCGATGGGTGAGCACCAAAACCACTTCAATCGACGCGACAGGCTGATCCGCGGCGACGAAAGCAGGAGGCTGTCGCTCAAGTATGGGCGGGTTGTCGCACGATAGCTCCGGGTGCTGACGGTATCATTTTAAAGAGAGTGGCGTTGATCAATATGGTGATCAATGAACCTGCCAAAGTCGCGTTGTAAATTTCCGGCGTGATGAGGTGGGAGTGCAAGGATACCTGCGCAAGAATAAAAGAAAATTCGCCGATCTGTGTCAGGCCGATGCCAACTCGCCACGCGGTTTCTCGGCTATAGCGGAACACTCGCACCACTGCGAACCAAACCACAAATTTACCCACCAGAATTAATCCGACCATGATCGCGAGGAGCTTCCAACCAGAGAGCCAAGTGGACGGATCGATCAGCATGCCGATTGTGACGAAGAACAGGGCCACGAAGACATCTCGAAGGGGAAGCGTTTGCGCGGCCAGCTTGTGGGTATAAGGAGAACTGCCGAGCAACATGCCGCCGACGAATGCGCCCAGCGCCAGGGATAGGCCGACAGCCTCCGTGATGGCGGCGACGACAAGGCAAATTGCGAGAGCCAGCAAAAGAGAGATCTCGTCATTAGAGGTTTTCTCAATGTAAGACAGGAGACGCGGAACAAGCTTCCAGCCGAGCAGAACGACAGGCACGAGGAGAAGGAGAGCTTTACCGATTTTCAGGAAGACATGACCAAGGTCTGCGCCGTGGGACGAACCAAGGCTGGGAAGAACGACTGTCAGAATCACGACGGCAAGATCTTCCACCAGCGACAGTGTGACCATAATGCGACCGGATTCTGAACCTAGCTCGCCGCGGTCCATCAGGAGTCGCATCAAAACCATGGTGCTGGCGACTGAGACGATACATCCGACAGCGATACTTTGGAGAAGGGGCCAGCCGAGCAGCGATCCCACTCCGATGCCAAGGCCCACTAAGAGAGAGATGCCGATGGGAGCACCGACCAGTGCGACCCACTTGACTCGCAGCAATTCCGGGATGGAAAACTCAATTCCCACAGAGAACATCAGCAGGATGACACCGACTTCCGCCATGACCTCAAACGTGTGCACATCGTGCACATGCGGACCCGGAGTGAGCGGGCTGAGCACGAGACCGGCGAGGACGTAACCGAGAATCAAGGGTTGGCGGAGACGCCAGCACAAGAAACCGAAAAACAGGGCGGCCGCCAGAACCATTGCGACGTCACGGAAGATGAACACAGGTTCGGTCAAAGCAAAACTCCCATCCAGTGTGGCGCTTTACGCGTAATCAATTCGCATTGCGGCAGAATCGTTGGAACAACCGCAGCTGTTACTTCGAGAAGAGTGATTGGTCTAGAATTCGCTCGTATTTTGTTTTGTCCGGCTCTTATCTTCGGAGCGTACTGGGTGGACGCAGGCGACTGCAACAGAAAATAGTATGCATGACAAATGTTCCGGTGGGTAGTTGCGGGGACACATGTGGATTTAACAACGCGAACTTGAAGCGGCGTCAGGAGAATAGAAGGACAACAGTGGCAGCATGGTGGCAATGAGGCGAATTGTGCGACATGCGATCTTAATTTGCCGAGCCGAATTGGCCATGGTGCATTGTCTGTGTGACACTGGGACGAGCGTTCCCAACGAAGTGAATTCTCAAAATAAAGATCGAGAGTGGCGAGCCGAGATATCTTGGGAAATACTGATAAACTCAGCTAGCCCAGTCAGTTAATCGGCATTTTGGGCCTGTAGCTCAACGGTTAGAGCAGAGGACTCATAATCCTTTGGTTGGGGGTTCAAATCCCTCCGGGCCCACCACGAAGATGTTCGATCCTATCCCTTAGCCTCAACGCGACGGTCACCTTGGCGTTGTTGCGTCATGGTCGGTCCATGCGACCGCCCCGCGATCGATTTGCGGAATCGTGAACTTCACTCGATCGCCGGAAACCGTGCCGTTCACAGTAACCGTGGAGCCAAGAAACGGCAAGAAATGTAGTGTGGTCCCGCCGCGCAGAGGAGCTTCGAGAACCACGTTCTTCTCCGGTACAGGTACGGTGGCAGCGCCTTGCTTCAATCCTTTAAAGTTGGCGAAGAACCAATGGGTTTTGCTCTGCACTGTTGCAATGTAGACGACCATATCTGACGATGCATGGATAGAAAAGTCGGAATCCTTCTCGAGGGCATTCAAGAATTGTGATTGCGTGTCTGGGGAGGTGCCCTCGAAATCCTTTTGCGCCAGGGCGAGATACGTGCTGCCTGGATCGCCCCCAATCTGAACCAACTCCTTGAAGCCAGCGAGCTGAGGATCGATATGCCCAGTCGAGATGATTCTGCAGGATGCAGCCAGGTGATGCAGCTCGTCGATCTCCGGCTGGCTGAGAGCACGAACGTCGGGCAATATCAGGGTCGTGCCATGAAACGACGCGAGTGTTCGAGGCGTGACAATTTGAAATTGAATATGACTGCGTAACAGCAGCAATAGAACGCCCTGGTAGGAATGAATGAATTCATCCGGATAGTAGTTCCGGGTTGTGTCAGAGAAATACACGCCAACCTTGCCGACCGGAGTTCTGGGTGAGCTGAAGGTTGACTGATTGGCCGCGATCCAGTGGAAAATCTGGATTCGCGTAGCCATGTCATTCGATCCGGCCATGCTATGGCCCGGAGCATCCCAGAAATTCGCGCCTGCCATTAACTCTGACATGGCAAGGTTCTTCATCGCATCGCTTGGAGTCACTCGCGGGTTGCCATCCCAGGAATAATTTAGCATCCAGGTCGGCTTGTTTCCGGCAAAGGCGCGAAATGACTGCATGCCCACTTGATATAGAAACCAGTCGAATTGGCTGCGGCTGGCGGCGGTGTGGTCCTCGGCATCGCCGAATTCATACTCATGCGCGACGGCGTCAACAACGGGATAGAGCTGATACACATCGGCGCCGACTCGCACGGCGGACTCTTCAATGCCGGGATAGATTTCCGGAATGACCGCGATGTTGGGGTTCGCAGAGATCGCATTCTTGCGAACCTCCGCCATGAAATCGGTAATGGTTTGAATGCGAAAATCAACCCATTTACGGAACCCTGGATCATTAAAATCGCCGAGCTTGAAGTCTGTTCTCGCATTCAAGCCGGTGCGATCGTGAAATGCCTTGACCGTATAGTCGTCGAAGCTGGCCCAGCTCGTCTCCCACCCGGTGAAGTGCGTCATCCAATAGGGAATGTCAACATAGATGCCGTCGATTCCGGTGGCAGCAATCTGGCGAACACGCTGCATATAAATCTTGCGCCATCCCGGAGCATAGGGCGTGACCCAGACATCTTCATCGCCCTTCTTAATCCAGAAGGCGGCATTTGCGGTGAACATCGCCGGTTTGCCGGACCGGTTGCGCTGCAGCCAGTCTGGATGATCCTTGGCCATGGTATGAGGAGAGTTCGCAGCATTCGCTGTGATGCACTCGAACCCAGCGATGTAGACAAAGGCGTGATTGCCATGTTGGTGCGCCAGTTTTGCGACTTGTCGAATGGCCTGAAGCTTGGCAGTCGGATCAACGAAGCTCTCATACCGGCCAGGGATATCATTGTCGACTTCAATTCCATAGACGTCGCTGGCGGTCGCTTTTTGAACGATTTGAGCGGCATTCGAACTACTTAGCCCGTATGCGCCGATGCGAACGTCGTGCATCCACGCTCGAGGGTTGTCGGACTGTTGGGCTGACAGAGGAACTGTAGAAAATAGGGAAGCTGCAACCAGGGTTGTCGTCGCAATCAAGGCGAAGTGGGACTGTTGTCGCATACGCTCGCTCCATCTCGCCAGGTCACTCCTATGAGAGCAACCTGGCGAGTCTGAATTTGGGAGAAGTCCCTGAGTTACATTGGCAGCTTTGCCAGCGCTTCACCACTTACTAGAACTGATAACGCAACCCGAGCTGCATGTTTCTGGGTAAGTAGCCGCCGGCAGTCGACGAAATAATGCCGAATGTCGAGTCTTCATAGCCAGTATCCGGCAGTCCGAATCGCTCGGTATTCGTGCAGTTGAAGCAGTCGGCATGGGCTTCAATCTGGCCCTTGCGGCCGCCGAGATTGTAGATCTTCTGCAGAGAAATATCGACTTGATGAATGCCATCCGCGCGTAGTTGACTAAAGTATCTCGGAGCATTTCCCGCCTGTTGATCCCCAGGATCGGCGAAGCAGTTTGAATTCAGCCAGGGGATTTGATAACGCCCAGCATCATGAATACTGATGCCGGTCGTCAGGCTAGTGCTGGCGGGGCAAACTAGATTCGGACGCTGGGTTCCATCGGCGAGCCTGGGATTACCCATATAGATATTCAAAGGCTGTCCGCTTTGGAAGGTTGCCAGCGCCGTGATTTGCCAGCCGCCGACGACGGCATCGAGTACACGGCTCATATTGGCTCCCACAAGATAGCCGCGTCCAATCGGAAGTTGAAAGATGACGGCCCCGACGAGCCGGTTGGTGGCATCATTCGCGCTTACAGACCACTCGCTCTTCAAATGGTCTAACTCCTGTGGCAAGGAACTTCCATTCACCCCTGAGAGCGTCCCAACCCAGTCATTATTGCCTGCGGACGAGTCATCCATATTCTTGGACCAGGTATAGTTTCCCTCGAAGTTCAGGTACTTGCCTCCACGCCTTTGGAATACCACCTCCAGCGCGTTGTACCAGGAATTTGCCGAAATAACTTTGTAACCCTGAAAGACGCCATCAAACTGAGGATAGGGTCGCAGAAGGTTCAGCAATGGGAGTTGCGCATCTCCGTAGCGAGAGGACGGCACATTGAAGATTGCGCCGGGTCCGGAGAAGAGACTCTGAAATGGGTTCGTAACCAGGCTGCTGAGACTCTGGCTTGTTTGTTGTGATCGTACGGAGGATGCGATGAAGTTACGGTTGTCGGTTCCGGCAAACGGAAGGTAAGTACTACGGTTTGCGGAGTAGTTGATGGCAAGAACAATGTTGGCCGGAAACGCTCGTTGAATTCCAATGTTCCATTGGTAGATGTCCGCGTTCTTCGCGGCCTGTGTGCCGAGATTATTCGGATCTTGCAGTCCCCACAGTGCCAATGGACCGTATGTCTGACCCTGGGCTGGAGGGATTCCACCCGGAAACGGGTTTTCCAAGGTTGCGTAGCGGGTAATGCCTCCATCCTTGCTGAAGAACACTTCAGGGCTGGCAGTGTAAGCTGCGCCGGGGTATTGGAAGTTTGTAAAGCCGCTGTAACCGGTATAAATGCCGGCTCCTCCGCGAAATACAGTCTTCTCATTCACCATGTAGGCGAAGCCGATGCGCGGATCAATGTCGCTAAAATCCGTGGGAACATTTCTCTTTTTAGAGGAAGCGAAGATGGTCGTTCCTTCCAACGTGCCGGGATATCCCGCTATGGAGATTCCACTGTCGCCGGTGAAGTCGCTGAACTGACTGTTGTTGTGCCGTTCAGTATATGGCGTGTCCCATTGGTAGCGAATGCCAAGATTCAGAGTTAACTTACTGGTCGCTCTCCAGTCATCCTGCACAAAGAACGCAGTCTCTGTGGATTTGTCAGCGACAGATTGAGTGACATTGATACCGCTGCCGCCTGGATCGCCCCAGCCGACGAGCAGGCTGGCGAAGTCATTTCCCTGGACTCCGTTGGCTGTGTCGAATGGAGACTGGGATGTAACGAATTGATTGAAACTGAAATATCCATTGGGATAGTTGGGCTGGAAGAAGTTGTTATAAAACACCTGCTGCAGGAAGCCAGCCTTCAGCGTGTGCTGTCCCTTCGTCCATGAGAATGAAGTGGAATAGTTCAACAGGGTGTGAGCAAATTTCGTGTCGACGCAGCACTGGTCATAAATAGAAGTCCATTGTGGATCTTCCATAATGATGGACGGCATGCGAATGATGCCATTTTGTTCCAAGTAGGACGGGAACCCTACCGAGGTCGGGCTGGGATAGTTTGTGTGTGACGGCTGCGATACTCGATCCAGTCCAAACGTTGAGGTCCATAAGGTGTTTGCGGTTGGCATGTAGGAGTAGTTGATGCCGTCATTAAAGACCTGCGTGGTGTATGCAAGTCCATCGTTGAATTCGCCGTCGCCGAAAACCGTTGGCGTTGATCCGCTGTTAAAAATGTTGCTATATCGGACAGAAAGTGAAGATTTTGGGTTGAATTGCTGGTCTACCTTGACATCAATCTGAAGCGAATTGGAGGAACTGAGAATGACGTCGCGGTAATTATTCGATCCGGTGACGTCTCCCGGTGTGTTTGGCGCCGGATACAGCTTCATGATCGCCTGTCCCACGGGATCGATTTCGTTTGGCGGGATTGTATTTTGGTTGTACGCAGGGCGGGTGTCGTTCGTTTGGTCGATCAAAAACGGATCGTAAATCTGGTTGGGAACTAAATTTCCATTCTGGTCATAGGTCATGGCCGCGGAAAAATTGCCGTTAATCTCATCCGCCGTCGGGACGGTCGCGACGATGTTGACGGGGTTGCTGGCAATCACAGACTCCAAGTCGCCGAAGAAAAACGTCTTGTTCTTGAAGATCGGACCCCCGATGGAAAATCCATCCTGGTTTTGTTTGTGGCCAGGCTTGGGGCCGGTATTGAAATAGTCACGTGCATCGTAGGCTGAATTCTGGTTGAACCAGTAAGCGCTGCCGTGCAGTTGGTTGGTGCCGGATTTCATGACCTCATCGATAACCGTTCCGCCGCCGTATTCGGCCGAGAAACTGTTGTTCTGCACCTTGACTTCCTGCAGCCCTTCCACCGTGGCCTGGTAGTAGATATTGGAATTGCCGCCTTCGCCTTGCTCAGGGGCTGTGATCAGGACGCCGTCCAGGCGTATGTTGGCGGTTGAATTCCGTTGGCCGTTCGAAATGAAATTCGTGCCGGCGGGGTAGGAATCATTGATGCCGGAGCCCGCGGACTCCGTTACACCCGCGGCGAGAAATGTGATGCCGAACGGGTCGCGATTTTCCAGCGGTACCTGGGTCAGGTATTTGCTGGGGATATCCGTTCCCAGCGTTGCAGTGCCGGAATCCAGCAATACGGGAATGCCTTCAACAGTAACGGTGGATTGCTGGCTGGCCGGTTTGAGCATGACGTTGAGGATCGTCGCTTGATTTACGGTCAGGGTGATGCCGTCCTTTTCAACCGGACCAAACGCGGGGGCTTCCACCAACAACTTGTAGTTGGAGGCTCTCAACGCAGTGAACGCGTAGGTCCCACTCGCATTTGACGTGGTGGTTTGGGAGATGTTGGTCCCAACGTCTGTGATAGTGACCTTCGCCCCGGCGACGATGGCTCCAGACGAGTCGGTGATGGTTCCACGAAGTCGCGTCTGGTTAATCGACTGGGCCAAGACGATTGAAGAAAGACAACCGATCCCGATTATCAGTCCAAGAAGAATGCCGAACCGACCTGCCTTCATCACAATACCCTCCCAAAAACAATAGAAATCGAAATTATATTTTTGTTACGTACAACGTTGTCTAGTTCTTGATTGCATGAATTGTCAAGGCTGAAATCAACTGCATTTCGTTTCAATACGTACAAAAATAATCTGATTCTGCCGCCTATGTCTGCCCCCGGCGCTCCCGGAGCGTAGCAGGAAATGCCGAGATCTCCTCGATCTATGGAACTGCCTCATATCTCTGGTTTTCCTTTGGCACGAACCGTGTTGGGATCGCACCGCTGACCTGCACTTGAGACGAATCGACTGCAGTAAGACCATCCAAACCGAGGGCTGTCAGCTTCACAGCGTAACCGCCTTCATGCGTGTAGGCGTGGGTGACCTGGGGGCCCTTGAGAGAAACTCCGTCTCCAAAATCCCATTGATACGACAACACAGGGTCGCTGGAGTTGGCGGCCACGGTCGAAAAGGAGATTGTTTCGCCTGCTTTTGCGGTCGGCGGATGATTCGAGTGCACAACCGGTGGTCGCGCCGGAATCGCGGTGTCGATGATTTTCAGCACTCGAACGGAGTGCGGCGGCTGCGACACCACCAAGGGCTTCGTGGCCGAAATCGAACTCCGCTTCTTATCGAACTCGCCAGTGACCGTATACGATCCAGTTGGATCCAGTCCGAGACTGGCGAGCGTAGTGCTGTGGGTTCGCGCCGTATCTGTCCAGTTGAAAATCGTCAATATGCTTTGCCTGGAGCTTTCCTTCAGGAAGAAGATGCTTGGCTGCCGATCTTCTGGTAGATACGACATCAGGTCCAAAGGAGTGGAAGAATGGCCAAGCCGAGCCATATCGATCAAGTCCTGATTTTGTACAAGAGCCAGCCGATCCGGTTCTGATCCGAGCGTCGGCAAGTCGTCACCAATTTCATACATGCCGCCGGACACGGCAGCCAGAGCGATGGAAACCTCGGCCTCATCCTGAGAGAGTGGCTTGGTTGAGTTGTGCCACGACTGATCGTCGATCGTCTGTCTGGAGACACTGAATGCGTCGGGGTCGGCCACAAAATAATTGCGGTTCATGAAATAACGAGCGGCAACGCCGGAAGCAGCTTCCTTACTGGCTTCAAACGTGTGGCCGGTGTCTTGAGAAATCCGTCCGAAGTCGACAAAGCCGACTGGATTGAGCATCACGCTGCCATCTTTATCGAGCAGAACCCCGTTTCCGACCGTCTGGCGAATGATTCCCAAGCCGATCCGCTGTGCCTGCAGGGCAGAGGTGTTGGGGCGATAGTAATTGCCTTCAATCGCGGTGTCGTCCATAAAGTCCATCTTGATGTAGCGAATTCCCCAATCGCGAACCAGAGTTTGATAGGTTTTCCGCAAATATTCCTGAGCGCCGGGATTGGTGCTGTCCAGTACGTAGAGAGCATCGCTGTGATCTGTGACCCAGCCGATATGGATGGGTTCACCGTTCGCATTGTGGACGAGCCAGTCGGGATGATTCTGATACACCCACGAGCGCGTGGAAACTTCAAAGGGAGCCGTCCAAATTCCCGGGACCAGTCCGAGATTTGTGACCTTTTGCTCCATGCCAGCCATTCCATTGGGGAATAAGGTTGCGTTCGGCGTGCTGTATTCGCCGCGTGCGTACTGGTAGCCCTCATCAATGTGGAAGAAATCGTAGCCGAGCGACTTCAGGTGTTGCGATTCCCATTGTGCGTTGGTCAGCGCAGTCCCAGAGTTCAGGCCGAAATAATATCCTGTCCAGCTCCACCAGCCCATCGGTGTCGGCGCCGAAACGCGAGGGTGATGCAGCTGCCGGATCAGCATTCCATAGGTGTCCAGTTGATGGTGGTAGTCAGAGCCCACGCTGAGCAACAATCTTTCCGAGGCGAGTTCGGCGCCCGGTGCCAGTGGGGTCTGCAACGTAATTTCATCCTCCGGCTTCGCATCGTGCAGTGAGCCCCACTCATCGGTTTCCATCTCGGTTGTTCCGGTGGAGTCGACTTCATAAGCAGCGATCGGTTTTGTGGTGCTGTTTTTTTCGAGGTGAATGCGGAGGATGGTGAGAAAGCGATTGGAAGTTAAAGCGCCGGCGAAGAAACTTTCTCGGCTCTGGCGGTTGTAGACCAGCTGGCTGCCCACGCCGCGATACATAACGTCATCGCCCAGGTCGTGAATCGTAATGTTCGGACGATCCTCACTGAAGCTATCGGAAAGGATTCGATCCTCCGTGGGAGCTCCATTCAGGTTAAGGATTGAATCCCCGAGGGCCGCGACCGGACGAATCGATTCCACGTTGACCGGCTGCGCCGTTGTATTTCGAACGAAAACCTGAATGTCAGCAAACGGCTTGTCAGGATATGCGCGCAGACGATACACAAGATCGGGCTTTCCAGCCAAACCGGAAAATGTCACGGTCCATTCGTGCGCAGTTCCCATGTCATCGGGCACCGTGGATTCTGCGGTTACGTGCTTTGGATAATCCCTGGCTTGCAACCACTGACCATTGACCTGAGCAGCGATGCCGGCATGCAAAACGAATGCATTCCCACCTGAAACGCCAACCCTATATGTTCCGTCGGTGGGATCGACTTGTATCTGCAATGCTTTGTTCTGCGCCTGAGCGTTGGTAGGAGCAAGGACCCACGAGACCAAAAGAACTCCGCATGCCATGCAAGCCGCAGGAATGGTCCAGCTCCGCCTAATCCAACTGCTCCTCACAGATCTCGTTCCTTTCTTTCGAAAAGGGCAATTTGAGTTGGCAACTGCATTCGACTACGTACAAGAACCGGATAAGCGTTACGGTCTACAGCCAAGGGAGAAGAAACAATTGCGGTGTTCGAATCGAACAAAATCCTCCGGGGGGTTATTGCTGCGGAGGGGCAAGGCTTCAATGATTGCGAAGTTGGCTAGTGGAAATGCCCTGCAAGATAATTGCGAGTATAACCCCTTCCGTTACGGATCGTACCCTTTTAATGCATATAGTCAACCTTTTTCCTTCGCATTCCCTTTTTTGGACCGGGGCGGTCTTGGCGATGCCCTTGGGGACTATAGGGGTAGTTTTGAGGATTGTTCGATGGGTTTCGATCGATCGGCCTGAATCTGGATGATTTCAGCTCTTGCTGCGAGCCTTCCCAGTCACCCGCGGGAGCAGCTCGGCTGAGCGGTGCAGCATGAAGCGACGAAAAGCGCCTGCATTTCCAGTTGGCTCTGGTCCAAGCGGGTAGGCTAGTGAAAACATTCGGGATAGGCGAAGTTTTCGAACGTGCGCGAGCCGAAGAGTGCCCAGCGCCAGCTGGTTACGCACCGCCCAGCGCGACACGAAGGTGACACCCAGGCCGGCTTCCACGGCGCTCAGCAGGGCTTCGGTGGAATCAAGGTCCATGGTCGTTTTCAGATCCTTCTTCTTGAGGCCGGCCTTTGATAATGCGG
>JBARFA010000050.1:0-83622 GCA_049796755.1 Acidobacteriaceae bacterium
CCCGAGGGTCAGCCAATTTTGTTGTTCCTAAGCGACTTTCGTGATTCTTTAGCTTGCGATGGGCCCAGTCGAGCTGCTTGCCCTTTGCGGCCGACCATTCGGCCCCATCACATTTTCAACCAGGTCAAACACATCGGTCATGAACGAAGGTGGATAGCTCACCGCAATCTGTCCAGCTGGATTGCCCAGTGTCTGGGCAACATCGTTCCAGCGCATCAGCGGCGAGGTCACAGGCATCGTGACCAGGCGACGGGCTGGTTCCGGCTGCACAAAGTAAGCCGACCAAAGTGCAATCGCACCCAGATAGATTGCTTCATGTGCGATATTTGTCGTGCTTGCCAAGTTTGGCTGATGTGCGAAGAAGGCCGATATCACCAAATCCGAGGTCGCCATAATACCCAGGCCAAATGTCACGCCGAAGATGCGGCTGCGGAACGAAACACCCAATGTGTTGGAAGCAAAGGCAAGGAACGTCAACATACAGAGAGCCAGAACGCTTTGAGAGCGCATCAATACCTGGGCGGAGGCCAAAAGAAGGCTCATTCCGCTGGTGTGGGGCGTGATCCCAGACGCGAAGGCGAGAATCACCGAAATCGTGATGGCCCAGAAGAAGATCGGCTGGCCCAGTTTTTGTACGCCAGGAATGGAGCGAACCGCATGCCGGAACATCTCATGCAGCACCCGAAGGATGAGAACCGCGCTGATTCCGAAGGATACCCAATATACGTAGAAGTACACGTAGTAGGCGTGAACAGGGCTAATGAGAAACAAGCCATTCAGAACCGCATCTCCCAGGAGAACGGCCTCCGAAACTGCACTGAAAATCAGGAACTGCCAGAACGCTGGGTAGATCCTGTTCTTCTGCGCTCTGTAAACACAACACAGTGCAGCCGAGAGGAACAGGGTCTCAAGAAAGGTCGGGAGTACGATATGTAGCCAGACGGACATGGGTATGCTCCAGGTGAGCCTGAAGAATACCCCACGAGGAGACAGCCCCGCAACAATAAAATTGCGTTTGTGCCAAAATGGGATTACCTTGGTTGCGGTTGCGAACTAAGGTCTAGTGGAAGCCGCAGGTAGATCCCGGGTCGCACATCGGTACGGGCGCTGCGCTGTTGCTCGCCACCATGGTGGTATTCGAAGTCGTTGGGACAGCCTTGTTGGCCAGCATATGGTCAGCAGCGAAGCCAGTGATCAGCATTCCGAGAACGAGGGCGCGGATGGCGAATTTCATGGTGGGGTGTCCTTTAGTTACTAGGGATTTAAAATTTGCGCTTGGAGCGCTTGACATCCTTGAGTATACTGATCAGATCGGATAAGTCTATATTTCCCTATAATATACCCGCATATTTACTAATCATGTGACCGAGGTAACCATCGGCGTTCCATTCTGGGCACCTTGTTGCATGTTTTGTGCACTCTAGCAAATCGCTCTCCCCTGGCCCAGTTCCCTTACAATCCCGCTGCCGGTTCAGCGCCCCTCCCCATTCGAGCAACCCTTTCGCGCGGAGTTGCCTCCAAATCGCGAGATTCGCGGGCTTTCTCCCCTGCCCTGAGACTTACTGTGCCACCGCCAGAAAGCAGCCTTGTTTTCCGCAGTTAAAACCCTCATTTGACTCTAAAAACAACCCTCCCGCGACCCGCTCCACATGGTAAAATAAACAGTAGTTTCACTTCGGATAAGTCCTTTCTGAATCAAGCTTTTGACCGATGTTTGGGCCTAAACTGCTGACGCTGGACACATTCCGAATCGACGTCGTTTCCCAACCCGTTCCTGGAGCCCCATGGCAGAGAAAGCGCTAGTCCCCGATATCACCCCCGAAAGCCCCGCAGGCGTCCCTCTCGAGCTCACCAGTTCCGCAGCCCAGTCCGCAACCCGCCAGCGTGCCAGCGACAAGTACACCAGCGATAACATCAAGGTCCTGGAGGGCTTGGAGGCTGTGCGCCTGCGTCCCGCCATGTACATTGGCTCGACCGGTGAGATGGGTCTGCACCACCTGGTGTATGAGGTGGTCGACAATTCCGTCGACGAGGCGATGGACGGCCACGCCACCCGCATCGAAGTCACCATTCACATGGATAATTCGATCACGGTCGTCGACGACGGCCGCGGCATCCCTGTGGACGAAATGACGCTTCCCGGCGGCGAACGTGTCTCCGCCTGCCAGGTAGTGCTCACCAAGCTGCACGCAGGTGGCAAGTTCGATGCATCCACCTATAAAGTATCCGGCGGTCTGCACGGTGTCGGCGTTTCCTGCGTGAACGGCCTCAGCGAGCAGTTTGAGGTCGAGATCTGGCGTGGCGGCCACACCTATGAGCAGGAGTACGCGCGCGGCATTCCTCTCGACAAACTGCACCAGACCGGAACCAGCAAGAAGCGAGGCACCAAGGTCCACTTCCTGCCCGACAAGACCATTTTTACGGTCACCGAATATAACTACGACACGCTGGCGCAGCGGCTGCGCGAGCTGGCCTTCCTAAACAAGGGTCTCGAGATCGCGCTGACCGACGAACGCACCACCGACCCGAAGACCGGCGAGGCCAAACATACAGAGTTCAAATACAGCGGCGGTATTGCGGAGTTCGTCAAGCACCTGAACCGCGGCAAGCAGACCCTCCACGATAAGCCGATCTATATGGAAGCGGAGCGCGATGGCGTCGTGATGGAAATCGCGATGCAGTACAACGACGGCTACTCCGAAACCGTCTTCACCTTCGCGAACAACATCAACACCGTCGATGGGGGGACCCATCTCTCCGGATTTCGCACTGCCCTCACCCGCACCATCAACGCTGCCGGCCAGCAGATGGGCCTGTTCAAAGACCTGAAGGAAAATCTCTCCGGCGACGACGTGCGCGAGGGCCTGGTCGCCGTCATCAGCGTCAAGCTGCCGCAGCCTCAGTTTGAAGGCCAGACCAAAGGCAAGTTGAATTCCGATATCAGCGGCACCGTCCAGTCCTTTCTGAACGAACGTCTGGGCATGTTTCTGGAACAAAATCCGCCCATCACGCGCCGCATCATTAATAAGGCGATTGAGGCATCCCGTGCGCGTGAGGCAGCCCGCAAAGCCCGCGATCTAACCCGTCGTAAGGGTGCTCTCGACGGCGGCGGCCTGCCCGGCAAGCTGGCGGACTGCAGTGAACGCCGTCCAGAACGCTGCGAACTCTACCTGGTTGAGGGCGAGTCGGCCGGCGGTACGGCCAAGCAGGGGCGCGATCGCCGTTACCAGGCGATTCTTCCGCTCAAAGGCAAAATTCTTAACGTAGAAAAAGCCCGCTACGACAAGATGCTGGGTCACGAGGAAATTCGCGCCATGATCACAGCTCTCGGCTGTGGCATCGGCAAAGAGGACTTCGACGCCAGCAAGCTGCGTTACGGCAAACTGATCCTGATGACCGACGCCGACGTCGACGGTTCCCACATTCGCACCCTGCTGCTCACTTTCTTCTTCCGCCATATGACGGAGTTGATCAAGCGCGGCCACGTCTTTATTGCGCAACCACCGCTCTATCGCATTAAAAAGGGCAAGTTCGAGCAGTACATCAAAGATGACCGCGAATTCGTCAACGTCATGGTGAAGCGCGCCTCCGACGGAATCGTGGTGCGCTACGGCGCGAATGCGGCCACGTTGGAAGGCGCTGCCCTCACCCGATTTATGGGTCACCTGAACGAATATCTCGGCTTCTTCGACAAAGTGAACAAGCGGCTCCGCAACGAGGAAGTTACCAGCCTGCTGGCGACACTTGAGCTGGTGAAGCGCACCGACTTCGAAGGCACCGCAGGTACGCCGCCGCCGAAGCTTGCCAAGCTACATACCAAGCTGCAGGCGATTGCGAAAAAATATCAGTTCAAATCCGTCGGCGAACCGGTTCACGACGAGGAACACCACACCTTTTCCTTGTGCTTCCACGATGCCCAGGGAGCAGAACGCTGCGTCGACTGGAACCTTGCGACATCGCCGGAATATCGACAGATGATGTCGAAATACATGTTGATCAAAGAGCCGCTCGAAGGGCCGTTCCTCATCGAATCCTCGGCCAAAGCGCCTGTCGTCGAGGACGCGGACACCGAGGCAGCCGACACCACCGAAGGAGCCGCTTCCAAACCCGCGACCAAGCGAGCCGCAAAAGCTCCTCAGGATCCGGTCGAGAAGCAATCCCCGCGCGAGCTGTTCGAATATGTCATTGAACAGGGACGCAAGGATTATCAGGTCCAGCGCTACAAGGGTCTGGGTGAGATGAGCGATTCGCAGCTGTGGGAAACCACCATGGATCCGGAACGCCGCACTTTATTGCAGGTCAAGCTGGAAGACCTCGCTGAATCGGAGCAGATCTTCTCCACCTTGATGGGAGAGGACGTCGAAGCCCGCCGCAAATTTATCGAGGACAATGCGTTGGACGTCAAGAACCTGGACATCTAACCGATCCCATTCACGATCCCGAAAACATCATCACCCCGGGGCGCAAATCCGGAAGATTTGCGCCCTTCGTATTCGGACCCTCCCCCGCTTCCGCAGCGCTCGTCGCCGATTACTTTCTTCTTAAACGTCCTGCCCTCGCGCCTCACGCTTCGCTCAAACCGGTCGATGCTGGAAATAGCTAACCGTACCAAGTGAGATTCAGGAGCGAGCCGTCTTGGTGGCGGACTCCTCGGTCGCGCCCGCCCGAAACCGTATCTAGACCGTGGGAGCGATCGCGACATCGCTCAGGAGTTCTCCCAATGTTGATCGAGGATGCCTCAGCTTCGACAGTGGAACAAACGAGTGAAGACCCCGCATCGCAGCCGACAAAATTTGTCGCCCGGCAACCCATTCTCGACACGCACCGCAACATCATCGGTTATGAATTGCTGTTTCGCAATGGATGGGAAAATGAGTTTCGCGGCGAATCGGACGACGCCACCCGCCAGATGCTCGACAACTGCCTTTGGATGGACATTGATTCACTCACAAGTCACACCCTGGCCTTCATCAATTGCACGCGCGAAGCGCTGGTCGGCAAGCTTGTGACGCTGCTGCCGCCTGCAACCACTGTGTTGGAAATCCTGGAAACAGTGGAACCGGATCGAGAACTGATTGACGCCTGCGTCGCTCTCAAAGCAATGGGCTACCGGCTGGCGCTCGACGATTTTCTGCCTCGGCCCGAGATGCAGCCGCTGATTGATATCGCTACCTATGTTAAGGTCGACTTCCGCCTGTCGGACGCAGCACAACGAAGGCAGATTCACGACCTGGCGCGCGGCAGCGGTGCCATCCTGCTGGCTGAAAAAGTCGAAGACCAGCAGGAATTCGACGTTGCCCTCAGTGAAGGCTACAAATGCTTTCAGGGATATTTCTTCTGCCGACCAAAAATCGTTGCCGACCGGGAAATCCCGCCCAACCGGATGAACTATCTCCGCTTGCTGGTCGAGCTGACGCGCAATCCCCTCAATTTCGATCAACTCACCCGTATCGCGCGCTCTGAACCCTCACTCATGTACCGACTGCTCCGCCTGGCAAATTCGGCCTTGGTGGCGGCACGCGGTGAGGTCACCAGCTTTCTCGGCGCCTTCATGCTGGTCGGTGAAGATCGGTTTCGCAAGTTGGTGTCCGTCGCCGCCTCCGGCATTCTGGGTCATGACCAGCCGTCGGCCGCGCTCATCAGCCTTTCTCTGGAGCGTGCTCGCTTCTGCGAACTCCTCGCCCCATTGATTGGTGAAAACGCGACCGAGCAGTTCATGCTCGGCATGCTCTCCCTGGTCGACGCCGTGTTACAGGTGCCCATGGAGACAATCGTGAAAGCACTGCCGCTGCGGCCCAACGCGAAGGCCGCCCTGATGGGAGAAGCCAACTCCGCGTCACTCCCGTTGTGCCTGATCCGAAGCTTTGAAAACGGCGCATGGAGCTGCTGCTCGCGCGGGGCGCAGCGCATGGATGTCAGCGAGGAAACATTGGCTGCACTTTATCTGGAGGCAGTGCAATGGGCAAATGAGGTCTTGGCTTCGACTGGATAATGCCAGCCTCACCTCGCAACTTCTTATTCGACGATCCACAACACGTCGATTTTCCGGCGCCGATTTCGCTTCCATCGCCTCGTACGAGCAGTCAATGTTTTATGTCTGGTATACCTCAACACGCTTCTCAGCCGGCTTGTTACTCTCGCGGGCAATCGTTTTCTCCAGGTGCCTCGTGACCCGACGAGCCGTGTATTCCGAGCCATAGGCAAATCGCATCATCGGCCCAAAGTCGTTGGCCGCTGCAATGCCCACAAAATATAAGCCGGGCACAGACGATTGAAAATCAGCCGACAGCGTGGGTGAATTCGTGAGGGAACGTATCTCACTTCGAATCGCCACGTCCAGAAAGTCCAGGCGGCGCAGATCCGGCTTGTATCCGGTGGCCGCAATCACGTGATCTGTTTCGTGCTCATGGAAGCTGCCGTCTTCCGATCGCAACGAAAGTCGCACGCCTCCGTTTGAGGCGACTGCCTGCGCAATCGAGTATCCCAGCAGCATCGGGACCTTCCCTTGCACACGCGCCTTCATCGGCCATCCCGGCGCGGGTCCCAGATGATTCTTAATGATTCGCAGCCGAACATTCACCGGCAAATGGCGGAACATTCCCGGGGCATCTGTATAGATTCTGGATTTCCATCCCGGTCCCAGCCCGGAAGATGGATTCCTCATGCGCTGCCAAATCGAACGCCGCCCGGTTCCCGGACCATTATGGAATCGGATCCCTGAAGCGCGCGCCAGCAGGGTCACATCGACTCCGCTTTCGTGCATCAGAGCTGCCATATCCACCGCGGACGCTCCCGCACCGATGATCGTCACCTTCTTGCCCCGGAACACGGAGCAGTCATGGTGGGTTGAGCTATGTGTCAGCAATTCCTTCGGCAAGTGCGACAACAATCCCGGGACGTATGCAAAATGGCTGATTCCAACCGCCATTACAACACGCCGAGCGTCGAAGCTCTCGCCATCCTCCACCTGCAGTTGAAAGCCATCGGCAGTTTTCTCAATCCTCGTCACCCGTCGCGCATCCAGATGAGGAACAAGCCTCTGCTGAAAGGCGAGACCATAGTTGACGAAGGTCTCCAACGGCACCGGCATGCGAGTGTCGTCATACGGAAGCCCGCGCACCTGGCAGAATTGCTTGAGTGTGAAACTTCCGTCGGGATCGGAAAGGTTGGAGGCGAAGCCATCCGACTTCAGCAGCATTCCTTGCGGCATGTGCTGTCGCCACACTTCCATGGGGGGACCAAAGATCGCGAACTGTATTCCTCGGGATTGCAGGTGCGCCGCAAGTGATAATCCATACGGCCCTGCTCCAACAATGGCTACTTCAAAGGCAGAATTCATGCCGATCCTCAATCGATGGCGAAGATTTCATGTTCAACGCTGGAGGCGCATACGTCCGGCTTCCATTCGCAGTCTTACACCGTCCAGGGTCTGACGCCCTGGTTACTCAAACACACACACTGCCAAAACATTCCCTGAACTCAGGGCCTGTCTTCAGTAAAATCTGATGAGCAATTCGTTCGGTAGTCCTATATTTATCACAATCTGCTCTGCAAAAGGCTGACCGGGAAGATACCTCCATGGCACCCAGAGTTTTACTTGCGACGACGTGCCGCTGGTTTTCCACTGCCCGCCTGGCGATGGCCTTCCACCGCGTCGGCTGCCATGTCGATCTTGTTTGCCCACCGAATCATCCAGCGTTTTCAACCCATGCCGTCCAGCACCGCTACAGATATCACGGCGTTAGCGCACAGCAGTCCCTCCGCAACGCAATCCTGAAGTCCGCTCCGGATATTTTGGTTCCTTGCGACGACGTCGCCATGCGCCACATGCATCATCTTTATTCGACGGCTTCGCAGAGCAACGGTGAGAATTCACAAACAATTTACAAATTACTTCGACTCTCCATGGGGAACCCAGATAGTTACCCCATCACCGAGTCGAGAGAGAAGTTCTTGGCTCTGGTTCGCGAAGTCGGCGTTCGCATTCCCGAAACGGAAACAGTCGATTCTCCCGACCAGGTCAAAAAGTGGTTGGCGCAATTCGGATTTCCTGCTGTCCTCAAGGCCGACGGAACCTCTGGCGGGGAAGGCGTGAAAATTGTGCATACCCTGCCCGAAGCGCTCCGAGCTTACGAAATACTGCATGCCCCGTTGTCCACCCTGGTGGCTGCGAAACGTACATTCATCGATCGCGATTCCAATTGCATTGTCCCGTGGCTCATGCAACATCCGCGGCAAGTCAGCATCCAACGCTTTGTGGCTGGGCCCGATGCCACCGTCGCCGTTGCCTGCTGGCAGGGCGAAACACTGGCCACCATCGATGCCGAAGTGCTGCAAACTGCAAAACCGAAAGGCCCTGCAACCATCGTTCGCCTCTGCCAGGATGGCGATCGCTTGGAGGCAATAAAAAAGATCGTGCGCAAGTTGGGATTCACAGGACTCTGCGGTTTCGATTTTATGATCGACGCTGTGAAGGGAGATGCATACCTGATAGAAATGAACGCCCGCGCCACCCAAACCTGCTCGTTGCCGCTGGGTCCGCAACGCGCTTTGATCTCTGCCTTCTGCACAGCACTCACCGGCCAGCCATTTTTTGACGAGCCCTTGCAACTCACCGGCGATACGATCGCCCTGTTCCCGAATGCCTGGCAGGGAGATACATCGAGCGATTTGTTCCGATCCTCCTATCGTGACCTGCCTGCAGACGAACCCGACCTTCTACAACTGGGCATGGGACAACTGCGACCATCCTCGCAAGAGCGATGGGTAAGGCTATTCTCGATATTAGGGTTGCACCAGCCTTGAAACTAATGACCGAACTTCAGGACAAAGAATGAAGCGTGACGTACTCCATCTAATTGGCAGCAACCTGGTTGGCGGACCGGAAAAGCAAATCCTGCACCACGCGCAGAATATGCAAGACACGGAATATCAACTTTCGATCGGCTCATTTCACGACCTCCAGGAAAGGCCAGAAGTTCTCATCGCTGCCGAGCAGCGAAACATTCCCACTGTATGCCTCCCCGGCGGAATTCGACTTGACCTGGTGTCTCACTTGTCGCGGATCTTAGCGCAGCGAAAGGGATGTCTGCTCTGTACCCATGGCTTTAAATCAAATGTTGTGGGCTATCTGGCGTCGCGAGCTACGCACACACCTCACGTCGCCTTTCTACGTGGCTTTACCGCAGAAAACAAACGTGTCATTTTTTACGAAATGCTTGAACGCCAGGCGCTTAAGCGGGCCGACCGAGTGGTTTGCGTCTCCGAAAAGCAGGCTGAAGAAATTGCCGTTTTGCGCGGGAAGAGGCGACGGCCGCCATTTGTGGTGAAAAATGCGATGTTGCCTCCGTATTCACGCCACTATGACAGGGAACCAGTCTCCCGCAAGAGCATCGGCATCCCGGACAATGCGTTTGTCTTTGGATCTGTGGGACGCTTAAGCGCGGAAAAAGGTCACCGTTTCATGATCTCGGCATTTCACCAGCTCTGCGCACAAACGCCAGCTGAAACTCCGCTGCATCTCATCGTCGTCGGTGACGGACGCGAGCAAAAGCCGATGGAGGAGCAAGCTTCTCACTTAGGAATTCGCGGAAAGATCTACTTCGCCGGCTTCCAAGGCAATTGCACGGAGTGGATGCAGCTGATGGATTGCCTGGTCCAGCCCTCTCTCACCGAAGGGACTCCGAACGCCGTGTTGGAGGCTCTTTGCCTGAGGGTACCTGTGATTGCCAGCGCGGTTGGAGGCGTGCCCGATCTCATCGTCGACGGCCGAAATGGCCTGCTGGTGCCAGCGGGTGATGTGGATCGATTGGCGATTGCGATGAAGAAAATGTGGAGTTCCCCGGAATTAAAAAACGAGTTTGCCGTTGCCGCCGCGGAACTCACGCGCGAGTATACCTCTGCCCATCAAAGAACCAAATACATTCAGCTCTACGATGAGGTATTCCGCGACAGCTTCATCTCGACATGATCGTCGTCTTGGTCTTCCGCGCACGTACAGGCTTTCATATCTCGTGCTGTAAAGTAGCAACATGAACCCGGCGTCCGGCGATGACATTTCCCACGATGTCAAAAGCTCAGCAACTTCCCAACCTTCCGCCGGCGATACTGCCGTCGCATCGAACCAAAGTACACGACGCCTGAAGGTCCTCGTCCTCGACGAAGAAATTCCCTTGCCTCTCAATTCCGGCAAGCGCATTCGCACCTGGAATCTTTTGCGTCACCTGTCTGGCCGTCATTCCATCACCTTCCTTTGCTATGGCTCGCCAGAAAATCCTGGGCTTCGCGAGATGGAAGCTCTGGGAATACGAGTGATTCTGGTGCCACCGCTGCCACCATCAAACTCTCGTCGCTTTTACGCCGGAGCGCTCGCGAACCTGGTCTCGACGTGGCCGTATTCCGTGTCGCGCCACCATACCCGAAATTTCACTCTCGCTATCCGCAAGCTCATCGCGAAGCAGTCTTTCGATCTGGTGCATTGCGAGTGGACGCCATATGCGAGCTACATGAATGCCGTAGGTAATCTGCCCATGTTAATCATGGCTCACAACATTGAAGCCACTGTGTGGCGCCGACGTGCACAACATGCTTCCAGCTTTCCCGAACGCATGTTTATGGCATCGCAGGCCTGGAAGATGGCGCGCTTTGAAAAACGATCCTTTGCCCGTGCCGCCCACGTGGCCGTCGTCACCGAAGATGAGGCGCAGACCGCGCGAAAGTGGGGCGCACGTTCCGTGTACCTCGTATCGAACGGCGTCGATACCGAATTTCTTCAGCCGACTGGAGAAGCTCCCGAACCGGACTCTCTGTTGTTTCTTGGTTCCTTAGATTGGCAACCAAATCGAGATGCCCTGCAGTACCTGCTGCGCGATATCCTGCCGAAAATTCAAGCTGCACACCCGAGCGCCAGGTTGCGCGTTGTGGGCCGCCAGCCCGCCACCAAGTTGCGCGAACAGGTGGAAGGCCTCTCCGGTGTGGAGTGGGTCGGAGAAGTTCCCGACATTCGTCCGCACTTCGCCCGCGCCATCGCCGTCCTGGTTCCCCTGCGCATTGGAGGAGGAAGCAGAATCAAAATCCTCGAATCCATGTCGATGGGCAAAGCCGTGGTTGCAACGCAGATCGGAGCCGAGGGACTTGACGTCATCCCCAACGTTCACTGTCTGATCGCGGACTCCCCTGCCGACTTTTCACACAGTGTGGTTCAGCTCCTGGAGAAACCCGAGCGCGCCGAGGATCTGGGCCGCAACGGCCGCGAGCTGGTGCTGCGGCAGTATGACTGGAGCCGTGTGGCGAAGATCCTTGAACACGCATGGATCGAAACCGCCAACCCGATGCTGAAATAAATGCGGGAGAGCGTCATCCACGATGGAAAAGACCATTTTCTGGCCGAATGCGCATCAGATCCCGCTGCTTCGCGAGGGCCAGGTCCACGTGTGGGCGTGGAATTTAGATCGACCACCGGTCGACTTTGACTGGAGTGTCCTCAGCCAGGAGGAAACCCTGCGAGCGCGACGTTTCGTACATCCGCATGATTGCGATCGCTACGTCCGGGCCCATGCCGTGACGCGTACCCTGCTCGGCAGCTACACGGGAGTCAATCCGGCGACGATATCGTTCGCGACAAATGCCCGCGGCAAACCGAAAATTCAGAATGCAGAAAACACCGAGCGCGTCCGCTTCAATTTAGCCCACAGTGCTGCGATCGGGATGCTTGCCGTCAGCCGCAATTACGATTTGGGAGTCGACGTTGAGCAGATGCGGCCCATCGACGCGACTGTCGCCGTGCATCATTTTTCTCCGCGCGAGCTGCTCACTCTCGATAACCTTCCCGCACCGCTGTGGCTTGCGGGTTTTTACCGCTGCTGGACCAGCAAGGAGGCGCTGCTGAAGGGAGAAGGGGTAGGCCTGAACTTTCCTCTCGACGACTTTCACGTTGAAGTGGATCCGCTGCGCCCCCCCGCCCTGATTGCCGTCGAACCACACTCACATATCACCCCCGGTTGGCGACTGTTCGAACTGAATCCTGCCGATGAGTTCGCGGGAACACTCGCCATACGGGACGAAACTGCGAGCTTCGACAGAACGTCGCTGCAATGTTTTGCCTTCAGCGGATAGAGGCGCTTTTGGCAAACCCCTCTTCAAATTCGATCTCGACATGCGTATCCACTGGCCGTCTGGGATCGTTGGAGAGTCCCAACAATTCGCGGGCGCAGTCCGCCATGAGACGTGCTCCAGGAAGATTGAAAATCTCGCGATGATCTCCTGGCGCACTCTGCACTTGCACCGGCCTTCCTACCAATTCGGACCAACCCATGTCTGCAGCCAACAGCGGACCGGTGGGTTCATCTTCACTGCGGAAGAACAGCGCATTGCCCAACAGCGGGCCCGACCTGGATGCAAGGCGCGCCGTAGCTTCCAATTGCTCGCTGCGCCGGTCCTCTTCCTGCTGCCTCAGGTCCGCCGGCTGTCGTGCGCGCCGAAAACGCGCACGCAATGTTTTGGCCGCTAAAGCCCATGCCTCAAAACGTTGATGGATGTCGGAATTCGATCGCTGTTCCCGCCTCTCTCTCAGCCTGCGTTCCAGCGAGCGAAAGCGCTGCACGTGATACATAAACAATGTGAGGCGGCGACGAATCCATGACTGTCGGCTCCAATAGGCCGGCGCCCAGGCGTCGATGATCATCGCCATCTCAATCTCTTCGCCCTGCCGTTCTAATTGGCGAGCAACCCCGTAGGCAATCCATCCGGAAACGCACCAGCCCGCCACTCGATAAGGTCCGTACGGCTGCACATCGCGAATCTGCTGAACGTAGAAATCCACTAACTTTTCGAAGCTGGCGGAAATCGTGTCTGCGGTATCCAGATCGAGTGTCTGGATAGCATAGACCGGCTGACCGACACCCAACTCCGCAGCAAACGTCCGAAAGATCATGCTTTGCGAAATCACAAAGATCGGCCGACCTTCTCCAAACGACTGAATGGGGATAATGTGCGGGTTGTGCTCGCGCGCACGATAGAGATCCCGGTCCTTCACAAGTTTCGACTCGGATTGCGCTTGTTCCAGCCATGCGGCCATGGCGCCAACGGTCGGGTGACGAAATACTTCCGCCGCGGTCAATTTCACGCCGAACTCAGATTTCATGATCGCTTGCATCCTGGTCAGCAACAGTGAGTGGCCGCCCAGGTCGAAGAAATTCGATTCCACATCCAAGTCGTCCGCTTGTAGCACCTGCTGCCATATGCGAAGCACCCGCTGTTCGCTTTCAGAGACGCCCTTATGCTGAACCTCTGCGGCGGCAGTCCCGTCCATTCCCCGCATCGAAGCGGAAGCCCTCTCTATCCATTCGCCGTGCGGTTCTGGCAAAGCCTTGCGGTCGATTTTGCCATTCGGCGTCAGCGGCAAGCTTGGCAAGCATTTCATCACCGTCGGAACCATATAAATCGGCAATTGACTGCCGAGTGCCCGCTTCAATTCCGCAGGCGTCGAAGTTTCCGCACCCGTGTAATATCCCATCAGGACTGCCTCGCCGCTTGCATCCGGCCGCAGCATGGCGACAGCGTCGCGCACTCCGGGGAGCGCGCGGATTGCGGTTTCCACGTCACCCAGCTCAATCCGAAATCCGCGCAGCTTGATCTGGTGATCCAGCCGTCCCAGGAATTCAATCCTCCCGTCAGCCAGTTGCCGCACTTCATCTCCGGTGCGATACATCCGCTCTCCGGAAACAAACGGGTCCGCAAGAAATTTCTCCGTCGTCAATTCCGGCCGCTTAAAATAACCTCGCGCAACACCGTCTCCGGCAATGAATAACTCTCCGGAAACGCCCGGGGGCACCAATTGGAACTGCGGATCCAGCACGTAAAACCTCGTGTTCGCGATGGGAGGCCCAATCGTCATCCGCCCTGCGCCCCGCTTTACTTCAGTGATTGAAGACCACACCGTAGTCTCGGTCGGGCCATACATATTCCACAAACGGCCGCCATGTTCCAGCAGCTGATCTGCCATGGCTGCGGTCCACGCCTCGCCGCCGCACAACATTTTGAACCCAGGCGCTGCCTGAAATCCCTGCTCCAGCAGCATTCTCCAGGTCACAGGAGTGGCCTGCAATGCGGTCGCCCGCGTCGCCTGCAGCAATTCCTTCAGTTGCGCGCCATCCGCTACATCGTCTCGGTGGGCAATCAGCACCGTCCCTCCTGAGACTAGCGGCAATAGCATTTCCAGCACGGAAATATCAAAAGATATCGTTGTAACAGCCAGCAGACGATCTTCTGGCTTCATATCCAGCCTTGGCGCGGCGTCTCTCAGTAGATTCACCACCGAGCCATGGCATACTTCCACGCCCTTAGGCCGACCCGTCGATCCAGAAGTGAAGATGACATAGGCTCGATCATGGCTATGGATTGCTGGCAACGCCACTACAGGCTCTCTTTGCAGTCCAGCGGTTTCGTCGTCCAGGGCAATCAACTTGGCATTCGATTCCGGCAGGGCATCCAAATGTCGGGATAATGTAACCATCACAGGTACATTTGTTTCTTCTACGATTTGCGCAATGCGGACTGGCGGAAACATTGGGTCAAGCGGAACATACGCTGCGCCGGCTTTCATCACGCCCAGCATCGCGACCAGCATTTCCAGCGACCGATCCATATAGATGGCCACAAGGGACCCCGGTCCGGCCCCGTTGCGAATCAGCCACGAAGCCAGCCGATCGCTCTGATTGGCAAGCTGCACCCGCGACATCTCCGCACCATAAAATTCGGCTGCGGGTTGATTCGGCATTGCGGCAATTGCGGTGGCAATCAGCACCGGAACATTTTCCGCCCTCATCGACCCGGTGGCTGACGGGGTACAACAAGCGAGAGGGACCCTCTCCAGCTCGACCTCTTTTGCTATCCGCCTACATGGCTGCGCCTTAGCACCGCCTTCACCCGAGGCCGTCGCATCCTTTTCCAGATCCGCATCGCTTGGTTCTTTTTTTCGATCTAGGGTGAATTCTTCCATGATGAAAACGCCTGTTTCTCCCATATTTCGTTATGCGCCGTCGATCTCTGAAACGAAGCGACGATTCGGTGGCACCATGATCTCCGCGGTCATGCTGAAATCATACTTCCAGCCCGAAGTCATTCCTTAGGTTAAGTCGCATCGGTTTCCCAGTACGCTACCTCCGTCGAAACTCTTCGCTATTGTGCGAATCTCGATCCTAGCCCACAACTGGAAGACCGCAATACATTACCTTGGGGTACGCGACCCGCTCACCAGCCCAGCGCGTTATCAATGAAGCTCTCAGCGTGCTATCAATGTGGCCAGGCGACGAATACTCTTCATCACATCGTCGAATCCAACCCCGAAATCTATGAGACAAGCGATCTCGTCCACTCCGCTGTCACTGAGGCGCTCGGCCTGACTGGCACACTGTTCGAGAGTTCCAATAAAACTCAACGGACTATGCAGGTCATTGGTGACTTGAGTTCGGATCAATATCTCGCTCTCTCGCTCACTCACCGAAGCGAAACCAGTCTCTTGGCTGCTTCCGACAGAATGGTCCTTCTGCATCCCGATGTTGACCTTTATGTATTTGGCCATCGCGGGGCGAGCAATGCTTCGTATCTCCTCATTTGTTTCACTCACAAAGGTGTGAGCCATCAGGGTGATGTGGCCGCGTCGACCATGATGTGTTTGGATAGCATCCCGATACAGTTGAGATTTGCGGATGAACTCTTTCAGGTCGTGCCTCAGTGCAAAGTTTGCCGTCAAAACATTGAATCCCATCCTCCCTGCGTTTACGAAGCTGTCGTCCGATTGGCCTGTTAGCCAGATCGGCAGTTCCGTTTGAATGGGAGCGGGTAAAATTCCCACGTCGATGGTGACTCCGGCCCCGTTCGACAACGATACCTTCTCGCCTCGCCAAAGTTTTTGAATCATGGCGATCTTTGCATACATGTCGTCGTAACGGTTCTTATATGTATCGGGTGACAAGACAAAATCATTGACATGCCATCCTGAGGCTGCCGCAATTGCTACCCGTCCATTGGAGAGGTTGTCGATCATCGCCCATTCTTCGGCGACACGCAGCGCGTTCTGCAATGGCAACACCACGCTTCCAGCTCGAATGCCAATTCGCTTGGTCGTCACTGCGAGAGCGGCGCCTGTAACCGACGGGCTACCGTACAGGCCACCGAACTGTTGAAAATGACGTTCGGGCGTCCATACAGCGGCAAATCCGTTTTCATCGCCGAATTTGGCAGACTCCAACAAAAGCTGATATTTCCTGTCCTGCCGCTCTGCGGAATCCGCACTGAAAAAAAACAAACTGAGCTCCGGTATCATTCTCACCTCAATAGAGCAGGTTGATATCCCTGCATATTACGAGCAATCTTAAAGAGCGCCGCCACGATTGGCATCTTTCTGCGCTGTCTCCAGCGCCAGCACCGCATACCCGGTCGCGGCATCGTTCATAAAACGGCCGATTTCACTGTCAGGATCACGCCTTGCATTCAAAGAAGAAGCATGCCAACTGCCGTCCCTTTCCTGATGATGCTGCAGCCACTGTAATCCGCGCTTCAGCGTTTCATCCTGCAGACTCATTCCCGACTCTTCCAACGCCAATACCGCAAGACCCGTCGCGCATCCATCGCTTTGCATATTGTGGTTTGGGAGCTTCCATTGATACGACAGGTAGCGCCTCAAATTCGTCGGTTCGTCCAAAGACGACAGCACCCAGCCGCCATCGCTCTGTTGCGATCTTTTGATCTTTTCTAACAATTTGGATCTCTCTGCGTCGGTCAGCAACCCAGACATGTGGGCCGAGGCCCACAGCACGTAGAGTTGGTTCATCACCGGCTGCGCGGAATACTGACGCCGCAAATATTCCCGCAACAACTGCAGATGTTCGCGATTGCCCAAATCCTCGGCGTAATGATCCGGAGCATTGCCCAGTGCGACCGCCAATAACGCCGCACCTTGATAGGCAGACTCCTTCGATTCCCACGGAGCTAAGCCGAAGTCTTGCCACTTCCACCCGCCGGCATTCTTGCCCGTCGTCTCCTGCAGCGCCCACGCTTCGTCAAAGGCAGTGCGTGTGATCGGGGTCAGTTGCCGTTGCCCCGCATCGTAGCTCGCCAGAATCACTGCATTCAGCACTGCCTCTGTCGCCTGAGACTCTGCCGTCTTTCCGGGCCCATCGGCGGCATCGGAATAAAACGGAGTCATCTCCGACCAGTTCGCGACACGTTTTTCTACGCTCGCCATCATGGTCTTTTCCGGCTCTGTCATCCCCGTCTGCCCCAGTTGTCGTTGCAATCCGGGCCATGCCAGCGCGTATGGAACGACGGTATGGCAAGAGATACAGATTGTTCCATGGTCCTTCTGCGTCGGCGGCCAATGCTGCCACCAAACCTCACGGTAGTCGAGGTACTTCGCCGCCGCCTGCGGGCTCCAATTCGCCGCATAAGATTCAGTGGGCGCCGCAGAAGTCTTATGCGTGCGCAGAATTTTCCATAATCCAATGGCCGCACCGCATACAACCAGCAAAACAACGATGTGCCACGCTCGGATCCTCATCTCGTTGCTGCCTGGTCTTTGAACTTCCAACCGCGCTCGAAATTTCGCTTCAGACGCATAACAAAAACCTCAAAGCTTCACGATGACCGTCTTCACTTCGGTGTATTCGTCCAGTCCGTACTCGCCAAGTTCCCGTCCGCTGCCTGACTGCTTAAACCCACCGAACGGGGCTCGCGTATCTAGGATGTTGTAGCAATTCACCCACACAGTACCTGCGCGTACGCCATTGGCAATCGCATGCGCTTTCTTGATGTCGCGTGTCCACACCCCCGCCGCCAATCCGTAGATCGTGCGGTTTGCGCGAGTGATCACTTCATCCAGATCCTTGAACGGAATCACGCTCATCACGGGACCAAAAATTTCTTCTCTTGCGATTCTCATGCCATCTTGTACATCGGCGAATACAGTGGGTTCGATGAAGTAGCCGCGATTTCCAACACGCTTGCCGCCGTAGGCGAGCGTCGCTCCTTCTCCTTGACCCGATTCGATATAACCCATCACTTTGTCGAACTGCGCCCGATCGACCTGCGGACCCTGCTCGGTCTTGGGGTCAAATGGATCTCCTACAGCACGTTTTTTTGCGCGCGCTACGCTCTTTTCAATGAACTGGTCGTAAATTTTTTCTTCGACAAATACCCTCGAGCCGGCGCAACAAATTTGTCCCTGATTGGAAAAGATTCCCAGGTGAGCGCCTTCCACCGCTTCATCCAGATCGGTGTCCTGAAAGATAATGTTTGGGCTTTTTCCGCCCAACTCCAGAGTCACGCGCTTCAGATTGGACTTAGCGGCAGCCTCCAGAATGAGACGTCCAGTCTCCGTCGACCCGGTAAATGCCACCTTGTCGACATCCATGTGGCGTGCGATCGCCGCCCCGGCCGTAGGACCAAACCCGGGAAGCAGATTCACCACACCTTCCGGAAAACCAGCTTCCAGGATCAATTCGCCGACGCGCAGTGCGGAGAGCGGTGTCTGCTCGGCCGGCTTCATCACGACTGTGTTTCCCGTCGCCAATGCGGGCGCCAGCTTCCAGGCCTGCATCAGCATCGGATAATTCCACGGAATGATTTGCCCGACGACACCGACGGGTTCATGCCGCGTATAGCAGAAAAACTCGCCGTCGATCGGGATCGTTTTCCCCTGAACCTTGTCCGCCCATCCCGCAAAATAACGGTAGCAGGCAGCCGATTTTGCAACATCCACTCGTTTTGCCAGCGAAACCGGCTTTCCGTTGTCGAGCGCCTCCAGTCGCGCCAGCTCATCTGCATTTTTTTCGATCAAATCAGCCAGCCGATAGAGAAGTCTTCCTCGTTCCGACGCGGGCATCTTGCGCCACGGCCCTTGCTCGAAGGCATTGCGTGCTGCCTGAACGGCTTTGTCCACGTCGGCAGCATCAGCCGCAGCCACCCGACAGATTTCCTCCCCTGTGGAAGGATTGACGGTCGCAAACGTCTCCCCAGATTCGCTGGCCACCCAGCGATTGTTAATCAAAAGCTGAGTCGCTGTGGGAGTGACGATCGTTTCCGCAGACATGAACTGAGTTGTCGTCATCGGTCGGGTCTTCTTTCCTGTTTCAATCTTTCCAACGCCGCGAACCCATTGGCGAATCCGATTCGCCAGTGGCCGAAGAGATGCGTCATGGCGTCCTTCACGCGGATACGGCCGCGGCCGCCACCAAGGTCGGCATTCCACCTTCCACCTGACGAGATTCGATATTCGCTTCAACGGCGATGCTGCCGTCCCGCAATCGTTGCTCCTTCTGCGCACAAATATATCGCAGCCAATTCTTGTAAATTACAGCCGCGGTCGGGCGCCACGTGTCCTCGATCTCTACCGTTTCCAGTACCCGGGATACTTCCGCAAGGATTTCTGGATCTCTGACCAGACGGGCTTTGTGCTGAAGAGCGATCAATTCTATCTCCGCATCCCTGTCAAAATAGCCGCGCGGCATTAGAGGATACGTGTTCATCTCGCCTCTTACGTAGCGCGCGACATCTCTGCGGTACTCCAGAAGCAAGGTATTGCGCTCGTACTCCGGATGTCCCTGGAAAAAGACAAACAAACTCTTGTTTTGCCGAACAAATGTGTCGACTCCCGCATCGCCGGCGCGCGTCAGGACGTCATATCCACGCGCCGTCAACTCATCTTCTGGCAAACCGTTCCAGCGCGAATGCGGCAGCTTGAAACGCGAAGGTGTTCCGGCAATGAGCGGATGGTCCGATACACGTGCGCAATCCAGAATACCGCAGCGCTTGTGGCGACTCTTCACTCTCTGGATGTCATCCATATACTGCGTTGCTGCGTGCGCCGCCAGACACGACCAAATTGTCGAGTAGGTGTTCTCCTTGGCCCAGTCGACCAGCTTTGTAAAACGGTCCCAATACGGCTCGTCTGCCAGATTCGCCGCCAGAGGCTCTCTACCCGTCACAATCAGTCCGTCAAGCTTTGCCTCGCCCAGATTGTCCGCGCTCGTATAAGAGCTCAAAATATGACGACTCCCCGTCTCATTGCGAGGAACACCTGGCAGTGAATATAGGCATAGGCGGACCGAAATCCCGTCCGAAGCCGACTCCAGCAGCGACAGAAATTGGCGCTCCGTAGCTTCCAGGGCGCCATCGAGCATGTTGTTGACCAATCCAATAGTGATGGTGTTGCTCGAGCGCCCGCGGCGCTCCCCAGCCAGTGTCAGGTTATGCCCGTTCGCGCGAGTTCGTCGATCATGAGTGAATGGATTTGAGTTCAACGTCACCGGCATAAGAGTGTCTCCAGAAAACACAACATTAAGATCAATGAAACCGATCAATTTGGTTAGCTCGCCGCCTCCAGCGCCTGATCCAAATCTGCAACAATATCGTCGATGTGTTCGATTCCGATGCTGAGACGAATCATCTCCGGCCTGACGCCCGCACGCCGCTGCTCCTCCGGCGACATCTGTCGATGAGTCGTCGAAGCGGGATGGCATGCCAGTGATTTCGCATCGCCCAGATTGACAAGACGCAGCACCAGGCGCAATGCATCGTAGAACTTCACCGCGACCGGCAAGCCTCCCTTGATACCAAACGCCATCAGAGAGCAGGCCTGACCGTTCAGATATTTTTGCGCGAGCGCGTGATACGGACTCTCCGCAAAACCTGCGTAATTGACCCACTCCACCTTCGGGTGGTTGCGCAGAAACTCGGCAACCGCCCTGGCGTTCTTTGTATGGCGCTCGACCCGCAGCGCAACCGTCTCAATTCCCTGCAGCAGCAGAAAAGCGCTCAGCGGCGATAGCACTGCCCCTGTGGTCCTCATATACACGCTGCGGCATCGCCCGATATACGCGGCCCTGCCGAAATGGTCCGTGTAGATCAGGTTATGGTAGGACGCGTCCGGCTTGCTGAACATCGGAAACCGCGCCGCATGCTCGCCCCATGGGAAATTCCCGCTGTCCACAATCGCTCCGCCCAGCGTGGTGCCATGCCCACCCAGAAATTTTGTAAGCGAATGCAGCACAATGTCTGCGCCGTACTCAATCGGGCGCAGCAGGATCGGCGAGGCTACAGTGTTATCGACAATCAGCGGCAATCCATGTTTGTGGGCCGTTTTTGCCAACTCCTCTATGTCGCAAATATTTCCCGCGGGATTTCCGACACTTTCACAGAAAATCGCGCGCGTCTTTTCATCGATCATCTTTTCGATGGCCGCCGGCTTGTCCGACTCCGCAAATCGAACCGTCACACCTTGTCCCGGAAGTACGTGCGCGAATAAAGTATGTGTGGTCCCGTACAGCTGAGGAACAGAGACCACGTTGCTGCCCAGTTCGGTGACGTTCAGCATGGCGTAGTACACCGCTGTCTGCCCGCTGCTGACGCATAAAGCTCCGATGCCACCCTCCAACGCGGCCACGCGCCGTTCGAGCACCTCCGTCGTCGGATTGGCAATCCGCGTGTAGCGATATCCTTCCGCTTCCAGATTGAACAGTGCCGCCGCATGGTCGGCACTATCGAACGCATAGGAGACGGTCTGATAAATCGGCACGGCCACCGACTTGGTAGTTGGATCAATGTCGTAGCCGCTGTGAATCGCGATGGTTTCCGGCTTCATGCGTTCACCCCTTCGCAGGCATGGGACGACGCGCCGGCCTTCTCTGGCGCATCATCGCTGACCAGGCGATTCATTTCCCCAACCACCCAGCGAATATCGCTTTCGGTTGTCCGAAAACTCGTGATGCAAGCGCGCACCACCGGCTTGCCATCAATTTCAACTTCAGACATCCACGCGATTTGCCGCTCCCGCAACGCTGCCAAAAACTCCGGCACAGCCAGTCCATCTCGTGTGAAGCAGACCAACGGCAGCGGAGTCTTATTTGCGATCTGCCAACCGGAAGCCATCAGTTCCTCCCTCAGCAGGCGCCCCATCGCGGTCTGATGTTCGATCATGGCCAGTTGCCCCGACTCACCGTGCTGCGCCAGCGACATGAAAAGTTTTAGCCCAATGAAGCGGCGCGACCACTGTACTGAAGTCGTATACGGATCGAATACCGGTCGACTCTCTTTTCCAGGCATGTAGGAAACTTCAGAGCGGAAAGCCTCAGCTACTTTTTCCGGATGCCGGCAGAAAAACATTCCGCATCCCATCGGAACAGAAAACCACTTATGCGCATCGCACGTGATCGAATCCGCCATCTCGATTCCGGCCAGATGCTGCTGCAATGTTGGCGACAAAATCGCTGCTCCTCCCCACGCGGCATCCACGTGAAGCCACAGACCAGCCTCCCGGCAAAAGCGCCCCAATTCGGGCAGCGGATCGATGATGCCGGCCCCTGTCGTTCCGCAGGTACCGATCACCATAAATGGCGCAAACCCATTGCGTCGATCCTCCGCGACTTTTCTTTTTAGGTCCTCAATGTCCAGCTTCAAGTCGCCGTCGGTCGACACCATGCGAAGCGCTTTTCTTCCCAACCCTGTCATGTGCGCGATCTTGTTGTATCCGTGATGCGCCTCCTCTGTCAGGTATATCGTCGGCGAGGCGCCCAGGTTTCGCAGCCCATTTTCGCCGTAATCCGGAAATGCCGCCGTCAGCGCCACAACCACCGCAGAGATGTTGGCCTCCGTTCCTCCGCTGGTAAATGTGGCTCGGCTCTCTTGTGGAAGACCAAATTTCGCTGTCAGCCAGCCAAGAACATGCCGCTCCATTTCATTCGCAACCGGCGACGTTCTCCAATTCGCCAACTGGGAGTTGTACATCGCTACCAGCGTGTCCGCGATCACCGATGCCAGAGTGACACTCGGATTGAAGAGCCCAAAGTAGCGGGGATGCGTCACCTGCACCTGCCAGGTTTGCAGCATCCGCTCCACATCGGAGACAACATCGTCCAGCGGCATCGGCTTTGCGAAGTCGTAGCGAGACGCGAGGTAGGTTCGAATTTCCTCGGGTGTGACGTTCGGATAGATCGGTCCCTGCTCAATTTCCTTCTGCAGGTTTTCGAACTCACCTTGGATGGCTTCAGTCAACATTCGCCGCTCTTCCCTCTGTTGCATCAAACTTGAATCGAAAACTGTCTACTGCGATCAAGAAGCCTCCAGCGGTGGCAGGCATGGTTACAGATGCATCTCCCCTGCCAAAATCCGTTCATTCAGCGCTTTGTCCAGCAGAACCCACGTACCCGATTCGGGATGATTGAAATAGATGCGGTCTTCGGTTGCCCCTGGATCAAATCCCTGGCTCACAAGTTCGGTCTTCGAATACTTGAACGTTCCCGTCACTTCGACCTCATCCTGTAATCGCAGGAAGATAGGACGCGCATAAGACGGAAGCCGTGTCGCCAGGTGTTTGGAAAACTCCACCAGATCCGGCTCGTCTTCTGTCACCAGAGCAGCCATCCCGGCGCGCCCTTCGGTCCCCGGAATCGTGACTCCGTACACGTTGGCGTGCTTTACTCCGGCAAATGCGCAAATCGCGTCGGATACCTCGGAGGTCGCAACGTTTTCACCTTTCCAGCGGAAAGTATCGCCGATACGATCGACAAAATAGAAAAATCCCTTCTCATCTCTTCGCATCAGATCGCCGGTGCGAATCCAGCTGTCTCCAGCTTCAAAAACGTCACGGAGAATCTTTTTTTCCGATGCCTGGTTGTCGGTGTAGCCTTCAAATCGACTGCCCACGTTCGACGGATCATCGACAATCTTTCCGAGAACTTCACCGGCTTCGTTCGCCGCACAACGAATGCAGAATCCGTCCGCATCGCGAACCGGCTCGCCTTTGTCGATATCAAATCGCACCAGCGCCGGAGAAAATCGATGCGTCAGGTACGGCGGGATACGACCGATGGCGCCTCGTTTTCCCTCCGCATTGAATAGCGACACGCCGCCTTCCGTCGACGCATAAAATTCAAGAATCCGCGGAATTCCGAAACGGTCCTTGAACGCATCCCACACATTTGGCGCCAAACCGTTGCCACAGGCCAGCCGGATTTGGTGGGCCAGATCTTTTGAAGACGGTGCGGCGTGCAGCAAATACCGGCAAAACTCCCCGATGTATTGAAACATCGTGCAATCCCAACGGATCACATCGCTCCAGAATTGACTTGCAGAAAATTTTTCGCGGATCACGACGCTGCCGCCGCCAACCAGACTCGCTCCCGGTACCAGCACCCCGCCGATACTGTGGTACATCGGCAGGCAGTTATACATGCGATCACTCGCTTGCCCACCCATCATGCCGGCAAACCAATGCGTCCATTGCAGAACCCGCGCATGGCTCACGTTCGCAGCCTTGGGCAATCCTGTCGTGCCGGAAGTAAAGATATAGAGCGCCCGATCTTCAATCGTCAGCGAAGGCCGCTCGTTTCTGTCCAGAGCTTCACCCGACTGCTGTTGAATGTCGCGATCAATGCGCCGAAAGCTGGCGTGATCGCTTCCATGAATCCAGATCTCAGGGGACACCCCAAGAGTGGGTAACGCGGTCGTCAGCGAGTCGACGTATTCCGCCGCTACAATCAAGTGCTTCGGCTGGACAAGTCGAATACAGTGGGACAGCGAAGGGCCGACAAGATTGGTATTCAGCAACGCCACTACGCCACCCACACTGGTGATGCCGAGCCACACCGCAAAATATTCGGGCCGATTCGTCATCAGCAGGCCGACAACATCTCCCTTGACAATCCCTTGCCCCAGTGCCCAGCGGGCATATCGATTCGAGCGTTCGGCGAGTTCTCGATATGTGAAGCACTCACGGTCAGATAGCAGCGCCGCGGCATCTCCGGAACGCGCGGCCAGATCCTCGATCACGGTCGACATCACTCGATCGCGATTCCGCGGGATCGACGCCGTCAACTCCAGCGCGCGCAACCACGCCTTGGAGGCGGATCCGCCAGTGTCGATTCGCGGTGTTGTCTGAACTGCGCTCATGCCGTATTCCCTGCGTCCACCGTAATCACCGTGCCGGTAATGTTCTTTGCCTTCTCGCTTAAAAGATACTCAACCGCGTTGGCCACATCGTCGACGTCGGCCAGCCGGCGCAACGCACTGCGGCGTTCGATCTGCTGGCGTTGCTCATCTTTCAAGCCATGCGTCATATCGGTGTCGATGAAACCGGGCGCCACCGAATTCACATTCACTCCCACTCGGCCAACTTCCCTTGCCAATGACCTGGAAAATCCGACGATGGATGCCTTTGTCGCGCCATATACGGAGAGGCCGCTATATCCGGTAAACGCGACTATCGACGCCATGTTCACAATCCTTCCGCCTCCATCCGCCATCATCGACCGCACAACATGTTTGGTCATCACGATCGGTGAAATCGTATTCACCCGCACCAGCTGTTCAATCTGCGATGTGGACATCAACGCCAACACTCCATCGAAGCTGATTCCCGCATTGTTCACCAGCCCATAGATTGCGCCAAAATCCTTTCGCAGCCTGCCAACAAACTTTGCAATGCCTTCGATCTCCGAAAGGTCGAACGGGACAAAGTGGAACGATCCGGGATTCGCTGCTTCGGCTTCCTCCATCGCCTCCGTAAGTTGACTGTTCTGCGTCCTCGCGACTGCGATCACCCGATATCCTGCCGCAGCCAGGCGGCGAGCAATGCCCAATCCCAAACCCCGGCTCCCACCGGTCACGATGACGTTACGCATGACCGCGCATCATTTTTCCTGACTCGGCAACCGCCAGCGCAGGCACAAAATTAATCAAGCTGGGAATTTTGTGCGACGACAACGTCTCCCGGCAAAACAGCAGGATGTCGCTTTGAAGCGCCCGTGCCTCGCTTCCGGCGGTTTGAGACGCGGTTCGCAATACCACGTCGGCGACAACAATCGACCCGATCACTGGATTTTTCTTCGCTCTTACCAGCGACATGTGGACCGCAGGATGGCGATTGATGACGGCCTCCACCTCTTCCGGGTGAACCTTCAGGCCTCCAACGTTAATCAGCCCATCCCGTCGTCCAATAAAGTGATATCGGCCCCCGCGCAACTCGACCATGTCGCCCGTATCCACAAAACCGTCCGCGCCCTTCAGCAGTGGAGCATGGTCGCCGCGATAGCAACTTGCTGTGCGACTGGAGCGGATCCGCAGCGTGCGATTTTCAATTTTCATCTCGACATTAGGGGTGTTTTCGATGACCCTGGCCGGAAATCCGGCCAGCCCATCAGGGACTTCAAACGCTACTCCGGCTTCTGTGGAAGCAAAAGCATGGACGATCTTGCTCATCGGGTAGACAGAACGCAATTGGTTCAGGATTGCCTGGTCCGCAATTTCTCCCGACAAGCGGATACATTCCGGAGCGATCTTGTCAGCCGAAGGGCTCATCAAGGCACGGCGCCAATGCGACGGCGTTCCCGAGATGTGCGTGATCCCGCTCGACCCGGCCCGAACCAGAAAATCCGCGGTTGATTCCTTAGCGCTCGAAAGTACCAGAGACGTTCCGGTCAAGATCGCGCGAAGAAAGATCTGCAGTCCACCATAACGGCGAATATCGTAAAGCGTACTCCAGACGATCTTCTCTGCCGGGGCGCCATGGCACGCAATAGCAGCGGTCAAGCTAGCCAGGGTATGGACTACAAGCTTGGGTGCCCCCAGCGTACCGGAGGTAAGTAGAATCCATTCCGTTCGACATTGCGAGCTTCGATCACAGTTTTGGGGAACGATGGTATGCGCACAAGGCATGATGTATCGAACACCGGAAATCTTGCTTCCGAAATCTGTTCGGTCCGACACTATGGCGTCGACATGGGCCGACTGGATCACAAATGGAAGAAAATCGAGCGGCAAATCGGGGGGATAAAGAACTAATCGGCGCGCGATTCCATCCAGTTCCAGCAGCACCAGCGCGGCGGTGAACTGGTCCGTTGTCATCACCAGGATGGAATGCCCGCGAAGTTCCTCGCCTCGGCCATCGATCGCAGACCCTGTCACGCGATGGCTCAACGCCACACGCGATTCGGCGCCAGCCATGAAACGATCGAACCGATCGCCGGAGGCTTGGAGCGCGTTCCAAAGTGATGTGTGGCTACTTTTCTGCATTTTCGTATAACCTGACAAACTCCCCAAAAGTTACCGGGAACAGAACATCTTCAGACGCACTGAATGGATCCACTTCCAGCGAATCCTCCAGGCGTGCCACCACGACGGCGAAGCACAGCGAGTCAAGCCCCGAGTCCAGCAATTCCAGGTTGTCGGTTAGCGGTGTCAGTCGCTTATCGTGTTCCCTGGCAACCTGGGTAAATTGCGCGACAATCTCAGATCGAACAGTTGTTGACATCATTTCTCAGCTTCCTATGGGATATCTACACTTTCAAGTCTTTCAAAAACCACGGGCATCTCTGGCGACAGGTTTGTTGCAAACACAGTTTCTGGATGCGTGAAAACTGTTCCCGATGATTCACGCTCGGTGATAGGAAAATGCATGCTCAGCCATGCCTCTGTATGTTGCTGCACCGCCGCTCGGCCCAGACGATTCGCAAATGAGTGATGGGCTCCTTCGGCAACATGCACGGAAATGTCACTCTTGCGGGCCGCCAATTCCACCACGTATTCGACGTAATCGAATTCACCCATCCTGGTTTTCGTACTGGCAGTCTTGCGGCCGGACGCTTTTAGAATCAGAATCGGCAAACCGGTCGCGGTCAGTTTCTTCCAACAGCGAAGCAGCGGCAGGTTTGCATTACTTGGCGCAGCTTTTCTTCGAAGCAGCAGGAGAGCCTCCTTTGTCCGGTCATAGAGTTGGGTCAAAAGCTTATCCAGGTGAAACCGTAAAATCCAGGTGTGCAAATCTCGCCGAAACTTCGATAGCTTGGTCGGCGGCAGGAAAAAAAGCGGATCCATCAACACAAGACCTCTGCATGTTCCACTGGCCGCGGCCGCATAAATCGCAGAGACTGTCCCCGTGCAATGCCCCACGATCACCACCCCAGCCAGATTGAATTGTGCTACCAGTTGTTCAATTGCGCTGGAAAGGATCGAGGCATATCCGCCCGCATTCACATACTCGAGTGCTTCTGTTGGAGGATTCCCGTCGGAATCTCCGAATCCCGGTAGATCGAGCCGCACCGACGGATAGCCGCGCTGCGCAAAAACGTCTGCCCAATACACCGCCGAATCTCCATTCGACGCTCTCGTCGCAGAGAGACCGCCTAGAAACAACAATCCGATGCGATCCGGATCGACAGAGCTCTGGACTCCGCAGGATCTTTCATCGCAAGCCTTGTGATAGGTTCCTCGAATGATACCCTCGGGGCCCTCCAGCGCAAATAACTCGCGAGTTTCAATCGTCTCCGTCATTGCACCCTTTCGATCGTTAGTGCTAACGCTTCAACGGCCCAGGCGAAGCTTTCGGAATACAGAGGGGTAAGATCCTTGGCTTCCTCGTACCTCAGGTATGGCATCGCAAGGCAGCCCGTTTCCTTTCCAAATCTCACCAACTTCATGGGCTTCTCGCCGGTTTCACGCGACGATGTTCCATCTGCCATGTTCGCTGGGAGATCGAATTGAAATGAATCTCGCCAGAGTGAACTCGACCATGGATACCCTTGCACCTCGATCGAGGTGCCTTGTTCCAGCTCCCTGATGTAGGCAGCCACAGATCTCCGGTTTTCGGGAGATTCATAGAGTTGTTCCAGCCCCGACCATCGCCGCAGTGTCGATCGAAGGACATGGTTGGCATTCACGGGCGGAGACCAGAGCAACAAAGCATCTCCTATGCCCTGCTCGAAGCAACGGCCAGCGAGAATGGCGCCAAGCTCCAGCCCATGCAGCAGCAACGGCAGCCGCGAAGACTGGTCCTGAAACCATGAAGCAACAAGATGAAGGTCTTCGCTCCATTCCCGAAAACTCATTTCCTCAAAAACCCCTGTGCTCTCCCCCATGCCGCGATAATCAAAGCGAAGAACCTCAATCCCCCTTGCGGCCAGATATCGAGCCCAGCGCACCCAGGGATGGTAAGCAAAGTGCCTTTCGGACGCAAATGCTCCCACCAGCAGGACGCGAGCCACCGGCTCCGCTGCCGGATGCAACACCGTATAGAGGTGCGCGCCAGGTACCGCGAAGTATCTGGCCAGCTCCGGCAATTCACATTTTGATGGGCACTCGGTCTGCACTTATGTTGTCTCCCGGAACGCTCAGGCAATTAGCGTGTCTTCTTGCCCGAAAACAATGGTCTGAATCAACGTGCGGAGAAGATACACGCCCTCAAACAGATCCTGCTGCGGATCAAGCGGATTCACGGACATCTCTGCCGAGAGAGCAAGGAAAAGCCCTTCCGTGTGTTCAATGTCGCAAACACCGTGAACATCCGTGTACTCCATTTCAGTCGAGCCTTGGGCTTTTGCAAGGTCCGCCAGATAGGCCATGAACTTCTGGATGAATCCTTCAAAAAAGGCCATGGTCAACACCGACTGGACCCCCGAGAGCCGGCCTAAAAACAGGCGAACATTCGTCATGTCTTCATGCACAGCAAGCGCGTCAGTGTCGGTTGGGAAAGCATGGGCAGAAATCGCGAATCTACGCATCATCGCCGGATGAGCGTCCCGGACTTCCTCGTGAAGGTTGTCCAGCAGAATGGGGCGCGCTTCTTCCGCTTGCACGGCCAGAAGAGTCGCAGTCATCCAGTAGATGAAATTTCCTTCCAGCACGGCGGTATATCTGGCGATGATTCCCCTCCGCTCTGCGCTGGTCAAACCTTTCGGGTCAGGCAGTGACCCTATAAGACCGTCGATCATTCGGTTGATGGTCTGTCTGATGGAGTCGTCAACCAGGTTGTTCTCCAGCTGCCGGGATGTGAGTACAGTCGCGTTCATGGTGTACCTTTCTTCTTGGTTTGATATTTGTCCATCTTGAAACTCCTTCGAGCCAACTACGGACTGCTTGTTATGCACTCGGCGGCACCTGCCGGTTCCACGGACTGGGAGGAGAGGGACTCAGAGCCCTCGGAACCCACAGAACCCCCAGGCATTTTCGACTGACACAATTCCTTGCAATCATCCGGCCATTCCAATAAGCTTCGAGATTTCGCCGCCGATTCTTCATCGCGGTCCACTCTTTGCAGCGTCCAGCCGGCCCCTTTTCACGGGTGCCGAACCCGCCGCCGGCTCCAAATATTTTTCATGCTCAGCCCGTTTGCCCGTCAGGCGACCCTGACGTCCGAACGGCTGGGCGTTTCCTTTGAATTGAATCTGTCGGCGACGACTGACGACGCCGGATCGCGCTTTTACGGCTCGATTCTTCAACCGTCGCAAGCCCCGTAAGAATTGATAGGTTTCGAATTCCGCCACCCTCATTCGGCCAAGAATTGAGCGCCGCAGCATGGTGACGTTGGCTACCTCAGATGTCTCAGTTCCGAACCGTCGCTTATATTCATCCTCACCCTCTCCGAAATTGAGCTTCCCCGGAGGATCGTATTGAATCAGGTCTTCGATCATCAGCAGCAGCATGACGATTCCAGGCGAAAACTTCGACATCGATGGATCGTAGCCGATAAAGCAGGCCTGATAGGATCCACCACCCTGAAATCCAAGGGCATACGCGCATGGCGCCGGGCCGCACCACAGCAGATACGACCGAAGAAGGCCTCGACCGGCCAAATCGCTAAGGTGTGCGCTCCATTCCGGCGTCTCCCGGATCAGGTAATCCGCATTCGCCGCCTGCCAGGAGACCTGCGCCACCTTGCTCCCGGCTCGGAGAAACTCCTGCACGTCCTCCGGCGCACTGATCCGTTGCAGTCGAAGCTCTCCCTTTTCTTGCAACCCTGCACATTCCGGACCCGCACTACATGCCGAGCAGCGCCATAGTCTGTGCTCCCCTTGCGCACGCAGAACTTGCATTCGGTGTTTCAAGTTCCTGCGATGGGATGAGTCGAACCGCCCCGTCAGGTATGCATCGAAGGACTGCGGCAGATCCACGATGTGCATCTTGAAACGGTCGTGGACATGAACAAATCCGGCACGTGACGATTCCACGGCCGTCCAGCATGGACTTTCCGTGGACAACAGTCGGAAGTGGATCGCTGCTACACCGAAGGTTTGAAAAATCGCTTCGAACAGCGGCTCGTATACCTCCGGCCGCTGCGTTAAGCCTTCGCCGCCGAGAAGCTGCGCGGTGTGGAGATGCATCCGGCAAACTTTGAGGTCGAACTCCTGCTGCCCCAGCAACAAGGGCGCGATGGCCGTAATCTCTATCCCGTTTGCGACAATGGCGACGCGTAGTTGCTCTTGCTTCGTCTTGTGCTTGTTATCGAACCAATCCAGCGTCGAGAAAAGCGAGTTGGGATTTGTGGTTTCTTTCTGCAGCCGGCGCCATGCGTCCTGCACCCATGGCGCATTCCATTCCCGCTCTGTCTCAAGAAACCGGATCGTCGCCGTCATTGCCGGCTTCGAGTGGGCGCTCATCACCGGAACGCCGCCGGAAAGTGCTTGAACCGGGACTACATGGCGACCTGGATCGCTCATCGGCACCCATCTTTGCCGGTATCTCTGGGAATCTGAGCTTCCCACCGTTGTGACTTCAAATGCACCGCAAATGGCTCAAAAGAAGGACCTGGATGGACAGCCCGGGTCGCCGACGCCTGACCACCGGGTCGACCGCGTCTCAGGACGCGATGGAACCAAACTTCGCAAATAAAAACGGTCAAGGCAAGTACGACAATGGGATTCATCGGCTACCAGGCTTTCAATGATTGGCTACCCTTCGGTAAGGTGCACGTAGAATGCCAACCAAGTGCGGGCGAAAGCGTTTTGTGAACCTTTTGAAATGAAGGGGCAAGTTGAGCGAATGAGTGGAAAAAACTAGATGATTGCCGCAGTTTCAGCTAAAAGAGTTCCTATTCAGGTCGCCAATGTGAAAAGTTTTTCCTATTGCTACTCCCCCAGCACAAAGTTGCCTCAAAAGTAACCCTTCCGATTACCGTGCAAACTCGAACTGCCTCCCGTTGGCCTGGTTGGGCTGGGCGGGAGGCAGTTTCTCTCTTATTCGGCGAAACAGACCCTAACAATCTGTCTATTCCGTACCGGATTAGCAGCGAACAATCTTCTTCAGCAGTTCCGCATCCACAATCCCGCGCGTGGCGTTACGGGTGTCAACCAGCAGCTTCGCTTCCTTCGCGATGGTGTCGTAGTCGTAATCAGAGTGATCGGTTGCAATCAAAACACAGTCGTAATCGCTAACCGTGGTGATCGGAACTGACGTCATGTTCAGCGCGTAATGGCGACCATGTCCAACCGTCGGGAAATAGGGGTCGTTGTACTCGACCAGCGCTCCCCGGCGGCGCAGTTGTTCAATCAAGGTCAACGATGGAGATTCCCGCAAATCGTCGATGTCTTTCTTGTAGGAAAGCCCCAGCACCAGGATGCGGCTGCCCTTCAGCGGCTTGCTGCGGTCGTTCAACGCCGCTGCCACTGACTCCACAACGTGATACGGCATGGAGGTATTCACCTCGCCTGCCAGCTCAATAAAGCGAGTGCTGAAGTCCAGCTCCTTCGCCTTCCAGGAAAGATAAAACGGATCGATTGGAATGCAGTGGCCGCCCAGCCCCGGTCCGGGATAAAACGGCTGGAATCCAAAGGGCTTAGTCGCGGCTGCCTCGATAATTTCCCAGATGTCGAGATTCATCCGCAGGCAAAGCAACTTCAATTCATTGACCAACGCGATATTGACGCATCGATAAATATTTTCCAGCAGCTTTGTCATCTCAGCAGCTGCCGGACTGGAAACACGAACGACGCGATTGAAAATGTTGCCGTAAAACGCAGCCGCCAGGTCTCCGGACTCCTTCGTGGATGCCCCCACAACTTTGGGAATATCGCTCCGTTCGACCGTCACATTGCCCGGATCTTCGCGCTCTGGAGAATAGGCAACATAAAAACACTTAGCCGGATCGAGACCCTCGCGATAGCAGCGCAATCCCTGCGGATTGCCCGCCTCCAGTAATGGAATCAAGACTTCTTCCGTGGTTCCTGGATAGGTCGTGCTCTCCAGAATCACCAGCTGTCCAGCCCGAAGATGCGGCGACAAGGAACGCGCGGTGTCCTCAATGAAACGAAGATCCGGTCCCTGGTGCTCGTCGAGCGGCGTCGGAACGCAAATAATAATGGCCTGCATGTTACTCACATCGGCATATTCGGCGCTGGCTTTGAAGCCCGACTCGCGTAGCTGCGCAATCTCTTCCGGCAGAATGCGCTGGATGTAGGAGGACCCGGCATTCAGCTTGTTCACTTTCGTGATGTCGACGTCAAATCCCGTCACCGGAAATCCGGCCCGGGCAAACAGCATCGCCAGCGGCAGCCCCACATACCCCAGACCTACTACACCCACCTGACCCGTACGATTCTGGATCGCCTGCAGCAACACATCCATCCTGGACTCCTCAATTGCCGTACCACCGGCGTACTGCGAGACTACAGCGTTCTTCTCACTCTTCATAGATTCCATCACCATCGTTTCTCCTCAAATTTCCCTGGGCAACGCGCCCTTCGCCTGCAACAGTTCCGCGTAAATCTCTTTCATTCGTTTCTCTGCCCGCGCCAGGCTAAACCGTTCCACTCGGTTGCGAGCCGCCAAACCTAACTGCTTTCGTAGAGTTGCCGATCGCAGTTCCAAAATCGCTTCCGCCATCGCTTGCGCATCGTCCGGTGGAACCAGAAGGCCCGCGCCTTCCAGAGCTTCCCGATTTCCACCCACTTCGGTCGCGACTGATGCCAGTCCACTTGCCATATATTCCAGCAGGGAGTTGGAAAATCCCTCTGCCAGAGAACTAAGCACGCCAATGTCCATTGCTGCCAGGTACGGCAAAACATCCGTCTGCTGCCCCGCCAGGTGGATTCGATCTTCCAACCCATACTCTCGAATACGTTCTGTCACCAGAGCATACTGCTCTCCATCCCCCACCGCCAGGAATCGCATGCGCGGTTCTTTTTCCAATACCAGGCGTGCGGCGTCCACAAACTGGGGAAGGCCTTTCACTTCCCGAAAGCATGAAATGTTGCCAACAACAATCTCGTCTCGCCCGATTCCCAGCATCTGCCGAGCCTGCTGGCGCAGTTCATCCAGCCGAGCAAATTTCGCCAGATCGATGCCGTTATACGCGACATGCAGCTTGCGTTGCGGCAGTTTTTCTGTCTTGCATGTCTCTTCCGCCACCACCAGGCTGTTGGCAATCACGCAGTCCGCCGACATGTTCGTCAGCCGCTGCAGCATCAGCATCCAGGGCTGCATCCATGCCGGCCACCCATGCCATTGATTCAGATTGCGTCTTGAACCGACAATCACCGGCACTCCTGCCAGCCGCCCCAGCCACGGACCAAAGACGTTGCACTCCACAAAAAATGTTTGTACCAGCGAAATTTGTTCCCGCCGCATCCAGCCGACCAGCTTCGCGACCGCACTCCATCCAGCCGGATTCAGCAAGCTTTTTACCCCGGCAAAATAAATCGGGCAGCCGGCCTGCTCTTCCGTCAGCCATTCCGTTCCCCGCAAAACTGCCAGCCGCGGTTCGTACCCAAGCCGCGTCGCCAGCTCGATCAGCTGCAATACCTGGCGCTCTGTGCCGCCTTCCGCGATGCCACCGATCTCGTCGATCAAAAATAGAATGCGCGCCTTCCCCGCCGTTGCCGGCCGCGGCACGATTCCACTCATCCCGGAAATTTGTGTTCCTGGCAAATTCTGCTTCTCCACATTCTCCTCGCACTTCGCTGAAATGTACCCATTCCCGACTCGCAACCGATGTAGTCCCTCACGAGGTCTGGACATCCGTCATCGTTACGTTGTCGCCGTTCAATTTGGATTTCTTTACTGCTCTCTCCTATCGGGGCTATGCCCTCATTTCTCGTTTTCCGTAGCCTGCTGCTGAAAAAAGACCCGGGATGGCACATACTGTCTCCACCCCAGATCGGTTGAATGTATATCCACGTGCACCGCGAGGCGATCCGAGTGCTCATCGCCCCCTCGTGGACCCTACCATTCGCGGCGTACGCTTTGGAAAACCACGCAGGCAAGTAAAACAACACCCGCTGCCGCGGACGGAAGCAACATCAAGTTCAGTAGCGTCACAGAATCATTCCTTTCGTCAGCACAACCTCCTGAAGAACGCTGCAGTGACACCTCCAGAACTGACCCCGCGATGCAATCGACTTTACCTGTAGAACCCCGGGCGGACCGGCGTCAACACGCAAAGCCTACCGTCTCGCAGGCGCACCCCTGGACACTGCTGCGCCAACTGTGGTGCACCTCCACCAATGCAATTGGCAGGCCGTTCTCCGAACCTGTGTATCGGCGGTTTTTTGGCAAATCCTGAATGCCCCTGTGCCGGGTAATGTGCAGCCGATTGCACACAACTCGATTCGTTTTCCACCACGTTACGGCCGTAACTCCCCAAAATGCATCTTTCCCCCCTTTTCTGCTCGGCTTCGCACGTTGGCATGCAACTTGCTTTGATTACCAGTGACTTCCCCCGGTAAGTCGATGATTTCTGCTGCACGCCAGGCGAAAGAGAAGATGCAAGAAAAAATGAAAGTCCTCAGCACCATCGTGGAACGGACCGGGATTGCCACCGTATTTCGGCGCGCCATTGCGGGCCGCAGCGGCCTGATTCTGGCGCTGCATCGTGTTCTCCCCGCAGAGGAACAGTCGCTTTGCTACAACCCGCACCTGGTGCTGAACGAATCCGCCTTCGTATCCCTGTTGCAGTTGTTGCAGCGTGACTACAATGTCGTTCCGCTGGATGACCTGCTTGCAGATCCCGGTGGTGAGGAAGGCCACCCCAAAGTTGCCATCACTTTCGATGATGGGTGGGAAGATAATTACCGTGTCGCCTTTCCCCACCTGCTCCGCTTTGGCATGCCAGCCACCATCTTCGCCTGTACCGGCCTCATCGATACCCTTCAATTGCTGCCCGAGGAACGCTTTGCCCGCCTCTGGTCCCAGTGTTCCGCCCATTCCAGCCTGGAAGAACTGGTCGTCGACCTGAACCACTGGGGCATGGGCAAGAACAAGAATCTCCAGTTGCGGCCGCGCCAGCAATATTGGTCGCTGGAGTTGAAACGGATGCCCTTGAACGCCCGCCTTCTCCTGCTCGATCACCTGGAACAGCGCTACCAGATGACCATCCCTCAGTCACGGCGTTTTCTCACATGGGAACAAGTTTGCATCATGACCCGCACCGGCCTGATTCGCATCGGCTCGCACACCCATCGCCATGCCACGCTTTCCTCAGAAAGCGATCGAGACATCCGCCAGGAACTGGACGATGCCCGCATTTCCCTATGGAAACATGCTGGCGCGGTCGCCGATGTTCTGGCTTATCCCAACGGCATGTATAACCGCCGCGTGCAAGAGCTGGTTCGTTCCATGGGATTCAAAACAGCACTCTCAACCATTCCCGGCTTCTTCACGCGAGAGTCCAATACTCTCGCCATCCCGCGAATCGCCGTTGACAATACCACCGTCACCGACACAGGCTCGCAGCTGTCGACCAGCCGGGCTTCCTTCTATTTCCTCAGCTCCGGACTGCGATCCGCCGCCTCGATCTGAAAACGATCCATCGATTCTTAAGTTTTTAAGCGCCTGGGAGAGGAAGAGTCGACGCGTTCGATAGGCGCGCCGGCTGCCGCGTAATGCCGACCAGCTCCGTCCACATGCCGGTTCCCAAGCCAACATAGATGCAGCTATACGCGATTGGGCCCAGCAAAGTATGGGCTGCCCCGTGTCGCCATCCCAGGTGCATCGACGCGACAATGGTAATCAGCAGAAACATCGCTGCCGGAAATGCCGGTACCGCCAGCATCCAATTGCCCCAGGCAATCGCCGCCACTCCACTCACGATCGCAACCGCGATTGCAGCCACCAAAACCGCCGGCGCCCACTGCGACATCGATGCGGATTCGGGATGTTTTCGCGCCAGGCGTACGCGACCGATGCCATAGCGCATCATCTGGCGAAAAAGTCCGCGAAAACTATTGCGCGGCTCGTAATACACACTCAATCGCGGATCGGTATAGGCTTTGTATCCCGCCTCCGCCACGCGCGTGTTGAACTCCACATCCTCGCAGGCATCGAAGCTCTCGTCGTACATTCCCACTCGCTCAAACAACGCCCGCTTATACGTCGCGCCAGAACTGGCTGGATGGACGAAGGCGGAATGCTGCATGTCATAGATCAGCGAATCGCGCCCATGCCCTAACGTAGACGCTCTCGCATCCGCGATAATTCTGCCTACTCCTTGAGGGGAAAACGCGATCAACGGCTGCGGACGACACAGACAATCCGCGCCCGTTTCATCCAGCAGCGTCACCGTATCCCGCAGCAGTTCTGTCGATGGAATCTCGCAGTGGCCGTCGATAAATAGAATGATGTCGCCGGTCGCGGCGGCCACACCTGCGTTTCTGCCCGGGCCTGAACGAATTCCTGGATTGTCGACGACACGAAGGGACACCGCCGCCGCGCTTGCCTTCTGCTCGACCAGCGCTCGTGTGCCATCGGTCGAACGCCCATCCGCCACCAGGATCTCGAACTTCTCCGCTGGATAATTCTGCTGCAACAGTTGGTCCAGTAATCGTCCCAGGCTGCGCACTTCATTGCGCACCGGCAGAATGACTGAAATCTTAGGCAACGACATGTGCCCGTTCCCCGTTTTCGATGGAAAACGAATCCCCAATCATCGTGCTATACAGCATCTCCAGCAGCTCTCGCTGGCGGACCGGAGAGAATTCCTTTGCCACCCGGTACTTCGCTTCCGCTGCCAGCTGGTTGCGCAGCGTCGAGGAACGAACCATCTTCTTCATTGCCTCGGCCAGCGCCACCGGTGAATCCGGCTCGACCAGCAATCCCGTTTCTCCAGCGTCAATCACATCCGGAATTCCTCCCGTGTCCGTCGCGATCACAGGGATCCCAAGCAGCATCGCCTCCAGCAGGGAATTCGGGGTGCCATCGGTCAGCGAGGGTTGCACCACGCAATTCATCACCTTCATCCAGGCGGCGGAGCGGCGTTGAAACCCGGCAAAACAGACACGTGCCTCAATGCCAAGGCGTCGGGCCTGCGCCCGCAATGCATTTTCCTCGCGGCCTTCACCCAGCAGCAATAACTCCATCGGTTGCCCCGGCAGCATTTTCTGCAGCAGTGAGAACGCATCCAGCAGAACGCGGTGTCCCTTCTCGCGATTGAAGCGACCCGCAGCGCCGAACACAAATGTGCCGGCACTGAAACCCAACTCTTCGCGAGAGGGTACTGGCTCCTGCGATAACCCAGTGTCACGCGGCGCCAATACGGCATTTTGAATGACCAGCGGAGCTCGACGTCCGCGACGCAGCCGTCCCAGCTCGCGCGCCTGGGCCGGAGAAACACAAACAACCCAGGGACTACGCACCAGCAGGCTGCGTTCCAGGCGCTCATACAACGTCACCTGCCAGGTCTCGGAGGTGAAATCACGAACAAACGGCACCCACGCGATATTGGCGTGCTTGGCCGCGAAATGTCCCACGACGTTGGCCTTGTACCCGTGTGTGCACAGCAGGTCAATGTCAGCAGTACGCAGATACTTTGTCAGATCATCCACCAGCCCAGGACGAATGCCTCCCGGTACTGAAACCGTCTCGATACCATACCGGCTCGCCACGGACAGAAGTTCCGACGGTTGCGGATCATCCTGAAAGCTGCCCAGAATTACCTCATAGTCTGCATCCCGCGCGTCACGCGCGTGGTGTAGCAGCTGCTTCTCCGGGCCGCCGATCGAATCGCTTGCAATCAAATGAAGGATGCGAGACAAAGTAGTTCTCCTATGTCGCCCTTTTGCGCTCCCGGCGCAATCGTCCGGGAAGAATCACTCCCGAACTAGCGAGCGCCGCGTCCGCAAAGAACAATCTTGATGGTCTTGAACAGGATCAGCAGATCAAACAAAAGCGACGCGTTCTTCACGTAGAACAGGTCGTATTCCAACTTGGTGCGCGATTCTTCAACATTCGATCCGTAGTTGGCGCATACTTGCGCCCACCCTGTGATTCCCGGCGGAATGCAATGCCGTAGATCGTAGTACGTAATTTGCTCTTCCAGCATCCGCACAAAATGCGGTCGTTCAGGGCGCGGCCCAACCAGACACATCTCGCCGCGCAGCACGTTGATCACCTGCGGCAGTTCGTCCAGCCGCATCTTGCGCAGAACCGCTCCCACCCGGGTTACGCGAATATCCTTAGTCGTGGCCCACACCGGTCCAGACTTGCTTTCAGCGTCCTGGCGCATCGACCGGAACTTGATCACGCGAAATGTGCGTCCGCTCAATCCGACGCGCTCCTGCGTATAAAACACCGGCCCTTCCGACTCCAGTTTGACGGCGATCGACACCAGCAACCCGAGTGGAGCCAGCAAAATTGTCAACATCACGGCAGCCAGAAAACTCGCAGCACGATGGATAGACCGTTCCATCGCCGTGGGAATCAATGCCGCTCCGAAGGCCAAACCATTCGACCGCACGGACTCCACAGGAACTCTGCCGGTGACAGATTCATACAACTCGCCTGCATCCTGCACTCGAATTCCCACCCGGCGCAATGCCAGCAGATCGTCGGCCGATACCGTCGATATGCCAATCTCAGAGCTGATCACAATGCGGTCCGGACGGAACGAACGCGCCAGGTCGCGCAGACGATCTACCGTCCCCACAACAGCGAATCGAAAATCTTTTGGTAGTGGACGGTTGTGGTCGAGCACCACCCCTGCCAGCTTCAACGGCAATCCGCATTTTCCCGCCAACTCCTCCGCCAGCAGCTGGACCGTGGTTCCCGAACCCACCAGCAGAACTCGTTCGCCGCTGCTCATACGACGTTGCCACCAGTCGGAAATTCGCCGCTGCGCATACAGCAGAATCAAACCCAACGCCAGCGCCGGTTCCATAAAGTGGTCGCGCATGCGGTGATCGCCGGCCAGCAGCCACACCAGCGGGCTCAGCAATAACGCGCTGATTCCCAGTCCGCGCAGGCCTGCCACCAAAACTGATTGCCGGCTTCGCATGGTCGAGTGTTCATATAAATCGGAAAAATAGAACGACCAGATACCTACGATGGATGCCAGTAGCACCAGCACATACAGCTGCACATCCTCCATTGTGTCCGCCGGAGTCAACGGTCGAAACAATAGAAAACATCCGGTCGCCAGCAACAGCGCATCCCCGATTACCAGGAACAATTTGCTCGACGGAACGTAGAGATTGAAGACGCGTATCATTTCAATTCTCCTTACGTTTGGATCCGTAGCCGTATCCGTATCCGGAATTGCGATAGTAGTCTTCGCTCTTCAAATGAGTAACCCGGTTCACAACACAGCCGGCCACCTTGTCCTGCATCAGGGCCAGGGCCTCGCGCGCACCATGAATCGGCGTGCTGTCGGCATTCAAAATAAACAGGCTACAGTCCACCAGCGGTAACAGAGAGTGCGTATCGGCTACTGCCAGCATTGGAGCTGAGTCCAGAATCAGCACATCGTATTCCGCCTTCATCTCGTCCAGCAGCTTTTCCAGTCGGCTGCTTTGCAGCAGTTCGTCCGGCTCGCTCAGCGCAGTGAACCCGAATAGAACATCCAGCCGGCTATTCACCTGATACACCGCCCGCTTCCATGGGACTTCATCCATCAGCCAGGACGGTTGAGGCCGATCCCCCGAGACGCCAAAGACGGCATGCAGGCTGGGGCGACGCAGATCAAAATCGACCAGCAGAACCCGCATCCCTTCCACGCAACTCAGCGAGCCGGCCAGGTTGGCTGCGACCGTCGTCTTTCCCTCGCCGGACAACGTGCTGGTAATCAAAAGCGTTCGCAGCTGAAAGTCCTTGCTCAGCCCTTTCACCCGGCTGCGCAATAAACGAAATTGCTCCGCCATCACCTGCTGCTTGGGGCTGAGTTCGGCTCCGTTGGGAGCCAGCGTCACCAGCGATTGACAGATTCTTGACAACTCCACCTGGCGTACCGGCAGATCCGAACTACTCACAGGGCGTGGTGACAACACCGCCGGTTCGAGCGTCGCCTGCATGGTTGAATCCGTTAGTTTCATTGAGGCACTTTCCTGCTGAATATTCGCGATCTTCATTTGTTCTTCTCCGTCACCTTGGGTTTCCATGGCTGCTCTTGCGCTACTCTCAACTGTTAGCCGTGCTCGTCTCCCACGTTTCGTCGGCGATCCCTGGGCATGTTGGCAGGGCAACCATCACCGGCAGTTTCAGATACGATGCCACTTCGTCCGAATCGTGCATGGTGTCGTCGCCGACTTCGACCACAAGTGCGCAGATCAGACCGACAAGCAGACCAATCAGCACCACGCCGATATACAACAGCACAGGGTCCGGTCGAAATGGGACCATAGGCAGGTTCGCCGGTACGGCCACAGTAAACTGCTGGCTTTGCTCACCCTGATTCAGTGCGGAAGTTATGGCAGCTTCCTGTTGCTGTTCCAGCAGCGCGTTGTAATTCTTCTGCATTTCCGCGTAATCGGCATTCAGCGCGGCGAACTCCGTTTGCACCGCCGGCACACCGCTAACAGATCCCTGCAATGCCGCAATCCTCTGTTCCAATTCAGCCTGCCGAGCCTCGCGACCCTTGATGTCAGCGTTCAGCGCGATCAGCTGGCTTCGCAACTGATCGTGCATGCTGGGCCCAGTCGCCAGCGGCACTGCACTCACAACTACGGGGCTGCTTGACTTCGGGGCATTCTGAATCTCGACCTTCAATGTCGCAATGTCGTGTTTCAGCCGAATCACATCGGGGTGTTCCGGCGTGTATTTCAGCAGATCGGCGCGCAACTCCTGCTGCTTCTGCGCGAGCTCAATCTGCAACGCGGTTGGCGGTGGCGGTGCCGGTATTGTCGACCCTTCGATGCCGTTTTGCTTGACGTTCAGCAAAGATTCCAGATATACGCGCTGCTGATTGGCCTGGGTCAGCGCGTCCTGGTTTGTCTGCATCGCCGTTTGATACTGGTTGATTGCCTGCATGTCGGCCTGGGCTTGCTCCGGCAAGCTGCCCGCGTGCGAGCTTCTATACGCTTGAATCTTCGCCTGCTGCGCCGCCAACCGCTCTCCCGCTGCATTCAGTTGCGAGGTCAGGAAAGCGTATGCTCCCTGACTGCGCTGACGTCCCTCCCTTAGGTTTTCGTTGATGAATAACTCCGTGATCTCCCGGGTTACGTCTCGCGCCTCTTCAGGTGTGCGACCGACGTAGGAGATAGTGAAGGCCAGAACTCCGCCCCTTCCATCCCCCGCATCCGGAACCTCATCCACAGAGATGTCCTTGCGCATCGCGGCGATGACATGGGTCATGTCCGTCTTTTTGCGTAGTTGAGGATAGAGATCGAACTTCTTGATGATTTCTGGAAACCCGGTTCCCTCCATCACCCGTAGATTGATATCTTCCAGGTGCGTCACGGCCTGGCTGCTGTCGCTCGATCGCACGAAGACGGATGGCGCGTTTTGAGCCGTTACCATCAGGGTTGTGGTCGACTTGTAGGTGCGCGGTATCAGCGGACTGAGAGCCAGCCCCAACGCGATGACAACAAGAGACGGTATCAGGATCCAGTATTTGCGGCGCTGAACGACGGCGACGAAGTCGCCAAAAGACGATGGTGGTTTACGTTCCATTACTGCACACCTCCACGGGTGATGGGATTGCCAAGATTGAACCGAATACCGCCGCCGAACTGATTGCGAGTAAATCCAAGAGAAGGTTGATTCGCTGCGGTCCCAAAACTTTCCGAGAGCAATGAATATAGAGCAAACAGTTGCACGCTCTTCGAAACCTGGTATGCCATTTGGGCGGAGCCTCCGTAAACATGGCCGGGGCCATAGACGATTCCGTTGGCACCGAAATGTGTGTACGTAGCAGAACCCGTGAATATCCAGCTCTTGCCAAACCCAAGGTACGCATTGGCATTAACGGTATTGGATACGATCGCGGGCTCCAGCAGATTCACTAGAATTGCTCGGCTGTAGTTGACACCAAATTGGGACTGCCGCAGCTGCCGACTCAACTCTCCAGTCAACGCATAGCTCGTGTCCTGGAAGCTGCCACTCTCGCCGCTCGATGACTGGATAAAAAGCGGGCCGGCACCTACCTTTGCCGTCCATGTCGGAGAGAGTTCCCTGCTGTATGTAGCCTGCACAGTTTCAGCAGCTTCATGTCCTGTTGGAGTCAGGCCGTACACATAAACAGGCGTAATCGCGCCGCCAACCGCATCGCGGAGATTCAACTGATAGGTCAGCCTTAGATCCGCGCCGCTGGTAATGAACCTTTCGGTAATGTTCTTACCCAGCGATTGCACATCGGCGGGAACCATCAGAAAGAAGGCTCCCGTCACCGTCCCTTGAAACGTCATTCGTGTATTAATCAGATATTTATAGGTCAGTGTGGTGGCCGCATTTGTCAGCTCAAAACTGTCCTGCAGCAATTGTGCTCCCAACGTCGGCACAACCACACCGATCCCTCCGATACCAAGACTTTGCGGTAAGAACTGGTTCAAACTCAAATACCGCGCCGCCGTCGTGTCCCACTGGAACGAGGCACGATCTGACAGGTCATGAGCCACGCTCTGAAACATGGTCTGAGAAAAGTTGTTGACCACGGAATAACTCGGGTACCAGTTGTACTGCGGCTGATACAGCAGAAAATAACGGGTCCGGCTGCTGCGCAGCATTACCCCGCCGTCGGCGAGGAATTGTGCGAACGCTGCGTTCTGCTGGTTGGTTTGCGTGCCCAGAAAGTTGGTTTGCGTGCCACCAGAAGCCGACAGCCCAAGCCCGAAGCGCTCAAACGACTGGTTCTCCGCATTGATCGCATTCACTCCCTGGTTCAACGACAGGTTCGTTCCCAGAGATTGTCCCGGCAGTAACGGCTCCGTTGGGTTGCTTTCGCCCGGCGGCACCTCTCCGGCTGGCACAGCCTGTCCTATCGCCCGGACGCCAGACATCAGCGTCCCGACAAGCACCAGAACCATCGCGCCCGTTGGAATGGAATCTCGAATTCTATGAAACCATGGCGACAACTTTGTCACGGTACCACCACAGTGTCACGGGTCTGCAAGGTCACATCTTCACTGCCTCGCTTGCCCTTCAGCACGTTGTTGTATTGCACCTTGATGCGCTCCACCTGGCCGGTAGGCAACGTGCGCAACACATACATCTTGTTCGGCTTCGCGAACTCCCTCAATCCGCCCGCGGTCGCCACTGCATCGATCACGTTCATCGGTGGGATCAGAGCATACGTTCCCGGACGCAGCACCTGGCCGAGCACATTGATCCTCTGGCTGCGAATTTCCGCCACAATCACGCTGACATCGGGATTCGTCAGAAACTTCGAAAAGCGCGCTTCCAGTTCCGTCTTCAATTGCGTCGGAGTCAAACCGGCCGCCTGCACATCGCCCACCAGAGGAAGAGAAATCTTGCCGTCCGGACGAACCGGTACGTTGCGCGAGACTTCCGGCTCATGCCAGACATTCACCGTCAGCACATCATCCGCACCGATGCGATAGTGAGCCCCCATGGACGGCGCCACCCGCGTGTCGGGCCGCGCCAGCGCGGTATCGCCGGACTTGGTTTCAAACGAGGTTCCAACGGGCGCCGCCGGCGTGCTCAAAGGGCTATTGAAACCTCCGACCACGGCAACAGGCGGTTGCGTTTGCGCGCGCAGCAAGCAGCAGCTCAGGCTCACGGCTGCAGCAGCTACTGTGAATTGGGACAATCGAGACAACATTTCTTTTCCTTTCATCATTGGTTCTCCTCCGAGGAACATGCGTCAGAATGTGCCTCACGCAGCCGGGGTAAGCCGGCGTCCTTGATCTTGTAGAGCAGCGCCCGATAGCTGATATCCAGCGATTGCGCCGTTTTGCGACGATTCCAGCGATGCTCGTTCAACGCGCGCAGAATGATCTGACGCTCCATCAGCCGCAACGCGCGTTGCGTCTGGATGCGCAGCGGAAGATTTCCATCTGGAACGAAAACCGACTCTGTCGAGGCTGACTCGCTTTCATTCAACGCTTCAACAATGGCCTGCTCATTCCCCAGCACAACGTAGCGCTTTACCAGGTTCTCCAATTCGCGCACATTGCCCGGCCAGTGGTACGCCTCCAGCAGCTTCATTACCGAGCTGGAAAGCGGCGCCAGCGTGCGTCCGAACTTCAGCTCGTAGTGGCGCAGAAAATGCGTCAGCAACAGAACCACATCGGAACGATGGTCGCGCAGCGGCGGCAATTCGATCGAGACAACGTTAATGCGATAGAACAAATCCGAGCGGAAACGGCCCGCTTTAATGTCCGCCTGCAGATTGCGATGGGTCGCGCAGATCAGCCAGATATCGACCGCCCGCTCCTCCGTGCCGCCCAGCCGGCTGAAGCGGAAATCCTGCAGCACCTGCAGCAGCTTTGCCTGCACCGAAGCATCCAGATCTCCAATTTCATCCAGGAACAGCGTTCCATTCTGCGCCTGGTCCACTTTGCCGCTACGCGTGTGATTGGCGCCGGTGAACGCTCCCGCTTCATAGCCGAACAACTCGCTTTCAATCAGGCTGTGGGGCAGAGAAGGGCAATTCACCTGCACAAACGCACGATCCCTGCGCGTCGACAGCATATGTAGATTCTGTGCAACAACATTTTTCCCAGTGCCGCTTTCGCCGGTGATCAGCACCGGCATTCCAGCGGTCGCGGCCAGTTGCACCTGACGACGTATCGCCACCATCTCCTGGGAATCTCCGAGAAGGACCGACATCGGCGCGAAAGTGGGTGAAATCAATTGCATGATTTTGCGACTCGCGCTCTATCTTGCACGTACGACGCCAAACGAAGTCAGCGTCATCCGTGAACGAAACAAGAGACTGCGCCAACGCCCGCGAGCCATTGCGAATCAAAGCACTGCAACCGTGTCGAATTGTTTGACGACAGCGTTTCAATACGTCACAAAAATCATTTCCGTTCGAAGATGCAATCCTTTTTCCTTCCCCGCTCCGACGCCTTGCATGGGAAGTTCCCTTCGCAATGGGTAAAAGTTTTCACACACTTCGCCGGAGCTTGTTTTCGGATGAATTTCTGTCAAGCCAGCTAACCAACTCGATTGCAGTCTCGTCAAAATTCCCAAAGAGGAACGCTGTAGGACGTCGTAACCGATAAAGAACACTCAACATCGGTTACTTCCGTCGGTACTCGGTCAATCGGTTACTAAAAGTCTGTTGTCAAACGCGTACGGAACATGCAGAATCAGCAATGTAAACAGGAGAGGGATTCGACGCGCACTGAACTTGGCGGCGATCTCAAGAGGGCAGGGCGATTCTTTCGATGTGGCATTGGTACGAATGCCCACCGTAACGCCTATCACCCCTTCTCCAAAGTTGTCGTCTCATAACAACGGGTGAGGTTTCGCCGGGCAACCGATGATGCACGCCACATCCATCATGTAGGGTTTGCCAGTGACGATGTGACTTGGTTCTTCACCGCACGAAACCCCTTGCATTTAAATCGGTTAGTAAGATTTACGCGTTGTTGATGCTCCTTTGATCTACTGCTCGACTCCTGTCTGGGATTCTCGAATCATGAGTGTCGAGAAGCAGGCCTCGCCTGTTTTCGCACCAACCCCCAGATAACATTTGTTCACGTAAGCACGTACGGATCGATGTTGTTGCAACCTACAGGGTGGTGTTTGTGAATCAGCGATTACGCGTAGTCCTTGTCGAAGACGAGGTTCCAGTACGCGGGTATGTTCAAAATTTGTTGGAATGCCTCGACTGCAATGTCAATTCCCTGCCGGTCATCGACGTCGCGGAAACTTGGCGCGCCGCCGTCGCTGCTGACCTGGTGCTGATTGACACTACGCTTCCCGGGGTCAGTCTTGAAACCATCCTGATCAAGTTACGCCAGCAATTCCCGAATCTCAGTGTTGTTCTTCTCATTCCCGCCGGCAATCGTTCCGGATTTCTCGCTGCTGCCCGCGAAGGTGTCTACGACGTATTACCCAAGCCATTCCTGAAACATCAGCTGGACGCCATTCTGCGCCGCGTTCGCGATCGTGTGCTCAGCTCCCAGGCACAAGCCAACAACAGTTCCATCATTCGTGAGGAGCTTGGCAACGGAACCTTTTTCCTGGCCGCCACGCCCGCGATGAAGAAGATCTACGACCAGGCCGCTGCCATCGCTCACGCCGATATTCCTGTCCTGATTACAGGAGAAAGTGGCGTCGGCAAAGAAGTCGTTGCCAGACTCATCCATCGCTTGTCCCGCCGCTCCAATGAAGAGTGGCTCAAGATCAATTGCGCTGCCCTGCCTCTCGACCTGTTGGAAAGTGAATTGTTCGGTTACGAGGCTGGCGCCTTTACCGGCGCCACCAAGTCCAAGCCGGGCAAGTTTGAAATGTGCGATAAGGGCACGCTGTTGCTGGACGAAATCGGCGAAATGAGCCCCCAGCTGCAAGCCAAGCTGCTGCACGTGCTGCAGGATGGTACCTTCTCCCGGCTCGGCGGCCGCGGAGAAAAACAAACCAACGCCCGCATTCTCGCCGCCACCAACATCGATATCCAAAAAGCGCTTGTCGAAAAGACCTTCCGCGAGGATCTCTACTACCGGTTGAGTACCTTCGTGCTGCATATTCCGCCGCTACGCGAACGTCGCGAGGAAATTCCCTACGTTCTCACCCAGATGTCGCAACAGTTGGCCGTGACCCATGAGCTGGAGCCGGTCCACTTCTCGCCCCAGATGATCGCCGCTTGTGTCGCCTATCACTGGCCGGGCAACCTCCGCGAGCTGGGCAACTTCGTCAAACGCTATCTCGTCATCCGCGACGAACCGGCTGCATTGGCCGATCTCGAGTCAAAAATCCCAGGGTACTTCCTCCCTGTCCAGGAACGAAACAACCAGGTCACGGCCACGACCAGTCCCGATCTCAAGTCCATGGTCCGCGGCTTGAAAGATCAGGCGGAAATGCAGGCCATTCGCGATACCTTGGCGGAAACCAAGTGGAACCGCCGCATCGCCGCCTCACGATTGAATATTAGCTATAAGGCATTGCTCTACAAGATCCGGCAATATAACCTGTCCGCCCCCGCGCAATCCGCATAAATTGCAATCCTGTTGTACGCTTGCCTGCCTCGGACGCCGTGCTCAATCCTTTTATTGAAGAGGTCAACCATGCTTCATAACGTCGTCGTAAATCTCAAGAATTCGAACGTGCTCTACGGTTACTACAGTACTGACCATGACTCTCAGGATCCCTGTGTAGTCCCCACCGATCTGCCCGCCAGCATGACCATCGAACCGGAAGGCGGCGGTCCAGCAGTGACGTTTCAACTGGAGGATGCCAAGGCGGTCTTCTTCGTCAATTCCTTCACCGGCAGCCCCACGCAGCAGGATGTGCGCTTCTTCGACTCTCTCTCCATTCACCCCTATCTCTGGGTCCGCATCGCGTTTCAGGATGGAGAAATCATGGAAGGCCGGGTGTCGAACGATATCGATTTGTTGACCAAGAATGCGTTCCAGCTTTTTCCCGTCGATGAGCTGACCAATAATCGCAGTCTCTTCATTCCGAAAACTTCGCTCAGCAGCTTCCAGATCATCGGGCTCCTGGAAGCGCAAGCGGCCCATCGCGAAGTCGCCTGATCTTTCGACTCATCGCTTCTTCCTCACCCCTGCAGGGGTGAGGATCGCAGGGGGCGCGGCCTCGGTCTGCCCCTTGCGCCATTCACGCCTTTGTCACAAGTTCCCGTCGCTTTCAATCTTCCCCGTGCAATAAAACGCTGTGTGGAAGATGGGTAAACTATGGGCCTTCCGCCAACTTACAGTGCAAATTCCTGCACATAACGGGTGTCGTTGAATCGTTCCCTTCCCCTGGACCCCTTCAGAATCGCCAATCCCGGCTCAGCTGAGGCAAAAACCGTTTGGCCCCGCAGTTGCAACCATCTTCGGTGAGCACACTCCCACGCTCACCGTTGAAGGGACATTCATGAATCACGCAGGGTCATCCGTGCTGGGCAAATCCACCGTCATTCTGGTGATTGTCGCGATTGCCGCCATCGCACTGAATCTCGCTTTTGCGCATTCGCTTCACTTTGAACCACTGGGTCTGCTTGGGTTTGGTTTTTTCTGTCTTGGTTATGCCGGGATCATTCCTTTGCTTTCCAAACGCACCCGCGCTCACGATGAAACTCCGCCCTCGCCGTCTGCGCACAAGACCGTCACTGGACGGGCGGTCCTCGCGCCCCAGCCGTTGATGTCCTGGCGCGCCTTCGACCGCGGCACCCGCCCCTGCCATGCACTCACCATCGATCTGGAGGATTATTTCCACACCGAAGTCGCGTCCCAGGGCGTTTGCTTTTCCGACTGGGAACACCAGCCTTCCAGGATTGAGCCCAGCACGCACCGCTTGCTCGACCTGCTGGATCGCAATCACACCCATGCAACATTTTTTGTGCTCGGCTGGGTGGCCCGGCGTTATCCACGGCTCATTCGCGAGATCCATCAGCGCGGCCACGAAATCGGCTGCCACAGCCTCGACCATCGACTTGTCTGCCGCATGAGTCCGACCGAGTTTTATGAGTCCACCGCAACCGCGAAGGATTTGATTGAGTCGGTAATTCAGGAGCCCATCTTCGGCTATCGCGCACCGTGCTTTTCTATCACTCCGGGTTGTGAGTGGGCGTTTGACTCGCTCGCCAAGCTCGGCTTCAGCTATGACTCCAGCGTGCATCCCGTCCATCATCCTACCTATGGCAATCCCACCGCGCCTCGCAGCGCGTACCCCGTGGCCCACGGTCAACTGATGGAGTTTCCCATCGCCACGTGGAGAGTTGCCGGACGCAATCTGTCTGTCGGCGGCGGTGCGTATCTCCGCCTGCTTCCTTACCAATACATTCAACGCGGCCTCGCAGCCTGGGAAAAAGATATGCAATCGCCGGCCATGCTCTACCTTCACCCCTGGGAAATCGATCCCTACCAGCCCCACATCCCGCTGTCGTTTCAATCCAAAGTTCGCCAAACCTGGGGAACGACCATGATGGAAGACAAGCTGCAGCACCTACTCAACCAGTTTCAGTTTGCGCCCGTCCGCGACACCCATAAAGGCGTCCTTGACGGCAAAGGGTACTCGCCCCGGCATTCCACATTTCAGTTGGAAGAAGCAGTCGCGCAGGTGGCCGGATGAACGACGTCATCAAGCCATCGACGACGTCGAACTCATTCGACTTTGGCAGCGCGGCCATCCGTCACGTCATTCATCCCTTGTGGGCGAAGGTGAATCACCCTACCTTTGCCAGCTATATGCGGGAGTTTGAGCGGAACCAGTATCTGCACCCGGACGATTTGCGCAAACTGCAGCTGCGACGCCTGCGGCAACAGTTGATCGATGCCTACCGCTACGTCCCTTTTTATCGTCTTCGCATGACGCAAGCCGGCTTGACTCCACTCGACATTCGCACCCATGAGGACCTGCGCCTGCTGCCTGTCTTGACCAAACGCGATATCCAGGATCACCAGGATCTGCTTGTCTCCAGCAACATTCCTCCCAGCAAGCGGCAACAGAATCAGACTGGAGGATCCACCGGCAGTCCACTCCAGTTTTTTGTTGACGTCGAACGAGCGGATTCGCGCATGGCCAGCACGGTGCGACACAATTCATGGGCCGGCCTGCGCATTGGCGATTGGTACGCTCACCCGTGGGGCTCGCGGTTCGATGTCGGCGACACCCCAGACCCGAACCCCGCGTGGCGGCAGAAATTTCTCTATCGCAATCTATCGCTCCATACCGCTGCTGTCGGCGAAGAAGCGATGATGCGCTTCGTGCAGGTTCTCCGTAAATATCGGCCGAAGTACATGGTGGCCTATGCCCAGTCGGCGGTTCTGTTCGCGGAATTCTGCACCGCCAATCATATTCACGATATTGCGTTCGAGTCCATGATCGTCAGCGCCGAGATGCTGCTGCCCGGCAAACGGCAAATCCTGGAAGAAACCTTCCGCGGCAAAGTGTTCGATCGCTATGGTTGTCGCGAAGTCAGCGTCATCGCCAGCGAATGCGAGTATCACAGCGGCTTGCACGTCAATGCCGACTCTCTGATTGTTGAAGTCGAGCCCGATCCCACTCTTCCGGCAGGAATGGGCCGGGTGCTGGTCACAGATTTGTTAAATCGTTCGATGCCCTTGATTCGCTATGAAATCGGCGATCTTGCCAGTCTCGACTCCGAAATGCGTTGCCCCTGCGGACGATCGCTGCCGTTGATTGGAAATATTCAGGGTCGCACCTCGGACTTTTTGCGCCTTCCCAGCGGTCGCATGATCGCCGGGCCGTCACTGGCCCTGTTGGCCGCGGATATGAACGATGTCCGGCAGGTCCAGTTCATTCAGGCCGATCCAGCCCATGTCACGCTAAAAGTCGTCGCCGGCAACGGTTACTGCCAACGGACTGAACAAGAACTTCGGCGACGCATGCAACCTTACCTGGAACAAGAGAGCAGCCTCACGATTGTGACCGCTGACTCGATTCCCTCCGAACCTTCCGGGAAATACAGATTCGTAAAAACGACTGACGAAAGTGAAATCCCGACGGCCATGAGCCGCTAAAGGAAAAGCACGGATGGGAATACTGTACACTCATTTTATTTTGCCTTTGACTGAACCGGAGCGACACGCGGGTCTGCCTGGCCGCCTGCGCCAGATTAAGAAATTTGACCGGATGTCCGAAAGACAACAGCGCAAAGTCCAGCAGGATCGTCTGCGGAAATTGCTGGAGCACGCGTACACCACGGTACCTTTTTACCGCAGGCAGTTTGATAGTGCCGGCTTCCATCCGCGTGAAGCCCGCGTCGATCATCCGCTGCCGTTACCGGTTTTGACTCGCGAAGACCTTCGCACCGCCTCCACCTGGCTCGTCTCGTCGGCCATTCCTGCCGACAAGCTTCGGGTCGCGCTCAGCGGCGCCACCCATCGCGTGCCAACTCGTTTTCATCGTGACATCGAAGGCGTCCGCGACAAGGTTGCCCTCAAAATGAAACTCGATGAGTGGGCCGGATTCCGCGCCGGCGACAGTGCCATGATGCTTTGGGGAGCTGTCTCCGATGCCGCCAGAGAATTCAATTGGAGATGGCGCGTCTATGAAGGCGTCTTCATGCGCCAGTCCCCGCCGCCTCCCGGAGTTGTGGGCATCGAAGTTCTGGAGAAATGGCGTTGGCGGTATGAGAAGCAGCGTCCCAAGATTCTCTACGGCCGCGCCACCGTTCTTGCCGCATTTGCAGGTTATCTGCGCGAACGCGGCGTCGCCCATCGACCCAACGCCGTCATCTCCACCGCGGAAGTATTGAGCCTGCCGCATCGCAGGCTTCTCGCCTCCGTCTTTAAAAGCGCGCCGTTCAACTACTATGGCCGCCGCGATGTCGGAATGATTGCCGCCGAATGTTCGGAGCACGAGGGATTGCATTTTCATCCCTGGGGTTCGTTTGTCGAATTCGATCCGATCGCCCAATCCCCGGATGGACCTGTCTATCGTCTGCTGGTGACTGACCTGCTCAATTACGGTCAGCCGTTTATTCGCTTCGACACTGGCGACTGCGTCACGCTGACAGAACAAAGTTGCAGTTGTGGACGATGGTTTCCATTAGTCGGCAAGATTCTTGGACGACTCGATCAAGGCACGATCGTGGCCAACGGCACAATCGTTCCCAACATTACGTTCCATGACCCGCTGAACCCGATGAAAGTTCCTGTTCAGCCGGTCCTTGCGTTGCCTGCGAGACGGAAGCGCGCCGTCAGTCGGCCGCGTCCGAAAAAAAACGCGATGTCCGCCTGAGATCGATCATGTGAGCCGGTCCAGCACTGTGTCCCCAAGGGCGTCTCTCAGCGCCGTTGCCGACGCGCGATTCGAATGCTTCGTAGCTAGTTGGTTTTGAGGAGTAATGATGAGTTTTTTTCACACGCACCTGCTGTTGCCACTGGCCGAACGCGAACGTCATGCCGGCCTGGCTCGTCGCCTGCGCGAGATTCGCCGCTTCGAGCGGATGCCAGAAAAGGACCAGCGCGCCATCCAGCAGCAACGGCTGCAACGCATCCTGCAACATGCCTACGACACCGTGCCACACTATCGCAAACGATTTGACGATGCCGGGTTTAGGCCCTCAGACGCTCGCATCGATCGCCCCCTGCCCTTACCCGCGCTATGCCGCGACGATCTGCGCCAGGGCGGAGATTCTCTTCGCTCGAACGCCTTTCAGTTGAAGGACCTGCGCCAGGCCGGCAGCAGCGGCACCACCAGTACGCCGATCCAGTTCTATCGCAACATTGAAGCGTTACGCAACAAAACCGCCATTCAGATGCAATTGAATTCCTGGGCAGGATATGAAGTCGGCAACTCGGTCATGATGCTGTGGGGCGCTCACCGCGACCTGGTGATCCAGCCGAACTGGCGTTGGCGGTTGTACGAAGAAACCCTGATGCGCCGTACTGCGGCTCCTGCGGGATTCTTGAATCAGGAAGTTCTGGAACGCTTCCGCATCCGCTATGAAAAGCAGCGCCCAAAGGTGCTGTATGGTTATTCCACGATCCTCGCCGCGTTCGCTTCCTATATGCAACAACACGGAATGCGACACAAACCTGAAGTCATTATTGCTACGGCAGAAGTGCTGCACGACTCCGATAGGCAACTGGTTGAATCTGTATTTGGCAGCCGGCTTTTCATTCATTATGGAAGCCGGGATACCGGAATGATTTGTGCGGAATGCTCCGCGCATCAAGGGATGCACTTCCACCCCTGGAGTTGCTATGTCGAATTTGATCCCGTTCGGGAGACGCCGGATGGACTCGCGTATCGCATCCTGATTACCGATCTGCTGAATTACGGACAGCCCTTCATCCGCTACGACACCGGGGATTGCGCCACCTTGACTTCGCAACCTTGCAGTTGTGGTCGATGGTTTCCAACGGCCAGCAAGATCCTTGGGCGCGTCTCCGACGGCATTGTGCTCGCCGATGGCGGCATGGTTCCCGGCGTCAGTGTAGGCAACCACATGTCCCAGCTGGGAGAGACATTTCGGGCGATCGCGCAGGTGCAGTTTGTCCAGAAGACGCATGAGCATGTGCACCTGCGCTACGTGGTGAAAGACAGGAGCCCGCTGGCGGAACAGGAACTTCAGACGATATGCCATGCCATCGATTCCCTCGCAAATCACCGGATGGAGTGGTCGCTCGAACAAGTGGCGGACATTCCTCGCGAGCGCTCGGGAAAAATTCGACTCTGTGTATCCGAGCTTCCCTCACGCGAGTCAACGGCCGCCAGTTCTGTTTTGACGCCGGAACAACCGACGCTCGTGAGCTAGATTCATCGAGATGAAAGTTTTTCGCCGTTGAAAGCAGAACGACTCGTCCGGTTGCGCCGGAAACATACTTAGGTATGTGTCGGTAAGCCCTGACGATTGCAGGCCTCTGTAATGATCTCCAGGCACGCTGCGGTAAATACCGCAAAAGTGTGATTCTTCTCCACTCGCTCAAGCGCGGCGTCAGCAAGCCTGTCGCAAGTGGCGTCATCCGTTATCAGGGTTCGGATCGCTGCAAGAAGCGACTCCGGATTTCCTGGCGCGACCAGCATTCCATTCACATCGTTGGTGACATAATCACGGACCCCAAGTACATCGCTTGCAATTACTGGCTTCCCCAGAGATGCAGCCTCTAATACCACCACTTGTCCGGTCGACCGATAGTCCGCCTTTAAAGGGACCACGACAAAGCGCGCACCTTCAAGCAACTCAAGATATCGAGCGCGTGGAACATCACAAAACAGCTCGGCATTATCAGGCCTGCGTAAACCTGCCACGCTGGCACGATCGGCAACTACAACGAAAGGGTAGTCAAGCTTGTCAATCGCCGAAAATAATGTTGCATAATCGCGTAAGGAGCGGCCGGCGGCAAATCCATATGCACCAAAAGGAGTCCGCCTGGGCTGCAGAATGTTCGTGTGGAAAGGAACAAACTGGATCCGATCCACCGGTAGTTGGAGTTCGCGACTGTAAAGGCCTCGCTCTCCATCGGAAAAAACAATCATCTTCGCGATTTTACGAAAAGCAAGACGCCGAAGTGTACGCTTGATTCTCCACCCAAGGTTGTCAAGTCGCGCCTCGTCGAGAAGAATCTCTGAGGCAATATGAGGTCTATTCCCTGTCCCAAGTACTGCGCAGAACAGACCGTACATTTGGGCTTGACGACCTCCTACTGTGTACACAGCATCGTGATGGCGGCGTTGGAGTACAAGACGAAACGTCAGCAGGATTGTGCCGGGAATAGTATCCTTCACGGAAATTTTAGTTACTGCAGCATCCCAGCGTTCCGACTGCCACAAGGAAGAATTGCTGATAACTCTGGGGTCCGAGGGACATGGAGTGTCAATATACGGCGAAGTCAAATTAGTCGCACTCATTTAAGGATTGGCGTGTTTCTTGGTTGAGAAGATTGTGAAACCCTACAGGAGTCAAGTCTTGTTGTCAATCGAATAGCTCGGATCGACTTACATTTCCAATCTGCCGCCGTTCGCGATTCAGCCATGGTCGTATAAGATTCCGATACAGGTTACACAGAGTAGGTCTTGCACGTTGGATACCTTAGAATAAAATGCTGAAAAGCGGGAACATGCCAATTAATATCCAATATCGAATTTTAAAGGCGATCAACCCGGGGCGCCCGAATCGGACTCCTAGTGTCTATCAAGGCAAATCGAAACTCGCTATTTTATTGGGTGACGAATTCCTCAACAGGATAGCAGGGAAAACAATCGTCGACTTCGGTTGTGGCAATGGGATTGAGGCCGTTGAAATGGCTCAACGGGGCGCGAAACGAGTCATTGGTATCGATATTCTTGAGGGTGCTCTAAAAACCGCGCAACAGAGTGCGTCCGCCGCGGGTGTTCAACATATATGCACGTTCGCAACTTCGACCAATGAACGTGCTGAAGTAATCGTTTCCATTGACGCCTTCGAGCATTTTGCGGATCCGGCTGCGATTTTGAAAATCATGGATGCGCTCTTGCAACCAACGGGAGAAGTACTGGTCAGCTTCGGGCCAACTTGGTATCACCCGCTTGGCGGACATCTGTTTTCTGTCTTTCCCTGGGCACATCTCGTGTTCGGCGAGAAAGCACTGATCCAATGGAGATCCACGTTCAAGACGGATGGGGCAACGCGGTTCGGCGAGGTGGCTGGCGGTCTGAATCAAATCACCATAAGAAAATTCGAAGAGTTGCTCGAAAGCAGTCCGCTTAGGCCCGCCAGCATGGAACTTGTACCCATCAAATTTCTCCGCTATCTACACTGCAAACCAACACGCGAATTTACCACGGCACTTGTGCGCTGCCGCCTGGTCAAACGGATGGCTGAGAATCCCTAGGAGTAAAGAGGAGCAGCCTCGCAAACCCGCCAATCCGAACAAATAATTTTTGCAACAATTTTTCCAGCTTGTCAAAAATCCGTCTACTGCAAATTATTGTTGGAAGAAAACAATCAGGAAGATCAAGTACTTCACATACTCCGAAGCGCGCGATTGTTCCTCAATTCAGATAACTTCTTTTGCGCTTTGTCAGCGCAACATTCCGCTGGAAGTTTGAATCCATCATGTGTAGTCTTTCCTAATGGCACATTCCCAATACAACTATCGGGAAACGCTTGACAGACTCGTGCGTTCTGACACTCGTTGGCTCGATCTTGGGTGCGGTCACACAATATTACCTGAATGGATTCGCGATTCGGTTCCTTTCCAGAAAGAACTTCTAAGCCGCTGTGAGTTGGCACGTGGATGCGACCCTGTGGATGATCGTCCCCACGTCGCTGGACTTACGAAAACCGTCTATCAGGGTGACAGCCTGCCGTTTCCTGACGGATTCTTTAATCTGGTGACCGCCAATATGGTGGTTGAGCATGTTGCCGATCCGGTCAGCTTCATGCAGCAGGTCCAGCGCGTCCTGTCGACGGACGGCTTATTTGTGGCTCATACTTCAAATTTTTACTACTTTGAGTATTTCATCGCTCACTTCTTGCCTAGCTCGTTCGTGAGTAAGGTCGCTCATTACTTGGACGGCCGCGATAGCGAAGACATTTTCCCCACGCATTATCGAATGAATACTCGTTCGGCTTTCCGGCGTCTGCCAGGATTCACGATTCAGAGCCTGGAATGCGTTACCACTGGGCCGAAGTATACGCAAGTTCCTATACTCAACCTAATCGAACGCAGCTTCATCGGCCTGGCAGCTTTCCCAGCTCTACGTGATCTGCGTTCGGATTGGATTGTCGTATTGCAGAAGGTCGACGTCAACTCTTCTTCTGCGCAGTAAACTTCAAATACGAATTGCCTCACTTTCTTCTGCGGCTATTCGGTCGGCTTGCATTGCGTTACCTGGCCGTTGACAGTAATCTTCGCTGTGCTTTCCGCTCCACAGCTCACTTTGTTAGGTAGGCTGTCGGTGATGTTGATGCTCACCGGGCAGGACGCACCGCTGTCAGTTTGAGTAGGATCGCAACCTCCATCCTGCGCTAGGAATGTCAGCGAAGGTGTCCCATTCCAGGTGTTGTGTCCAACAGTAATGCCGCTGTAACCATCCCACCACCCGTACATCCATTCGTCTGTACTGGTAACCGTATTGCCAGTGATGCTGATCCCGTTGCCGAAGGCGTCGTCAAACTGGAGTCCCGCATCCTGCACACCGCTTTTGCCGGCATTGGTGGTTGTGATGATATTCCCGGTTACATTCAGCCCTGTGGCTGTGGCTGGTATGTAAATCAGATCTACGCCCATCGCATTGCACGCGTTGGCGGTCACGTTGATCGTGTTGCCACTCACCGTGTCATTCGTCGTCGCGCCCGGTTGTGAAGGCCCCAGCGGCATCGTCTCGATGCGAACACCATAGGCCCCGCCCAGTTCGCAGCCCGGTTGGCCGTTAGTTCCGTACTCCATGTTCTGGGGCAATTCGGTCGTGTTCAACGTATTGTTTTCCACTGTCACGTAGTTTGCGTCGATGTTAATGCCGCGCCCGCTTGTTGGATGACAGTTATTCCCCGTCGCAGTGGTGTGATCTGAGTCGATCTCCACGCACCAGTCATTGGAATACGTAGCATTCTGGGCGATGTCGTTGTTGCTGATTGTGGAGTACTGATTGAGGGTCAAGATGCCGCCTTGCGGTCCGCCGACAATCTTGTTTCCGGAAATCAGGTCACCGCTCGTGACAGGGTTGTTTTCCTGCCCGCTAACATAAATCGCTTCTCCCTGGAATGCTGCACGTGCCGACAGGTAGCCCTGTCCAGGCTGTTGAATATTGGTTACGTTGTCGTAGATCGTATTGTTCTCAATCTTCGCGCCCGTTGGCAAGTAGGCAGAGTTATAGAACTGAGCTCCTGTGTTCTGGAACGTTGCAGTGATGTCATGGATGTACGGCGCAGAGGAAAACGTCCCTTGGCCGAACGCGAACACATCGCTGAATGTAGCTGAGTTCGGCGACTGCACGATGGAACCGCCGTACACTTCCAGACCACTATGTTGGCTGGAACTGGCATAGCTTGTACCCGTGTAATTGGGTGTGCCCGTCCACCACGAATCATGTCCTTCAATCGCGGGTGTCGGCGTTGAACCGCCACCCGTTCCATACGTAATGGTGTGGCCATTCAGATTGAGCGTGATGTTATTCGCGTCAATCCCGAAGCACGTTCCCGCGCTGGACACATCGTTCGCCAGATAATAACTGCCGGAGGCCGTAAGGTCCTTGCACGCGGTCAATGCTGTACCGGTGGGCGGCGTTGTACCCGTCCCAGTCGTTCCTGTTCCGGTCGTACCCGTCCCCGTCGTTCCTGTCCCGGTCGTACCAGTTCCCGTCGTTCCCGTTCCAGTCGTTCCCGTTCCAGTTGTGCCCGTCCCGGTCGTTCCTGTCCCGGTCGTTCCAGTTCCAGTCGTTCCTGTTCCAGTTGTCCCTGTCCCAGTCGTCCCGGTTCCAGTTGTGCCGGTTCCGGTCGTGCCTGTCCCCGTCGTTCCAGTTCCAGTCGTTCCAGTTCCAGTCGTTCCCGTCCCAGTCGTGCCCGTCCCAGTCGTACCAGTGCCGGTCGTCCCGGTTCCAGTCGTTCCCGTCCCAGTCGTCCCAGTTCCGGTCGTTCCAGTCCCTGTCGTACCAGTGCCAGTCGTGCCCGTTCCAGTCGTGCCGGTTCCAGTGGTTCCTGTCCCGGTTGGTGCCGCCGCGACCGTCAGGGTCAACTCACCCGTCACACTGCTCTTTAGGGAATCTGACACTACGACATTGAATTTGTAGGTACCCGCTGTGGGCGGGGTACCAGTAACCTCGCCAGAGGAGGAACTGATGGAAAATCCGCTGGGCAACGAAGACTGCCCGAAGCTCCAGCTATAGGCTGGCTGGCCTCCGCTTGCAACCAGCTGAACACTATAAGCCGAACCCGCCGTCCCTGAAGGAACACTGGTGGTGACCAGGCTGAGAGGTGGATAGCAGTTGGTCGGTGTGGTGTCTGAAAGGGAATAGAGTGCGACAGCGCTGGACAAAAAAGCCAGCACGGCAAGGGGGAGAAACAATTTGCGTGACATTCAAGCTCCGTTCCAAAACTTCCTGCTAACGTCGGCGCCCGTCGCTGTAACGGTGCGTCGCGGGGGGGTATAGATGGTAGCCTTGGAACTCCCTCGAAGGGGAACTCCAACCTAAACAAGACTTCAAAAAATTGCAGGCAGGAAACAGGATTACAGGCAAGAGCCGTCTACCGTATTCATATCCGCTTGCGGAACGTGTCGAAGGTAACGCCTCGCGACGGACAGAAAAAGCGCTGCAAGACCGTCAGGAAGGAGGATACTTCTCCTTCAAATTCAGTCCCAGCGATGAATGTTTGATCTTCGGAGATCATAATGCAAAACGGCAGGATTGACTATGACTGCCGACACACAATTAAGCCGGCGGTGCTTCCGTAGGAACCCGCCTGCGCAACACCGGCAGCAGGGCCGGAGACCATTCCGGGACGCCCGCTGTCGACGATGCAATTTCTGCCTGAACCGGGTCGGTTGCGGTAACTTGCTGTTGCAGCACGGGTAACAAACCAATCGAAGCGGCGATCGCGCCCACTACATACCAGCTATCCCGGTAAAGATTGTGGGCGGCATAACCATCAAACAGCAGCAGGCAAAGAATAATGTTAAACATTGCGGGCAGCGATTGCAGAAAGCTGGATGTCTCGTGCGCCAGCAGCTGCTCGCGCAGCCGGAAGTTCAGTCGAAACACACAGATGACGTAGCCTCCGAACGTTATCACCCCCACCAGGCCCAATTCTCCCAGGAGTTTGAAATAGAGAGAGTGCGCATTCAAAAAAATCTTGGTGCCGTTCCCCGGCCAAAATCTCTCGCCATTCGCGACCGTGTAATCGCCCGCACCAATCCCGGTGATTGGATTGCTCTCGAACATAGCGATGCCCCCGCGCCACGTCATGGGTCGCTCTTGATAGGACGCGTCTGTCTGCAGATGTTCTACAGTTTCATAGCGGGCTTTGTATTGTTGCGGAATCTCCATCCACACCAACGGACCGAGCGCCACCAGGATCGGTAAGTAGATCAAATTTTTAGGCTTCCGGAACAGAAGCAGAACGATCAGAAAAAGTACCCCCGACGCAGCCGCACGAGACCCTGTATCGATGATGGTCACCACGTACAAGCCAATCGAAACGGCTGCAATGGATCGCATCCAGATGGGGTTGGACCGACTCATAAGAGCAATACACAGTGGGATCGATAACAGCAGCGTAATTGCCAGCGTGTCCGGATCGCCAGCCGAGCTAGTAATGCCGATCGCCCGTTCAATGTGCATCGTGTACTGCCAGACGCCATGCGCATAATTCCACAGTGCGCTTCCGCCAAGCCAGTCCACCAGCAGAATGTTCGTGAAAATAAACCATTGGATGCGCTTCTCTGTGGTTAAAAGCGCGGTCACAAAGGAAACGAAAACAACAATTTCCAAAAAAGAGAAACAGGATGCGGCCGCATTCGCCCGCCAGAATGCCAGCGGGATCGACAGGATCATCGCGCCGTAGAATGCCAAAAACCAGCGTGTCGGTAACGGAAAACGCAACTTTTGCCGATGGATCAAAAATGCCAAGAGAAGGAGGGCGGCGATGACTCGTTCCAAATGGAGTGGCGCCAGTTGTGGATATAGCTCTCCGGGGTCCAACTCCATAACAAGCAACAGCGCGAGGAGCCCGATATAGGGTCTGGTCAACCCTACCATCGCCAGAACGAACACCACTAACACAACAACAAATTCCATCTATTATCCGCCTCAACCACCTGAAGATATCCACCCCTCCAGTTGCAAGCGCCATGCCATCCATACCCGATCCCAAGAAATGCCGCCGTTGTACCCGTTTTTGCGGAAAATTCCGCTGAAAACCCCCTGCCCTCCATCGGCGCCCTCCGAGTCCTCCCGGCAAACTCCCATCCCGCAGAGGGAAATGTTCTTCCTATGGCGTCCCGGGGTGCAAATGTTTGCACACTTCTCCGCCCAGAACCGCTTTCTGTCACTCGACCTGCCAAAAATCTAATGCGTATTCTCGCCTCCGCCGATTTGGCCAGTGAAATGCACTGGAATGCATGACATCTGTATCTTCACGCGCCGATCAGGAGCTTCACTGCTGTGGCATCCACCATTCCAAAGCTAGAACATCGCAAGCATTTTTCTCTGAAAAAGCTGGTTCGAGGTTCCAGCAGTCGTGTGCTCCGCATGGTCACCCTGGCCATCATCGGCTTCTTCATCATGCCGTTCACGATCCATAAGCTGGGAGCCCAGCAATATGGAATCTGGGCCATTGCGCTATCCTTCATCGGCTACTACAGCTTCCTGGATCTCGGACTTTCCGGGGCGGTCTTCACCCATATGGCCTACGCTTTTGGGCAGGAAGACCATCAAGAGGCCCGCAATATTTACGGCGCCGCCTTGCGCATATTTGGTGGTGTGGCACTCATACTGACAGCAGCCACTATCGTGCTCGCCGGCGGAGTCTATTTCCTCAATTACTCCCATAGTCGCGAACTGGCGATCGTTCTTCTCATTGTGGGTCTCAACACGGCAACCAGCTTCAGTATGCGTGTCCCATTCGGAACTTTGAATGCCGGCCAGCATTTCGACATCACTGCATGGGTGTTGATTGTCACCGGAATCTTGCGCGCCATCGGTACCGTGGTTTTGTTGAATGCACATTATGGCGTGATCTCACTGGCATGGCTCAGCGTATTCGCCGCGGTTCCAGCCAACGCGATCATCCTGTGGACAGTACACAGCAAGTATCCGTTCCTCAAGATTTTTTCCTGGCCCCGCTGGAATCGAAACACATCGCGAAAGCTTTTTAGTTTCGGCGGGCCCGTCCTCATCGGTCAGATCGCCGATCGCATCCGCTTCCAGACAGACACTTTGACGGTTTCCTTTTTTGTCGGACTCACCGCAGTCACCCACTACAGCATTGCATCAACCCTGGTCCTGTATTACATGGACGGAATCGATTCCATTGTCGGTGTGTTGATGCCCGTTCTCAGCATGCAGAAAAGCGTGAGTGACGATGGCGGTTTTGAACGTAGCTACTTCGCCGGAACCAGAGTTGCACTCGCCAGCTCAGCCTTCATTCTGTTCGGTATGATTGCCTGGTCGAAAGACTTTGTCCTGCGCTGGATGGGTCAAGCCTTCAGCGACGTCTACCCCGTCATCGTCATTCTCGCGATTGCGGTGTTTCTTGAAACCTCGCAGTCCACATCCGTCAACGCGCTCTATGCCAGCCTGCACCAGAAAGCCTACGCTGTTCTCAATATCAGCGAAGCGGTGTGCAACCTTGTCCTCAGTCTGCTGCTGGCGCGACCCTATGGCATGATCGGCGTCGCCATCGGCACATTAATTCCCAGCATCGTCTTTCGCGGCATCGTGCAGCCAATCGTGGTGCAACGCATCCTCAACATCAAAATCCGCGACACCGCACTCCTCTATCTCCGCACAGGATTTCGTTGTGCCGCCTTTCTCATCCTGCCCTGGCTCATGACGCACTTCCTGCTGCGCCCAACCTATTTTCGCTTGTTCACAGTTGGAATCCTTTCCGTGGTTGCCTATGCAATCCCGATGTGGTGGCTGGAGTTCGACGGTGTCGGCGCCGAGAAGATCGCATCCTCCCTGCGGTCCGCGCGCCGTCTTCTTCTCTCCAACTAAAGGGATGTAGACTTTCCGCCGACTGTGATACAGTTCGGCATCATGCTTGACCGTCGCCGTTTTCTTGCTGTCTGTTCGCAATTGGGATTGGCTTCAACATTGCTGCCAGGGGCTCTCTATACCATCGCCACCCAGGCGCAGACGGAGGCGGCCACCTCGGCCACCACCTCTCCATCGCTTCCCAAAATTACGCCCGAGATGGTCGAGCAGGCGGCGGCGCTGGCCGGGGTTCCACTGGCCCCCGATCAAATTGCCATGATGCTGGACCTCTTGAATCAGCAGCGCGACGGCTACTCCGCCATCCGCGCGCTACACCTGCAGAACAGTGTTGCCCCAGCCTATGTTTTCGATCCGCTGCCACAAGACGCAGCCGTGCAAACCCGGCGAGAAGCCACGAAATACGGCAACCCTCCCACCGTGGGGGAACCGCCCATCAACCTTGAAGAACTGGCCTTCGCCGGCATCGCGAAACTCGCCGAGTACATTCGCACCAGGAAAGTCTCTTCCGTCGCTCTCACGAAAATGTATATCGAGCGTATTCGCCGCTTCAATCCGGCATTGCATTTCCTCATCACGCTGACCGAAGAACGCGCCATGGCGCAGGCCAAAGCCGCCGATGCCGAAATCGCCTCTGGAACCTATCGCGGGCCGCTGCACGGAATACCCTGGGGCGCGAAAGATCTGCTCGCGGTCAAAGGCTATCCCACCACCTGGGGCGCTTCGGTCTTCGAGCACCAGACCTTCGACTACGATGCCACCGTCGTCAAACGCCTCGATAATGCCGGCGCCGTCCTCGTGGCGAAATTAAGCCTCGGCGCATTGGCTATGGGAGATCGATGGTTCGGCGGTCGCACTCTCAATCCCTGGAACCGTCGTCAGGGTTCGAGCGGATCTTCCGCCGGACCGGCTTGCGCCACAGCTGCGGGATGTGTCGCTTTCTCGATCGGCTCGGAAACTCTTGGCTCCATCTCCTCGCCATCCACTCGATGCGGCGTCACCGGCCTTCGCCCAACGTTTGGATTTGTCCCGCGCACCGGCGCCATGGCGCTTTCCTGGACCATGGATAAACTCGGCCCCATCTGTCGCTATGTGGAAGATTGCGCCCTGGTAATGAACAGCATCTATGGCCCGGACGGAAAAGATTTAAGCGTGCAAAACGCCGCCTTCAATTGGGACGCCAATTTCGATTGGCGCTCGCTTCGCATCGGCTATGTCCCAACCGCCTTTGTGATTCCCAAGCCGCTGCAGGAAACCATGCCCGCCGGGCTGTCATCGGACAAGCAAAAAAAATGGCGTAAGGAGTATGACCTTCGCCGTGCCTCCCGCGAACGAACCCGCTACGATCGCACCTTCGATCTCGCCGCGCTCGATCAACTCAGGAGCATGGGCGTCAAGCTCATTCCAGTCGAGTTTCCCAAGCTTCCCTACGATGCCATGGCCAATCTTCTCACCGCCGAAGCGGCCGCCGCGTTTGACGAACTCACCATGACCGGTCGCGACAAGCTGCTCACCGCGCAGGGTCCGGAAGACTGGCCCAACGTGTTTCGCACCGCGCGCTTTTATCCCGCTGTCGAATACATCCAGGCCAATCGAGCGCGCTCGATCGCAATCCGTCAGATGGCAGCCATTTTTAAAATTGTCGACATCATCGTCGTTCCCAGCGGTGGTGACCAACTCACCATCACCAATCTCACCGGACACCCCGCCGTCATCCAACCCAACGGCATTCGCGAGAACGACTCGCCCAAGCCTCCCGCAGTCGATACCGGCGACGAAGACAACATCGGCGGTCCCGGCACACCCGTCAGCATTACCTTCCTTGGCAATCTGTATCAGGATGCGAAACTCTGCGCCTTCGCGCGCGCCTACCAGCAAGCCACTGATTTTGCCAAGATGCATCCGGATTTGTCCGGCATCGGCGCAATATAGGAGCCGAAAGTGCCCCATTCAACCCACCCTGAGCGAGCCTTCAGGCGAGTCGAACGGGTTGGCTTGAGTGGGAATTGAAGCGCGCCTTACGAACGCACCCACTCGCCATCTCCGCAAGCTTGGCAATGGTATTCATGTTGCGCGCCGTGCCATTTTTTGCTGCGGGAATTTTCAGCTTCGAATCGCCCTGGCCATCGGGATAGTACCCGTAGATTTCTCGCGCTCCCAGTCGAAGCTGTTCTGTAGTCTGGTTCGTCACCGTCTGCAGTGCATCAGCGCTCGGCTTTCCATCCAGAAAATACGCCACCGTGCGGTTCCCCGGCATCTTCGAAAATGGATTCTGTGCCAGCACCGCAGCCATCTCCGCCGCCGTGCGCACCATCACGCCCACCGGTTTGCCGGCGTAGGCGCTCAGCGCCGCTTCCAGTGCGGCTTTCACTTGCGCTTCGGTTTTTGCCGATTGAAACACCACATTGCCGCTGGCGATGTACGTGCGCACGGAACAAAATCCCGCCGCTTCGCACATCGCTTTCAACTCTGTCATCGGCAACTTACCCGTGCCGCCGACATTCACGGCGCGCAACAATGCAATATACGCGTTCATCGTTCCGCTCATCTTCTTCTAGGTTCGGCACGAACCGCCCGCCGACGCCTCGCCGCACTAGGTCACCGTCACCACAACAGAGGTCGACGCCACTGTACTCCCCGAAGTTCCAGTTACCGTCACGGTCTGCGTCTCCGGCGTTCCACCGCCGCCTCCCCCACCACCAGTGCCCGTACCGCCGCCACTACACGCTGTCAGGCAGGTTGCCGCCATCAGCCCAGCAAACAGCAGCAGAACTGCCATCCAACGCGGTGGGAAATAGCGCCGTTTTCGTCCCAAGCCCAGCAGAGCGAATCCAAGAAGCCCCGCAAATGCCAGCCGCACCGGCACGCGGGATTCGAGTGGCGATGGAATCCGCTTGTTCCGCGCAGTCGCTGTCGCCGCCGCCGAAGAGCTGGCATTCAGCGTAAGGGTTACGGTCTGCGCCGCACCCGCAACCAGGTTGACAGCCGCGTTAGAGAAGCTGCACGTCACCCCTGCCGGCAGGTTCGCGCACGTCAAATTCACCATGCCGGAAAAGCCAGTGATTCCCGGCCCTGTGCTGCTTGGGCTCAACACTATGGAGGTCGACGCTGAACCACCTGGAGCCAGCGTCAGCGCAGTTGACTTCAGCACTAGACTGAATTGTGCGTTGACCGCGGTCACCTTCGGCCATACCGCTCCCAGTGCAGCCGCATCCACGGAACCCAGTCCAGTCGCCATGTCATATCCGGTTCCTGCGCTGCAGCACGACATCACGCCGTAGCCACCGGTATTTTCATTGCAGTTCGGGCTCCCTGCGACGCACACCACCGCATTGCTTCCCGTGGTGATATCGTGAAACGCCGCTGGTGTAGTTTGTGCCGCCTGATACAGAATCGGATTCGCGTTGCCCACGCCGCCCGTGTTCCCCGCCTCCTGGTTCATCAACGTGACAATCGCGGCCCACTGCGGAGATGCAATCGAAGTGCCCCCGTAGAGATAGCCGCTTCCAGAGGTGTCAAAATACGCCACTTCGCTGCCCGTCAGTGGATACGCGCAGCTGCTTTGCCCGGTGAATGCGGTCCCCGCCGCGTTGGTCTCCTGAGTACAAAGAACATACCCATCGTGTGCGGGATCGGCCGCCAGTGAAACGTCCGGGACATCGCGCTTCCCATCGCTGGGAACGCCTGTCCCCACCTGCCAGGACGGCTTGGTGAATCCGCCAGCGCAGGTGAAATGTGGCGAGCTCCCCGTGGTCGTAACACAATTACTCGCGCCTCCACCGCTGGCACTTAACTGGCCATTGTTGTTCAGATCGGTAATGTTAGGAGTGTTATTCCACACCGTCTCAGGAATGTAGCTGATCGCGGATCCGTTGCTTGAAGTATTGCTTGAATTCCAGTACTTCGATTGGTCTCCAAGGTCCCCGCTGAATGAGGTGCCTCCAACTGCGGTCACATATGGGCTGCTCGGCGGATAATCGACAGCCAGGCCATTGGACGCGGCCAACGGTTGCCCATTGCTATTGGTGCCACCGTCGCAATCCGCCGACCCGCTGTCGCCGGAAGCTGCGAACACCGTTTGTCCCTGCGAATTGGCCTGTTCCAGATACTGCTCCAGCATTTCAATCCCGCTGCTGCCCGCAAACCCCGCCTCGCAGCCGCCGTAACTGATGCTGATCACCGGAACAAAACTTGTACTGTTCACCAGCGGCGTCTGGATCGCATACACCAGGGAATCCAGCACGCCGGCATTCGCGTCGTTCCCCACCGTCACGTACAGAATGTTCGCGTTCTTCGCGATCGCGCCCGACCATTCGACGTCGATGTCGGCTTCCTCCAGATCGCCGGGATACACGTTGTTCTCGTTGGGCCCAGTCCCCGGTACCAGAATTTGCGTGGGCAGGTTGCTCGCATTCAGCCCGCTCAGGCTGCGAAAGTGCGCAATGTCGCTCTGATACTGCGTGATGTCAGTCTGACCCACAATCGCCAGCGTCTGATCCGTTCCCGTGAAATTGGCGTTGTATAGGCCAGTCACGTCATAAATCGTCTGCGCATCGGCCGGCGCAATAAAGTTGTACTCGGTTCCGTTTTGATCGTAGAGCGTATAGTGCGAGCCCACCGAATTCGCTCCACTGCGCGGCACTTCATGCACCTGTCGCTTCATCACATGCGGCTCTGGACGAAATGTGTTCAGGTGGGCGACTCCCAACGCCATCCCCGCGAGCGCCTGCGGCAGGCTGATGTCAGTCGAATTGGCCCAATGTTGCTTTCCATGGAACAGATACTTGTGCATCTGTGTCTGGAAAACTGTATTCACCTGCGCCGCCGTTCCGCTGAAAACGATGCGGTCACTGCTCGGCGGAATCGAGGTCACCGTAAATCCCTGCGAGCGCAGCCATGCCGCCGCCTTCGTCAGGTCCTGCTGGCTCACTCCATAGCGAGCCGCAAATTGCCCCGGCTTCAGCCATTGGTGGTAGAGCGAGGAGCCCGGCGTTTGCTGTTGTTGCAGCAGGTTTTTCAGGTCCGCCTGTTGCGCTGCGGATAGCGCAAACACCAGCGACATATTTTCAATGGTCGTCGACCCGGAGAGCTGCCCCTCATCCTGAGAAGCCGCCACCCGCGGAGACATCGTGCCCTTCATCACCTGCACCTGCGCGGACTGAATGGGTCCGCTGATGCGGTTCGGCAAAACTGTCAATGCATTGGCCTGGGAGAGCGAAAGGCCCCCCACGAGCAGCGCTGCGAACCATCCTGAAATCAAGGCAATGCTCACGTGATGCAATTTGCCATTCATACTTCGAACGCACTTCGGTTCCGTCATCGGTGTACCTGCTGGGTAAGGTTTTCTGTCGGCTGGTTGGTGTCCAAATACCGAGATTCTATGGGTATCTTGCAAAAACGCCTAAGGAATTCATATAGACGTGTACACGGAAGAATAGTCTCGTTTGTCCACGTTTTTCTCATCCAAAGTTGGTAGCATCTCCTTTGGCCCTGGCCGTTTTCACCGGATTCAGGAAAGTATCGAGATTACCCATGAATCAGCTAGATTTCTCGTTATTTACACTGGGCGGCTCCCTTTTGGCCGGTTTACTCGGTTCCATGACAGGATTAGGCGGCGGCGTGGTGCTGGTTCCCATGCTGGTGCTGCTATTTAAGGTGGATATCCACTACGCCATCGGCGCCTCGCTCATCTCCGTCATTGCCACATCTTCCGGCTCAGCTGCCGCCTACGTGCGAGAAGGCTATTCCAACATTCGCATCGGCATGTTTCTTGAGGTTGCTACCACCCTGGGAGCTGTCGGCGGCGCCTGGCTTGCAACCCGTACCCCAACCCGGGGTATTGCCATTGTATTCGGTCTGGTATTGCTGTATTCCGTTTACATTTCATCCCGTAAACATGACGATGGTCAGGTCGCCCCCAATCGTTGGTCGGATCGCCTGAAGATGAACGGCACCTTCCCTGGCCCGGATGGCAAAGAAGAGGCTTACGCGGTCAAGAACATCTCCGGCGGCTTTGCCACCATGGTCGGCGCAGGCGTCCTTTCCGGCCTGCTTGGCATCGGCTCTGGCGCTGTCAAGGTACTGGCGATGGATCACATCATGCGCATCCCGTTTAAAGTCTCCACCACCACCAGCAATTTCATGATTGGAGTCACTGCCGCCGCCAGCGCGGGCATTTATCTGCGCCGCGGCTACATCGATCCGTCGCTCGCCGCTCCGGTCATGATCGGCGTGCTCGTCGGCTCGCTCATCGGCGCTCGCTTGCTCGTCAAAACCAACGTCAAGTCGCTGCGTCTCATCTTCTCCGTGGTCATCTTTTTCCTTGCATTGGAGATGATCTATAACGGCATCCTTGGGAGGGTATAGGTATGCGTCGACCCACCGACAAGCAAGTCGAAATTCTCATCGGCAAAGTTCTCCGCGGCGGCGTTCTTCTGGCCTGTTTTGTCACCCTGATCGGGCTGGTGTTGTACCTGGTCCACTATTCCTGGGCGATACCCAACTACCACGTATTTCATTCCGTCAATGCCCCGCTGCGCTCGGTGTACGCACTCATTCCACGCGCGTTTCACGGTTACCCGCTCGCAATTATCCAGCTGGGAGTGCTGCTCCTGATCGCAACTCCCGTCGCCCGCGTAGCCTTTCTTGTGGGCGCATTCGCGTTGGAAGGCGATCGAATGTATGTCGTGGTCAGCGCAACCGTGCTAATCATCCTGCTGGGATCGATCCTCTTCGCCACCTGACCTGGCTGCGCCCTGGGCCCTCTCCAGACAAAAAAAGTGAGCGCGCTTTTCCATCAAAAAACGCGCCCGTCAAGTTTTCCATGAAGAAGTTTGAACCGCTCCCCGCGAGCCTAATCCGCCCTCAACGGGTCATGGTTTTCGGGTTAGTGAGCTGCTCCTCCACCACCCGCGCCGCCTGCTCCGGCGCCGCCACCTCCAGCAGTTCCAGTTCCGCCGCCAGTCCCTGCACCGCCGGTACCGGTAGTTCCACCGCCGGTCGTGCCGGTTCCGGTGCCTCCGGTGCTTCGATTGCCAGTCGTTCCGTTACCCATCGTTCCGTTGCCAGTATTGCCGGTTGTCCCATTCCCCATGGTTCCATTCGGGTTTGAGCTATTGTGATTGCCTTGGTTGGCAGTGCTTCCATTTCCGGTCGAGCCCGTTCCCATTTGCCCGTGGCCCGTCTGCTGGTTGCCCATCTGGCCCTGAGTTCCGTTCCCGTTCGTTCCGCCGTTTTTGGATGCATTGCCCTGCGTGCTTCCCGCGGTCCCGGCTCCCGGCGCTGTCTGCGCTCCGCTGCTTGTCCCGCCGGGTGAGCCGCCAACCTGGCCCATTGCCGCTACGCCAGACAGTGCACACGCTGCCGCAAATACCATGAGAAATCGTTGGATCGTCAAGTTTGTTCCCTCCTTATCTTCTTGCACAACAAACTGACCTAAACACCAAATCCGTCTCGGCATCCATGCCAACTTATCGAGCTATCTACTCGGATAGCCGCAATTTGCAACGGGTTGCTGTTCGTCCAGACCGCGCGTCATATACGATTTTGTGATTCCAATGTCCGTTTGTGCGTATGGAGCAACCTCTCTATCCGCGTTGCCATCCTCCGCAACACGTTTGCTTCGCCGCTGAAATAGTGCCGCCATTGCCACCGCATTCTCCGCTCTAACACTCTCCTATCCCAGACCCGCCGGCTGCATTACGATAGACAAATGAGCGAACGCAGCCGCGAACTTCGAGAACAAATTCTGCAACTCGCGGAAAAATATTTTGAAGAGGAATTTCCTGCGCAGCCCTTCTTCCCCGGGCAATCTGCCGTGCCCGTTGCGGGAAAAGTTCTGGATGCCGCCGACCTGCGCAACCTGATCGATGCCTCGCTCGATGGCTGGCTGACCACCGGCCGATTCGCCGCTCAATTCGAGCGTCAGTTTGCGCGCTATCTGGACGTGCGCGGCGCTACCCTTGTCAACTCCGGCTCGTCCGCGAACCTGCTCGCGTTTTCCGCGCTCACCTCACCCAGGCTTGCCGATCGCGCCATTCGTCCCGGCGATGAAGTCATCACCGTCGCTGCCGGATTTCCCACCACCGTCAATCCCATCATCCAGAATCGCTGCGTGCCGGTCTTCATCGACATCACCCTCCCCAACTATCAGGCCGACGCCTCGCAACTCGACGCTGCCCTCAGCGATCGCACTCGCGCCATCATGATCGCGCATACACTAGGCAATCCTTACGATCTCGATCGCGTTTCGAATTTCGCGAAGCAGCACAATCTCTGGCTGATTGAAGATAGTTGCGATGCGCTGGGGGCGACCTTCAAAGGCAAAAAGGTTGGAACCTTCGGCGATCTTGCGACCGTAAGCTTTTATCCCGCGCACCACATCACCATGGGCGAAGGCGGCGCGGTCGTCACCAACACCCCCCTGCTCAAAACTCTTGTCGAATCCTTCCGAGACTGGGGCCGCGACTGCTGGTGCGAGCCCGGAAAAGATAACACCTGCGGCAAGCGTTTCGATTGGGAACTCGGCGAGCTGCCCTGTGGGTACGATCACAAATACACCTACTCCCACATCGGCTACAACTTGAAGATGACCGATATGCAGGCCGCCATTGGCCTGTCGCAGCTGGCCAAACTTCCCGGCTTCATTGCCGCGCGCCGAAAGAATTTTCAGCATCTATACGACGGGCTAAAACCACTGGAAGATCGTCTGTTGTTGCCGCAAAGCACGCCCGATGCCGAGCCCAGTTGGTTTGGATTTCCCATCGGCGTGCGTGAGGATGCGCCCTTCGATCGCAATGATCTGATTCGCGAACTCGAATCCAATAAGATCGCCACGCGCCTTTTATTCGGCGGCAATCTGACGCGCCAGCCCGCCTACCAGGGCGTCGACTTCCGCGTCATCGGCGACCTGCACAACACCGACTTTGTCATGCGCAATGTTTTCTGGATCGGCCTCTATCCCGGCCTCAATGATGCCATGCTCAACTACACCATCGACACCATCACCGCCTTCGCCAATCGAAAGAAGCAGCCAGTCCATGCATAAATCCGACGACAAAACGTCGATCACAACTCACGAATGTTCGCCTCTCTCCGTTCGTCCATGATGTAATCTGGATTCGATTACGACAAACATGATCCAGATTGCACTTCATGCATTCGAATCTCTGCTCTAATTCCGCGTATGGAGGCGTCGAAGAACTGTTATGAAGGCGATCATCCTTGCAGGTGGACTTGGCAGCCGGTTAGCGGAGGAAACTTCCGCCCGCCCCAAACCCATGGTGGAAATCGGCGGCCGCCCCATCCTGTGGCACATCATGAAAATTTATTCGCACTACGGCATCAACGACTTCATCGTCTGCCTCGGCTACAAGGGCTACATGATCAAGGAGTTTTTTGCGAATTATTTTCTTCATTCCGCCGACGTCACCATCGATCTGCAGCACAACAAAATTGAAACTCACAGTGCCGACTGCGAACCCTGGCGCGTCACCCTCATCGACACCGGCGCCGCCACCATGACCGGCGGCCGCTTAAAACGCGCGCTCAAGTACGTCGACAAGGATGAGACCTTCTGCTTCACCTACGGCGATGGCCTCGCCGACATCAACATCGACGACCTATTGACCTTCCATCGCAGCCGCAACACTCTGGTCACTCTGACGGCGACGCAGTCCGTGGGAAAATTCGGCGCACTCGAAATTAACGACCAGGCCGACGTCACATCGTTTTCAGAAAAACCTAAGGGGGATGGTCGCTGGGTTAGCGGCGGCTTCTTCGTTCTCTCGCCCAAAGTCGCTCCCTACATTCCCGGCGACTCCACCATTTGGGAGCGCGATCCACTCGAAACCCTCAGCCGCGAACGTCGGGTCTCCGCCTACAAACATCACGGCTTTTGGCAGCCCATGGACACGCTGCATGATCGAAAGTTTCTTGAAGATCTTTGGGACACTGGTTCCGCCCCGTGGAAGATATGGTGAATTCATTCTGGCAGGGCCGCAAAGTTTTTCTCACCGGGCACACCGGCTTTAAAGGCAGCTGGATGTCCCTCTGGCTGGAGCAGCTCGGCGCCGAATTGATGGGCTACGCGCTCCCGCCGCACACTTCACCCAGTCTGTTTGCGGTGGCAGACGTCGCTCGCGATATGACCTCCGTCATTGGCGATCTTGGCGAGCTCGACCATCTGCAGGACGCTCTGCTGCAGCACCAGCCGGAAGTTGTTTTTCACCTTGCCGCGCAATCTCTCGTCCGCGCCTCCTATCAGGACCCCATCCGCACCTACGAAACCAACGTACTCGGCACCGCACGCCTGCTCGAAGCCGTCCGCGCCTGCGGCTCCGTGCGCGCCGTCGTCATCGTCACCACCGATAAATGCTACGAGAATCAGGAGTGGGTCTGGGCCTATCGCGAAAATGATCCGCTCGGCGGCCACGATCCCTACAGCAACAGCAAGGCCTGTGCGGAATTGGTCACCAGCGCCTATCGAAATTCTTTTTTCTCGCCCGAGAAATATGCGCAGCACAAAGTCGCCATTGCCACCGCCCGCGCCGGCAACGTCATCGGCGGCGGAGATTGGGCCTCCGATCGCCTCATTGTCGACATCGTGCGCGCCTTCGCCTCCGGCGAGACTCTTCGCATTCGCAATCCCAATGCGACCCGGCCCTGGCAACACGTGCTGGAGCCAGTGCGCGGCTACATGACCCTCGCCGAAAATCTGTATCAGCATGGCCCGCAGTTTTCCGGCGGCTGGAACTTCGGCCCGTATTATCACGACGCGAAACCCGTTCAGTGGATTGTGGAATATGTCGCATCGCGCTGGGCAACTCTACCCTCCGCGCCCGCGCCACGCTGGCAAATCGACAGCGGTGTTCACCCGCATGAAGCCAACATGCTCACCCTGGATTGGACCAAGGCCTCGCAGCATCTCGGCTGGCAGCCTGTGCTCTCCTTATCGCAGGCGCTCGACCTGACCCTCGACTGGTACCGAAACGTCAAGGCCGGCGAGAACGCGCGCCAGCAATGCATCACTCAGCTGACGGGCTACGAACAGCAATTGGCATCGGTAACTTAACCCACCACTCCCCGTCTTTCAGCCGGAAGAACGGCGTCTATGCGGCCTCGACCTGCGCACCACGCACCTCTGGCCTCTTCGCATATCGCGGCCTGAAGTGAACCTTCAGCGCCAGGATCTTCGACTCGAACAGGTCATAGCTGATCTTCGCCACCAGGAACGTCACCGCAATCAGAAATCCGATATACAGCAGCGCCCATTGCAGCGGCATCGGAAACGCTACTCCAAACCGCGTCAGCAGAAAATGCTCGCAAATCAGGTACACAGGAATGTGATAGATGTACATGCCGTAACTGTATTTCCCCACGATTCGCAGCCACCGGGCGCAAAGAAGACGATGGAATCGCGCAATACGATGTTGCGATAACGCCAGCAATCCGCCTGACAGCAACGCAAATCCCGTGATCCCAATCGTCGGCATATAGAACTCCGTGTCGATCAGTTCCCTGTGGTGGAACACAGCGATGAATCCAATGATCCCTGCCCCCACGCCCAGGCATAGATAAATCCATCGCAGTGGAATCTGCCCTCTCCGCAAAACAATCGCGAGAATCACTCCAATCAGCAGCCCGTCGATCCGGCTCGCGGTCAGCGCCATCGCGGTAAAGTTATACGCAAACCTGTGCACCATCAGCACGCGCAACGGCAGCGCAACCACCAGCCCCACAGTGCACAACGTCAGAATGGCATTTTCCGGCAGCAGCCAAATCACCAGCGGCCATACGATATAAAACTGCTCCTCAACCGCCAGGCTCCAGAAATGTCCAAACCCGTTCAACTTCAAAAACACATGGTGCGGCCAGAACATCGGCCAGTTTTGCGCATAAAAGTAATACGCGAGGCGAGTTTTTCCGGCGACGGGCAGCAATGCGTTCCACCAGGAAACATGCATCGCCGCCAGCAACCCAACCGTCAGCACCAAATAGTAGATAGGAAAGATGCGCAGGAAACGCCGCGCGTAAAACGAAGAAAAATAATTGTCCGCTGTCTTTGACTTCAGCAGAATTCCCGTAATCAGGAATCCCGACAGCACAAAGAACAGCTCAACCCCGGACCAGCCCGGAACCATCGCATACGCGAACAGTTTCGCGGCGACGGTCGTCTGCAGGATGTATCGTCCCCCGCCATGCGACAGCATTACCGCCAGCAGCGCGATCCCGCGAATTCCATCCAGCTCCGGCTTGTGGCTCGGCTCCGCCACGCCGCTGGGTGCACGTCGTTTCGTTTTGAAGGGGAGAGGAAGCATGGTCACCACAACTGAAGTACGCAGCAATTCCCAGGGGCAGTCGATGCAGTCTGCTTTCCTCCCCGCCTCCATCATGCTCCGCAATTCGTCCGTGATGTCGGATTAGCTTTCCTCTTTTCCAAACTAAAGTAATGCCGCCCTAACCCACCTTTGAAAAAAAAGCCAGGAAATTAATCGCTCGAATATTGCACCGAATCGCTTGCCAGCAATGTGTGTGAAAATTTCGGCCTGAAATGGACTTTTAACGCAAGTATCTTCGACTCAAATAAGTCATAACTGATCTTTGCTACCAGAAAAGTAGATGCGATCAGGAACGCGATATAAGGCAGAGCCAAGTGCAATGGCACCGGGAGAGACAGCCTCAGCCGGGTCGCCGCATAATGATCGCATATCGCGTAGACAGGAATGTGATAGATGTACATTCCATAGCTGTATTTTCCCATCGTGCGCAGCCATCGGGCATTGAGAATGCGGCGAAGCCACAGAATGCGATGTTGCGATAGGGCCAGAAATCCGCCCGACAACAACGAGAATCCTGTGATTCCGATCGTGGGCATATAGAAATAGGTCGCAATCAGTTCCGTGTGATGAAAGAGAGCAATGTACCCGATGATCGCTGCCCCTAAGCCCAACGAAGCATAGATCCATCGCAGCGGGATCTGCCCTCGCCGCAGAAGAATCGCGAGCGCCACCCCGACCAAGAGCCCGTCCATTCGGCTCGTGGTCAAAAACATCGCGGTAAAGTCCTCGGCATATCTATGCTCCATCAAGATGCGCAGAGGAAGCGCGATGACCAGTCCCACCGAGCAAAGCGTGAGAATGGCGTTCTCCGGCAGCAGCCACACCACCAGCGGCCACACGATGTAAAACTGCTCTTCGACCGCCAGACTCCAGAAATGTCCGAAAACGTTCGCCTTTAGGAATAGTCCGTGTGGCCAAAACATGGGCCAGTTCTGAACATAAAAATAATAGGCAATGCGCGTCTTTCCGGCTGGTGGCAGCATGGCGCTCCACCAGGAAACATGGGAGGCGGCCAATAATCCCACTGTCAGTGCAAAGTAATAAATGGGGAAGATGCGCAGGAAACGCCGTGCGTAAAAGGAAGAGAAATAATTTTCCGCAGTCTTCGACTTCAGTAAAATCCCGGTGATCAGGAAGCCGGAGAGCACGAAGAAGAGCTCAACCCCAGACCATCCAGGAATCATCGCATAGACGAAACTCTTCGCCAGTAAGTTCGTTCGATCAATATACGGCCCACCGTGCGAGAGCATCACCGCAAGGACGGCAATTCCACGAATTCCATCCAGCTCCGGCTTGTGTCTTGGCTCCGCCGCGCTGAGATCAGAAGGTAAAGGTGGCATGATTGAGGGGGTATTCGGTGAATTCTTAAGAACTTCCCAATGGCAACTGCGGCGGCGTCTCAAAATTCACGCGTTCCCGTTCCACTGCAAACGGTCGCCGCTGGATCTGCGTATGAATGGCGCCAATGTATTCCCCCATCACCCCCATCGATACCAGCAGGATCGAGCTGACGAAAAACATTCCAATCACCACCGGCGCAATCCCGACAGAAAAACTTCGCCAGAACAAAATCTTGTACACCAGGTACGTCATGCCGATCAGAAACGACAGCAGCGCGCCCGCAAACCCGGTAAACGTCATTAGCCGCAGCGGCACTTTGGAGTGATTGATAATCCCTAGCATGCCGTAGTCGTACAACGTATAAAAATTGTTTTTCGTGATGCCGTGCGCGCGTCCCGGCTGATCGTAATAAATTTTTTTGTGTGGCAGTCCAATCTCCGCAATCATTCCGCGAAAATACGGATACGGATCGGCAAACGACTTCACCAGGTCCACCACGCGCCGGTCATACAATCCAAAGCCGGTAAAGTTCTCGAACGTCTCAATCGACGACAGCCGATTCACCAGCGCGTAATATTTTTTTCGCGCCCAGAACATCACTGGATGCTCTCCGCTCGTGCGCTTGATCGCCAGCACCATGGAGTAGCCTTCCTCCCACCCCTGCACCAGGTCGGCAATCATCTCCGGCGGGTCCTGCATATCGGCGACAATGCCGATCACAGCATCTCCCTGCGCCTGCCAGAACGCATGCATCGGGCTGCGAACATGCCCAAAATTGCGTGCATTCACAATGATCTTCACGTTCGGATCGGCCGCCGCCAATCCCTTCAACACCGCCACCGTGCTGTCCTCAGACGCGTTGTCGATAAAGATGTGCTCGTACTTGTATCGCCCCAGCGCCGCAATCACGTTGCGCACTCGCGTGTATAGTTCGACGACATTGTCTTCTTCGTTGTAGCAGGGAGTAATTATGCTGATCGTCTTCACGTAGCCTCGCGCAAGTTGAATGCACTCCGGCGCCACACACCAGCCGGATACCAGAATTGTAAGGGTTCCCGAAGCTCTTTAAACGCGCTTCGCGGCTTTCGTCGCCGGCCCAGCCATCACCCGCTCTGCAACACCCTCAATCGGCAAGTCCGCTTCGGCCGAGGCCGCTTCCTGCGCAACCTTGGCTGCAACACGAAATGAAAAATTCTTGTGGCCCAGAAAGCTGTAGATCACGGTCAGCCCCGTCAACAGAGCCCCTGCGACATAGGGCGCGCTCCGCTCTAGATGAAACCCGTAATGCAGCCCCTCCACCAGCAGCGGCAGCAACACCAGTCCAGGCAACAAAGCACTGCCGTAGACCAGGATGCAGCGCAACCATTCCACCAGATAATTTCCCTGAGTTTTAAAGATGAAAATTTTGTAACAGAAGTAAGCAACCGTGATCGCAATCAGGTTTGAGGCGACCGAGGCGTAGAGGTATCCGAAACGCACCCGCGGCATCAGCAGCGCTGTCAACAGCGCGTACAGGCTATATCCGAAAACGGTATTCCACACCCCCACCATCAGATAACGCGCAAATTGTCCCGGCGGCATCTGCTTCGCAAGACGCGCCCGCCAGTGGGAGATCAATGTGCCCAACATTTTGGCCGCCCGATCCTGTTTGCCCTATTGTGGATGATCCGGGGTGGGTGCAAATTCAACGGCTTCCGCCGCAACGGCTCTCTCCCAATCCTCCACTTTAAACATGAGATTTCCGCCGCGCCCATGTGGTCATGCTCCCGCATTCGTCCGAAGATTCTGCTTCATATCCATATTGCCGAAATATTTCCTCTACGCGTGGCCTCGTCAACTTTCCTTTTACCCAGTGATTGGTGTCGAGCGCGAACTGGATATCGTTTTCGCGCAAAAACCTTTCGCTGGCCAAAAGCATTTCTACTTCCGATCCTTCTATGTCAACCTTTGCAAACGCTGGAACGCCATATTCTGCGCACGCGTCGGCTAGGCTAATCGTCTTAACCGTCTCAATGGATCCAAGCGTTGCTCGCGACGAGTGCCGCTTCAATGTCGACCCCATTGTTCCTTCAGAAGAGAACGCAGCCGTTGAAGTTTCGCCCGCGATTGCGAAAGGAAGGGTGACTACATTATCCAATTGATGACGCGCGATATTTTTTTGCAAAAGAGAGTAACTTGTGGGGTCCGGTTCAAACGCAAAAACTCTACCAGAAGCACCCACACACTTGGAAAAGAAATACGTCGAGACTCCGCAATAGGCTCCCATGTCGAAAACTGTGTCGCCAGCTTTTGGCCGATACCAGCGGAAATAGCTTTCAATTGCCTCGGTCTCTTCAGGCATGGATGCAATCTCAAATGCCAATCCATTTGCATAGCGTTGAAGCCTCGGCGCTGAGTAATCGACGACCTGATTCTCGCCTTGTTTTTCGGGATTTACCTGAGAGAAGTATGTCTCAAAATTGGCGGTCATATCTGCCGCGTAGGGAAAATGCTTGTCGGAAATCCGGATGATTCTATTGCCAACGCAAACGTCCACTTTGCCGTCATGAAATTTCAAGGAAGCGCCGCGGCATCTGATTCGCAAAATGGTCTGGACCAGCGGATTGCTTGGGCCCAGTCGAATGATCAGCTGCGTCAACTTGTAATGTGCTCGACCCATCGAATTATCTCCATGTCACCGCCTGGACCGCGTGAACATTTTCTCCTTTGTTAGTTTCTCAGATACTTTGCGCAGCCACATCGGTCAGGCAACGCCGGATGCTACATTGGTTACTAATCCACCATGACGGCACTCCGGCGAGTTTCCATCGGAATTCCGACCATCAATCGCAGCCATCTGGCTCTTCGAGCCATCCGCAGCGCGCTCGCACAGACCTATTTGGATGTTGAGGTGATTGTATCGGACGACGCCTCGACGGATGACACCGTCGCCCGCGTCCAGGAAATTCAAGATCCCCGCCTGATCCTTGTCCAGCAGAAACAACGTCTCGGCCTGGTCGGCAACTTCGACTTCTGCCTGCGCCACGCCACTGGAGAATTCTTCCTCTTGCTCGGCGACGACGACATTCTGCTGCCCAATGCCATCGAGCGATTAGTCGAGCCATTCTTGCTCGGCCAAGCTTCAACTCCCGCCAGCACAGTCGGTGTTGTCTGGTGTCCCTGTCGCATTGCCAGCGCCGGGAATTCTCAGTTCTGGACCACCGAACCCGGCCCGGAAATTGAACCTGTCGCTTCCCTGCTGACAGCCCTGTTTGCCGGTGATCGAGGTCCTCGCCTCACCAGCATTCTGCTCCGCACCCAGGATGCGATTGCCGTCGGCGGCTACGAAGCGAAATATGGAGACTTGTGCGACATCGGCAACTGGGGCCGCGCCGCTCTGCTGCACGAATACGCGGTCTGCATCCCGGAACCCCTGGTGCAATATACCAACCATCTCGGCAGCACCACCAGTCAGTCGGCCATACGACAATGGCAGCAATGGGCACGCGTCGTCCATCGCGATCTGCTCACCAGCGCTGAAGCCAGTCAGGATGCCAGCGCCGCGCCGAAACTGAAATCCGCAAAACGCAACTTCATCAGCGGCATTACCCTCACCATCCTCATCCAAACCATCGGCAAACCCGGCTGGATTCGCAACGCCATCCGCGAGTCCATGCACTCTCCTGGAGCCTTCTTTACCCCCTACATGTTCCGCAGGCTGCTCAAGGACGGCCGAAAAGTCTTCACCGTCCGGCGTCATGCGAAGCCTCGAGCACAAATCCCCAGCCCGCACCCCGCCTCCGAGTCCCATCCCGCAGAGAAGGTTTCTTAGCACACCCGCGCCATGATTCCCCGGCGCCTCCATCGCTCTCAGGCAATGGCGAAAATCTCAGCACCACCAGTGCCGTCCCCACCAAAAAGTTGCTCGAAAATCGAGGCTATGAACCGCCAGGCTGTTGCATTTAGGATGACCCAGGCATAATTCCACGCGACCCCAGTCGTCCAAAGATCGCATCCCACGCGCCTCGAAGCATGTATTTGATTTTCAACCATCGATCCTGCTCGAACAGCAGCAGAGCGACAGTTCCCTTCCAAAAATCAGTCAGCTCGTACGCGGTCCATTCGCGGTCCTTACCCCTGTAACGCTTCAGCAGAACGATGCGATTCCGCGTGATGAAATATCGGCGCTGCGGATTATGATTCGTCAGTAAAATGTGGCGTCCGGCAAATACGTGCGTCGTCATCTTTCCCAAGGAGTGGTTGAGCACTACGTCTGACTCCACGATCCGGTAACCGGCAGCTCTCATGCGCAGGGCATATTCGGTATCCACGCCGTCAATGAAAAGTTGGTCTTCAAATGGGCCGAGTTTCTGGTACGTCTCGCTCTTCATCAACGCGCCGGAGGTCATATACATGAGCGGTTCCCCGTTCGATCCCCGCGGAAAAGGCCAGACCGCGCCAAGCAGAGCATCACGATAGATGGGACACACGACGCCTATTTTGGCTGGGTTGTTCGACTCGACACAGGCAGCGATCAATCCGTCCATATAGCCATTCCCGATGCAGCTATCCTGATCGAACGTCACAATCCATTCGCAGCCCAATGAGATGGCCCGTTGCACACCGAGATTCAACGCTGTCGCAATCCCACGATTCTTGCCGTTGCGGATGACCGTGCATCCACCCCGCTGTTCCAGTGCGTCGATGACCGCTTGCGGGCTGGTGCTGGAAGTGTTATCAACCACTACAACATGGCCGACCTGCGTAGCAAGAATCTCAATATTCCGCAGTAGCTCTGGCGACGGATGATAGGAAACGACGACCGCGCCGACCTTAGCGTTTCCCATAATTCATCCCGCCAGGTATTAAGCCGACAGCGATGCGCGAACGGCCCGTAGCGTCGCCTCCAAGTACTTCCTACCCCATTTTTGGCACGGTTCGAGATGGCATCCCTCAGCCCACTCGTTCCACGCATTTACAAATATGATTTTGTCTCCGTCGGAGTTGACCGGCGCGCGTGCAATAACTTCGCGGAGCCAACGTTCATATTGTTCTGGAGTGGCATTTTTTAATCCGTGGATCTGCTTTTTCAACCGCGAGGTGTTGTCCCAGCTGGGGCAGATGCCCGGATATCGTAGGTAGCCGGGTGATGGCCGAGCTAGCGCGTTCTTTACAAGTTCGCTGTAAGGATGAAACCGGTGATTCGCAGCAGCATTGGGGAAGAATCTTTGGATCGCCCGTGGTAGGAGGCGATGCCGGGTCAGGCTGAACTTTGGCTGAAACTCGACTGCCGCGTCGAACCCAAGATCACTCGGGTTTGGTGAAATCGCATCGAAGTTACTTTCCACGCGACACAGATGCAACTCCCCTATGCCCATTCTCCGGGCTTCTTCGCGCCAACGATCGGTCGTCTTGAGCGGGTCTGGAATGTTTTGCGACCGGTAGACCAGAAACATCGGCTTTCCGCCTACACGTATGTAGCGAGAATCATCAAATACATGCGCCAGCCACCGAATGTGGTTCACGTCATCTTCGTCGCCGTAGACTTGCTGCATTAGCAGATGTTTCTCGCTCCCGTCCCATACTCGCGTCCAATTCTCATTCGCCCAGCAGAGACAAAACGGGAAATCAGGAGTTCCCAGCTTGAGAATTTCATCGACCGGGCGTTCCAGCACCCTCTTTCCGTTAAACCAATAATGGTAGTAGCAAAACCCGTATATTCCGTACTCCGATGCAAGCGACGCCTGCGCTTCCCTCGCTTCGGGAAGGCGAAGATCGTAGAAGCCGAGGTCGGCTGGCAAATGGGGTTGGTACTGCCCGCGAAAAAGCGGGCGCGCCTTCGTTACATTGGTCCACTCCGTGAAGCCCTTCCCCCACCACTCATCGTTGTACGGGGTTGGGTAGAATTGTGGAAGATGAAACGCGATTAGCTTTGTAATTTCAGCCGCCGCCACTCTTTCATCCATTCCTATGGTCACCTTTCGAGCAAAAGATAGAACTAAACCCTAACCCATTGAAGCTTGTTGAAGTCGTAACGCTTGATCGGCCTCGCCGGAGCCCCCACTGCGATTGTGAACGCAGGGATGACTCCCTTCACAACTGAATTGGAGCCGATGATGCTGCCTTCGCCGATTTCCGAGCCCGGCCCAACCACAGCCCCCTCGCCGATCCACACATCGTTCCCGATCACGACACGACCGCGTGAAAGTCGTCGCTGCGAAGGCGGCACGAGGGGAGATGTGTGTTCCTCCCCACTGTAGGCCCCGTGGTTATGATCCAAGATAGTGACTTTGCTCGCGATCAGGACACGTGATCCGACTTCAACGTAGTTCACTGCCGTAATGGTGGTCCAAAATGAGATATCGACATCGTCGCCAATGATGATTTTCGGCGAGAACCTCTCCCCGCCGCGCTCCGTAACTGCCTGTAACCATAAACCCCGCCCGGAACTAAAATTCTTGCCGATCCTGATATGCGATAGGCCCAAGAGATGTGCGTCGGGGCCTATGTTTAGGGGACGTGCGCCCAGCTTCTTCGAGAGCAGCGCATTTCGAAATGCTCCGCAGTAACCTCCTAGCCTCGTTTTAATGGCAATGTACCAGCCGTTTTCCGCCATAAATGAATTCATGCTAATCCTTCTGCCCAATGATAAATTCTGTTGGCCGTCGGGAGTTTATGCGCGTACAACCCGATTCAGTCTCCAGTTGTGAAGTGCCTCGCTGAATATCCCTCGGTCGGATGGAGTTAGGCCGACAATCCCTAGCAAAAC
>JBARFA010000051.1:0-99385 GCA_049796755.1 Acidobacteriaceae bacterium
CTCTTCAGTTTGCCCTTAAGCTGGCTTTTCTGGCCGGCCGAATCAACTTTTCTGCCCAAAATATGCGATCTAGAAAAATGAATTGGCCTGTTTCGGCAGAATAGTAACCTCGTTAGTGACTAATGAGTAAACCATAAATAAGCAGACAAATCGACTTTAATTCGGTATAAACGCTATCAGAATTCAAACGTTTCAACTTTGTGGGGTTAAGCATGTCAGAGAGTTCTGCGGAGCCGTCTGCAGTGGAGTTAATTACGGCAATCGCCCGTTCGTTAGTTGATAAGCCGGAAGAAGTTTCAGTCAACGCAACATCGAATGAAACTGGCACCGTCTTGCGACTAAGGGTCGATCCGACGGATGTCGGAAAAGTAATTGGTAAGCAAGGACGGACGGCTAGATCGTTGCGAACGATTTTAGGAGCAGTCAGCGTCAAGCTACATCATCGCTACAGCCTGGAGATTGTGGAAGAAGCGAAAGCGGATTCTGTTTCATCGTAGTACTTTCGCAGTGGAACCTGCAGTATGCATCGTGCTCCCCCCACGTGCAACAATTACGCTGTGACAGATTCAAAGCCAGCCGCAGAGCAAACCTGGGTGCATATTGCCCGCTTGATTCGACCCCAGGGACGGCGTGGTGAAGTGTTGGCGGAGATCCTCTCGGATTTTCCTGATCGATTTGCGGAAATGCGCAACGCATTTCTATGGCGCGATGACCGCCGTCCAGTAACCCCAATCCTGCTTGAAAATTCCTGGCTGCACAAAGGCAAAATAATATTGAAATTTGCCCAGGTGGATTCAATCACCGCGGCTGAGGCATTGCGAGGTGCGGATCTGGTAATTGCCGCTGCAGAACGCATGCCGCTCCAACCGGACGAGGTCTACATCAGTGACCTGATCGGCTGCGAGTGCCTGGACGTGGCCGTTGACGGAGCCACCCCGGGTCGCGTCCTCGGTACGATTCAGAATGTCGTTCGACAAGAACAGACGGCGGATCTGCTGATCGTTACCAGCCCCGACGGAGTCGAGTATGAAATTCCGTTCGCGAAGGCATATGTCGTCAAAATCGACGTAGCAGGTCGACGCCTGGAGCTGACTTTGCCGCCAGGGTTGCTGGAAGTAAATGCGCCGTTAACGGAAGAAGAGCGGCGGGCGCGCGCCGCATCGTCCGAGTCAGAATCCTAGAGCCGCTTTGGACAGCCCCGAAACCCAGTGCATACCATGCATGCATGAGAGTACTCATAGTGGGAGCGGGCGTTGCCGGTCCAACTTTGGCGTATTGGCTGGCTCATTTCGGATTTCAGCCGACCAATGTGGAAGTGGCACCCCGTTTGCGCACCGGCGGCTACATCATTGATTTCTGGGGTGCGGGGTTCGATATCGCCGAGCGCATGGGACTGTCGTCTCAGATTCGCAGCCTAGGCTACAAGGTCCAGGAACTGCGCGTCGTCGATCGCAGCGGGCAAAGGGTGGCTGGCTTTCCTGTGGATGCGTTTTCTCGGCTCACCCACGGACGATACGTGAGCCTTCCCAGAACAGAGCTCGCCTCGTCCATCTTCGGCAAAATTCAAGGCAACGTTGAAATCATATTCGGCACCAGTGTGGACCGAATTGAGCAGACCGGCAGCGCTGTTCAGGTGAGATTCACATCCGGGGAGACTCGCGAGTTCGACCTGGTCGTAGGGGCGGACGGGCTGCATTCCCGGGTCCGCGAACTTGCATTTGGCGCGGAAGAAAAATTCGAAAGATACCTTGGCTTCAAAGCGGCAGCCTTCGTTGTCGACGGCTATCAGCCTCGAGATGAACTGGTTTACGTGATGTATACGGAAGTCGGCCAACAGGTAGCGCGATTTTCCTTGCGAGACGACAAGACCATGTTCCTCTTCACCTTCGCGGACGCTAGCGTACATGGTCCACGTGAAATCGAGGGTCAGAAGGCGCAGCTGCGGAAGCGTTTCGAAAACAGCGGTTGGGAATGCCCGCAGATTTTGAATGCGCTCGACTCGACAAGCGATTTCTATTTTGACCGCGTGAGCCAGATCCGCATGGATCCCATGCAAGGTTTGTGGAGTCGGAGAAGGGTCATTTTGGTGGGCGATTCGGCCTTCTGCATCTCGCTGTTGGGTGGCCAGGGTTCCGCGTTAGCCATGGTAGCGGCGTATATCCTCGCCGGGGAGCTGTTCCGCTGCAAAGGGGATCATACAGTGGCTTTCACTCGATATCAGAATCTGTTCGCGCCCTTTGTTCAACAGAAACAGCAATCCGCGCTGCGGTTTGCTTCATCGTTTGCACCAAAATCGAAGTTCGCGCTCTATCTGCGGAATCAGATCTTCAACCTGATGGCGGTTCCGTGGATTGCGAACCTCGCACTGGGCAGCGGGCTTGCCGACAAAATCGATCTGCCGCAGTACTGATCCGCGCCTGCATCGGCGAAACAGCCATTCTAGTGATGCGCTAGTTTGTCGGGGGCTCTTGCGGAATGGCTTCTCCGTCGGAACGAGGATCCGAGCCGGCAAAATTGACGTTGCGCTTGGTATCGCGGACGACGGCTTCTCCTTGGCCCACTGTAAATGAGTACGGCTGCAATAGCTCAATCTGCTGTCCGCGCTTGGTTAGTTCCGCACGAACAGCCTCTGGAATGCCAGGCTCCATCTGGACATCGCAGCCATCAAATGTCTGCTTGGTAAATCGTGGCTGCTCCAGCGCGGCCTGCACGTTCATGCCATAGTCGACGACGTTGGCAACGAACTGTGCGTGCGCCTGAGCCTGGTTCCACCCACCCATAATGCCGAAGCCAATGTGAATGTCTCCTTTTTCCATGAAGGCAGGGATGATGGTGTGAAGCGGCCGCTTATGTCCCGCAAGTGAATTGGGCTGCCCGGGAGTCAGGCTGAATCCAGCACCACGGTCTTGAAACGAGAAGCCCAATCCGGGCGCCACCATTCCCGTACCGTAGCCTTCGTAGTTGCTCTGAATCAGCGAGACGATATTGCCGTCTTTATCGATCGTCGAAAGATAGATGGTCGTTTTGCCGTGGGCGTTCAGATACTTCGTCAGGTCAGACGGCAGCACCTGGCAGGACGCCTTATTCATGTCAATCAATTTCGCGCGTTGCTTCGCCAGATCCTTCGAAAGCATTGCTTTGACTGGAATGGGAGTAAAGCGCGGATCGCCGACATAGCGGTACATATCCGCATACGCCAGTTTTTTGGCCTCGATCATCACCTGCAATGCATCGGCAGAATTGTGTCCGTACTGTGCCATCGGGAACTGTTCCATGATGTTCAGCATCGATAGCGCAGCGACGCCTTGTCCGTTGGGTGGCAACTCGTAGACAGTCCACCCGCGATAGGTGGTAGAGATCGGCTCCACCCACTCCGGCTGAAAATCTGAGAAGTCTTCACGGGTGTGCGTACCGCCCTGGGCGCGCAGAAACTTGACCATCGTGTCGGTCATGGGGCCGTTGTAGAAAGCATCTCTGCCGTGCGCGGCAACTTGTCGCAGTGAATTGGCAAGCGCTGGATTTCGAAACAGGTCGCCGAGCTTGGGCGCGACGCCGCCAGGAAGGTATGTCTCCTTATATCCCGGCTGCTGCATATCTCTCTTGCTGACCCAGTAGCGCGCGTTACGCTCAGCTAATGGAAATCCGTTTTGCGCGTAGTAAATCGCCGGCGCTAAGGTTTTGCTGAACGGCAGCGTACCGAAGCGATCCTTCAGAGCTTGCCAGCCGGCGACACATCCGGGAATGTCGATGCTGTGAACTCCAATGGGATCGATGCTGTCGATGTGATGGGATTTTAGATAGTCGATGGTGAGTGCCTTTGGCGACCACCCACTGGAGTTCAGCCCATATAGCTTGCCGGTCTTCGCGTCATAGTAGAGCGCGAACATATCACCGCCCATACCATTCACGTACGGCTGAACGACGCCCATCACCGCGTTGGCGGCGATGGCAGCATCAATGGCATTTCCACCCTCTTCCAATATGTGGGCGCCGGCTTGCGACGCTAGAAATTGTGGCGCAGCAACAATACCGAATTTTGTGACAACCATGGAGCGGCCTTGGCCCGGCGCTGAAGCAAACTGCTGACCGAGCAGCGTCGTCGACGCCAGGAATGCCAGAGCGGCTGTACGTGCCATGATCTTCATGCGGTTTCCTCCACGATTGCGGGATAGTTTCGGGTTGACAGTATGCGGGGGATTTCTTTTGTGCCGTAATCGTACTACGCCAATTGCACGCGATAGGAGCGCAACGCTTGACCATCTGACATTGTCAGGGAAGAATCGTTTCCGTCTTCGCGGGTGTTGTTGTAGGCTTGGCAAGGGACTGCCGTAGCCGACTGACCCACCCTGAATCCTATGCCGACGCCAGAGAAGCCCGACAACCAGCGCAAGATCGCGCTACGAGAGATCGTGCAAGCGGAATCGATGATCCAGATTGCGCTGGTGCTGCCGCTTTCCTGCGTTATCGGCTGGGCAATCGGGGATTTTCTCGACCATAAATTGCACCAATCCTGGATTGGAATCGCTGGCCTGGCAGTGGGAATTGCCGCCGGATTTGTTCAGGTCATTCGTATGGCCAACCACGCCAATCGCAGCGACGACAACCAATGACTCCTGAAACCGCCATACCTGCACCGACAAGCGAATCGAAGCCTCCGGAGACCGCACCACCGTCGGCTCCTGGCAACTTGATTCAATTCAATGAAGAGGATATTCGCCGTACGCTTCGCCGCGCACTCATTCTCGCCGGAGCTGCCGTTCTGGTGGCGTCGCCGGTTTTATGGGCGTGGCTGGGCTGGCGAACGTGCCTGACTTTTGTCATCGGTGTGGCCATTTCTGCCACCGGAATTGTGGAATGGCTGCAATTACTTTCGGCGATGATGTCCAGGATGGAAGAGGGAAGAACTCCCGTTCCGATGGGCCGCGTGTTGGTAATGTTTTTCCTGCGTTTGGCAGTCGCGGGCGTGCTCTTATATGCTAGTCTAAACAGTTTGCATGGCTCTGTTTATGCGTTGCTGGCTGGGCTGGCAGTATCCTTGCTTGCCCTGACGGTGGAATCGATCCGGCTGGTATTTCGCACCGGATGATCCTGCCTACCCATCTGACGTTGGCCCGATTCACCAAAGTTTGAAGAACCTGGACAGAAAGCACGAACGATGCCCCTCCAACACTTCCTTGCCCACATACTGAACCAACTGTTTGCCGGGCCGGTGACGGCCATGATGAACTGGATTGGCCATCCTCCGCTCAATCCTGCGGCACCGATCAATGGCGTGTTCACCATGGAGGTGATCGCGTTCCTGATCCTTCTGATCTTCTTCATCCTGGTTCGGGTGACGCTGAGCGTGGAGAAACCAAGCGTGCCGCAACGGCTGGCGGAAATGGTGGAGGAGTTCGTCACCAATCAGACGGAGCCCATCATCGGCCACAAGTACAAGGTCTATTTGCCATTTCTGGCCGCCCTGCTGATGTATGTGCTGGTCAACAATCTGCTGGGGCTGGTGCCGGATGTCGAAACGCCCACTTCAAGCCCTGTCGTGCCGCTGGGTTTCGCGTTGGTGACCTTTGTCTATTATCACTGGCAGGGATTGAAAGAAAACAAGGCAAAGTACGTGAAGCAATTTGTCGGGCCGGTGTGGTGGCTGGCGCCGCTGATGATTTTGATCGAGCCGGTTTCTCACATGGCGCGGGTGCTTTCATTGACGGTTCGTCTGTTTGCGAACATGTTTGCCAGCGATTTGTTGATCCTGATCTCGTTCATGCTGATTCCCGTGTTTTTGCCGGTCGTTTTTATCATGCTGCACCTGCTGGTTTCGCTGATTCAGGCGTATGTGTTCATGATGCTGGCCTCGATCTACATCGGCCAGGCGATTGCGCACGAGCACTAGAATTTGAGTTTTGCTGGAGTTGTATTCCCCTCCAGCGGTAGTACCCCCGCGGGTCGGTCCGGGGACGCAGAAGGGCAGGCGTCCACGTTCCACTTGAGGGAGATCTTAAGAAACTATCGGAGTTACATACATGCGTACCATGCAAAAGGTTTTTATGATGCTATCGGTGCTGTGCCTGGCGGTACCAGCCTTCGCCCAGGCAAGCGGCGGCGATTCCTCCCATGCCAGTATGGTGGCGATTGCAGCCGGCATCTCGATGGCCATCGCCTCAGGGCTCTGCGGATTGGGTGAGGGTTACGCGGTGGGGTCTTCCTCGCTGGCGATCGCTCGCAATCCAGGCGCGCGGCCGGCAATTTTTCTGTTCCTGGTGCTCGGCCTGGCATTTATTGAGTCGCTGGCGCTGTTCACCTTCGCCATTATTTTCATCAAGGTAAAGTAGAAAACCTCAAGTTTCACGCAAACAGCCTCCGACCCCGGAGGCCGTTTGTGTTTGTCGGCGAAAATGCGCATGGCAGCCACCATAGACAATGAGTGCCAGGACGGCAGAGAATCTACGTCGATGATTGCAGGGCAATCACAAGTTCGGAAGAGCACCCACTCCACAACAAGCTGGGAAGTGTCGCGGGCAAGCGCTAAGGAGTACTGGACTGGTCGAGCGGAAGGCCCGCCGCCCAACGGCTGAGACTCGCGTTACCTAGCGTGTGAGTGCGGCGATGGGCCCTGCCGGTTGTACAGTCACTGGCTGCGCGGTAAACGTGGAGGCGCCGGCGCGGGCCAGGCCCAAGACGCGTCCGGGGAAGATTCCCAGCGCAAATACGGCGAGCACCAGGATTGCCATTGCAAGCACGAATGCGGGTCGCGCATGGACCGAGTCCGCTTCCCGCGCATCCGACGCCGGGGACGCAGGCACCATATACATTTGCCCCAGCAGGCGCAGATAGTAAAAGGCCGCTACACCGCTGTTCAGCAGGCCCAGAATCGCGAGCCATGCGTTGCCGGAGTTAACGGCAACGGTGAAAACATAAAACTTGCCGAAAAAGCCGGCGGTGAAGGGAATGCCGATCAGCGAAATCAGAAAGACGGCGAAGGCGGCAGCCGCGACGGGATGGCGGCGCGCCACACCCGCAAAATCGCTGAGATCGGTCTTGGATTCGTTGTAGCCGGAAAGATAGCCGATGATGCCGAAAGCGCCGACGTTCATGGCTGCATAGGCGGCGGTGTAGAAGCTGGCGGCGGCGATGCCCATAGGAGCCAGCGCGGAGAAAGCGACCAACAGATATCCGGCGTGAGCAATCGAGGAGTAGGCCAGGGTGCGCTTGACGTTGCGCTGTGTGAGCGCGCCAACGTTGCCAATTGTCATCGATAGGACGGCGAGGATCCAGACCATCGGCATCCACATGTGGGTTGCCGTGCCAAAGGCGCCATAGGTAATTCGCAGCAGCACGGCAAACGCGGCTGCCTTCGGGGCAGTCGACATCAAACCGACGACCGGAGTGGGCGCTCCTTCATAGACATCGGGCGTCCACACATGGAAGGGAGCCAGCGATACCTTGAAGCCAAGGCCGACCAGCATCATGCCGAAGGCGATGGTCAGCAGCAGTGGCGACGCTCCGCCCGCGGTTCCTTTGGCGATCGCATAGAGATTCGTCGAGCCGGTGGCGCCGAAGCAGAGTGCAATGCCGTACAGAAAAAATGCGGTGGCAAAGGATCCCAGCAAAAAGTACTTGATGGAGGCTTCCGGGCTGGTCGCGCTGCGCTTGCGATAGCCGGCGAGAATGTAGGTGGAGATGGAGGAAATTTCCAGGCTGATGAAAACCATCAGCAGTTCCACGGAGCAGGTCATCAGCATCATGCCGGTCGCGCCGAACAGGATCAGCGCATAGTACTCGCCGACAAAACTGGTGTGTCCCTCGAAATAGTCAAGCGAGATCAGCAGCGTGACCAGAACAATGCCGCCGATTACCAGATGGAAGAAGACGCTAAAAGCATCCGACCGCACGGTGCCGAAAAAAGCTGTTCCGGCCGGAATAAACAGCTGATACACGCTGGCCCCGATGGCCGCTAGCGTACCAAGGATGGCGACGATGCCCAGCGGCTTGCGGCTGGTTTTCGGTTTCAAAACCGCTTCCACCAGCATGACCAGCACGCCGGTCAGGGTCATCAGAATTTCCGGCAGAATCCGCAGCGCGGGAGCAACCATGGAGGTTCCCATTGACGTGTTCATCGGGCCACCCCTTGCGTCGTTGCACTTGTTGCCGGTCCGGCGGAAAGCCTGGCGTACGCTGTCGAACTCATTGAGATCTTTGCAGGTGCCATTGCGGGAACGGTCAGGTCAATCGCGTGCATCCAGAAGACAGAAGCCACGCCCATGGCAATCATCAATGCAATCGTTGGCCATACGGCGGCTCGTTCGCGCCAATTGACATCTTTCACCGAAAGCGCGGCAACTCCGGTCGAGGGCTGGCCATAAAACACGCGCTGCACCATCCACAGCATGTAGGAGGCAGAGAAAATTACTCCCAACGTAGCTGCGGCAGCGACACCGGGATGGGTCTGGAAACTTCCGCTCAGGATCAGAAATTCCCCGACAAAGATGTTCAGCGACGGCAACCCGATCAGCGACAGCGTGGTGATGACAAATAAGACTGCCAATCCCGGCAGCTTGGTCGCGATGCCGCCGAGTCGGCCCATATCGTAGGTTCCGTAGCGCTCGTATAAGATGCCGAGCAACATGAAGAACGCGCTGGCAGAGATGCTTTCATTCAGAATTTGATACGCGGCGCCATCCATACTGGCCGCGGTGAACGCATAGATTCCGAGCACGATGAAGCTGACTGCGCTTAACGTAGCGTAGGCGGCAAGGCGTTTCAGGTCCGTTTGCACCAGCGCCATTAAAGCCCCATAGAGGATGCCGATTGCACCAAGCACCACCATCAGCGGCGCAACGTGTGCGGCCTGGGTGGGGAAGAGTCCCACATGCCAGCGCAGCATGGAATAAAGGCCAAGCTTTCCGGCCAGAATCATCGCGACGGCTGTAGGAGCTTCGCTGATGCCGTCGCGCAGCCATCCGTGCAGGGGAAATACCGGTACCTTGACGGCGAAGGCCAGCAGGAACGCGAGAGAAGTCCACCACAGTGCGGTCGCATGGGCACCGTTCCAGTGGCGCATCTGCTGCTGCAACTGGACGATGTCAAAGGTTCCCGTTTGTCCATAGAGCCACAACATGCCAACCAGCAACAGGGCGGATGGGATGAAGGCGTAGAGGAAAAACTTGATGCCGGCGGCTCGTCCGTTGGTGCGGCCATACATGCCGATCAGCAGCGCAAGCGGGACAATCGAAAGCTCCCAAAACGCATAGTAGAGAATCAGGTCGAGCGCAACGAAGACGCCGTACATCGCGGTCTGCTGCAGCAGAAGAAGCGCATAAAATTCGCGGGTGCGGTCTTGAATCACGCGCCAGGAGATGAGCACGCCAAGCGGCGCCAGGAAAGATACCAGCACCACCAGCCACATGGACAATCCATCCACGCCAACGTGGTACCGGATGGCAGGATTCGTGATCCAGGGAATGTTCAACTCGAACTGAAAGCCTTGCTGCTGTTGATAATTAAAGTGCGCCGGCAGATGCAGCGCCATCACGAACAGAAACAGCGTCAGCAGCAGAGAAAATACCTGAGGAGCGCGCCCGCGCCTCGGCAACAACAGCACCACCACCGCGCCAGCCGCGGGTAGAAAGGTGAGCCATGTAAGAATGCTTGCGTTCAACTTGACAGTCCTTCCTTACCTAAAACGAATGCGCCAAATACAGCACCACCACCAAAACCGCGGCTGCCCCCGCAGCCAGCCAGCCAGCATAGGAGCGAATATTTCCCGATTGCATGCGACGAATGCCTGAGCTCGCTGCATTGGCCGTTTCGGTCATGGCAGTATTTGCCCCATCGATGATCCCGGCCTCTATCCCGCGTCCCAGGACGTTTCTTGAGAACGCCAGGATTGGAGTAATGATGACGGCTCCATAAATTTGATCCACCCAATATTTATTCCAGATCAAGGTGTAGAGCGCTTTCGCGTTCTGCGCCGCACTGTCAGCGAGCTGTGGTTTGCGGCGGTACATCAAATCTGCGAGCCACCATCCAAACAGAGCGACCAGCATCGACACGCCGGCAAGAATTCTATCCAGTTGAACGTCAGCAGCAGTCGCAGCCGCGGTAGGAACTCTGTTGGCCGTAGTTGCGAACACGGGATCAAGATAATGTGCAATCCAGTCGTGACCGCCCAGCGCGGTGGGCCAGCCAATCCATCCACCTGCAAGCGAAAGAAGTCCGAGAACGACCAGCGGCAGCAGCATGACCCAGGGGCTTTCATGTACACCGTGGGAGCCATGTTCTCCGTGACCGGCGCTGGCTTCGTCGTATCGAGCTGTGCCGAAAAAAGTCATGTACCAAAGCCGGAACATATAGAACGATGTCAGTCCGGCAGTGATCAGGCCGACGGCCCATAGGACTTTGCCGTCGTGCGGAGTGATAAAGTCTGCTGCCAGAATTGCATCCTTGCTGAAAAATCCAGCGAAGGGAAACAGCCCGCTAATTGCGAGAACAGCGGCCGTCATGGTCCAGAATGTGACGGGCAGCTTCTTGCGCAGGCCACCCATATTTCGCATATCCTGTTCGCCGCCGAGAGCGTGAATCACGCTGCCTGCGGCCAGGAACAAGAGCGCTTTGAAGAACGCGTGTGTGACCAGGTGAAAAATTCCCATAGAGTAGGCGGTGACGCCACAGGCCAGGAACATATATCCGATCTGCGAGATGGTGGAGTAAGCCAGCACCCGCTTGATGTCGGTCTGCAAAATTCCGATGGTCGCGGCAAAGAATGCTGTGGCCGCGCCGATGATGGCGACGATCGCGAGTGCCAGCGGTGAGCGTCCGAACAGGACGTGCGCACGCGCCAGCATGTAGACGCCGGCGGTCACCATAGTCGCCGCGTGGATAAGCGCAGAGACGGGGGTAGGACCTTCCATCGCATCCGGGAGCCAAACGTAGAGTGGAATCTGCGCCGACTTGCCGGTTGCTCCCAGCAGCAGGAACAAGGCGATGGCCGTCAGAAAACCACCCTGCATTTCAGGATGCGCGGAGATAGTTGCAAACACCTGGTGAAAACTGAGGGTGCCGAAGTGAGCGATGATCAAAAACATCGCCAGCAAAAATCCGAAGTCGCCGACCCGGTTGGTGATGAAGGCTTTCTTGCCGGCATTCGCCGCAGAATCCTTTGTGTAATAAAAGCCGATCAACAAATAGGAGACCAGCCCGACACCTTCCCAGCCGACAAACATCAGCAGGAAATTGGCCGCCAGCACCAGCGTCAGCATGAAAAACAGAAACAGATTCATGTAGGCAAAGAATCGCCAATAGCCGTCTTCGGCAGCCATGTAGCCGACGGAGTAAATGTGAATCAGCAGGCCCACTCCGGTGACGACCAGCAACATGACCAGCGTCAACTGATCCAGCAGAAAAGAGAAGGTGGCATGAAAGCCTGAGACGGCAATCCATGGAGTCGCAAAACTTTCAAGATGCGGCAGCGCCAGACCTTGATGCACCTGCGCCACAATCCACAAAACCTGCACGAACGCCGCGGTAGGGAAGAGCAATGCGACAGCAGATACGAGCGCTTTGGGCAGACGCCTGCCCAGGATCCCGTTGATCGCGAAGCCTGCTAGGGGAAGGATCGGCAGCAGCCATAGATGCAAAGAAGGTGTCATAGTTTCATCAAGTCGATCTGGTCGACATTCAACGTATTGCGTGAGCGGAACAGCGAGATGATGATGGCCAGACCGATCGCCGCCTCTGCCGCGGCGACGACCATGACAAAGAAAACAAAAATCTGACCGCTGACCTGATGCCAGTGGTTGGCGAAGGTGACGAAGGCCAGGTTGACGCCATTCAGCATCAGCTCAATCGACATAAAAATGGTGATGATGTTGCGCTTGATGAGAAAGGCGCAGACTCCGATGCAAAAAAGCGCAGCGCTCAAAATCAGGTACCAGACAATGGGCACGGTCATTTCAGTTCTCCTTCCGTGCGAGAACGACTGCGCCAAGAATTGCGACCAGGATCAATACGGACGTCACCTCAAAGGGGAGCAGCAGGTCACGGAACAGGACGCGGCTTAGGTCGCCCGTGGTGACCAGGAAGGAGCCCAGCCGAGTGCCGCCAAAGCTGATGCGCAATGTGAGAAAGGTCGAGGCGAGCACAGTAAACAGCGCCAGCACACCGGGAATGCCTGCAAAATAGGCGGCGCGGCTACCGTGGGTGCGTTCCTCTTCGCCGGCGTTCAGCAGCATGATGACGAAGACGAACAACACCATAATGGCGCCGGAATAGACGATGATTTGCGCCAGCGCAAGAAACTCCGCGCCCAGCAGCAGATACAGAACGGAAAGCGAAGACATGACCACGATCAGCGACAGGGCGCTGTTGATGGGGTGCCGCTGCAGCAGCAGATTCAGCGCGCCGCCCAGGCACAAAAGTCCGAAGAGGATGAAAACAGCTACATTCATCGTGGTTTACTTCCAGTAGTTGCCTGTGAATGATTAGCCATGGAATGCCAGCGCCAAGCTGGTTGCCATCACATTCAAAATGGCAATCGGCAACAGATATTTCCAGCCGAAACCCATCAGTTGGTCATAACGGAAACGCGGCAACGTGCCGCGCACCCAGACGTAGAGAAACAGAAAACAAAACACCTTAAGAACAAACCAGAATACGGGCAGAAGCGCCTGCACCACCGGGCCGCCGACGGCCGGGAACAAATTGCCGAAGGGGCTCGACCAGCCGCCCAGGAACAAAACAGTGGCCACGCAGCCGACGGTGATCATGTTGGCGTATTCCGCCATGAAAAACATGGCGAACTTCATCGAACTATATTCGGTGTGGTATCCGGCCGTCAGTTCGCTTTCCGCTTCCGGCAAGTCGAATGGGGTGCGGTTGGTTTCCGCAAACGCCGCGCACAAGTAGATAAAGAACGCGACGAACTGGAAGCCGCCAAAAACATTCCACGAGAGGATACCGTGCGTGTTTTGCAGGTTGACGATATCGCGCAGGCGCAGCGATCCAGTGCGCAAGACGATTCCAATCACGGAGAGGCCAAGGGCAAGCTCATAGCTGACCATCTGCGCGGAAGAGCGCAGCGAGCCGAGCAGGGAGTATTTGTTGTTCGACGACCAGCCGGAGAGGGCGATGCCGTAGACGCCGATGGACGTGACACCCAGGATGACTAACAGGCCAATATTCACGTCGGCGATCTGGAACATATCGACGCCGTGCCAGCGAATGTTTTCGCCGAACGGGATCACGCCAATCGAGGTCAACGCGCAGGACAACGCGATGATGGGCGCAAGGATAAATAGCGGACGAAATACCGCGGTGGGCATCAGGTCTTCTTTTAAGAAAAGCTTCAGGCCATCGGCCAATGGCTGCAGCAGTCCGAAGGGGCCGACGCGCGAAGGTCCCCAGCGGTTCTGGATGCGGCCCACTAACTTCCGCTCCAGAAGCACCGTGTAGGCGACGGCCATCAGAAAGATGACGGTCACCACGGCGACTTTTAGCAAACTTAGTAGAACAAAGATCAGAATATTCACGTGCGTATCATTTCCACTTCAAAACCCTCACGACCCGTGCGCACACAACTGCAGCCACGTCCTCAAAAGAACTCCTACCTTGGCATCAATCTGCAGCGACCATGCTTTTTTTCGCTTGAAACTCTTCCACTTCATTCAGCTTTTCACTGTAATGTCCCAATGTGCCGGAAGTGAACAGCGTGTCGCCCGAAGGCATCACTCCATCTGCTCGACTTGCAATTTGCGAAATTCCCACTAGACCCGAGCCATCCGGCGCAACGTGCTGGCTCGTTCCGGCCAGCAGATCAATGCGATCGAAATCGTATCCTGGAACCAGCCGTTGAATCTCATCGAGAATCGCATTCGGATCGAACGGGCTCAATTTGGGTTCGAGATTATGCGCCGCCAGCCAGATTCCGTGGCGATCCGCTTCACCCGACTGCGCTCCGCGGGATTGGCCCATGTCGGCGCGCACGCCTTTGCCGAAGGGAACCAGCGTGTGCACATCCTCTCCCATGGTGTCCGCAATGCGAACGATCAATTCCAGATCAGAGCGAACGCCGGCGCGATCCGCGGCTTTTTTCGCCTGCTGCAAATCCCCGAATGTGTTGGTAACGGTGCCGGATTTCTCGTAGAGATTCGATGTCGGCAGGATTACATCCGCCAGCTGCGCGGTCGCAGTCATAAACATGTCCTGCACCACGACGAATGTGTTACGCAGCACTTCTGGCGAGACTCCGAGGCGCTCGACCGGATCGTCACCGACAACATAGAGAGCTGCCAGCTCGTTGCGAGCAGCCGCCTCAAACATCTGCGCAAGATCCAACCCTGCTTGCTGCGGCATCCGAGCGCCATACTCCGCGCGAAGGCCATCGCCCTGTTCGACCGGCACATAGCCTGGAAGCAAATCGGGATAGAGACCCATATCGGACGCGCCGCGAGAGTTTACGTAATCGCCCAGACAAGCAAACTTCGTGTCTGGCAACGATAGTCCGAACTTCACCAGCGCATCGATCGCCTCGCCGCGCAGTTCCGACCCGAAAACGATCAGCAGATTCGGCTCGTTGCGTAGAGCCTCTCTGAGGGTCTTCGCTTCTTCACCAAAAGAGTGACCTTCCTGGCCGCAGAGAAAACCTGCAAAATCGCCGTACGCGTCGGCTGGAATTTGAACGAATGATTTTGCCTGGTGGCGCAGTTTAATTTCGCGATGATTCGCAAGATAAATGCGCGTGCTGTTGTGACGAACATTGGTGCGCAAATTCCACGCCAGCAGCGGATGTTGCTCCGTCGGGTCATCGCCGAGGACGAATATGGCTTTTGCGGAGCCGGCGTCGGCGACACTTGCCATGCGATGACTTTGGCCCGCCATCGCGCGTGTGAAGCGGACATAGTCGGTAGTGCGGTGATGGTCGATATTGTTGGTGCCGAAGGCGCTGCGTGCCGTCTTCTGCAGCAGGTATGCTTCTTCATTCGTAATCCGCGTCGAACCGATCACGCCGATGCTTGCGCCACCGCGCTGGTCACGCACTGCACGAAATTTCTCCGCGACTACCTTAATCGCATCTTCCCAACTGACAGGGGAAAAGTCACCGTTGGGTTGGCGAACCAGCGGCTGCGTCAGGCGCTCGGCGTTGTTTGCGAAATCGAACGCATAGCGGCCTTTGACGCAGAGGAACTCACCATTCAGTCCGCTCTTGTCGCGATTGTCGCCGCGAACAATTTGCATGCCGTCGTCGTTGCTCCGCAATCCCAGGGTCGTCTTGCAGCCGTCGCCGCAATGGGTGCAGATGGTGCCGACGTGTGTCATTTCCCACGGCCGAGTTTTATAGCGATAGGTGTCGGAGGTGAGCGCGCCCACCGGGCAAATGTCGATGCACATTCCGCACTGTTCGCAGTCCAACTGGCTCTGATCGTTCGGCGCAATGACGGATCCAGAGTTGCGCTGCTGAATGCCCAGCGCAGCCACATCCATGCCTTCATTGCAGACGCGCACGCAGCGATAGCACAGAATGCAGCGCGGGCGATCGAAGAAGACGACCGGGGACCATTGCTGTTCCTCGCGATGGTTCTTGATCTCGACGAATTGCGAGCCGCCTGCGCCGTACTTGAAGGTCATGTCCTGCAGCTCACACTCGCCGCCCGCGTCGCACACTGGGCAGTCGAGTGGATGGTTGGCCAGCACCAGCTCCAGCATGGCTTTGCGCGCCTGCTTGATCTCGTCCGTCTCAGTCGAAACAATCATGCCTTCGGCGATCGGGGTGGTGCAGGCCGTTTGCAGCTTCGGCATTTTTTCTATGCGCACCAGGCACATGCGGCACGCTGCCTGCAATGACAAGCCCGGGTAATAACAGAAGGCAGGGATTTCGATTCCGACCTTGCGGCAAGCCTCAATCAACAGCGTTCCCGCAGGAGCTGTAATTGTTTTGCCGTCGACAGTGAGTGTTACATCAGCCATATTTCCTGAACTTTCCTTGAACTTCTCATTCCCGCGTGGTTAGGCAGTATCGCCTTGACTGTAATGCGATTGTCGTTTCATTCCACCCTGGCTATTCAATGATGGGGTCTCCCGAACTCATTGCTCGCCGCAAAAATGCTAACGCCCGGCGCCGGCGGTCAGGCGGAGAAAGGAATTTCTACCACTTCCGCTGTAGAGGTCGGTTCGGGAACGACTTCGCCGTGCTCCCGCATGACCTGAATGTGAGCTTCGATGCCTTCGCGAATCAGTTTTTTCGTATCGTCAAGAGTCTTGCCGACGACACCCAGTCCCGGCAGATCGGGCACATAGGCGCCGTAGCCCGTGGTCGACTTCTCGTAGATCACCGTATATTTCATTCCTACCTCTCCTGCTTCAAACCGGCCTGCTTCAGCATGCTGTTCAGTGTTCCTCTGGGTATGTCGTCGTTACCTTGACCCGCCACAGTTACAGTTCCAGGTTTCGCTGGATGGTGATAATGTTTGTGGCTGCCGGTCGTTCTCACATGCTTCCAGCCATCCTTTTCGATGATACGAATAAAATCCCGTTAGTTCACGCGAGGGTCAGTTCTTGCTGCTTCGCATACGGACAGGGCTTGCCGTTTAAATGATCTTCAAATTCCTGTCGAAACTTTTTCACGAATGCGATGGTCGGCATGGCCGCGGCATCGCCCAGCGGGCAGAAGGTGCGGCCCAGCATGTTTTCCGACAGGTAGCGGATATTATCGATGTCCTTCGCTTCGCCGCCGCCTGCGTGGAAGCGGGTGAGTGTCTTCTTGAGCCAGTCCGTGCCTTCGCGGCAGGGAATGCACCAGCCGCAGCTTTCGTGCTGGTAGAACTGGATGGTGCGCAGCGCAAATTCCACCATGCAAACCGTGTCGTCCAGAACTACAACGCCGCCCGACCCTAACATGCTGCCCGCTTTGCCCACCTGATCGAAATCCATGCCGATGTCGATTTCGCTGGCCAGAAGAACCGGCGTTGAGGATCCACCCGGGACGACAGCCTTCAACTGACGACCGCCGCGAATCCCGCCGGCAACTTCGTAAATCATTTTTTTCAGGTTGTAGCCCATGGGCAGCTCGTACACGCCATTGCGTTCGGCATGCCCGCTGATGCAGAACAACCGCGTGCCGCCATTGCGCGGCGAACCGAGATTGGCATACGCTTCCGGACCCATGTTCAGGATGGGTGGAACAGAAGCAATGGTTTCGGCATTATTGATGACCGTGGGTCCGCCATACAATCCGACCACTGCAGGAAAGGGTGGCTTAATGCGTGGAATGCCGCGTTTGCCTTCCAGCGATTCCATCAGCGCCGACTCTTCGCCGACTTCGTACGCGCCCGCGCCAGTCTGCGAGACGATGTCGAAGTCAATGCTGGAGCCAAATATTCCTTTGCCCAGAAAACCCTTGGCGTAGGCGTCGGCAATTGCCTTTTCCATGATCTTGAGCAGATAGCGATACTCGCCGCGCAGATAGATGAATCCAAGCTTGGCACCAATCGCGAGTCCAGCAATAATCGTGCCTTCAATCACCGCATGAGGATCGTGCAGGAAGATCAAATGATCTTTGCAGGTACCCGGCTCGCTTTCATCGCCATTGACCAGAACATATTTCGGCTTTTCAGACTGCTTGGGCACGAAAGACCACTTCATTCCGGTCGGGAAGCCAGCGCCGCCGCGGCCGCGCAGATTGGACGCCTTCATTTGCGCGATGATCCAGTCCGGGCCCTGTTCCAGGGCCTGGCGAGCGGCCTTATACCCGTCCAGTTCGATGTAGCGATCGATATCGGTTGCGCCCATGCCAAAACGGCGGCTGACGACCTTGACTTCTTCGGGATGGGAGACGAGTCTGGGCATTGTTTATTGGCCGCCCTTGTTGCGATATTGATCCAGAACTGCGTCGAGAGATTCTGTCGTTAATTCATCATGAAAGTCGTAGTTCACCTGGATCGCAGGCGCCCAGCTGCAGGCTCCGATACATTCCACTTCTTCGAGCGAAAACATACCGTCCGGCGTGGTCTGCTTATGGCCGATGCCGAGACGATCCTTGCAGTGCTGGAAAAGTTCCTGACCGCCGCGCAGCATGCAACTGATGTTGGTGCAAACCTGCACGTTGTATTTTCCAATCGGCTTGGTGCGCAGCATGGAGTAATAGGTCAGCACATTGCGGACATCCAGCACGGTAATGTCGAGCCGCTGGCCAATTTCCGCGATTGCCGCGTCTGAAAGATATCCGATTTCATCCTGCGCATAGAGCAACATGGGGATCAACGCGGAGCGACGTCGTGGATACAAAGTGACCAGCTTGTCAAAGCGAGCGGCAAGTTCCGGCGAAAAAACGGTCTCGCCCGGCTTTGGATTTTCAACGATGTTTGTCAGACTCATGCTTGCACCTTGCGCAGCAGATACTCAACGGCCGCTTCTACATCCAGCGGCGACTCCACGCCTTCCAGTTGAACCAAGCCGTGTTCTGTGAAGAAAAATGTTGCGTACTCGTCGCCCAGATCGCCGCTCTCCGGACGAAACTCAGTGGCGCCAACGCCGGCCGCAGTGGGACCGACAATACTCAGCTTGCCGAACGGTCCAAGCACATCTAATTGAGTTTCTTTACTGGAATGAATGCGCAAAGAATGTGCGGGCGCGTGAATCGAATGCATGGCCACGTGCGAACGAAGCAGGGAAGCGAACGAGATCCACAATTCTCGAGCGAGTTGCGGAGACGCGGGCGATTCCACGGAAACCTCGGCAATGGCGCTCATCGATCGATCTCCCCAAGCACAATGTCGATCGAACCGATGGCCGCCACAACGTCGGCGATCAGCCTGCCAACGCACATCTTCTCGATCGCCTGCAGCGTGGCGAAGGTTGGATTGCGCATGTGGACGCGATAGGGCTTCGCTGTGCCGTCGCTCACGACGTAGTAGCCCATCTCGCCGCGCGAGGATTCGATGGCTTGATAGACTTCGCCGGCGGGGACCCCGAAGCCCTCGGTCACAATCTTAAAGTGATGGATTAAGGCCTCCATCTGGGTCTTCATCGCTTCCCGATCCGGGAGGACAATCTTGGGCGCGTTTGCTTTGATCGGGCCTTCGGGCATGCCGTCGAGCGCCTGGTTGGCGATCTTGACCGCCTCTCGCATTTCCTGCACACGCAGCACGTAGCGAGCCCACACGTCGCAGTCGGTCGAGACAGGCACGTTGAATTGGAATTTCTCGTAGCCGGAATACGGCATGTCGCGGCGCAAGTCCCAATCAACGCCGCTGGCGCGCAATGGCGGTCCGGTCACGCCCAGGGAAATGGCATCCTCGCGGCTCAGCAATCCAACTCCTTTCAGGCGATTGATGAAGATTGGATTTCCCGTGAGCAGGTTCTCGTATTCGTCGATTTTCTCCGGCAGCGTCTTCAGGAAGGCGCGCACGCGAGGGAAGAAATCCAATGGCGGATCCAGCGCGAGGCCGCCGATGCGGATGTAAGACATCATCATCCGCTGGCCGGCTAGATCGTCGAAGAGGCGCAGGATCTGTTCGCGTTCCCGAAAGCAATAGAGGAACACGGTAAGCGCGCCAATATCCATAGCGTGCGTGCCGAGCCAGATCAGATGGGAATTCAGGCGCGTCAACTCCGACAGCAGGACGCGCATCCACTGCGCGCGCTCCGGGATCTCCAACTGCAGCAGTTTTTCCACCGCCAGGCAGTAACAAAGGTTGTTGTGCATGGGACTGCAATAATCCAGGCGGTCAGTCAGCGGAACCACCTGCTGGTAAAACTTCGCCTCGCAGGTTTTCTCGATGCCGGTGTGGAGAAAGCCGATGTCCGGGGAAACGCGGACCACAACCTCACCGTCGATTTCCAATACCAGGCGCAGCACTCCGTGGGTCGACGGATGCTGCGGTCCCATGTTCAGAATCATGGTGCGATCTTCGGTGGAATCGACGACGATGGGAGCGGTCATCAGGTTTCCCATTAGCGGTAGCCCTCCACCGGGAAGTCTTTGCGCAGCGGATTGCCCTGATAATCTTCCGGCATCATAATGCGGCGCAGGTTAGGATGGCCGCCGAAGCGGACACCAAAAAGGTCGAAAATTTCGCGCTCGTAAAAATTGGCTGCGGGCCACACACCAGTAATGCTGTCGACGGAAGGATCACCCTCCTCGACCAAAACAGCGAACCGAATGCGTTGGTGCAGCGAGTGCGAAAGGATGTGGTAGGAAACCTGGAAACGGGGTTGGTTCGGATACCAGTCGACGCAGGTGACGTCGGCGAGAAAGTTGTAGCCCGCAGCCTGTACCGTTCGGCATGTGGCGATGATCGATTCGCGGGCGATGGTCAGCGTGAGTTCTCCGCGATCGTACTTCGCGTTCTGAATGGCGCCGGGTAAATTCTGGGTAAGGGTCGCAATGGCCCGGTGGTCCGCATGGGCGGCAAGGACAGCGTCTCTATTTTCGTCGGTCTCAGTCACAAGTCCTATGCCTTGGCGCGCAGATCCTATTCAGGTGGTGTGCCGGTGAGAAACGATGAGCGGTTCTTCTTTCAGAAAATCCGCGCGGAGATGGTCGGCGAATCGGCCTGCAATTCAATTGACCTATAGGTCAGCCTTATCCTTGGACCAGTCAAGAATGCCTTTTTTCAAAATGTAAAAATAGCCCACCAGGACAAAGCCGATGTACACCAGCATTTCCCAGAAGCCGAAAAAGTGGGAGCCAGTGATCGCCGGCAGTTTGCGATAGATGACGGCCCAGGGAAACATGAAAACAGCTTCCACGTCGAACAGGATAAAAAGCATCGCGACCATGTAGAAGCGAACAGAAAAACGTCCACGTGCATCTCCCTGCGGTTCGATGCCGCACTCATAGGTCGAAAGCTTTACTTTTCCCGGCCGATGGCGCCCGATCAGCCACGACGCCAGAACAATGATGCTGGATAGCCCGACGGCGGCCAGAATCTGGAGTAGCAGCGGCACGTAATTCCAGAAATAATTGGGAGTTTGCATGAGGGAAGCACTCGAAACGCGCGTCAATCTTCCGTCGCCGCCTCTAGCTCGACTTTAAAGTTGAATCGCAGCACTGTCAAGCCGCGCAGGGCAACAGGATCATGGAGTTTCGTGATAGCAATGTGAAATTGCAAAGCCTGCGACGCGAAGCAATCAAGCGCATTGCAGGGAGAGTCGCGCTTGCGATGAGTGTAGCGTCCAGCACCACCGAAGACAGTCAGTCGGCCACGCCAAGGCAAACTTCAGTAACTAGAAAGTTTTCCATTTTGGAGCACGTTCCAATATGAGACGTGCAACCCGCAACCGTCGATTTTTCATCCCATTGCGCGGCTCGGAAACGTCAATATGAATGGGAGAGAGGTTTCCCCATGTTGAATCACAACAGCGTCGATGCGGTTCCGATGGCCGATGCAGACCACGTCTCGGAGAGGCAGAATCCCGCCGAAGTTCAAACAGAAATCAATCCAGAGGAAGTCCAGCTTTTCCGGACCTTGTCTCGCAAGCGCGATGTTGCTCCCATCGCCTATATGCCACGGGCACTCGAGGCGCATCAGAAAGCTCGCAGCTTGCGGAGAATCCTTACGCGCGAACAGGGACGAGCCCTGGAGATGATTGGCCATGCTGTCGATTACTTGAACGATGGCTACCTCTTTGAAGGGGATGAGGACGAACTGATCAATATCGGAGGATCCTGCAGCGAAGCAATTCGGATCCTGGTGTCATTGCGCTGCCAGATTCTGCAGGGCGCCCCGATCCGCGAACCACGGACACTGCGCCTTTGGAACGCGCTGTTCCATCGTCGCACCGCTGAAAGACCGGGTGTTGTGTTCCATCGCGCCAGCGATCACAGGGCGCAAAGCGAATCGGTCTCCGTGCTACCCTTGTCTTCATCCAGGTGACCACGCCAGGATGTTGAACGCCATCCAGGGGAAACCGTTATCCAGTGAAGGCCGCGATCCAATGAAGCTCACCATCAATGGGCGCGATCGGGAGTTCCCGGAGTTGGAACTGGACTCCAGCCTGCCTCATCTGATCGAACTCCTGCAATTGAAAGCGGACCGTGTCGCCGTGGAGCGAAATGGCGACATCGTTGCTCGAGCGACATGGTCAGAGGTGCGTCTGGAAAACGGAGACAGGTTAGAGGTTGTCCAGTTTGTCGGCGGCGGACTCGAATCGACTCGCGGCGAGATCCGATGAAAAAACCCGCGGAAGTAGTTGACTCTATTGCTGAGTGGCGCATCTAATATTCCCCGGAGTATAACTATTGCACGCGGGGTCAATCATGAAATTCCTGCCACGTTTCACCCATCGTTTTTTGCCTGTTCTCGCCGTTGTTCTCGCTTCCACCCTATCCACCGGCATCGTTGCTGCCCAGAACCCTGGTCCGGAACCCGGGACAGGCTGGTCGCAGCAAGAGACTCAACGCATTGTCAAAGAAGTACAGAAGAAGCTCGGCGGCCTCGCCTACTATAGCGTCTTCGATTGGATCACCTTCGACCTGCACAATCAGTCCGTAATTCTGCACGGATACGCTGGCCTACCTTCGCTGAAGTCGAGCGCAGGCAGAGTCGTCAAGGATATTAAAGGAGTCGAGTCGGTCGACAATCAAATCGAAGTTCTGCCCACCTCCATGGTCGACGACCACATTCGGGTACAGGAATACAACCGAATTTATACCCAACCCGCTCTGCGGAAATATAACGCATACCAGGGCGGTGTGCGGCAGGCCACGAGGCCCCAACCGAGTGTCGCCCGGATGGCAGGCGGCATTCTCTACGATCCTCCCATGGGATTCAATGCCATCCACATTATTGTGAAAAATAGCCACGTCATGCTGTTTGGTGTTGTCGATAGCGAGAGCGATAAGTCAATCGCAGGAATTCAGGCCAAGACCGTACCCGGCGTGTTCGGCGTCGAGAACAATCTGATCGTGGCTCAAAATCCGCCCAAAGAAAAGAAGAAGTAGTAGTTTTCTATCAGCGCGTGATCCATGGAAACCTCTCGAGTGTTGTCGGCGGCCCAGAGAACGATTATCTCTGGGCCGTGACTTCTATAGGGACGTCGAGTCGAACCGTAATAGAAGCATTTCGCCAGAGGAGGTCACCTGAATGCGCCGCAGAAGCCGCCAAACCCGGGTGCTTTGCGGTCTTCATGCGATTGCCGATGGCGGCGCCTTTGACTTTACCGGGTCGCCACAGAGAAACGAACAGCACAGTGGAGCGACGCTCTCTGATAGCAATCAACGCGCTTCGAAAGGCTTCGTTCCGACCTTTGCCATGCAGCGCACATACGGCGGACTGATCCAATACCGGTTGGACTGGATTTTCGTGAAACCAGAAGGGTCGGGAACCGGGCCATTGCCCTTTCGACCAGAATTTCCCACGACTATGAAGGAGCTGAATCAGTCTCTACCGGATCGTCTCTCGGACCATGCGCCCATTACCGTCGATTTGCCGATGACTTTGAATACAACCACAGGCAAATAAAAAATTGCTTGACATGATGTAAAGCCTCCTTTACTTTATGTGTAAAGGAGACTTTACTTCATGGACAAAGCTTGCAAGATGTACCGGAAACAGGTGTACATCGGCTTTGCTGTTTATGCGGCTGTGGCATTTGTGGCGGCGTGGGTCGTTGCGAAATATCCCCTGGGTGAGTGGCGTATTCCGGTGGCACTCACTCCGATCGTGCCGGCGTTGTTCATTGCCCGTTCCATCGTTCGCGCATTTTCCAGTTGCGACGAGCTGCAAATAAGAATCCATTTCGAGTCGCTGGCCTTCGCCTTTGTGGGCACGGCCCTGTTGACTCTGACCCTTGGGTTCCTGCAGGCTCTTGCCGGCATTCCGGCAGTCAATTGGATATGGGTTTGGCCAGTGATGGGTACGCTTTTTCTCATCGGAAAGCTGATTTCTAAGAGAAAATACCGGTGAAAAATCGGGTCAGGGAGTTGCGGGAAGGCCAAGGTCTTTCTCAGGCAGAGTTTGGCGAGAAGATCGGCGTGTCACGCCAGACAATCTATGCCATCGAGGTCGGCAAATACGATCCCAGCTTGCCGCTCGCGTTCCAAATCGCGAAACAGTTCGGCTGCCGCATTGAGGACATTTTCGATCCGAAAGGGTAGGGAGTCTGGCGCAGGGATTTTATTATTGCGCCAGCAGTAGCAGGCCGAACAGGAATATCCAAAGCACGCCCATGACATGCCAGTACCACCCAGCGGTGTCGACAATTACCTGGCGCACTTCCATCCGGCGGGACGATTGTAAGCCAATCAGCGCAATCAGCAGAGCTGCGACGCCGAGCATCAAATGCAACGTATGGGCGCCGGTTACCAGGTAGAAAAAGTGGCTGTTAGGATTCGACGCCATAAAGACGCCTTCGCCATAAAGCTGACGCCAGGCGACCAGCTGACCAGCGATAAATAGACATCCCAGCACCAGGGTCGCGAGTAGCCACGGCAACGCGCGCTTGGTTGTTGGACGGCCGAGACCCAGCCATTCTTCCATTACGTCCAGCTCACGGAAGACGCTGCGTCGCGCCATTTCCATAGTCACGCCGCTCAATATCAGGACTGCAGTATTGATCCAGAGGATCGGAGGCACAGTGAGTGGACTCCAATCGAGGATGTATTCGCTTTCCAGCTGGAGATGAGTCGCGTGCTGTTTGGCATAAAAAGCCAGGATCAGGCAAAAGAAGAAAATCATGTCGCCGGCCAGAACCGCTCCAAGGCCCATGCGACACCGCGTCAGCAGATCCCGTGGACCCCGGCGAGATTGGTCCCGCCCCCAATTTTCATCGCCACCTCCGCCGCCGGTGGGCCGACGATGAACGGGCGGACGACCGCCGCTGCCTGGATCTTTGCGTTCAACATCAATCGGAGCTGGAGTAATCGTAGCGGGCATAGCGGACGCGTCCCCGAATACTGGAAGTCTACACTTGGTTCGATGCTGTTATTGCATGAAAAGTTCTGCAAATAGAACAGAGACGGTAATAACACGAGAATTCATCTCGAACACCTTATTGGATGGTCGTGGCGGGCAGGTGGCTCTCTGTGGATTCCCATTCGAGCGTTTCCGCGTCCCATGGATTAGGAGATGCTTTCTGGCCGCGAACCAAGCTATGCGCCAGGTTCCAAAAGAACAGTAATTGCGCTGCTACCAGAAGGAAGGCGGCCATGGTGATGAACTGTTCCAAGGGCAGCAGATTCTGAAGGAAAGCGGCAGTTCCCGTGAGTTGCGCGTACTGGCGTGGTTCTCCGGCGAGCCCGGCAAAGTGCATAGGGAAGAACACCGCATAGGCGCCGATCAGTGACAGCCAGAAATGCCAGCGGCCCAGCCGTTCGCTCATCCGCTTGCCGGTGAGTAGCGGAAACCAGTAATAAATCGCCGCAAACAGCGCGAAACTGACTGCCATGCCCATAATCAGGTGAAAATGGGCAACCACGAAAAATGTGTTGTGCAGGTAGGCATCCAGAATAGGTTGCGCCAGGATTGGCCCAGTCAATCCTCCGGTGATAAACAGCGAAACGAAGCCGAGGATGAACAGCAGAGGAGTGGCGCGGCGAAGTCCGCCAGCAAAAATTGCTGCCAGCCATTGAATCACCTCGACCGCCGATGGAATCGCAATGGCAATGGTGACCAGTCCAAAGGTGCGCCCGACGTAGGGATTCATTCCGCTGACGAACATGTGGTGTCCCCAAACGACAAATCCCAGTAATCCAATCGCGACGGTCGCGGCCACCATGATTCGGTAGGTTCGCGGAGCCAGGGTGTGACCCGCGAATGCGGCCAGTAATGTTGTCGTGAGTCCCATGGCTGGGAGAACCGCGATATAGACCTCTGGATGGCCAAAGAACCAGAACAGATTCTGCCACAGCAGTGGCGAACCGGCGGCATGGTGCAGCACCACTCCGTTCATCACGTCAACCGGCGGGAAGAAGAAGCTGGTTCCGAAATGACGGTCGCTGAACAGCATTCCGCAGGCTGCTAACAGAACGGTAAAAGCTGGCACCATCATGCAGGCCGCAACGAACCAGGACCACGCGGTCAACGGCATCTGCATCCACTTCATGCCGCGCAAGCGCCGGGTGATGACGGTAGCCACGACGCTGATCGCACTCATCAGTGAACCGACGGAAAATAAAGCGATGGCAATCAGCCAACCGTCCATGCCATAGCTTTGTCCCGGGCCGGCCAGCGCATTTGAGCTAAGGGGCGGATAGCTGGTCCAGCCGGATATGGCCGCGCCGCCGGGAAGAAATGGCGTGGACAGCAAAGCAATCAGCGCGAACAGGGTGAACCACACAGACAGCGCGTTCAAGTACGGCAGCGCCATGCGAACTTCAGAGCGGGCGGCGTCTGTATCGGCAGAAGATGGGCGAGCTCCGCGTAACTGTTCCGGGAGAATTAAACTGGCCAGCCCATTCTGTGGGGCTGCTGAGGTGACGAAGAAAATCATCAGCGTGCCGTGCAGGGTCAGCAGAGCCAGATAATCTTCCGGCTTAATCAAACCCCATCCGGGAATCAGGCTGTCGGCCCATGCCAGATGCCAGCGCATGAACAACGAGAGCACCGCGCCCGTGACCACTGCGGCAAGCGCAACCAGCAGATACTGCACGCCCACGACTCGATGCGACGTAGTAAAGACATAGCGTCGCAGCCAGGAGCGCGGTCTGCGAGGCTCGAGATGGGCCGGATTCGTCACGCGCTAGTTCTCCTTGCTCGCGGCTTGGTGTTGGGCCATCCAGGTAGCAAAATCCTGTTGCGAAACGACCCGCAGAATGGCATGCATTCGATAATGCCCCAGCCCGCAAAGCTGGGAACAAATAATTGCATAATCTCCGATGCGGGTGGGGGTGATGTGGATCTGCGATGGCATGCCGGGAGTCGCATTTTGCATGACGCGCATGCCAGGAATAAAGAACCCATGAACGACATCCTGCGCGCGCAGTCGAATCTCCGCCTGCCGATCGACGGGCAATTCCAGTACGCTGCTCACGATGTCGTCGTGGCTATGCGGATCGGCAGGATCGAGGCCGAGCGGATTGCCTCCCGCGGCGTCGACCAGATTTGGCTTGATGGCGCCATAGGTTCCATCCGCGCCGGGATAGCGAAAATACCACTCGAATTGCACGCCGGTCACTTCCACCTGAACTGCGTTGGAAGCAGCATGTGTCAGCCGAATGGTCGACCAAAGATTTTCTGCTATCACCGTCATCCAAACCATACAACCGACAAAAATGGCGGATGCCAACCAGCGCCAGGCGGGCGAAAAACGCGGCCGCCGTTCGCGCGGCAGGAATAAACCGACGAGCAAAATGATTTGGGCCAGAATGCCTGCCGCCGTCAATGCGATCAGACTGACTCGCATCAATGCGTCGATGGCCGGCGCGTGTAGCGAACCGGCCCGAGGCATCCAGAAGGAAGAACTCTGGAACGCAAGCAAAGATGCAGTCGTGCCCGAAGGCCAGGGCTGGATCATTCGCGGCTGGCCACCGTAGTTTGGACTGGGCGAGATTCGTGCGTGGGCTTTGAAGCTTCCTGCGCTTGCGATGCCTCGCGGACCATTTGGACAAAATATTGATGCACGCGCCGGTCTGGATTTCGATTTAAGTCGTGAGGACCGTCGATGTCGGATGGAGAGTTGGCGTGAGAAAGCTCAGGATGAAACGTGGCAGCCAGAATATTATTCTGTCGTACTAATACCGGAAATCCATCCCGGTTCGCCAGCACATCTACTCCGCTGCCCACATCCGTCAGACGGGGTGCGCGAATAAAAACCATTTCCAGCGGCCCACCGGGCAGAGAAGTCTCTTCGGTGACAATTTGGCTATCGATCTGCCGCCCGTACGCGTTGCGTTCAACGGTTGCATCCAGGATGCCAAGGCTCTCCTGTTCCGGGTGGGTCACGCGTTTAGCGAGCAAGATGCATCCGGCGCAGGTACCAAAGGTCGGACGGGTATGGACGAACTTTTCCAGTGGGGCGAAGAGTCTTTCCCGCTCCAGCAGTTTTAGAAATGTCGTCGATTCGCCGCCGGGAATGATGAGGCCGTCGACCTGTTCCAAGTCGGCTGCAGTGCGCACCATCTGCGGCTGCGCGTTCACCTGCTCCAGGGCGCGCGCATGCGACTCGTAATCGCCCTGCAGGGCCAACACGCCGACGATAGGGACGTTAGATTCGGGCTTCAACCTTTGTGCCCCGAAGTAATTTTCACTTCTCGTCACGGTCGCCCCTCAAGAACTCCGGGAATTCAGGGGGAGGCTTCAACACGGCGTTGTTCCTAAACCTGGATCGTAGATAATCTGCCCGATATCCAGCGAAGAGAGTGCTGCACATGCAAATCTCGGGTTTCATGGACTCGGTGTGTCGTACTCGAAAGATTCTCGATATCCGGCGAGGACTGTCAGGAATCGCACAAGAAACGACGAGTCGCTGGCCTCCTTCGCGGGTTAGAAGATGGTACGCCATCTGTTCTTCTGCAACTGCTGCGCAATCTTGTTGATTCAACATGCGCTGAATGTTCATGACATTGATTGTTACATCTTCCAAATAATTTTCTCGAAATTCAACATTGAGATCGTCGGGAAAATCCGAGGCCCTGATGTTGCAATCCTTACCCCCCCTTTAGCGTTTCCGCCGCATAAAGTGTTGCACTTGGGCGCCTTCGGCGTTCGAGCAACTCGACCGAGATCTTTGTAGCTGCCACTGATCCAATGTTATGCAGTTCGACGTATGGATTTTCGAAAGCGTGGCAGGCTTTTGGGGTGAGGATTGGTTCTGTAGTACGCCGCTGCGTGGTTCTGGATATTCGTACAGACCATATCGCAACTATCAGTGAAATGATAGCCAGTGCATCTGCAATGAATGCGCTGCTCGCAAAAAACGAACTAGGAGACGCTAACACTTCTGGACCTTCTCACCTCGTCTTTGCGGCGAAGCCGCGTCCGCCTGAACGGCCAGTTCACCAGCCGCGCGTTTGCATCAAGGAAGCTGTGTCCATAGCCGCGATTGCCAATCCCTTCATCGCTCCCGTGCATTCTGCACTGGTTTCGGCCAGCACCTTTGGATCGTCGAAGAATGTGGTGGCACGAACAATCGCTCGCGCCCGGCTGGTCGCTTCTTCAATGGAGGCGAGGTGCGTCGAGTCGCTCATAAAAATACCGGAGCCGACAAAAACGGCTTCCGCGCCCAACTGGCGGACAAGCGCTGCATCTGCCGGCGTGGCAATGCCGCCCGCGGAGAAGTTCGGCACAGGCAGCTTACCCGCTTTCGCGACCATACGGATGAGCTCGTACGGCGCACGATGGTCTTTCGCGGCTGCAAACAATTCTTCTTCGCTCATCACAGTCAACTGGCGCATGTCTTTCACAATCTGGCGCAGATGCTTCACGGCATGGACCACGTCACCGGTTCCGGCTTCTCCCTTGGTGCGAATCATCGCGGCACCTTCGGCAATGCGACGCAGCGCCTCGCCCAAATCGCGCGCTCCGCAAACGAATGGAGTTTTGAAGGCATGCTTATTCACGTGATGCAGTTCGTCGGCCGGGGTCAGGACCTCGGATTCATCGATAAAATCGACGCCCAGTTCCTGCAGCACCTGCGCCTCGGCAAAGTGACCGATGCGACATTTTGCCATCACGGGGATGGAAACCGCAGCCATAATTTCCTTGATAATCGCCGGAGAAGCCATGCGGGCCACGCCGCCTTCGGCGCGAATCTGGGCTGGCACGCGCTCGAGCGCCATCACAGCCACGGCGCCGGCTTTCTCGGCAATTTCCGCCTGCTCGGCGTTGATGACGTCCATAATGACGCCACCTTTCAACATTTCAGCCAGGCCGACCTTCAGGCGCAGTCCGTGACCGGATTCTGGATTCGCGTTGCCATTCTGTTGGTGATTTGCCATGGTGCTGCTCCTTGCCACGCAAAACTGTCGTGGAAATATAAGTTTACCAGCTTCGCAGGCTATCGATTCGCGGCGCTGAATGTGAGCCGCTGTTTGTATTTCTCAAACAGTTCGGCGGAATTGACGGCAATGAACACGCCGTGGGCCCGGGCGAGTACCGTGCCATCAAGAGCGCGAATTTCGCCGGTGTGGAAGTGTTTTCGACCCTCTTCTTTTACCGACCAACCCACGGCGCGAAGCTTGGTTGCGAGCGGGACTGGCCGAAGATAATCGATCGACATGTGGCGGGTGAGCGCGACAATGCCTTTGCGCCGATTCACTTTGCCCATGGCTTCGTCCAGAATGGTCGCGATGATGCCGCCGTGGACATGGCCTGGAGGACCCTCGAAACGCCGCGGCACGCGAAGCTCAGTGGCGACTCCGCCGTTGTCCGTTTCCTGGAAGCGCAGGTGTAATCCAGTGCGATTTTCCTTAGAACAGCCGAAGCAATGATGAACTAACCCCGGGATTGGTCCATCGAGTGTGTGACCGGAAGTGGCGGTTTTGTGCGTCTTTGCGCGGGTCGTAGTCATTCGCGATTTTCCATGTTTGTTGGTAATATTTCCGTTTTCTGCGCGATCAATTCCACGACGCCCTTTAGCGCGACTGTCTCGTTGTAATGCAGAATCTTCATGCCGCGGTAGTTTTCCAGAAGCTCCTGCGAGCGCAGTAGGTGTTGCGGATCGCGCGGTCCTCGCGGATTGCCGAGGCGTTCATTGTCTTCAGTGTAGGTGCGGTACAGCAACAATCCGCCGGGGATCAGAATCTTCGGCAACCACGGTAGTATGGCGCGATCGAGGAAGAAGGAAACCAGCACAAATCCAAAATGATGGCCGTTACTGGCGAATTTGGAAACAACATCCAGTGCGGCTCCTTGTTTTATGTCGAGCGTGAGCTGACTCGCCGGTGCTTTTTCACGGGCGATCTCCAACGCGGGCTCCGACCAGTCGGCAAGCGTCATGCTCCAACCCTGTTGCGCCAGCCAAATTGCATGATGACCGGCGCCACCTGCCAGATCCAGCCCCGTATTCGATCCAGCGGCAGAGTTTTCGCGCAGCAACGGCTGTAAATAATTCTTGTGGGCTTCGATCACAAAGGGGTCAGTCTCGCGAAATCCGAATTCACCTGCAAGATAACGCTGGTTCCAACTTTGCAAATCGCTGCCCGGCATATGCAAATAGTGTACTCATGGTGACGAGCCGCACCTCTGATTGAGGTGGTCAAGACGTATGCTGGCTGCGTTATACTTCAGGTGCGATGGCCCTACTCGACAAGACGTTTTACATTGAAACTTTCGGCTGCCAGATGAATGCCCATGACTCGGAAAAAGTCATTGGCACACTGGTGCAGGAAGGCTATCGCCAAGTAGAAGCGGAAGTCGATGCGGCGTTGATTTTATACAACACCTGCTCCATTCGCGATAAGGCGGAGCAGAAGGTCTTTAATCGCCTGAACGACTATAAGGCCCTCCATAAACAAGGGAAGCGCTTCGGCGTGCTCGGCTGCGTAGCGCAGCAGGAAGGCGAAAAGATCTTCGAGCGGGCACCGTATGTGTCTCTGGTTGCCGGGTCCGCCTCCTACCGAAAACTGCCCGAGATGTTGGTGCAACTGGAAGCCGGCAATAAGCGCATTACCGGCCTGGATGACCGGCAGACCGATCAGACCTTCGAGACGGAATTTACAGCGCGTAGCAACAAGCATCGCGGCTACATCACCATCATCGAGGGCTGCGACAAGTTCTGCGCCTATTGCGTGGTGCCGTACACGCGCGGCAAAGAGCGCAGTCGCACATCCGACTCTGTGCTGTCCGAAGCGCGACGGATGGCCGACGCTGGATATACGGACATCCAATTGTTAGGGCAGAATGTGAACTCCTATCGCGACTCTTCCGGAAAAATGACTTTCGCGGAGTTGCTGACCGCTGTTGGCCAGGTTCCGGGGATTCGGCGCGTGCGGTTCACAACGTCCCACCCGCGCGACTTCACGCGTGACATCGTCGAGGCGATCGATGCTGTGCCGACCCTCTGCGATCATGTTCATCTACCTGTGCAAAGCGGGTCTTCGCGGGTGCTGCAGCGGATGCAGCGGGAATATACGCGCGAATGGTACCTGGAACGGATTGCCTGGATTCAAGCGGCGCGGCGACCGATCAGCCTGACGACGGACATCATTGTCGGCTTTCCCGGCGAGACGGACGAGGATTTTGAGCAGACGCTGAGCTTGCTGGCCCAGGTTGGCTACGACGCTGTGTTTGCATTCAAATACTCCGCACGGCCCAATACGCCAGCCATTTCCATGGAAGACAGCATCCCAGAAGAAGTGAAGAGTCGGCGGCTGCAAGTTCTGCTGGAGAGCCAACGCGAGATTCAAAGGTCACTCTACAGTAAGCATATTGGCGAGATTATTGAAGTAATGGTTGAAGGAAATAACCCGGCGCGCGGCCAAATCTCCGGACGCAGCTCGCAGAACAAAGTCGTTAATTTCACCGTGAACTCACCCATTCTGCCGGCTGCGGGAAGTTATGTAAACGTGCGCATCACCCAGAGCTTCCCGAACAGCCTGCTCGGCGAAGCGATCCATACAGTGCAGTCAGCCGCGGTTTCCGCGGGAGAGGAAATTTGTGTGGCATGAGTCTTCCACTCCAATCCGGCGCAGGTGAAGTGCAGGCCGACGAAATGGAAGTCAAGATTCGCGGCTTGATGATGGATCCAGTCACCAATATGCCCATGGTCGTCCTGAAGGATATCGGGAGCGATGCCCTGGTGCCGATATGGGTTGGAATCTTCGAGGCGAACGCGATTGCTCTCGAGATTGAAAAAACCGCAACGCCGCGGCCAATGACGCACGATCTGCTCGCCAACCTGATCCGCACTCTGGACGGGGAAGTGCGTCGCGTCGTGATTACCGAACTGAAGGATGACGTATTTTATGCGTTGATCTGGATGGAGCGGGGTGGAGAACTGATCAGCCTGGACGCTCGCCCCTCAGATGCGCTCGCACTGGCGCTGCGCACAGATTGCCCCATCTACCTTTCTGCTCAAGTGCTGCAGACTACCCGCATGGCCAATGCCGGCGTGGAGAATTTTTCCACGGAAGAGCTTCGGCGCTGGCTGGAAAACTTGAACGACGAAGACCTCGGCCGCTACAAGATGTAGTGCGTGGCCAGACGCCACTCTAACGCTGACTTGCCAGGGGCCCGAGATGCTGCAGCCGCCACGTTCGCGATGGAAGAGAGCAGCTTTTCGGGGAATCGCGAAAGTCGTGCACCTGTTGCACGGTGACAGCAGATTTTCACAGGCTGAATTGGCGGGGATCCGGACCTTCCTTGTGCTTCAATATGAATCCCCGCTCGGCAGCGTCGTTCATGCGACCCCATTGTTCGAGGCGCTGAAACATGCAGTGCCGGACTGTTACATCACGGTCGCCGCTTCAGGCATCGCGGCCAGCGTCCTCCACTCCAATCCAAATATTGATCATTGTGTAGTGACACCCAGCCCGTTCAAAACTTTTCTGAGGAGTGTGCGTGCTGTCCGTGATCTGCTCGACTCAACGCCCCCCGGAGGCATCTGCGTGATCACCACGATCGGGAATCAGCGAACGCGTCTGGCAATTTTGAGCTTACTGGCCGGCAGCGCAGTCCGAATTGGCTACACCCTGGCTCCGGAACTCTACGACGTGCCCTTGACGTTCGATCCTGAGCGCGGCCAGATCGAGGGCAATCTTGACATCGTGCGCAGCCTTGGTCATCCCGTTCCTGCTTGCGAGCCGCGAGTATTCTTCGCCCAGCACGACGCGGAAAAAGCGTCGCAGTGGTTGGAATCGCTCAAAGTTGATGTCGACGTACCTCGGATTGTCTTTGTCACGCAAAACAGCGGGGGACAGAAGAACCAGTGGAACCAGGTGCGATTTCAACAGGTGATTGCGAACCTTTCCAGTGCGACCGGGGCTGTTCCGGTTTTCGTGGGGACAGCGAAGGATGCCATACCGATTGATGCCCTGCGCAAGGATCTGCCGCAGAAGGGAATTTCATTGGCCGGAAATACCACGATCGCCGAATTGGCGGCCTTGCTCGCGCAATGTGATTTGATCGTCAGCCTCGATACCGGAACGTTCCACGTGGCCAGAGCTGTCGGATTGCCAGGTGTGGTGATCGCTCCCGCTTGGCAAAGCCCGCTCGAGTGGCTGCCGGTTCAATCCGAGCGCTACCGCGTATTGCGGGGACCGTCGATCCGAGACATTCCGCCGGATTATTCGATCGACGAAATCAGCGTGGAACAGGTATGTGATGCCGCGCAAACGTTGCTGGCGAAATATCCAGCAGATCCAGCGCAACGAGCTTTCCGCGTGGATCAATCTCTTTGCTAGTGCTTGAGTTCGCCACTCTGCGACAATACCGTTGTGCGATCCCCAGGGGTGCACCCTCTCAGGTTTCTCTTTCAGAATGTGGGAAACTCAATGAACGCAGCTTTGTTTCTTGACCTTGCATGGGCATACTGACACGCATCCTTAAAGTGATGGCCGCGCTGATGACCTCCAACGTGGTCAGCCTGGCCACGAAGCTGCTGCTGCCGCCCATTTTTCTTTTTAAATACGGAACCACGCTCTATGGGGAATGGATTGCCCTGTCCGGCGCGGTGGCGTATCTCAGCACGCTCAATTTTGGCATCCAGACTTACGTAACACAGGACCTGACAGTCCGCTATCAGCGTCAGGAGCTGGATCGATATCACCTGCAACAATCCACTTCGCTGCGCGTTTTGTTGGGGATTCTCGGCAGCGCGGCGGTCGTATGCCTAATCGTTTTTGCGCTTCCAGTGCAGCGCTGGCTGCGGCTGACGCTTTCGCATCGAGACACATCGCTGACGCTTTATTTCCTGGCAATCCAAATCCTGCTTGGCGTACTTTTCGGCTACTTTACCGGGATGTTCATGGTGTTGAGCCGCGCTCACGCAGGAGTATTGTGGGTGAACGGCTTGCGGCTGACGATGGTCATTGTGACCTCTGCGGGCGCCTGGATGCGGTTTCCGTTTCCCCTGCTGGCGGGACTACAGGCAGCGGTGTACGCGATCGGAATTCTCCTGGTGTTGTTGCATATTCGCCGCGTCGCCCCGCAGATTTTTCCTCAGATTGGCTTGTGGGACCGTAGCGCGGTGCGCGCCATCATTGGCCCGAGCAGCTACTTCGGCCTGATCAGCATGAGCACCTTTCTTTCCTTTGAAGTGCCTGTCCTCATTCTGCAGCGCGAAGCCGGCTCCTTTGTTGTGGTCGCGTTTACGGCCATGCGAACCATCTTTTCCATGTCGCGTCTCATGTTAATCGGTCCGACCCAGGCGATGGGAGCGGAGATCACTCGCCTATATGGGCGACAGGAGTGGCGTGAGCTAACAGCAATCTACAATTACTCTGAGCGGCTGATCTTCTCCCTGATTCCTGTTGTGAACCTGGGGATGCTTATCATCTCGCCGGTGCTGTTGGCAGTCTGGTTGCACAAGCCGCAGTTGTTTTCTGTACTTCCGTATGTCGTCACCTCCGCGATTTCGATGATATTGAGCGCAAAGGAGCACAAGTTTCAGTTCCAATTTTCAACCAATACCCACGAGCGCTTGGCTCGACTCATGTTCTTCAGCTACATCGCCCTGGTCGCAATCGCCATCCCAATGGTTCACTGGTACGGTATGCTCGGTTTCCTGTATTCGTGGCTGGCGATTGAGTTGTTCCAGGTAATCCGTATCATCGGACTAAACCGAGATCTTTTTGCCCACACCGGCGAACATCGGATGAAGTATGTGTATCGGCTGGCATTCATATGTCTGATTGGTTTGGCGGGCGGCGACGTTGTATTGACCCACACGCATCTGATGCCTTATCACTTGCAGTTTGCGGCGGGGTTCGCGGTAAGCGCTACGATGGCGTTAATATCATTTTTCCTTTTTAATATGCAGGAAATTGTAAAAAAGCTGTACGTATTATTTCGCAACAAGCTTCTCGCTGGTAACGCATAAAGTATGAGTGACGGTGGACATTGAAATCTGGACTGGTTCGCATTCTGGGGTTTCCAGCAACTCTGATACATGGCGACACCCTTGTATTAGATCGCTGGCTGTGGTTGAAAAAATATCTGCCGGTGGTGCCAAGCGGCTCCCGCAGCCTGGTCGACGTCGGCTGCGGAACCGGCGCATTTACCATGGGCGCGGCACTGCGAGGATATCGTTCGCTCGGTCTCAGTTGGGACAAGAGAAACCAAGGTGTCGCGCAACAGCGAGCGAAAATTTGTAATGCCGATACAGCCACGTTTGAAGTCCAGGATGTTCGCCGTCTCGATGAACGCCCCGATCTTGCCGAGCAATTCGATGTTGCCATTTGTTGCGAGTGCATCGAACACATTCTGGATGATGTGAAGCTGATGCAGGACATTGCTCGATGTCTGAAGCCCGCAGGGACGTTGCTGCTGACCACGCCGAATCTCAGCTTTAAACCCATGGCGTACGACAACGAGAATTTCTCGACAGTGGAAAACGGCGCCCATGTGCGCCGTGGATATTCTCCCGACGATCTCACACGGCTCTGTCAGCAATCTGGTTTTGAAGTGATGAAGATCGAATACTGCAGCGGAATCTTGAGCCAAAAGATAACTTCCCTGAAGCGAATTGCAGCGAACGCGACCTCGGAGATCGTCAGCTGGCCGATTGTCCTGCCGCTTCGATGGATCCCGCCAATGTTCGATAGCCCCGTGACACGCGCGATGAATTGGCCCTACTACTCCATCACGCTGGTGGCGAGAAAGAAATAGCGTATGGATGCGCGTTTGGCAGCAAATTGATGTGCTGAACCGGTCGCAGAATGAAGCCGACGATGGCCTGGGGTCAGGCATTAGGTTCGCGCCTGTAGACTGTGAGGAAATGTTTGTAACCACCTAGTTACTCCGGAGCTGAAGATGCCCCAGATATTTTCCAAATCCTTCAGGAAAAATTTGAAGCGGTTGCTATATGAACGCTACCGCCTTGTGATCCTGCGCGGACAAGTCGTCCTGGATATGGAAAAACTATCCAATCTCACGACCAGGGATTCGATTCGCGTTTGCTCATTACATGCTGTTGCTGAGGAAATTCGCTCGCAGTCGGTAATTGGTAGCGTCGCAGAACTGGGGGTGTATCAGGGCGAATTTGCCCGGCATATCCACGGTGAGTTCCCAGACCGGACCCTTTATCTGTTTGATACATTCCAGGGATTCAACCGGCAAGATCAAGAGGTCGATCGAGGCTCCGGATTTTCGACCGCATCGGAAGACTTTTCGGATACCAGTGTGAAGTTAGTCTTGGAAAAAATGGACCATCCGGAAAAAATAAAGATTCGCGCCGGTTATTTCCCTGAATCTCTTGAGGAGGCTGACCGCACAGAATCCTTTGCTTTTGTGAGCATCGACGCGGATTTGTATAAACCTATTTACGACGGCCTCGCATTTTTTTATCCGCGATTGAGCTCCGGCGGATTCATTTTTATTCACGACTACAACAATAAGGACTACCCGGGGGCAAAGGCGGCTGTCAGAAAGTACTGCGAACAGGAAAAGATCAACTGTTTCCCCTTGGTGGACCCTTGCGGGACCGTGGTCATCACGAAGGGGTGAGTGCATACGAAATTTTGCAGCCACGATCAGTTTGCAGCATTCTGTCGCATCGCGAGAATCTGATCCAGCGTTCTTGAATACAGATGATATGCTCCATTGCCTTCAATGCGCCGCAGCGAATCCAACGCGTTCGATCGCAAGCAGGCACGCGTTTCCGCAGAGGCATGGAGCCGTTGCATGGCGGCGGCTAATTGTTCGGCATCCTGCGCCGGGACGACAACTAAATCCTTGCCAGGCGTAAATAATTCCGCTGCCCCGCAATGCGTGGTCGTGATCGCAGGCAGCCCGTGGGCCATCGCCTCCAGCAATGCCATACCAAAGCCGTCGTCGATCGTGGGGAACACAAAGGCATCGCAGCGACGGTAAAAATCACTCATATTGTCGACGTATCGGACAATCTCTACGTTCGGCAATTCACGCAGCAATCCGCGCAGTACCGGCGATCGATCCAGCCGCGCATCCGTACGCAGCAGCAGTCGTGCGTTTGGAAGTTGCAGTTGTTTCCACGCCTGCAGCAGATACAAGAAACCCTTGCGCAGTGGCTGTCCGCCAACCGTTCCAAAGGTGAACGACGCAATCGCTCCAGCGGTCGTGTCCTTTGACGATGTGGAAATTGCGTTCGCAGAAATCGTGACCTGCGGCATCGGCATTCGTCCAAACAGTGGGGCAACCAGCGTCTTCGACTGTAGCGCCTCCGGGAATGTCGCGCGGGAGTACGTCGAAGGCACCAGGATGATGTCGGCTTCATCGTATTCGGCAAGTTGACGCGCCCGAAACCACGACGGCTCGGCCTGGTAGCGCACACCCAGCTGTTCGCACTCAGTCCGGATCAAAGCTTGTTGAGCGTCGACATGCGGGCAGGCGCGGTCCAGCACAAACCGGGCCCCTCGACGCCGTGCAGCACGGCCAGAAGCCAACGCGCCGGACGCCCAGGCCCAGAAGATGTCGAACTGGTCGCGTGTGGTTGCGAGCCGCATGGAAACAAGGCGGTCGTAGAGCGCGGTGTCGGCGCGCTGCCAGGGGCGCGCAAGCTGCACGCCGGTCAAAAAATGGATGGAAGGAACGAATTGTGGAACCCAGTGCAGGCCGACATCGGGAGCCAGTTGCGGAAACCGGGCGCGATACGCGGCCGTAAAAATCGTCACCTGTTCTCCGCGTTGCGCCAGCAAATTAGCTGGCAGCACGGCGTGCGCAGGACGGCCGGTAGAAAATGCAACTCGCATAGAACGTTGGATGTAGCTTAGAGCATTTCAACGAATCCTGCGGAAGACGCTTTGGCGAGGTATCCCGAGATCGATGGATCGGCAAGAAGCCAATCGATCAGAATCGGTTGCTTGAACAATTTCGGATAAAATGAAAGTGAGGTTGAATTTCCTTTGCCTTCGGTTGATCCAACAAACATTGAAAACGCAGACCCTAAGGATCCAAAGCCCACGCCAGCGCCGATCACGGTGTCCACTTGGGCGCGAGACCTGTTGTTTGCCGTCGCCATCTCATTCCTGATCATCACCTTCCTGTATCAGCCGGTTCGTGTGGAAGGGACCAGCATGATGCCCGGACTGCAAGATCAGGAACGGCTTTTCATCAATAAATTTCAATACCACTTTGAGCCCATCCATCGCGATGACGTCGTGGTCTTTCATTTTCCGCTCGATCCGGCAAAAAGCTATATCAAGCGTGTGATCGCCATTCCCGGTGATACGTTGCGCATTGACGATGGGCAGGTCTACGTGAACGGTAAGGCGTTGAAAGAACCCTATGTTCCAATGCGCTTTCGAGACGATCGGTCCTATCCCGAGATCGTTTTGTCAAAAAATGAATATTTTGTGATGGGAGATCACCGTCTGATTTCAAGCGACAGCCGCGACTTTGGTCCCGTGAACCGCAAGCTGATTTATGGCAAGGCAACGTTCGTTTATTGGCCCACGGATGACATGGGAGTCGTCCATTAGCAGGACGCGCGAACCTCTAAATTCTGGATCTCCATCTTCCACAGGGAATTGCCGAACAAATTCTGATAAGATTAATAAAATCCACTGCGTGGAGACGCGATGCAGGCCATCCTTGCGCTCGAAGATGGGCGTATCTTTCAGGGCCGCGGCTACGGTGCCAAGGCAGAATGCTACGGCGAGGTTGTTTTTAATACATCGCTTTCCGGCTATCAAGAAATCTTCACTGATCCATCCTATGCAGGGCAGATTGTTGTCCTCACCAATCCTCAAATAGGCAATTACGGAACAAACAACGCGGACGATGAAGCCAGCCGGCCTTACATCGAAGGCTTGGTCACGCGTGAATTTTCTCCGGTCAGCTCGAATTGGCGCTCGCAGTTAGTGGCCGACGAATTTCTCGAGCGATTCAATATTCCCGTCATCTCGGAAATCGACACGCGCGCCTTGGTACGGCATCTCCGCACCCACGGCGTGATGCGCGGCGTGATTTCCTCGCTGGAGTCAGATCCAGAAAAGCTGATTGCCAAAGCCCGTGCCATTCGCAAAATGGATGGGACAGATCTTGCCAGCGTGGTCACGACAAAGGTTCGCTATGAGTGGGACACGGCTGACCCGCAGATGGCGAATGCGGATCCATTGGCGATTGGACCAGTAGCAGCGATGCCAGAACAGGATCTTCATGTCGTCGCATACGACTACGGGATCAAGCGGAACATTCTACGCATGCTTGCGCAGCAAGGTTGCCGGGTCACAGTAGTACCGGCGACAACCTCTGCGGAAGATGTCCTGGCGCTCAATCCCAACGGAGTGTTTCTGTCGAACGGCCCCGGCGATCCAGAGCCGGTAAAGTACGCGCAGGAAAATATTCGCCGCCTGATGGGCAAGACTCCCGTGTTTGGAATTTGCCTGGGCCATCAACTGATCGGACTTGCTCTTGGCGGCAAAACCTACAAGCTCAAGTTTGGCCATCACGGTGGCAATCATCCCGTGCAGCACACGGGTTCCGGCAAGGTTGAAATCACCGCGCACAATCATAACTATGCCGTTGACCCGGATTCATTGAAGCAAAGCGAAGTTGACCTGACCCATATCGACCTCAACGACAATACTCTGGAAGGTCTGCGCCATCGTAATTTGCCATTATTCAGCGTGCAGTATCATCCAGAGGCGAGTCCAGGCCCGCACGATTCGCACTACCTCTTTCACGATTTTCGCAAAATGATGGAGGAATGGAAGAAGTGAACGGCGTACTCACTGGCAAAAATGGGTTTAGGACCAATAAAACACGTATTTTGCATTCTGTTAAACTTGTTTAACAGGAGGTATGGCTATGCTGGGAGTCAGATTAGAGCCAGATATCGAAAAGCGGCTGGAACGGTTGGCGAAGAAAACTGGACGCACAAAAAGTTATTACGCAAAGGAAGCAATTCGGCAATATATTGAGGACCGCGAGGACTCTCTACTTGCCGACGAAATCCTGAGCAAAAACGAACCAACTTTCACACTCGAAGAAGTGAGACAGGAACTTGGGTTGGACAATTAGTGTTACAGCGACCGCGAAAAAGCAACTCGCGAAGCTGGATCGTCCGACAGCCGATTTGATTACGCGGTTCTTGAGGGACAAGATCGCAAATGCGGCAGACGCGCGTCAATTTGGGCACGCTTTAGTGGGCGACTTGAAAGGACGCTGGCGCTACCGCGTTGGCGATTACCGAGTGTTATGCGAGTTGCGCGATCGCGAACTTCTGGTACTAGTTGTCGCGGTTGGTCATCGTCGAGAGATTTACAGATAGAAACGGATGGTAGATGCCACGCAGAAATGACATCACGAAGATTTTGGTAATCGGCTCGGGACCCATTGTCATCGGCCAGTCGGCGGAGTTCGATTATTCTGGCACGCAGGCTTGCAAAGCGCTCAGAGCCGACGGCTATGAAGTGGTGCTGGTGAATTCCAATCCCGCCACCATCATGACCGATCCCGAATTGGCGGATCGCACCTACATTGAGCCGCTGACGCTGGAATATCTGGAAGAAATTATTCGTATCGAAACGGAGATGCTGACCAGCGCCAATCGCAAAGGCGTTTTCGCGCTGCTTCCGACGGTCGGCGGCCAGACGGCATTGAATCTCGCGGTTGAGTTGTCAGACTCCGGCGTGCTGGAAAAGTATGGTGTGGAGTTGATTGGCGCCAAGCTGGAGGCCATCAAAAAAGCAGAGGACCGGCTCCTGTTCAAGGACGCGATGCGACGCATCGGCCTGGACGTTCCTCGTTCCGCGCTGGTCAACAATCTTCGCGACGGGTTGGAGTTTGCCGGCAAAATCGGTTTCCCGGTCATCATTCGCCCCTCGTTTACGCTGGGAGGATCGGGTGGTGGTCTCGCCTACAATCGTGAAGAATTAATGGAAATTCTTTCCCGCGGTCTCGATCTTTCTCCAGTCCATGAATGTCTGATTGAAGAGTCGGTGCTGGGCTGGAAAGAGTATGAGCTGGAGGTGATGCGTGATCTGGCGGATAACGTCATCATCATCTGCTCGATTGAAAACGTCGATCCCATGGGCGTGCACACCGGCGATTCCATCACCGTTGCGCCGGCGCAAACGCTGACCGATCGCGAGTATCAGGCGATGCGCGATGCAGCCATCAAGGTGATGCGCGAAATCGGCGTTGAAACGGGCGGCTCCAATGTGCAGTTCGGCGTGCATCCGACGACCGGGCGCCTCGTTGTGATTGAGATGAATCCGCGTGTGTCGCGGTCCTCCGCGCTGGCGTCGAAGGCAACCGGTTTTCCGATTGCGAAAATAGCCGCGCGTCTGGCTGTCGGCTACACGCTGGACGAAATTCCCAACGACATTACGCAGAAAACGCCTTCGTGCTTTGAGCCTACGATCGACTATGTTGTCGTAAAAATTCCCAAGTGGCAATTCGAAAAATTCGCCGGCACGGATGAAGGCCTCGGGCCGCAAATGAAATCCGTCGGCGAAGTCATGGCGATCGGACGAACCTTCAAAGAAGCCTTGATGAAAGCGTTTCGTTCGCTGGAGACAGGCAGGGCTATCAGTGCGGAAGTCATCGAGCCGCGTCGCTTGACGCAGCGTTTAGTCACGCCGCATCCGGATCGATTGGCCTACATCCGATATGCATTTCGGTCTGGCCAGTCGGTACGCGAAGTTGCGTGGATGACCTCCATGGATCCCTGGTTCCTGCAGCAGATTAAAGAGATCACAGATTGCGTGGGAGAGTTGGGCACCACCACCTACGACAACATTTCGCCGGAATTACTGCGCAAAGCCAAACGCGTGGGCATCTCCGATGCGCGGCTCGCGGCCGTGTGGGGCATGGAGGGATCTGACGCACCGGTGAAGGTGCGCGATCTGCGCCTGAAACACAAGTTGCAGCCGGTGTACAAACTCGTGGACACCTGCGCTGCCGAGTTCGAAAGCTTCACCCCGTATTTCTATTCTTGCTATGACGAGGAGGACGAAGCCACCCCCACCCAAAAGAAAAAAGTGATCATCCTGGGGAGTGGGCCGAATCGCATCGGGCAGGGAATTGAGTTCGATTATTGCTGTTGCCACGCGGCGTTCGCGCTGAAGGAAGATGGCTATGAAACCATCATGGTCAACTGCAATCCTGAGACTGTTTCGACGGATTACGACACCAGCGATCGCCTCTATTTCGAACCGCTGACCTATGAAGATGTGCTTGAAGTCTACGAACATGAAGCAGCGTCCGGCGCGCCAATTGGCATGATCGTGCAGTTTGGCGGGCAGACGCCGCTGAATCTCGCACTACCGCTCAAGGCTGCGGGCGTGCCGATCATTGGCACATCTCCGGAATCGATCGACTTGGCTGAGGATCGCAAGCGCTTTGGAAAATTGCTCGACGATTTGAAGATTGCGCAACCCCCGGGCGCGCTGGCAACCAGCGTGGAAGAGGCTGTTGCGGGAGCACAGCGGGTTGGATATCCCGTGCTGGTGCGGCCTTCTTATGTGTTGGGCGGTCGGGCCATGGTCATCGCTTATGATGACGCTGCGGTCACGCACTACATGCGAGAGGCCGTCGAATATTCGCAGCAGCGGCCTGTCCTGATCGATCACTTTTTGGAAGACGCTATCGAAGTGGATGTCGATGCACTGGCGGACGGCGAAGATGTCGTAATCGCGGGCATTATGCAGCATATTGAAGAGGCCGGCATCCACTCTGGCGACTCTTCGTGCGTCATGCCGAGCGTGGACCTGTCGGAGCAAGTGCTGGCGACCATTCGCTCCCATACGTATAAGCTGGCTCGCGCGCTGAACGTCATCGGATTAGTGAATATTCAATTTGCAGTGCAGCGGGAAAACGTGTTCGTCATCGAGGTCAATCCACGCGCGTCGCGCACCGTTCCATATGTTTCTAAAGCCACCGGAATTCCTTTGGCAAAAATTGCGGCGCGCCTGATGACCGGCCGCAAGCTGCGTGAGTTCCTCGGCGATGCGGTCGATCGCGAAGCTGTGCTGGATACTGGCGCTCACTATTTCGTCAAGTCGCCGGTATTTGCATGGAACAAATTTCCGGGTGTCGATACCGTGCTTGGTCCGGAAATGAAATCGACCGGCGAAGTGATGGGAGTCGCCGACACCTTCGGCGAAGCCTTCGCTAAGGCACAGTTAAGTGCCGGCCAGAAGCTGCCGGTGAAGGGAACTGTGTTCTTAAGTGTGAACGACCATGACAAGCCGGCAATCGCGGCCCTGGCGCTGCAGTTCGTCGAGCTTGGATTCAAACTGGTCGCGACACACGGTACGGCAGACGTGCTGGAGAAGGCCGGCTTCGTCGTCGAACGAGTATTCAAGGTAAAGGAAGGCCGGCCGAATGTCGTCGATCTGATCAAGGGCGACCGGATTCAGCTGATCATCAACACGCCACGCGGTCAGGACACGTTCTTCGACGAGAAAGCAATCCGCCGGGCCGCCGTTACCCAGCGTATTCCTACCATTACCACCCTGGGCGCGGCGCGGGCGGCGGCAGACGGGATCGTTGCCCTGCAGCAACAGGAAATTTCTGTGTATGCGCTGCAGAATCTGCATGCGGCCAGGATTACCGCGGGCGTCTAGGGTTTTACGGCTGAAGCCAATCTGCTTTCGCCGATGGAGGCCCGACCGCGGTCGATCCCTGATAGAAAGCCTAAAATCGACTCTGCGTTATACCGCCCGCAAAACCCGCGCGGGAAGCATGATCAAAGCTGCGACGAGTTCCAGCACGCCGTGGACAGCGATCCCGAACAGCCGAAACGGCAATAAAAGTATCCATACGATGGGATAGAGGATCAGCGCTAACAGCGCCAGCGGCCAGCATAAAATCAGCAGCACGCACCACAATAGGAATTTCATCGCACAACCTCCGTTGCGAATCAAGCCTTGCGTTCAGGACCGATTCGTCGGTGAAATTTGAGGCCACGATCGAATTCCGGTGCCTCGATCTACCTGGAACATACGTACCTCGGTAGAGGAAAGTTCCCGTGGCGGAAACCCCTTCGCCTACAATAATAAGCACGATGCTGCTCGAAGGAATTTTCCCGCCTATCACGACGCCGTTCTATCCCGACGGCAGCTTATACCTGCGCAAGCTGGAACACAATGTTGCGCTCTACTCTCGAACGCAACTGTCCGGCATGGTTGTGCTCGGCTCAACCGGCGAAGCGGTCATGCTGAGCAATGAAGAGCAGCGGGAAGTTCTGGCGAATGCGATCGCGGCTGCATCTCCAGACAAGGTAATGATCGCGGGTGTAGGTCAGGAAAGCGTTCGCCAGACCCTGGCCATGGCAGAGTTTGCCGGCTCCCTCCACTACGACGCAGTACTGGTTCGCACACCGCACTTCTATCGGCGACAACTCCATCGAACCGATGGTGCACAGCTCGAGATGTTGACGTATTACCGCACCGTCGCGGACAACTCTTCGCTGCCGGTACTGCTCTACAACGTTCCGTTTTTCACGGCGTATGACATGCCGGTTGAGTTGATCGTGGAGTTGGCGCATCACCCGAACATCATCGGGATCAAAGAATCGAGCGGGAATGTTGAGAACATCGCCGCGATCGTCAAGGCCACGCAATTTGTGAAGAGAAGGGTGACGGTAACGCCGACGTTTACGGCAGTTACCGAACGAATGCTCGCAGCCCAGCCTTCCGCCTCCGCAGCACGGTTTGTCACTGCCGACGCGTTGCAGCAGGGAAGCTCCGCCGTTGCGGTCGCTGCTCCTCCTGCAGCCATGAAAACCCGTCAGAAAGAAGTGGGGTTTACGGTGCTAACTGGGAGTGCTGGCACCCTGCATGCAGCCCTTCGCGAAGGAGCCTCCGGGGCAGTCGTCGCCTTCGGCACCTGCGCGCCACAATGTTGCTGCGAGATTTACATGGCCTGGAAAGAAGGCGACGAGGGTTTGGCTGCGGAGAAACAGGAACGCATTGGCGTCTCTTCCGGCATCGTCGGCGGCCAAATGGGAGTTCCAGGATTGAAATTCGCCTGCGATTTGAATGGTTATTACGGCGGTCGCGCCCGCCTGCCACTATTACCCTTGACGGCCGAGCAACAGCACGAAGTCACGCGGCTCATGTCCGACATCCGCTACTAGAGCGATTCCGCGCGTCGCTCACCTGGAAAGGCCGAATGGCAGATATTGCGGTTGGCGGTTGAGAACCGGTTTGTGCGCGTCAGTGCACGTCTTTTCCGTGACCGCCGGCAAATCGAGCCGCCTCGCTCGCACCTGTCATCAGGGCTGAGGCAATCGAGCGACCTTTGCCGGCGCCTGAGTCGCCGGCTCCCATCGACGATGGATTGGAAATGAAAATGACGCTCGCGCGGGCAGGCTTGGAAGTGCGGCCTTCACCGCTGCCGTTCCGCTGCTGCAGGGTAGGTACGGGCTCCCCGGTCGAGAGAGTGTCGGGTTGACGCAGCGCTTTCGGTGTCTCAGCCAAAGAGGCCTCTGACCGGTTGGCCGGCGAGGCGACGGCAGGTAATACTGCGGGACTTGCCAGTGATCGGGTCAAAGCTTTTCGCTCCAGCGCACGAGTACGTGGTTTCTTGCGGAAACGCAACGTGGGTTGAGAGTTCAGCAACGCCGGAACGATCGGCTGAGCGACTCGATGAGCATACGACAGCACGACAGATAATGACGGGACCGCGCACAGAAAAGCGGCGAAAAGCATCATCCCTACAGTGGCTCGCAAACCCAATAGCCATACAGGGATTTTTGCAGTTTCTTTCAACACGGAGCGAACGCGAACCTTCAGCTGAATCGACGATCCGGCAAAATCCAGATTCCAGGGAGTCGGATCTTGCGCCGCATGCAACCGTGCGAAGCGAACCAGGCACTCTGCATAGGTCGCACGCCGCTCAGGGGAGTTCCGAACGACCGCCAGATCGCAGGCAAGCTCGCTTTCTAATTCCATTTTCCGCTGAGCAAACCATACCGCGGGATGAAAAAACAACAACGAACGGCAAAGACTGGCGACATTGTTGAAGAAGAAATCGTGTCGCGCGACATGCTGCAGTTCGTGGCGGAAGATGTCGGCCAACTCGCTTTCATCCTGCTCCAGGCAAAGCGGAGGAAGCAACACGACGGGACGAATCCAACCGAAAGTGGCCGGAGAATAGATTCCCGATAGCACCAGCAGCTTTACTTTTTCTGCTCCAAACCTGGTCGCAATGGAGCGAAACAGGGTCTCAATCTGGTTAGGTGTCTTATAGGCGAAGCGAAGGACCCATCGCAGGCGAACTTGCTTCTTGATACGCGCCAGCAGGAAATTCCCCAGCACGACAAGGTAAAAACCTGCCAAAACACGTTCGACAATCAAAAGCGGATAAGCCCAGGTCGCTGGCAATTGCCAGATCGCGACTGGCTCCGAGGCGGCCACAGCATGGATCGGAAACGTCAGCGAGGAACCTGGATGCGGAATGAAACTGAGAAGCAGCCAAAGCCAGTAACCTCCTGCAGTAGCGAGGAAGGCAAACCAGACTAGAAACTTTCTGCGCGGCGAAACAACAATCTTGCTGATCGCCCAACAAATGCAGAAACCTAAAAATGTCTTGAGCAGGAAACCTGCGAATGCCGCCACGATCGCGAGCTGAGTTTCTAGGTGCATCCTACCTCTGGCACTGTCGAATTATTACCGCGTGTCTTACGATCTCCGATGCACCAGGAGGATTCAACGGCTCTAAATATTCTGTCGAGGAGGCGCCTTAACTCCGGCCACGTCCGTTCGACTCGTTCTTCTTACGATACTCTCGTATCTGTGCTTCCAGTTCATCCAGATCTTTCTCTTTCACCCTGGCCGCCTCTAACAAGTTCACGAATAGCCCTGTGGGAGATCCGCCAAAGTTCTGCGAAAGCAGGCTCTGGATCGACATCTTGTCAATTGCTTTTCGTGAGATCAACGGCGTGAACACGAAAACTCGGCCGCGACTCTCATGCGCGATGAAGCCCTTTTCTTCCATAATCCGCAACAAGGTCTGTGTGGTTTTGTAGTTAGGCCGATTGCGCGGCGGATGGGCATTGACCACGTCCTCCACCGTTCCTTCGCCGCTATCCCACAGGATTTGTAACAGGCGAAGCTCGCTCGCGGTTGGCAGGTGTTTTCCTCGGGATGCTCTAAATCGTTTGCTTATCATCTGCGCCACCACACCTGTCGGTGTCTCCTGATTCATTGTAATGACTGCAGCTGTTCGTGCAAAGGGAAGGTTTCCTCGGCCCGGCGCCGCAGTTTGACTTCTATATCTTAATAGTTTAAGACATAAACATGGTTGTAACAACGGAAAGGCATATACCAGGTTCTGACGACAGCGCTTTCCAGAGAGTCAAGTTGCACCGCATTGGATCGGAGTCACCCGTGGTTGACGACCAAGACATTCCTTTTTCCTATATCCTTTATGTCATCGGTGTCATTGCGATTATCGGAGTTCTTCTTGTCGGCGGATTTATCCTCTGGATACGCTAACGGAGCGCGCAGGAGAGCGTCTTATACGGTTAAGACTCCCAGCACGCGATCCATCTGAAGTATGAATTCAAACATCCCCCACCTCAACCTCGCTCCGACCCGGCCTTCAACGACGGAAACAATGAACATTGAAAAAGCTTCAACTGATGTCCTGATCCTTGGCGGCGGACCTGCCGGCTTAGCAGCGGCCATTGCTTTACGTCAAAAAGGTATCGACAGCCTTGTGGTGGAGGCGATGGGTCCGGCAATCGACAAGGGTTGTGCCGAAGGGCTGATGCCCGATGCGTTGGCTTCGCTTCAGGACCTTGGACTGAACATCACAGAGGACATGGGCCACCGTTTTGTCGGTATCCGATTCAATAATCTTCAGCATCACGTCCATGCTGATTTTCCCAACGGGATAGGCATCGGCGTGCGGCGCACGAAATTGCACGGACTGATTGCCGATCGCGCCCGCGAGGCCGGGATTGCGGTGTCGTGGAGCAGTCGAGCCAAGCTGCTGAACAGTCGATCTGCCCTGATCAATGGAAAGAAAACCTCTTTTAAGTATTTAGTCGGCGCCGACGGACAGGCGTCCGGTGTCAGAAAATGGGCCGGCCTGGGCCAGGTGCGAAGGGAAAGTATCCGATTCGGTTTTCGCCGCCATTACAACATCGCTCCTTGGAGCGAATACGTTGAGGTGCATTGGGGATCGATTGGGCAGGTGTACGTCACTCCGGTCGCCTCTGACAGTGTTTGTGTGGTGTTCATCACCAGAAATCCCAAGCTGGCCCAGGGCGATTTCCTAAAAGCATTTCCCGCCGTCGCAGAGAAACTTCAGGGTATTCCCACCATCTCGACATTGCGCGGTGGTATTTCCGCCAATCGGAAACTTCGTCGAGTTGCCAACGAGTCCGTCGCCCTGATTGGGGATGCTTCCGGTTCGCCCGACGCCATTACCGGTGAAGGGCTCGCAGTGTCGTTCCGGCAGGCAGTCTCGTTGGCAAATGCTATCGAGCGGGGAAACCTCGAGCTGTACAACCGGGAGCATCAGAAAATTGGCAGGCTTCCTCATGCAATGAGCTGGCTGATGCTTTCCATGGATCGCTGGCCGCACATGCAGGGTCGCGCCATCAAGACATTGTCCTCGCACCCGGAGTACTTTCAGCAACTGCTCTCCGTCCACGTCGGCGCGCAGAGCATGCAAAGTTTTGCCGTGCGCCACGGAGTTCGGGTTGGCTGGAGCTTTCTCGAAGCAAGCCTGTATTAGCGGAGAAAACATGGAAAGCGTTTTCTACAGGGAAACAGTTGGCAAAGGTATCGCCGTATGTGCTGCAATCGCCAGCTTCCTTATCTTGCCGTCCACGATCTTGGCTGCGGTCAGTCCGCAAGCACCCATCACGATCACCTTCGATTCTGCAAAAACCTCTATCCGATGGACCCTGCAAGCCGTCCTCCACACTGCCCAGGGTACCTTCACGCTCGACAGCGGCGTTGTTCACATAAATCCGGCTGCCGCAACTGCGGATGGCCTGATCACGATTCAAGCTGAGAGCGGACAAAGCGGGGACCGATCACGGGATGAGAAAATGCAGAAGGATGTTCTCCAGAGTCGTCAGTATCCAGAGATCACCTTTCGGCCCACTCATGTATCCGGAAACTTTGATTTCAGTAAGGACGAGTGGTTGAAGGTGGATGGAATTTTCCATCTCCATGGCGCAGATCATCCAATGCAGTTGCACGTCCACGTCATGCCGGAATCCGGCGACACGCTTCGCGCAACCACGCAATTCACGATTCCATACGTCCAGTGGGGGCTAAAGGATCCCAGTACATTTGTTTTGCGAGTCGGGAAAACGGTGGCTGTCGACGTCGATAGTCAAGCCACCGTGAAACGATGAACCGGCAAAGCATCGGCATCAAAGATGCAAATGCTCGACGGAAGTGACAGACTCTCAGCCAGTATGAACGACATTCGCGCGACGTTGCGTAGTTCTGTGTTGCTGTTGCTGGTCGTGACTGCATACGGCCTTAATGCTCAAAAGACGACTTTCCAAATCCCCGTCGGTACTCCCTTACCAGTGAGACTTGGCAAGCACGTTCCGCTAAAAAAGGGCGAAGCTCTCGACTGCCACCTGATGTATCCGGTCTATGCGAAAAATGAAATTGCGATCCCAGCCGGCAGCTTAGTGCGCGGTACCGTGGTGGCACTCACCCCAGATCGCAGTCGGCGAGTTCATGGGCGGCTCTGGGGAGATTTCACACCCTTCAGTGTTCCAGTTGTACATTTCGATGAACTGGTTCTTCCCAACGGCAGCATCCAGACAATTGTCAGCAGCAATGCCACCAACGGGGCGCCGGTGCTGCACCTATCCACGCCCGCCGCGAGCAAATCTCGGTCGTTCATCGCCAGACAATTCAATCAGCTCAAGCAGCAGGCCAAAGACGCGGCCGAACTCGTGACCGCTCCCGGGCGCAAGGATCGGTTGGTCCAGTTGTTGTATCGCCAGCTTCCGTATCACCCGCAGAGAATTGAATCTGAAACCATGTGGACCGTCACCCTGGCGCAACCATTGTCTCTGACGGAAAATAACGCTCCCGAACAGGCGCCCAAGAATACCGCCATCGCTGCTGCCGTTCCGCCGAAACCATCACCGAATCCGTCTTCCCCGACCAAGACACCCGCGAAAGACGAGGCGGCATGGCATTTGAGCGCATACCTGCAACAGACCATCAGTTCCTCGAAACAGAAGAAAGGAGACACATTTAACGCCATCGTTGCCGCGCCGATCTTTAAGCCCGACCATACCATAGAAATTCCTGAGGGATCGGTTTTAGTGGGCACGATCACGCAATCCAGGCCCGCACGATCGTTCGGCAGAGCAGGGAAGTTGCGCTTCGATTTTCGCGAATTGAGATTTCCCGGTGCCACATCGAAGCCGGTAGAAGGAACGCTCGCTGGCGCAAACTCGGTCAAATCTGAGAAGCTTAAGATTGATTCGGAGGGAGGAGTCGAGCCGCAACCGCAGAATCGAGTCATCGTTCCCTTGGTGCTCACGTTCCTGGCCGGTCGCGCCCTTGACGATGATGGAAATCTAACGGCCAATGCCGCTCTGTCATCCAACGGCTTTGGAATCATTGGGCGCGTAGTGGGCATCGTCTCCGGTTCAAGATACCTGGCGGCCGGCATTGGATACTACGCGGCCGCACTTTCTGTGTACGAACGCTGGCTGGTTCACGGACACAATGTGACTTTCGAAAAAAATACTCGGATTGAAGTGACAATGGCCCCAGCCCGTAACGAGATTTCAGGAACCACGCCAAAATCAAATTCTTCTGAGAGGCATTAATACCAATGATGCGTTCGTGCTCCATCCTGGCCGGCTGGATTTTCATTGGCGTGACCACCATGTGCTCCCACGCGCAGAACGCCATGTTGCCCGCCAATCCCAAACCCAATCTCCCGCAAGAACAAGTCGCGAGTTTGCTTCCAACCAACTTGGCCTCAAATAGAACCGTGGCGTTGAGTTCCTCCGAGGCGGACATATTTGCGAGCAACTCTTTCGCGATGCCCGATGCATCTGCGCAGGAAACTCAGACGATCTGCGGCATCACGAAGCTCGGTCGTTGTCTTCGCGACCTTGGAGAAGACGAGAAAGCAATATTTACCAGTCCACTACGTCTACAACCGAAGGATGGATATTGGCTTGCGCCGCTGGGAGCTGCAACCGGGCTCGCGATCGCATACGACGCCGATGCATCGCAGGCCGTGGGTGTGGATCCGAGCCGCACCAACACCGCCAATACGATCGCTGACTTCGGGTCGTTCTGGGCCACTGGTGCGGAGGGCGCAGGAATTTATTTCATTGGCCTGGCGAAAAAGAATCCCAAACTAGCGGAGACCGGACGGTTAGCCGATGAGGCGATCATCGACTCCGGAACCGTGACGCTTGTGACCAAGCTGGCCAGCAACCGCCAGCGTCCACGGCAAGGAAATGGCCAAGGCGATTTTTGGCCTTACGGCACCCAGCACTGGGAGTGGGATTCCTCGTTTCCGTCTGACCATGCGACCGCCAGCATGGCACTGGCTCGCGTCATTGCCGGAGAGTACCCCCATTGGTATGTCATGGCTCCTGCCTATGGATTTGCCGAGACCATCAGCATGGCGCGAATTTTTGCCAATCAGCATTTCCCGTCCGACATTCTTGTGGGCCAGGCTGTCGGGTTTCTTACCGGAAGCTACGTTCTCAATCACCGCTCTCTGTATCGGCCAGGAGCGAAAAAGACGCTCGCCAGCAAACTCATCGGCTCGGTCAATCCTATCGCGGACGTGCGAACTCGTACCCTTGGAGCATCGATGGAGATTCCGATCGGGCGGTAGCGTCGCTCTTTGATCCCCGGGCTCGCGATGAAATGTTCCTGGGTTCAAAAGCATTACTGGATTACGGGTGCGACTGGACCAGTGCTGCCAGTTTCACCTTTAGCATTCCGTACGTGCGATCTGAAAATACGGCAGAATTCACCCAGCGAATTGTTCCAGATTGATCGAGGAGTATCACATAGGCTCGGCTCTCGTCATTGACCGCGAGCCGCTGTCTCCAAAGTTGTTCATCGCGATACAACACAATGGTCCGATCTTGCACCGAAACAGGCATGCTGCTCTTGATTCCAGAGATGGCTAACCGGCGAAAGATTTTTGGCGCCGATTCAAGCTGGATCACTCCGTACGCCGATACAGTCTCGGGAAAATCCTTCGCCAGTCGTTCATTCCACATCCGGGCATCCTTACCCGCAGTCCGGCTAAATGAAAATACCAGTACGGTCGCTTTCGACATCGGAGATTCCGGCAGCGTGAGAGGGTGATCCGTGACCGTCCGCCCAGAAAATGTGGGGAAAACAGAGCCTACCTGCAGCAGCACCGGGATTGATTGGGCGGCGTGTAGAGGCAACGCGGGAGACAGTAGTCCGATGGCTATCGCGATGCATACGGAGAAGCGCGTCATTTGTTTCAACCTCTCACAATTCATTAAACTTCAAATACTACTTTTTCGTGCGGACTTGACAGCGTGTCTTAGCGGATTAAGACTAAATACGGAACGGCATTCACGCATTACTCCTGCAAGACCTGCACGCCATTGAATTAAGGGAGAATCAATGAAACGGATCACGGCGAAATTCGCGCCCGCCGGAGGAATTGCAATTGTCTTCTTCCTGACGCCATTTGCTGTGCGCGCGCAAACCTTTGCCAGCATTTCTGGAATCGTCAAGGACTCCGCGGGCAAGTCGGTGGGCGACGCTCAAGTCTCGATCAAAGGTGTCGACACGGCTATGTCGACGGAAACAGAAACGAATGCTGACGGAGTGTACACGGAATCCCACCTCACTCCGGGGACGTATACCGTTTCTGCTTCTGCCGAAGGATTGAACTCGCAGAGATCTAACGTAACGTCGATCGCTGCCGAAGAAGAGCATTCCGACTTTGTACTCGGCACTGAAACCCAGCAGCAGCAACAAACCCCACCCAACAAATTGCCAGCCGCACCGCAGCCGAATCAGCAGACTTCACCTGCCGGGAATGCGAATGCTCTTTCACTACAGGATCTTGGCTTTGGCGCCAACCAGACCCAGGGCAGCGCCAAGGAACAGGCGCTGCTTAATAAGCGAACGCACATGCTGAAGGTCCATCAGACATTGGGTTTGATCACCGCAATCCCAATGGTGGCCACCTTGATTACTGGACCGCAGGCGAAAGCGAAAGGAAAAAACGGCGAGCCGATCACAGAGCCTACTTCCGCCAACCTGGATTTCCACATAGCTCTGGGCAGCCTGACGACAGGCCTGTATTTCGCAACTGCTTACTATGCGATCTTCGCCCCGAAGGTTCCCGGCGTCAAACCCAAGGGCGCGATCCGTCTGCACCGCGATTTGGCTTTGATCCACGGTCCGGGAATGATCATCACCCCAATTCTGGGAATCATGGCGTACAAGCAGGAGAATGCCGGAGAGAAAGTGCACGGGATCGCATCTGCACATGGCACTGCCGCATACATTACGGCTGCCGCGTATGGGGCATCCATTGTGGCTGTGTCATGGCCAATCCACTGGAAATTCTGGGAGCGTTAAAACATGTTGCGTAAGAAACTCGCGATTGCCTGGTTGCTGTTTGCACTGCCTCTGTTCGCTCAAGCCGATACGCAATGGGTTCTGCAGCAGTCTACCTTGACCTATCACATGTCCCATCCCATGCATGAAGTAAATGGGGTGAGTCACGCAGCGAAAGGGAAGGGGATTTGCCACGCGGGTGAATGCAATTTCCTGATTGCAGTGCCGGTCAAATCCTTCGATTCAGGTGATAGCAATCGCGATCTCCACATGATTGAAGCCACGCGAGGAGCGCAATTTCCCATGGTCATTGTGCGCACGGAATTTCCCGAGGCGGACACCTCGTCTGCAACTATCTACGCCAATCTCGAAGTGCAGTTTGCCGGACAGACGGCCCACTATCAACATGTACCTTTCCAGCGAGTCACGCAAGGCAACCAGGTGCGAATCATCGGAACCATCCCCGCAACCTGTTCCGATTTCAAGATTGTGCGCCCGTCATTCCTGACCGTTCCAATCAAGAATGAGATTCCAGTGAAAGTGGACATGACCTGGCAGAAGATGTAAGCCGGGGCTTCATTCTCTGTCTGCCGTCCGGCGCCACGTCTCAAACAGCGAATACCGAACGGCAAGCGCGCGAATGCTACTATGCAGGTATTGTGGTCGTAGGTGTCCTCACGCGATTCAAATTTACGATGGGAATATCACGCACCACGCCTACATCGTATCAATCTGCGTCACACCGCCAGGTTCATTCTAATGATCCGTGGAAGGTGTAAACTCCAGGTTTGGCCCCGTAGCTCAGGTGGATAGAGCAGCAGTTTCCTAAACTGTTTGTCGGAAGTTCGAATCTTCCCGGGGTCACCATTTCCGCTTCAATCGCAGATACAAACCGCTGAACGCGCGTACCAAATGCTCCGCATGAAATGCGGATGTAGCATCCAAATTCGGGATCCTCCCAACTGTCGATCGATTCACATCCCAGGTCTTCGGTGGACCCTGGAAATTCTTCTTGATTGGCAATCCGGTATGGACCCAGCGCTTCGATAAGTAGCGTGCTGCGCGTTATTGCGCCATGTTCACCTGAAGCTGCGCGCTTGCCAGCACCCCCTGGGTCGGCGTCGAGGCCTGCACTGTAATCTCATCGGAGATTGCCCCCGGAGGCGCCAGATTGGCGCACCCCAATACAGATCCCAATCCCACGCAGACGAGAACTAAAAGGATCCTGCCCCAGCCAAATGTGTCAGCACGCCGTCTTGAGAGGAATGGCAAAAGCATGGCCCCCAGCCCCAGCAGAAGCAGCCCTAGTCGCAGAATAGGAATCGTCTTTGCCGGTATCCGAACTCCAGCCACGGTTAATGCATGCGGATCAATGACAAGCGTAATGGATTGAGACGCTTCTGACTGCGAACTGAAGACGACGGTGGATGTGTTGAATTTGCAGGTTGCACCGCGAACCAGCCCAACACATGCAAGACTAACCGTGTCGGAAAGCGCATTCATCGGTGTCAAAATCACGTTCGTCTGCCCGGTCGTTCCCGCGGCGATATTTAGCTGCGCCGGATGAATCGCCATGCTCAACATTCTCATTGCAACCGTAACAGTTACAGAAGCAGAACTTGACGGCCGAAAATTGCGATCGCCTGAATAAAGCGCCGTAAGCGTATTTGGCCCGGCAACGAGTGGCTGTAGATCGACGACAGCCTGACCGTTTGTGTCTAACGCAGCGGTTCCTATCTGCGAATTTCCACTCATAATCCGGACGGTTCCCGTGGGCACGCCAATCGTGGAGGAGGATACAGTCGCAGTGACAGTTACATTCTGTCCAGCACTCAGGCTGGTGGCGGAAGTCGCCAACAAGGTTTGTGAGCTCGCCGGTGTCACTATAAAAGTTGTCGCGCCATTGCTTCCCAGCTCGTTTCCCTCGGGTGCATACGTTGCTGTTACAACATTCGATCCAGTCGGTGCGGCGGACAACTGGGTCTTCACTATCCCGGAATCGGACATCGATGCGACCGCAACCTGGTTTCCGTCGACGGCAAAGCCGACCGTTCCCGATGCGACCGGCCCTTTCGTGTTGGAAACATTCGCGGTCACTTGTATCGGTGCTCCATAGACCGCTGTGGACGGGCTGACGGTCACGCTCGTCGAAGTTGCCGTGAGCAGACTTGAATCGCCATTTCCGGTCATCTCAACCGCCTGCCGTGCGCCCGCAATGTTGAGTGAATTGTCGAGGATCCATGCGTCCTCCGTGAACGGACCGCCAGCGTGTGGCTGGAAGGCGTAGCTGATGTCGCATCGACTGCCAGCACCGAGATTACCAACAGAACATTCGGAGGAATCCGGACTCAGGACAAAGTCCGCCGGAACGGGAGGCGCAGGAAATTGCTCGATTGCGAGAGATTGATTCCCAATGTTAAGAAGGGAATCCGACTGTGCCGCCGTAACACCGCCGACCGCCTCTGATCCGAAATTGAGCGTCGGAGCAAAGTAGGAGACACGACGAATGGTGTCGTTCCCAGGGTCAGATATCCACGCTTGTCCAAGCGAGTCCACGGCCACGCCTGTTGGAGTTGTCAGCGCCGCCGCACTCGCCGGCCCTCCGTCTCCAGCGTCTCCCACAAGGGCCGAGCCCACAATCGTCACGAGCGTGCTACTTTGCGAATTGAGTTTGCGCACGCGTGCATTGCCCGCATCGGCAATATACAAATCGTCTGCAGCATCAATGGCGACGTCGGAAGGTTGACGCAGTTCCGCGTTTATCGCCGGTCCACCGTCTCCGCTGAATCCCGCGGTTCCATTCCCGACAATCGTCGAGATGGACTGTGTGACTGGGTCGACTGCGCGAATGACATTATTTCCCGTATCGGCTACAAATAATCGACCGGTTGAATCCAGCGCTACGCTTTGTGGATGACTCAATCGCGCCTGCACCGCCTCACCACCATCCCCGGAGTACCCAGCAATTCCTGTTCCCGCAACGGTGACGATCATTCCGCCCAAGGCATATACACGACGTATGACATTGTTACCGGTGTCGGCAATAAAAAGATCCCCTGCCGCATTGGTTGCGATGCCTGCGGGGCCATTGAGTCCTGCGCTGGTAGCAGCACCGTCGTCGCCTGAATATCCCGCCGTGCCGGTGCCTGCCACGGTGGAGATAATTCCAGTCGTCAGGTTTACTTTGCGCACCATGTTCGCACCAGTTTCCGCAACGTAGAGATTTCCTTCGGAGTCTAATGCAACCGCACTCGGTTGTTCCAACACCGCATCGGTGGCAGGTCCTCCGTTCGCCTCGGTCGCTGCGAGCGTGCCTCCGCCTGCAACAATCGTCGGTGTTGCTCCCATGCGATTTTGCCAGGCCCAGACAACATTTGCGGCAGCATCAGCGACGAAGAGATCACCAGCGGGGTCGATCGCAATTTTCTGCGGTGCAGTCAATGCAAGTCCACCAGAGACGTCAGCATTATCAAGAATCGTCTGAATGATTCCGGGAACGACGATCGCCTGGGGTGCAAGACCTCTCCCGCAGAGTCCAAGGGAGATTGACGCCCCATTCGCGGTCATCTGCATGGCACCTGTTCGCAGGCCCGGGTACTGGGGCGTAAACGTAATCGGCACGGCGCAGACCGACCCGGCCGCATTGAGCGTTGTCTCGTCCGCAGTGCAGCCAAGAATGTTCCCGGCAGCAAATTCTTGTGGAGGCGTTCCGGTCGCAGAATCGGGCTCTGCTTCTGCCGCTTGAATTGTCGGAGCCGACAATATGGCTGCCGAATTGATTCGGATAAAAATTGTGTGTGTCGGCGGTGGGCTGGAGCCAACCTCAGCAGCAGGGAAGTTCAGTGCCTTCGAAATAATCCGCAACGCATTATTGCCAGCATCCGCCACGTAGAGATTGCCTTCATGATCAAGAGCAATTCCAACCGGCGACTTTATCTCCGCAAGCGAGGCGAGGTTCCCGTCGCCAACAAATCCGGCCGTGCCATTGCCAGCCAGCGTCGAAATGATCCCGTCTTTATTGATCCTGCGAATTCGATTGTTATCGCGGTCGGAGAAATACACCTGACCTGCAAAATCGACGGCAATTCCGGTGGGGAAATCCAGCGTGGTTTGCGTCGCCACCATATCGTCACCGTTGTAACCTCCGGAAGCTCCCACAACTCCCGCGATTGTCGTGATGACCCCGGAAGAATGATTGACTTCGCGAATCAGATTGTTGCCCGAGTCAGAGATATACAGATTGCCGGCCAGGTCCACAGCAATTCCGGTTGGATGATTCAACTCGGCCGTCGTGGCTGGAACGTTGTCACTCGTGTATCCGGCGACTCCGGTGCCCGCCACCGTCGATATGATCCCGGTGCTCGCCGAAATCTCCCGAACGCGATTGTCGCCCGCATCAGCCACGTAAAGGTTGCCGTCGCTATCCAGCGCCAGTGCCGTTGGACTATCGAGCGCGGCCTCATTCGCCGGTCCGCCGTCTCCAATATCGCTTGGCTCGAAGAGTGTGATGGCAGGATTTCCGGCAACTGTGGTGATGATTCCGGTATCCATGCTGACAAATCGAACCAGGTGATTGCCCGTATCAGCGATGTAGAGATTGCCGTGTGGGTCGACCAGGATGCCGGCGGGCTGATTTAGCAAGTTGGTGCCGCTGGATCCAAGGAGTCCGTTCGCAGCCACAGTGCTGATATTTCCAGTGGCAGCATCGATGCGTTCGATCTGGTCGTTTGCGGTATCCGCAATATAGAGATTGCCACCGCCATCAATGGACACTCCTTCAGGTTGGTTCAGGAGACTGAGCAATGCAGGTCCAGCATCTGCCGGACCCCCGGCGATCCCACTTGGCGAACCGGCAACGCGATTGATCTGCAACAGAACTGACGCGGGAACCTGTGCTGCCGGCAAAGCCACCGGAGCCATCGCAACCACGATGGCGAGTGTGAACGAGCGCACAACTCGCGCATCGAAGTGAGATGGAAGAAACATCGGGAAAGCCTCGCGTGCGTTGCGACAAACCGCACCACCGAGTAGTCTCAAGCTGCGAATTCACGACGCCTACGAAGATCGGCAGGGCTTGCGGCGGGTTTGTTTCATATCGGGACAAGGCGGCCGGAATGCCCAAAACGGGACCGCGCAGGCCCGGTCCTGGCAGGGTCGCAATGTCCGATAACATGTATTCTGTAATGTTGATCGAGCCGACCCTAAGCCTCACACTTCCAGGTATTTCGCCCTTGAAACTGCTAGGCTAAGTTGAAGGTTGGATTCTTCCCTGTCATGCCTCATTTCCCTATTGCAACTTCCGTTCTGACTGATGCAGTCAAGCAACGCGTATTTCCAGGAGCGGCCTTCGGCGTCCTTCATCCCCACGAACAATTTGCCATTGAATCCATCGGCGGATTTACCTACCAGGCGGATTCACCGCGCGTACAGACAGACACCATCTTTGACATGGCCAGCGTCAGCAAAGCGATCGCGACCACTTCCGTGGCAATGCTGCTTTGGGAACGCGGCCAACTGGATTTGGACGAGCCCCTTGCGCGGCGAGTTCCAGGGTTCCTCGTGTCCGATGCCGAATCTCTGACGGCTCTTCGGCCGCTGGTGACGCCGCGCATGCTTCTGGCACATTGCTCGGGCTTGCCCGCCTACGCGCCGCTCTACAAAACCTGTGCCACCTCAACTGATCTGCTCGAAGCTTGCCTGCACATGCCTCTCGTCGCGCCTCCAGGGACGCAAGCCGTCTATTCCGACATTGGGTTCATTTTGCTCGGCCATCTATTGGAGCAGATTGCCGGTGAGCGCCTGGACCGCTTTTGCCAAAGAGAAATCTTCACGCCTCTCGGAATGAGTTCGACGATGTACTGCCCTCCCGTGGAACTCCGACCGAGCATTCCGCCGACAGCCGACAAGGAAAACTTCCGTGGTCGAATCCTCCAGGGCGAAGTTCACGATGGCAACTGCTGGAGACTCGGCGGAGTCAGCGGACACGCAGGAGTATTCTCGAACGCGCCCGACACACTTCGCCTGGCAGATTGTCTGCTCACTCGCGGCCACAACATTTTCCATCCGGAAACAATTTCAAAGTTCACAACGCGGCAACAGATGCCGGCATCTTCCGGCTGGGCTTTGGGCTGGGATACGCCGACCGTACCTTCCTCGTCAGGAACGCTCTTCAGCGCACATTCTGTAGGCCATCTCGGCTATACAGGTACTTCTCTGTGGATCGATTTCGACAAGCAAGTGGCCATCGTTCTGTTGACCAACCGCACGTATCCTGGGGATGAAGCGGCTGCCTCTGAAACGATAAAAAATGTTCGCCCCCGCTTCCACGATGCTCTGATGCGTGAGCTTGGCTGGGGTGCAATTGCGAATTCTTCCCCCGCTGCCCGCGACGAATAGCTGCTGCGCTAGGGACGCGTGAGGCGATACAATCAAAGGAGAGTCGCACCTGAGGTGGTTTTTTGAAGCTTATGGGAAATGCAACGAACGCGATCGATACACCCACCACTCGCGCTGATAATAATGGGAAAGATTCGATCTCTCACTTAGAGTCACTGACAACGGAAAGTGCGAACCAGGCATCGCAGGGCTTTGATACCAAGTCCGCACTGGAAATTGCACGCATCATTAACCACGAAGACGCCAAGATTGCAGCCGCGATCAAGAGGTCTTTGCCGGAGATTGCCGCCGTCATCGACAATGTCGCCCGATGTTTGCGCGACGGCGGACGCCTCATCTACGTGGGCGCAGGTTCCAGCGGACGCATCGCTGCCCTCGACGCATCGGAGATCCCGCCAACCTATTCCACATTGCCGCAGACCGTGCAGTACATCATGGCAGGAGGACCGAAAGCACTCGCCTCCTCCATGGAAGCCAACGAAGATTCTCGTGAGCTGGGCCAGCGTGACATCGCCCGTCGCCGCCCAACCCGCAAAGATATCGTGATTGGGATCTCTGCCAGCGGCCGCACTCCTTATGTGGTCGCCGCGTTGGAGTACGCAAGAGGACGCGGCTCGAAAACCGCAGCCGTCACCTGCAACTACAATTCTGAGCTGACCACCGTTGCTGACGTCACCATTGTTGCGGAAGTTGGACCAGAAGTCGTTCTCGGTTCTACCCGAATGAAGGCCGGCTCAGCGCAGAAAATGATTCTGAACATGATCACCACCGGCGCCATGACCCGCCTTGGCTATGTGTATGAAAACCTGATGGTGAACGTGCACATGAAGAATTCCAAACTGGTTGAGCGCGGACTTCGCATTCTGAAACAGGCTTGCAACGTGGACCAGGAGACAGCCGTTCGCACCATGAAGGCCGCGGGTAAGAGTGTGCCCATTGCCATGGTGATGTTGAAAGCCGGCGTCGACAAACAGGAAGCGGTTCGCAGGCTGGCAAAGTCCGACGGCAATGTGCGCCGCGCGATTGAAGACACCACCCTTGAGTTGTAGCCCTCAAAAAGATGCGTTGACGCTGCTGATACCCTGTGCTGCAAAGCTAAAAATGCATGGTTAGATGGATCCATGGATAAGTTTGTCATTCGCGGTGGCACACCGCTTCGAGGCACAATCCGCATCAGTGGAGCCAAAAACTCCGCTCTACCCTGCATGGCCGCGGCCATCCTGACAGAGGATGAAGTCACCCTGGAAAATATTCCGGACGTGCGCGACATTGAAACCGAACGCAAGCTGCTGGTTTCGATGGGTGCCGAGGTTGAATTAGGATACGGTCGCGCCCATCACCGCACACGCATTCGCTGCGCCTCGCTCGATCCGGTTGCAAAATACGAAATCGTCAAGACCATGCGCGCATCCTCGCTGGTTCTGGGGCCGTTAGTCGCACGTACCGGCATGGCTCGAGTGGCCATGCCCGGCGGCTGTGCCATTGGCGGGCGTCCGATCGATCTGCACATTAAAGCGCTGCAGGCCATGGGCGCGGAAATTACTCGGGAGCATGGATACCTGGAAGCCCGCGCGAAACGCCTCCATGGCGCGCACATCGTGTTCGACAAAATTACCGTGACTGGAACCGAAGACGTGCTGATGGCTGCTGTGCTTGCCGACGGTGAGACCTGCATGGAAAATTGCGCGTGCGAACCGGAAGTCACGGACCTGGCAAAAATGTTGCTGTCCATGGGGGCGCGAATTGAAGGCGCAGGTACAGCGACGATTCGCGTGCAAGGTGCTGAAGGCTTGCATGGCGCCAAACACCGCATTCATCCCGACCGCATTGAAGCCGGGACATTTCTTGTCGCCGCAGCCATCACTGGCGGCGAGCTGACTCTGACGAGCTGCAACCCAGACCATCTTTCTTCCGTCATTGAAAAGTTGAGAGAAGTTGGCATCCACTGTGAGCTTGGCCCTGACTCAATTCGAGTCCACAACGGCGGTCCGCTGCGTAGCGCCAACATTTCTACAGAAGAGTACCCCGGCTTCCCTACCGACATGCAGGCGCAATTTATGGCGCTCGCCACACAGGCAGAAGGCACCTCTCTTGTGACGGAAAATATTTTTGAAAATCGCTTCATGCACGTGCAGGAATTAATTCGCATGGGCGCGAACATTCGAGTGGAAGGTCGCACCGCCGCTGTGGTCGGCAAGTCTCCGCTATCTGCGGCCGCTGTGATGGCGTCCGATCTCCGCGCTTCGGCATCGCTGGTGCTGGCCGCGCTGGTTGCGGAGGGCGAAACCATCATCGACCGCGTGTATCACATTGATCGCGGCTATGAACGGATTGAAGAAAAACTCCGCGCGGTCGGCGCAAAGATTCGCCGCATCGGCAACGTCTTCCGCGAAACTGAAGAACCCGCCGAAGTGTCCGCCTAGCCGCGCGGTTTTGAAGTTTGCATCGCAACGGCAGTTGAATCAGCAAGCCCGCAGTTCTCGCTATGCAACGACTCCTCGCTCCATTTCGTTTCGGCTGCAACGCCTTGCGCGGACACTGGCTGCATCCGTGGCGAAGTCCGTATCTTCGCTGGCGTATTGAAACCTATTCCGGCATTCCGGCTGGAACCATTGACGCCCGCATCTTCTGGAAGTTTTTCTTCGCAGAAAAAGGCAATCTGTTCCACTTTTTGCTCTGGACAGCCAAATTGGAATCGTACAAAAACATTTGAGAGGTGCAATGGTTCGCTACGGCATTCTGGGATTTGGATTGCACGGATGGAAGCGCCTTGTGCCCGCATTTGCCGGCGCGAAGAACTCCAAGCTGACCGGCATCTGGCGCAGAAATCTCGATAAAGCCAAGGCCAACGCCAATGATTACGGCATCGACACCGTCTTCGCCACAGCGGAAGAATTGTGCGCTTCTCCCCAGGTGGACGCCGTGTTCGTTACATCGCCGGATGCTCTTCACATGCGCGATAGCTTGTTGGCCATGTCGCACAACAAGGCTGTGTTGTGCGAAAAACCCCTGGCGATGAGCGTTGAAGAAGTAGAACAGATGCTGCTGGCGGCGAAAACGGCCAACGTTCTCTTTGGAGTCGCGCAGAATTTTCGCTATAACCGCAGCGTCGACTTGATTCGCGAATGGGTGCAGGCGGGCAAAGTCGGCAAGCCCGTGTTCGCAACCTCCCATTTTTATTTTCAGAGTGATGAAAGCCAGCGCGGATGGATATACGATCCTTCCCTCGCCCGTGGCGGCCCTATCGGAGACGTGGGAATTCACTGCCTCGACGTGCTGCGATATATTCTGCAGGACAATATCACCGCGGTAACGACGCTTGCCCATCGCGATGCGAAATCCGGCGGTGTCGAGGCCAGTGCCGCGCTCTCGATGGATTTTCGCAGCGGAGCGATTGGCTCTATCCTGGTCAGCTTTCGCTCGCCGTATCGCTCGCTGGTTGAAATTGTCGGCGAGACCGGCGTCATCCGCAGCGAAAATGGTCTCACCGTCACCGACATGGTCGATGTGCAACTACTGGAAAGCGGCAAAGTTCTGGAGAGTAAGCAAGTCAAGAATGCGGATGCCTACTGCCGCATGCTGGATGGTTTCAGTGACGCCATCGAAGGTCGTGGAAGCTATCGCGCACCGGGCGAGGATGGTTTGAACAATCAGCGTGTGCTCGATGCAGCGTATGCCAGCTGGCGGTCAGGCCGGAAAGAAACTATTCCGTAGGGTTCGGCGGCGAGTTCTTATCTAGCCGAAGTTCGATTTCCTGTTCGTCGCCACGACGTGCCCGCATCACAAACACGATGCTCCCCAACACTACCGCAGCGCCCGCAATCATCGTCCACGGCACAGGCTCCATCATAAAGATTGCTCCTTCGGCTACCGCAAGCACCGGAACCACCAGTTGCAGACTTGTGAGCTGGTAGGCCTCAATCCGTTGCAGAAGCCAGTAATACAGCGTGAAACTCAGAGCGCTGGCGAAAACGCTCAGGAAGACCAGCGCGACAATCGCCTGCGTACTCCACGTCGAAGTTCGGCCGCGTTCGAACACCATGCTGGCCAGCGCCAGCCAGATTCCTCCCAAAAAGAACTGAATTGCGGTGCTGACAAACGGATGGACGCCGGCCAGCGCTTCTTTCGCGTACACCGAGGACGCGGCGTACATCGCCACTGCAAGCAACACGGCGAGAGCGCCAACTGCCTGCCAGAGAGATGTCGAAATGGCGCCGGACATCACCAATCCCAGTCCACCCAGGCCGACGATCATCGCTTCCCACGCCCGTCGTGGAACCGAACGGCCCGCCATCCACGGAGTCAGACATGCGGTCATCAGCGGCATCGCGCCGAAGATCAATGCCGTTAACCCGGATGAAAGTCGCTGCTCCGACCAGAATGTTAGTGCCGACGGTACGGCAATCATGCTCAGGCTCAGCAGCAACGTGGCGTGCAGTCCGCGACCGGTCGGCCAAGGCATTTTTTTCCATTGAATGATCGGTAACAGGATGATGGAAGCCAGCAGGAAACGCAGGGATGCGCTGTGCATTGGCGGAACAGCGACGACAAGAACGCGAATCGCCATCCATGTGCTGCCCCAAATAATGGACAGCGCGACCAGGCCGAGAATGATGCGAGGTTTCATTGACAAGGGAACAGAGATCAGGGGGCAGAGAATGAGGATCGGAATAGGTTCCGTGGAGAAACCTGTCTATCCTGATCCCTTTTCCCTGACCCCTGAGAAATTAGCGTCAGACTCTAGCGTCGACCGCCGCCACCAGGCCGACCACCACCACCGCCAGGACGCCGACGGCGACGGTTGTTGCCGCCACCCGGACCACGACCTCCGGGAGAGCTGGGAGGACGAGGACTATCGGCTCGATTGAAGTTGGGCGCATCGGAAGATTCGCCGCCTTCCTCGTCGAAGTCGTCACCGCTTTCCAGAACGATCGTGCTGCCATTCGAGGAGGGTTGACGCTCCCCTGCTGCAGCCACATCTCCAACATGACCACCGGCAGCATTGGGATCCGGCAGTCCCAGCTTGATGCGCTGTTCTTTCAGCACGGCCTTGCGCGACAGCTTGATGCGATTGCCTTCGATGCCCAACACCTTCACGAGCACCTGATCGCCATCGTTCAACTCGTCCGTTACTTCATGGACGCGATGCTCGGCGATTTCGCTGATATGCAGCAGGCCATCCGTTCCTGGGAAGATTTCGACAAACGCGCCGAACTCCGCCAGACGAACCACCTTGCCAAGGTACGTCTTGCCAACCTCAGGCACAGCCGTCAGGTTGCTGACAGTTTCAATCGCGCGACGCAGTCCATCGGCATCGGACGATGCGATGTTCACCTTGCCGGTATCGTCGACATCGATCTTGACGCCAGTCGCTTCGACGATTCCGCGAATGGTTTTTCCGCCCGGCCCGATCAGATCGCGAATCTTGTCGACTGGAATCTGCAGCGTGTGAATGCGCGGCGCAAACTCGGATTTCTCCTTGTTCGCCTCTCCAATCACCGCATCCATTTTGTCCAATAGGAAGAAGCGTCCTGCACGAGCCTGCGCCAGAGCTTCGCGCATGATCTGCCCAGTAACGCCGCCAATCTTGATGTCCATCTGCAGCGCGGTAATTCCGTTGCGTGTCCCGGCAACCTTAAAGTCCATGTCGCCGTAGTGATCTTCAGCGCCAGCAATATCGGTTAGGATTGCGTAGTTCTCGCCTTCCTTGACCAGACCCATTGCAATTCCTGCGACAGAAGATTTCAGCGGAATACCGGCATGCATCAGCGCCAGGCTGGCGCCGCATACGCTGGCCATCGAAGAAGACCCGTTCGATTCCAGAATGTCGGACACAATGCGGACGGTATAGGGGGACTCGGTTTCGCTGGGCAACACCGCGGCAACGGCACGTTCAGCCAAGGCTCCGTGTCCAACCTCGCGACGTCCAACGCCGGTCATACGTCCAACTTCACCAACGGAAAATGGTGGAAAGTTATAGTGGAGCATGAACCTTTTCCGCTGCTCGCCTTCAAAGCTTTCCAGTCGCTGTGTATCGTCCAACGTTCCCAGAGTCGCCGTTACCAGTGCCTGAGTCTCACCGCGGGTAAACAGCGCCGAACCATGCACGCGAGGCAACACGCCGACCTCGATCGAAATATCGCGAATCTGATCGAACTGGCGGCGGTCCGGACGAACCCGATCCTTGATGACCTGATCGCGGAAGATGTTTTCGCGAAGCGTTTCGTAGTATTTGGAGAGTTTCGCGGGCGCAGAAGCATCATCCGCCGGTAGAGCTGCTTTCAGCTCGTCCTTGATCTGCTTGACCAGCGCGTAGCTTTCGAACTTGGGATGCTTGTGCGTGTCGAGCGCATCCTTCAGTCGATCGCCCACTTTCGCATACAGCGAATCGTAGTAGGCCTGGTCAAATTCAACCGGCTTCACTTCGCGCTTCGGCTTCCCTGCTTTTCCAACCAGCTCGGTGATGCCGGCGCAGATCTTCTTGATCTCCGCATGGCCGAATTCAATCGCATCGACGATAGAATCTTCGCTAACCTGCTTGGCCCCAGACTCGATCATCACGATGCCGTCGGGCGTGCCGACCACGGTGATGCTCATATCCCCCGCGCGAAGCTCCGCGTACGTCGGGTTGATGATGAACTGTCCATCGACGCGGCCGACGCGAACCGCGCCAACCGGACCGCCAAATGGAATATCAGAGAGCGCCAGCGCACAGGCGGCAGCGTTGATGCCGATAATGTCGGGATCGTTCTCTTTGTCCGCGGAAAAGACCAGCGCGATCACTTGTGTTTCATTGCGGAAGCCTTCTGGGAATAGTGGGCGGATGGGGCGGTCAATCTGGCGGCAGGTAAGAATCTCGCGCTCGCTGGGCCGGCCTTCGCGCTTGATGAATCCGCCGGGGATGCGTCCGCCGGCATACGCGTATTCACGGTAATCGACCGTGAGCGGGAAGAAATCGACGCCCTCTCGGGGGTCGGGTGAGGCGACAGCGGTGGCCAGAACAACGGTGTCGCCCAGGGTCGCCAAAACGGCTCCTGAAGCCTGCTTGGCCATGCGGCCAGTCTCAAAATTCAGTCGTTTGCCGCCGGCTAATTCGACGGTCACTTCATATTTCATAGAATCCTCAAATCTTGCTGTATAGGGGCGTGGGTGCAGGTAGGCGGGAACGTGGGGAAATTGGCAGGCGGCGATGAAAGGTGGGATGTGTACGCGGAAGCGGCCCAACAGAGCCAGTTCTCTTCCGCGTCAATGCCGCAGTGCTTGGGTTCAACCACGTTCGCCAGCTTGAAATCTGCGGAACGTCGCTGCCGCTTACTTGCGGATGCCCAGTTTGCCAATGACTTCCCGGTAGCGATCAGTATCGTGGGTCTTCAAGTAGTCCAGCAGACGGCGGCGATTGCTCACCATCATCAATAAGCCACGACGCGATGCGTGATCTTTATCATGGGACTTGAAGTGTTCAGTCAGCTCCGTGATGCGTTCGCTCAGAATCGCGATCTGCACTTCGGGGCTTCCGGTGTCGCTTGCATGGGTGCGGAAGCGTTCAATTACGTCGGTTTTTTTTGCAGGTGCCAGCACAGTGTGGCTACTCCCTCTTCATTGTCGATTACACTGCATAAGTGTCTACTTAAGAATAACATGCTTTGTCGAAAGCTGACATCCAAAGCTGCCGGATTGTCATCCCACGGCGACAACTGAAACCTGAGTCATGGACACTCCACCACTCATCACGCTGACCACAGATTTTGGCCTCACCGATCCCTTCGTCGGGGTCATGAAAGGTGTGATTGCTTCCATCTGTTCGGCCGCTCATGTGATCGATATCACCCATGGAGTCAAGGCCTTCGACGTCCTCGATGGAGCTATTGCGATCTGGCAGGCGAGGCGCTATTTCCCTGCCGATACGGTTCACACAATCGTGGTTGATCCAGGAGTGGGATCGAGCCGCCACCCGGTTCTCTGCCGCATGGGGAACGCCTGGTTCATCGCTCCGGACAATGGTGTGCTGACTTTGGTCGAACGTGAGGTGCGACGCAGCGGCGGCCTCGTTTCGCATCGCTCGATTGAAAATCCACAATACATGCTTCCCGCACAAAGCAACACATTCCACGGTCGTGATATTTTTGCCCCGTCTGCCGCACATCTGGCCGCTCAGGTCGAACGAGGCAACGTACAGGAGGAAACCTTCGGCTTGAAGATTGAGAGCCTGATCCAACTCGACGTGCCGGAGCCAATTCATCATCGCGATGGGTCCATCGAGGGTGTCATCCTGAAGAGCGATAAGTTTGGCAATCTCCTCACCAACCTTGCCGCAGCAGATATACCCGTCGACCGGACCCATCTCGCCATCGAGCTGGGAAGCCGGCGCATCACGCGCTTCTGCCGCTACTTTGCCGAGGCTACCAAGGGCGAATTATTCGCCATCGTCGGCAGCTCAGGGCTATTGGAGATTGCCGTGAACTGCGGCTCCGCGCAAGAGCAAACCGGGATCGCCCCAGGAACGAAATTTCGTGTGATTTGATTTGGAAAACTGTCATGCCAGATGGAGGAACACCAAGCAATGGGCAAGCGGACAAATTTCCGGCCAACCCGGCGAGAACTTCTGAAATATTCCGGTGCGATGGCCGCGAGCACAGCCTTGGCTTCGGCTCTACCGGGCGAAGCAACGGCCTTCTACAGGTTCGGAGGTGAATCTGCACGGCTACATCCAGATCGCATGCAGCCTTCACCGGCTGCAAAATATGGTTTCAACCATCTGACATTTTCCGACGATTTTCTCTCACCCGATACGATCGACGTAAACAACACGCTCGCCCCCGGTTACAAGTGGTACATGGCGAATGCCATGATCCCGCAGGACAGTCCCGATGGAAATCTGCATACCGGGGTGGTCCAGTCTCCGTCGTCAGTGTCCGTCGCCAATTCCATCCTCACATTTGTACCCTCTGCAAAAAGCGGCGGCTGGCTCACCAACGTCGGTTACAAAGGCGTGTCTTCCCCCAGAACCGTAGGCACCCCGATCGCCGCTACCGGCGGTTATTTCGAATGTCGCATGGCGTTCGATCCCGACTTCAAGCCTGCCGCTTCATTCATCTATCCGTTTCAATATTGGCCGGCATTCTGGATTGAGGATATCGATCTCTGGCTGGCGATCAACGATCGTAATCCCGCGATTGGCAATAAGCCAGAGCTTGATTTCTTCGAGTATTTCAGCCGCTCCATTGGATACGGAATGGATATGCATGATTGGACGAACAATAAAAACAGTGCAGCACTCATTCTTAGGGTTGCGAATGCAAGCCTTGGCTCGCCCGCATTCCAAAGGATGAATACGTTTGGCACCTTGTGGGTTCCTCAACGCAAAAATGGCGGCACGGGTATCGTGCAGCGATACTTCAATGGAAAGCACATTGCAGCCGCGGACGTGACCTATTCCTCGACCACCACATCCCCGCAAGCCACGCGAGGATTCCCTGGTGTGTTTTCTGATATGGATACCAGCGCCGGCTTCGTGCTGCAGATTGGAAGTGGCCATGGCTGGCCCATCCATATCGATTACGTGCGGGTTTGGCAATAGAACATTGCGCCAGCGCTATTCTTATAGGCTTTCTCCGGCGGCTTCGCGAAGGGCCTCGATGTCTGCAAGGTCCTGTGCTCGTCCCACCGTGAGTTTGTTCCGAATTAAGTGTTTCCTGGAAATCACGTGGGCGGGATTTCGCCGTCGACCGAACCATCTACCCGCTCCTGCCAAGCTTCATCGAAGTCGATTCCATCGATGCGTTGCAGAATATCGATGGGTGTCGGCGGCTGGCCAATCTGAAACGCAGAACCTTGCTCGTCGTTAAAGTCTGAAGGGCTGAACCCTTGCAGCGGCGCGCCATAAGACGCTAGCGCTCGATATACCGCCAGGCTGTTCCGCTCATCGGTGCGAATGAAAATGTCCAGGTCTTTTGTCGCTCGCGGTTCAGCGTGGACGCCAACTGCGTAGCTGCCCACGACCAAATATTCAACCCCGTGTGCGTTGAACGCGAGTAAGAGTTCTTTCAGATCTTTGTTCATCGTCCATCCGAACTCCCTTAAACGCGTACGCATCGACGCTGACCTGCCAAACGGCAGACAGACGCTCTCCGACAGTCAGGCTCTGCCAGTAACGATAGGTCTCCGCCTGTTGCTGCTTCGGATCTTTGACTGTGCGAATGGTCTTATCCACTTATCGCCGCCCCACCAGCATCTGCTCGGTGACGAGCTGCGTCATGTCGCGCTTCTCCAGGCCATGCTCGCGCTTGTTGAACTCATCCACCTTGCTCGACCAGTTCATGGAGCAGAACTTCGGCCCGCACATGGAGCAGAAGGCCGCCTCCTTGTAGTAATCGTCGGGCAGCGTTTCGTCGTGCATGGAACGAGCCGTCTCCGGATCGAGCGAGAGCGCAAATTGCTTGTCCCAATCGAAGGTGTAGCGGGCATGGCTGATGGCATCGTCGCGGTCCCGCGCGCCGGGACGATGACGGGCAACATCCGCAGCATGCGCCGCAATCTTGTAGGCGATGATGCCATCCTTCACGTCTTTTTCATTCGGCAGACCCAGGTGCTCTTTCGGCGTGACGTAGCACAGCATGGCCGCGCCATACCAGCCGATCATGGCCGCGCCAATCGCGCTGGTGATGTGGTCATAGCCGGGTGCGATATCTGTCACCAATGGTCCTAGCGTGTAAAACGGCGCGGCGTGGCAGAGTTCCACTTCTTTCTCGACCTGCTCCTTGATCTTGTCCAGCTGCACATGGCCCGGTCCTTCAATCATCGTCTGCACATCGGACTGCCACGCGACCGAGGTCAGTTCGCCGAGAGTCTTCAGCTCGGCAAACTGCGCTTCATCGCTGGCGTCGGCCAGACAGCCGGGACGCAGACCGTCGCCGAGTGAAAAGCTGACGTCGTGCTTGGCCATCACCTTCACGATGCGGTCAAAATGCTCGTACAGAAAATTCTGTTTGTGATGGTGTGTCATCCACTGCGCCAGGATCGCTCCGCCACGACTGACGATACCGGTGATGCGCTTGGCAACCAGCGGCACATACTGCACCAGAAGCCCTGCGTGAACAGTGAAGTAGTCGACGCCCTGCTCCGCCTGCTCTTCGATCACTTCCAGATAAACATCGATGTTCAGGTCTTCCAGCTTCTTCACACGGTTGAGTGCCTCATAAATCGGCACCGTCCCAATCGGCACTGGAGAATGCCGCAGGATCGCTTCGCGAATCGAGTGAATATCGCCGCCGGTGGAAAGATCCATCACCGTATCGGCGCCAAAGTGAACCGAGGTATGTAGCTTGCGCAATTCCTCATCAATATTCGACGTGATCGCGGAGTTGCCGATATTCGCGTTGATCTTGCACTTTGAAGCTACGCCGATCGCCATCGGTTCCAGTTCCGGATGATTCACGTTCGCGGGGATGATCATGCGCCCCGCCGCCACTTCGTCACGAATCAACTCCGGGGTCAGCTTTTCAATCTGTGCGATATACGCCACCTCTTCGGTGATTTTTCCCTGCCTCGCAAAGTGCATCTGCGACATATTCCAGTCACCCGTCCGGGCCGCTTCTTCCCGACGTTTCACGATCCATTCTGCGCGTCCAGTCGGAACTTTCGTGGGATTGCCTGCTGTCGTGTCGAGATGATGGCCGTTGCTGTTCATGTGTACCTCGTGCTCCCGGAGTGATGTTCCCACGCAACGAACAGATCGCTTCGCTACGCTGATTATACCTTGCGAAACTCAACACTTCCGGTGTGCAAAATCACAAGTGGGACGCGATCGATGCGGTTATCGTAGGACAATGACTGCTTCCACCAGATCTGTGCCCACGCGCGAAGCGGTCGGCGAAGGCCGTGCGATTTCGCACATTCCGTATACTCCAAGAGTGCCTGCTGCCAACGCCATTGAACTGCTCGAAGTGTCAAAGCTGTACGGCACTTTCGCCGCGCTGCGCAAAGTCACAGTCGATTTTCACACCGCCAAAAGCTATGTAATCCTGGGTCCGAATGGTGCCGGCAAGTCGACGCTGCTGCGGAACCTGGCCGGCCTGACGCGGCCCTCGTTTGGCAAGATGACAATCCTTGGCAGCGCCGAGGTCTCCGAAGTGCGCAGCCGCATTGGATATCTCGGCCACGATTCCATGCTGTACGACGAGTTGACAGCGATGGAAAATCTTCGCTACAGCGCCAGCCTGTATCAGGACGAAACGCTACCGGGCGGGCGATGGAGCCCCGAAGAGTCACTCACCCTGGTCGGCCTTGATCCCGGCCTGGACCGCCCCGTCGGCAAGTTTTCGCAAGGCATGCGGCAACGCGCATCACTGGCGCGGGTGTTAATGGCAAAGCCGGACTTGCTGCTGCTCGACGAACCTTTCTCGAATGTCGATCTCGCCAGCAGCGCTCAAATGCTTCACGTGCTCGACCAACTCCGCACCGCCGGCAACACCATTCTGCTGACCACGCATCAGCCTGACCTGGCCCGCCCCATCGCCGATTGCTTCTGCACCATGGAAGCGGGACAGATCGCCAGCATGGAGTATTTTGCGCCATCGGCTGCGTCTGCGGCGAATCTATCGGCAGAGGAGCCGCGAGCATGAGGACCAATGCCTGCCGGCTGCTCGACGCTCTGCAAATCCGCTACGAAACTCGCCTGTACCCAGTCGACCTCGATGACTTGTCCGGCGAAACGGTGGCCAGAAAAATCAATATGCCAGTCGAACAGGTTTTCAAGACACTCCTGTGTCGCGTCGATCAAAAGGACATCGTGTTCGCGGTTCTCTCGGTCGCCGATGAACTGGACTTCAAAAAACTTGCAACCGCAGTCGGCGGCCGTCGCGCCGAGCTGGTGCCCATCAAGGAAGTGCAGCCGCTGACCGGGTATATTCGGGGCGGCGTGACGGTCTTTGCCAGCAAAAAGCCCTATCCGGCGTTCGCTGATGAGTCGATCGAATTGTTCGATCTCATTTCTGTCTCTGCCGGCACGCGCGGCATGCAAATCCTCTTGAGCCCCGAGGATTATCTGCGCGCAGCGGAAGCCACGCTTGTCGATCTTACACGCCCGCGTACACCAGCCGACGAAGGCGGAAACCTATGAGCTACGCGCGTATCGTTTGGGCTCATCTGGCGAAAGATCTGCGTCTGGAATGGCGCTCGAAAGACGCCATCAATGGGATGCTGTTCTTCTCGCTGCTGGTCGTGGTGCTGTTCAGCTTTGCCTTCGATCCCACCATGGCGGTTTCGCGCCAGATAGCCGGCGGCATTCTATGGGTTGCGCTGCTCTTTGCGTCCACTACTGCGTTGAATCAGACTTGGACCCGGGAACTTCGCCACCAGGTACTGGATGCGCAGCGCATGGCACCCAGCCCAGCCAGCGCATTATTTCTGGCCAAGGTGCTGGCAAATTTTCTCTTCGTCACCATGATTCAGGTGGTGCTCGGCCCGCTGTTCATCATCTTCTATAACCTGCACGCGCTCGGTCAGGGCTGGTGGATGGCCGCGGTATTGCCGCTGGGCACCTTGGCGCTGGTGGTGAACGGCACCTTCTTTGCCGCGCTTTCTCTGCGCACCCGCAATCGAGAAATGCTGCTGCCGCTGATTCTCTTCCCTGTCTCGATCCCAGCGTTGCTAGCCATGGTTCAATCCACCTCCGCTATTCTCACCGGTGAATCCGACCCAGGCCTATGGATCAACATGCTGGCCGGCTACGACATCATCTTCATGACCCTCTGTCTATTGATGTTTGAGACCATTCTCAACGCCGAATAATCGTCGCGCAGTTCTTGCGCCCGCCCGCTCGAGGTTTAGATCGCGAGGCGGCGTTATCCCAGACGCCGCACCAGCAGCAGGCTCTGGTCATCGCTCCTCACGCCCCACGCATTCGCCTCGGCCAACATGCGGTTCGCAATCTCGACGAGGGGCCGACTGTATTCCTTCAGCAGAATCGTCCGGATGTACCCATCCCCGAACTCCTCGCCCTTTTTGTTGAATATCTCGGTGAGACCATCCGTCACGATCGCCAGCATCTCGCCCGTCTTCAAGTTCAGCGTGATCGCTCGAAACTCCGAATCGGGCAGAATTCCAACAGGCAGCCCGGGCGTGTCCAGTTCGCACACCTCGCGCCCATCGGAATGAAGGATCGGCAGGTGTCCCGCGACGACAATTTCTAGGCTCGAGGGTTCTACAAAGCTGATCGCCGCCAACGTCGCAAATGAGTTTGGCGCCTTGAGCGAATAGAAAACGCCGTTGACCTCGTCCAGCATTTTGCCCGCCTCGTCATTCTGCCGCAGGCTCATTCGGATTGCGGACTTCAACATCGCCATCAACACTCCGGAGGAGACCCCGTGCCCGCTCACATCCGCGACATAGGCGAAGCAACTGCCATCCTCGGGTCGCACGAACGCATCGACTAGATCTCCGCCCACCTCCCCACTCGGCAGCGACACGCCGTAAATTTCAAACTCTCCCACGCGCCGGTCGATCACGGGCACCAGAGCGCGATGAATCTCTGAGGCGAGTTCAACCTCGGCATGCATTTTGAAGAACCGCTTTCCTTCGCGTGCCATCACCACAAAGACAAGGGTGTAACTAATCACGATCATCAGGTATGCCAGCCCAAGCGATTTATCAAGCCTCGCAATCAGTTCCGAATGCGCCACCGTGGGCAGCAGCGGTTGCATCTGGACTTGCCTCTGCAGCCACCAATTCAGCAAACTTTCGATGGGTATGACGCCGAAAATCAGTATCCAGTGAAATCGGATCGCGATGTAGGCATAAACCATAGCGAACAGGCCATAGTTGATCGCGATGGACCAATACAGTAAGGGTGGGATGTGCCGCGGAGACAGGCTGATCGTGAGCAATCCGACGGTTGAAAATAGCATGAAGGCGAAACAGAGCATCATGACCACAGAGCTGGTCCGCATATGTCTCCAGGCCTGCCGCCGCCGTTGTATCGCATCCTTAATGTCCGGAAACTTCACCGTCTTATCTCATCAGAGGAACTGCCGGATGGCAAAGTGAATTTCGCGATCTGCTGGGCTTCATGGTGTGGAACGGCGCCTGCATCAGATTTTTGAGCCCAAATGGCTGGATTGAAAGCCCGTTGGCGTACACTACTATTTCGGCGCTTTCGTGCAATCACGAATGAGGAGTTTTACATGAATCACCGTCATCTCATCCTTGCCTATCTGGTGACCTGGCTGCTGCAATTGGGATATCTCGGCACGGTTCTGGTCGGTTGGCGTCGCCTGCGCGGTTAGCTACCTTCGCCCGAACGTAAAAATGCCGCCTCTGCGCTGAGCCCCTGACGCTCGCACAAAGCCGAAAGTATTTCCCACTTCCCCCCATAGTTAAGAGATAAAGACAGGAAGGTTCGCCATGCTGATTGTCATGAAAAAGCACGCCAGTGCGGAAGAAATCCGCGGCGTCTGCGAGTATATCGAGAGTTTGGGATTCCGTGCGCATCCGATGCCCGGTGCGCTGCGCACAGCCATTGGAGTCACCGGGAATCAAGGGGCCATCGGCCAGGACACCCTGGAGGAATTGCCCGGCGTCTCTGAAGTCATTCGCGTCACCAAGCCCTACAAATTGGTCAGCCGCGACGTCAAGGAAGAAGATACGGTCATCCATTTTCCCGGAACGAATGCCAGCATTGGCGGCAAAAACCTGGCGATCATGGCGGGCCCGTGTGCGATTGAAACCCGGGAGCAGGCCTTCGCAGTTGCTGAACAAGTCGCCGCAGCCGGCGCACAATTCTTTCGCGGCGGCGCCTACAAACCGCGTACCTCTCCCTATGCTTTCCAGGGCCTGGGCGAAGAAGCGCTCAAGATCATGGCGGAGATTCGCGACGTATTCGGCATGCGCATCGTTTCAGAGGCCATCGATCACGAGTCCCTGGGTCTCATCCATGAGTATGCGGACATCATCCAGATTGGCGCGCGCAATATGCAGAACTATTCCCTGCTGCGCGAAGTTGGACGCACTCGCAAGCCTGTTCTGTTGAAGCGTGGCATGTCGGCGACCCTGGAAGAATTGTTGATGGCGGCCGAATACATCATGAGCGAGGGCAACTACCAGGTAATTTTGTGCGAGCGCGGCGTACGCACTTTTGTCGATCACACGCGTAACACGCTCGACCTGAGTATTGTTCCTGCCGTGCAGCGGCTAAGCCACTTGCCCATCGTTGTCGATCCCAGCCACGGCACCGGCAAACGCAATAAGGTGGTTCCCCTGGCGCGGGCAGCAGTTGCGGTCGGCGCCGATGGCCTGGTGATTGAAGTCCATCATCAGCCGGACAAGGCTCTCTCCGACGGCGCGCAGTCGATCTATCCGCAGCAGTTCGCCGACATGATGGGTGAGGTTCGTCAGATTGCTCGCATTCTGCATCGCGAAGTTCCCGATGGCATCCGAATCGAGCAGGAAGTGGCTGGGCTTGCGGGTGCCAGTGCGCACGCTGCAAAAACCAGATAACTGGCGAGCGGATGACGTTGCAGCACCCACCCAGACAAGGTACGAATCGAGCCGGCGAATGCATCGCGCGCTGGTTCTGTGCCCTGTTTGTTTTGGCATCGTTGTCCTCGCTGGCCGGCTGCCGCTCCCACGAGTTTCCCGACAATCCTGCAAATTATCGTGAGTACGCTTACATCACCAACGGCGGAAGTAATACCGTAACGGTTCTCGATGTGGTGAACCTCCGCCAGGATCGAGTCATCCGCGTCGGCTCCAACCCAACCGGCGTCGCCGCAAATAGCAAGCGCAACGAAATCTACGTTGTAAATTCCGGCAGCAATTCCGTCAGCGTAATCGACGCGGAAAAAAACGCCGTAGTTGCAACCATCCCAGTCCATCAGCGTCCTTATTTCATCTCTGTCAGCGCAGACGGTACGCGAGCCTACGTCGCCAACTCCGGTTCCAATAATGTTTCTGTCATTGATTTGAAGTCGCGTCGCGAGATTGCTGTTATCGGTGTGGGTGAAGCTCCCGGAGTCGCAGCCGTCACCCCGGACGGAAACGCCATCGTGGTCTCCAACCGTGTCGGCAACAGCGTCAGCATTATCGACGCAAAGACGGAGAAGGTTCGCAGTGTTTGGAGCGGGTGTCCAGGCGCGACCGACATCGCCATCCTTCCCGACTCCAGCAAGGCATTTGTCGCCTGCTCCGGCGGCCATCAGGTGATGTCGATTGCACTCGCAACACCGCCTCCAGCTTCGCCTCGTTCGCATTTATCAACCCGGCAGGTGATTCCGAAAGATGAGTTGCTGGCCATGCTCGACGTCGGCAAAACTCCCATTCATCTGGTTTTAAAACCGGACGGCGGCGAAATCTTTGCCGTCAACTATGACGGAGCGTCCTTTTCTGAAATCGACACCAGCACCAATGAAGTGGGCGGTGCCTATATGGTCGGAACCCATCCTGTCGCGGGAGTCGCGACTGCGGACAATTCCTTGCTCTATGTCAGCGATTTCGATGCCGATTCGCTGGGCATATACAGCATCGACGATGGAGAGTTGTTGCCGGTTGCGCCGCGTACCGGCGATGGTCCGGACTCAATGGTATTTTCGAAAGCAGGAAATTTACTGTTTGTCGTCGATGCGCGCTCGGGCGACGTTGCGGTCATCCGAACATCAACCAATAGCCTGCTCACACTGTTTCCTGTCGGCATGAAGCCTAACGATATCGCGGACAAGGCCTTCACCGTCCGCTAGAATCAGCGCAGCGATTTACCGCAACCAAAACTTCGCCGGGCGTCACTCTCGCGACGCCCAACGAAATCCCACCATCGTTATTTGTGCCAACCATCCGCCAGGCCATCGTAGACAGCAGTCGTCAGCTGTCCATCCGGCATATCGTTGTCCAGGCTCCAGATCATCGCGCCCAGCAACTTGTTCTTCAACGCATAATCCATCTTCACGTGAATGGTTTCCGGATCGTCATACGTCCAGTATTCGTTGCCGTTGAACAACCACACCACATCCGTCTTTGGATCGCGATACTGCTTGTACACCGGCATCAGCGTCACGATATACGAATACGCATCGCCGCCCTGATCGACCGGCGTGCCCGGCTGGAACTGCCCTTGGTTGACGTTCGGAACATCCTCCCAGCCATACCCATAGAACGGAATGCCCAGCACAATCTTCGATGGCGGAACGCCCGCGGCAAAGTATCCCTGCAGCGTCCGTTCAATGGTGTAATCGTCCGGTATCGGATCCAGCGGCGACTCCCTCATTGGAGCCACTGGCCCCGTCGTATTCTGCCACGGCCCGTTATAGTCGTAGGTCATCAAATTAAAGAAGGTCAGCTCCTTGGACACAGCGGCCAGCGGAATGGGATCATACGCCCAGCTTCCCGCAGGGGAGGCCATCGTCAAAATCAGCCCCGGTCGCGCCGCCGCAAACTGCCGGCGAAATTCCTGGAACAGCGCAATCAGGTTTTGCGCATCTGAAGCCACCGGATACTCCCAGTCGATATCGATCCCGTCGAACAATCCCGGTAACGGCTTGACGCTGGGATCGAAGTTCCCTTTGATAAACATATTCATGCACGAAGTCACAAACGCCTTGCGATTTTCCGGTTGCGCTGCCTCCGAAAAGGCCGCCGCACTTGTTTGGATCGACAGAATGATTTTCAGTTTTGGGTACTGGCGTTTTAACTCCGCCAGCTGCTCAAAGTTGCCATGCAACGCCATCGGCGCTGTGGAGTCGTTCCTGCCATTGACACTGATATCCGCGGTAAACACCTGCTGAATGTCCGCGTAGATGTCCGTAAGCGCGCACTGGTTGTTGGCAACAGCTCCAAAGGCATACGTCAGGTGCGTCAGCTTTCTCGCCGTATTACTCGTGACCAGGTTTTTAACGTTGAAACCATCGTAGGTGGCCCACTCCGGGTAATAGCCGTTGATCACCGTGCCCGGCCGCGGCCCCTTCGTTCTTGCCAGGTCCGGCTGCATGGGGAAATTGCTGGCGCGCGGTACATATCGATCGCGCCGCCGAACTTTGTTCGCGCCCTCTTGTACCTGCGCAGAGCTGGAAAGTGTGAGGAAGGTGAAGAGGAGGAAGAGAATTGAGCCTGTAACTTTCTTGAACGATAGCATCTTTCGCATCGAGGCAGCTCCTTAGGGGTGAACTAGCTCGCGATTCTATCGGCGCGATTGCGCTCCGTCAAATGTGGAAATCAACCCTGCCGCGCCAGCACAATCGTGATGTCGTCGGGTTGTTCTTCTCCGCCAATCCAGTCTTTCAGTGCCTGCATCAAGGCGCCGGAAATCTCCTCGAGTGGAAGATGGCGGTTGCGATGCACCAACTCCACCATGCGCTCCTCGCCAAAGTCGCCAAATTCATTTTCCGGTTCGGTCACTCCGTCGCTGTAGGCGATGATGATGTCGCCGGATCGCAGCGTGAGTGCCCCTTCCTCATATTGCATGTCATCGAGCAGTCCGACGACCGTTCCTCCGCGATCCAATCGCACCACCGAGCCATCGGGTCTTAACACCAGCGGCGGCAACTGACCGCCGTTGGAATAGCGAACCGTCTGCGTTTCCACTTCGTAATTGGCCAGAAAAAGCGTCGCATACTTTTCCGGCTGCGTGCTGCGATACAAATGCAGATTCAACAGCCGCATCAGATTTGCAGGGGAAACAAACATCTCTTCTGCAGCGCCGTTCGATCGCGCAGGGTGCTTCGATTCAGACTGAGTTTCTGACAGGATTTCATTGCCGCCCAGGCTAAACGCACGCACCGCAGAGTGCAGTCCCGCCATCAACAGCGCCGCGGAAATTCCCTTGCCGCTGATATCTCCCATGGCCATGCACAGCGAATGATGGCCCAGCACCAGAAAATCATAATAGTCACCGCTCACAGTGCGCGCCGGTCGGCACAGCCCATGTAGTTCCAGTTGACCCAGTCGCGCGTCGCAGGATGGAAACAGATTGGACTGCACCTCCTGTGCAATCTCCAGTTCCCCTTCCATGCGCTCTTTTTCTTTTTGCTCTTCCAGCAATCGCACCAGCGATTCAGACATGGTATTAAACGATCGACTCAACGCAGCCAGCTGATCCTGCCGCTTCACTGGAATGCGATAGTCCAGGCGGCCCTGATCCACTTCGCGCGTGGCATGGTACAGGTCGGAGACAGATCGCGTAATCGTTTGACTCAACCGACTGGCCAGAAAGATTGCCAGCAACTCCAGAAATGCAAAAACAATTGCCGTCAGGATGAGCGCGGTCCGAACCCCTCCCCCAATCAACAACGATTGCTGAAACAGCCGCTGATACAGGGCCGAGGGCCGCGAGGTCACCAGCGCAAACACCGTCGTCGGTTTGCCCGTCGACCACTCTCGGGTATCCAGCGTGGTTGGAAAATTGATGGGCAGATCGAACATATCCTCCCGTTTCGGAAGAACACCTCCGGTGATCTCCCCCGCGTCGCGGCCTTCTTTCTCAACCATTGGACCCAGGCCGGCATCGTCGTCTGTCGCAGCGTTTGCATTCGGCTTGGAATTGCTATCGGCGCTGGCGCTGTATTCAGGATGCTGATCGGCAACCGGCAAGCTGGTCTGCAAGTGAACGTTGGGCCACATCGTCATTGTGCCCAATCCGCTGACCACTCGCCCTAGAAATTGAGGATCTAGTCGCAATCCTGTAATCACAAACAAAGTATGTGTCCTGACTGGCTCGCGGGTGACGGCGGCGAAATACACCTGGTGCCCGCTCAGAATCAGTCCATTGAAGCTGGCGTGCACCCATGCCGGCGGCGTTGGAACAGTTGTAATAGCATGCGCGGACGGCAAATCAAGCTTCTGTAATTTTCCATCCAGGTAAACCCCCACCTCCAACCCTGGAATGTTCATCATGTTCTTGGCTTCCGGCGGTACCGTTTGCGGCACTAGAGGCGCCTTCCCAGCACTCGTGAAAGCCTTTTCCTCGATAAGTTCCTGTTGCATATGCAGCGCCAGCGCGTCCGTGTTGGCCGCCAGCGAGACCAGTTCCGAATGAATCTCAGATGTCGCCGCGAAGTTCGCGAACTGTCCGAACAATACGTAGGCCGCAAACGCAGCTAATAGCCCGAACAGGACGACCGGGGTGAGACCGATCAGCGCGTAGGTGACAAATAGACGATTGCGCAGCTTCCACAACAGGCGCCAACGAACCCATCGAAAGAAAGCTGGCAGCGACGCCACAATCCCCACCAGCAATGCAATCCACGGCGAAAGAGAGATGTGCTGGCCAATCCCCGGCGTCAAGCGCAGCAGGAATAGGACCAGCGCGGTGACCAGCGACCAGAATGCGAATCCGCGCTTCTTTTTACGGATGAACGGGCGATTGAGCATCTCGCGGACACGCTCATTGATTGATCTCATCCAACGCATCCCTGCCATCTATCGCACCCAATCGTCCATAACGATAGTTCGAGTGTAACAACCGTCTTACATGTTCCACTCTGGGATACGTTGTCGGTTTAGGCGGTCGTCAGGTCACGCGATGGCGTAGAGGTCTCGACAGTTTGACTGGCTCGCGCGCGGGATTCTGCGCGAAGATATCGATTCGCAGAAAAATGCGCTCCGGCAAGCAGGATTAAACCGGAAAGAAAGGCCCAAAGCATCAGTCCTACGGAGATTGAGAACGGTCCATAGACGGACTTCAGGTCCAGCCATGGAAGCACGACAATGTAGAGCTGCTTCGCAGCCTCCCACAATACGCCTGTGACCACCGCGCCCGGCAACACCGCCATCACGCGAACATGGCGATTCGGGAGAACCCAATAGATCAGGAAGAAGAGCGAGATGCTGGCGGCTACGCCCAGAACTCTCAGTACAGTTCTCTCGATGAAGTGAAAGAAGGGGTTCCCGGTATGGCCGAAAAAGATCAACTTCAGCAGCGTCTCATGTGACGCGGAGATAGCGATGGACAACAAAGCCAGTACACCGACCATGAACGCCAGCCCGAGAGAGATCAGTTGATTCCGGACATAGGAGCGGTTCTCCTTGACGCCCCAAACCTGGTTGAGAGCAACCTCCAGCGGCAGAAATACCCCGGTGGAAGAAATCAATAGCATCACCACCGATACCGCCGCCACTCGTTTTTGCGAATAGACCAGATAGACCATGTTGCGGGTTACGAATTCCTGCCCTGTCGGTAGCAATACTTGCAGCATCCCGCGAATGACGTTCACCATTTGCGACGAGTGCAGCAGGCGCGCGATCGTCAGCATCAGCACGATAAATGGAAACAGAGAGAGAATCGCGTTCGCCGCAACGCTGAAGGCATAAGTATGGACGGCGGTCCGCGACAAGTAACGCAGCAGCGCCATCACCTGGGATTCCTGCGGCTCAGGTGGTTCGGATTCCAGGGCAATCGAATCCGCCGGGCTTTGTGGTGCCAGTAATGTCAGCATGGGGGTGACGACATTCCTAACCGTGGTGAATTAACTAAAAAAATGGCTGGCTATTCTGACTATAGCGTGTCTAGCCGCAGAATCTCTGCGTCCGCGAGGGGGGAATTCCAATCGCAACGGGCGAAAATCCTCTGGATGGACAGCGTGATCGCAATGGAATCAAAGATTTTTCTTGCGTTTCCTTGAAATTCCTGCCATAACAGTGCCAGATTCATCCCAGCCCAATTTCTCACCGGTTGCGGGCGGGAATGTGTCTGCAATGTCTCGGGAAGGCCTTTTGTACCAATTGGTTGTGCCGTTGCATTACCTTGAACCACGCGTATTTTTGGATAAAGAGCAGCTTCTATCGCACGCTCTCGCAGCCTTCGCTGCGATCCCTCCAACCCTCCCATAGGCGCATGCGAAACGATGATCCATCAAGGGGAATATTTGTGACTGAACGTGGTGTAGTGAAATGGTTTAACGGCGCCAAAGGGTACGGCTTCATCCAGCGCTCGACTGGCGAAGATGTTTTTGTGCATTTCTCTGCGATTCAGCAGAGTGGTTTCAAGACCCTGAACGAAGGCGATGCGGTCGATTTTGAGTGCCAGCAGGGTCCGAAAGGCCTCAACGCGCTCAACGTAGTCCGCAATCAGGAACATAGCGCATAACTCGATTCATGCCGGCGGTTGGCAGTTGCCGTGGATTGCTGGCCGAGGACCGGAATTCCCTTCCTACCGATCAGCAGGGGCGACAACGTTTTGTTCTGCGCTTGCCAGTGCCGGTGCGGTTGGATCCGTGCTGGTTGCTTGAGCCGCATTTTTCTGCGCCATCGCCACATTGCGCTGAAAGTCCTTGAATTTTGCGCGTTCCACTGGCGAACCGCGAAACATGCGCCGATAGTCCGCATCGCTAAGCCCTGCCAGCCAATCCAGTGCGGGATTCACCAGTTCCAGTCGAGGCTGCAGCTCCGGCCAATCGGTGATCGGCGCGCGTCGGTTCCACGGACAAACTTCCTGGCAAATATCGCAACCAAAAACGTTTCTGCCCGTTTTTGCGGCCAGATCCTCAGCAATTGGTCCGCGTTTTTCAATCGTTAAATATGCGATACAGCGGGAGGCGTCCATTCGATACGGCTCCAACGCGTCGGTCGGGCAAGCATCAATGCACCGAGTACAACTTCCACATCGGTCCGGCGCCGGTTGGACGCGGTTCCCTCGCGGAAGTTCCAGCGAGGTCAAAACGACACCAAGAAAAAACCAGGAGCCCAGTCGCTCGTGGATCAAACAAGTGTTCTTCGCCTGCCAGCCCAACCCCGCATACTTGGCATACACCCGCTCCACCAAAGGTCCGGTGTCAACAAAGCATCGCGATTCAAATTCACCAACACGCTGCTTCAGTTCCACGCAGAGCTCTTCCAACCTCGTTCGAATCACCGAGTGATAATCGGTCGCCGACATCTCCCCGATCGCCGTGTCGCCCGTTCTCTGCTCCGCATCGGCGGATCGCTGCCCCGACCAGGCATATCGCGCGATCCAACCGTGATTCTCTGTCGAGCCGGCAGGCTCACTATCGATGGAGTACGGCTGATCGCTGTTGTAATTCACTGCGCAGACAATTACCGAACGCACCCACGGAAATGGAACCTGCACCGAAGACCGCAGCAGTCGACCGTCCGCATCGCGACGCTTCAAATATTCCATCTCGCCGGCTCGGCCTTCCTTAACCCACGTCTCGAGATGGTTGAGTTCTGAGAAACTTTCGTCGGCGTGCGCTTTCCGTGCCACTTCTCGATTCGACGACTCCGAATCGTACAATTCAGCCGGAGCGACGCCCGCCAAATGAAATCCGACGTCTTTCGCGCATTGCTGGACGATTTGCTGGAGAGATGGAATGGGCATAGTCGACAATCCTCGGCAATCAGCGCCGTTCTTTCGAGTGTATCGAAGCAAGTGTTCGACTTGTGCCTTAGCGCACACCCGCGAGAAGACCTGGCCGAACTCAGCCCGTTCAGTGGCAGAGAGGCAAAAGAATTTCCATGACGGCCCCAAAACAAAGTTGCCGATTGCCCTATTCCAGGCAACCGGCAACTGTCGTGCTTTTTTCTTCTAGTGAATCCCGCAGCTACTTCGGTCCATCCTCCTGCGGGACTTCCTTGCCCTCACCTGGGAACGGCCATTTCTGGTTCAGCAGCAATTCCTTTTCGCGTTCAGCTTTCGGGACGTTATCCACCTTCAGATTTTCAAAGAAGTGAACGCCTGTCTTGCCGGCAGTGGCAATATCCATGTCACCATCTTTATCGAAATCCGCGGTAACAAACTGCGTTCCAGCCGCAGCCGTTCCGTTCACAGAAATGGCATAGCGCGTAAACTTCGCTGTCTTGCGATCGATCTTGTAGTAGTACACAACCAGCGGATCGTACGAGCCCGGATCATTTCCGGAGTGGCCGCGGTAGCGTTTGCCGGTCAGCAATTCCGGTTGGCCGTCACCGTCGAGATCGACCAGTTTCAGCGCGTGAATCTGCGAATACGAGTCGTCGATGGTATGACGAATCCAGTGCCGACTCGCGCCACTTCCCTCCTGTTCCAACCAGAAGAGTCCGTAGCTGTGGCCCTGGCCGTAAATAATGTCCATCTTGCCGTCATTGTTCACGTCGTAGCCCAGGATGGGAAATCCCGCGTCCCCAAGGTTCCAGTCAGGATGCCATATCCATTTGTCGTGGTTGGCGTCAACATTTTCAAACCACCCGTAGGGCGTCAGAACATCGTTCTTGCCATCGCCATTCACATCTGCAATGCCGGTGCCGTGACCATCCTCGGCTCGACTATTCGAAGAAACCGTATGAACGATTCCATCCGGGTTGGAGATACCTCGATCATGACTCGTGTCAAGTCCTAAATGATGGACGATTGGCTTCGGCCCGGAGAAATCAACCCACAACACGCCGGAGTGGTTGTAGTGCGCCAACACCAGATCCGGCTTGCCGTCTCCGTTGATGTCGCCCATCCAGCCGCCTTCGGTATCGTAGCTGTCGCAGATTTTGTGACGCTTCCACATCACGCCCTGCTTCTTCGGGTTCTCCCACCAGAACAGCCCATTCTCGATCCATCCATAGGTCACCACATCCGGCGCGCCGTCGTGGTTCACATCGACTGTCCACTCGCCGGCATCGGAAACAAATTCATTGTGAATTCCGACGGTTCGGTACTGGTGCTGCTTCCACACTCCGCCTTTCGGGCCAGGGTTTTGGTACCAGTACGCGCCGCTCAAGATATCCAGGTATCCATCGCCGTTCATGTCGAGTGTGGTAATTCCCTCCGCATGATCGGTGCCAAGCTGGTGCACAAAGAACGTCGCCTGCGGAACGCCGTACGGCCCATTTCCAGGCTTGGTCAGTCGCGGAGTTTCAACTTTCTGCGCCAGCATCGGCACCGCGCAGGCAAGCGCCACTGCGACGGCACCCAACCGAGGCCAGCAACCAAAACGACTCATTCGATTTCTCATCACAAGTCTTTCTCGATTCCTGTGGCTGCCCTTACGACACCAGTTCCATTGTCTCCGGATTCCAGTGCTCCATTTTGCCGCTGAAGTAGCTGCGATTGCTCAACAGGGCAGCTCCGGCAGCGCGATACCCGAACACCGCGTTTTCAACGACAGGCTGGCGGGTCCGAACCGCATTGAAGAAGGTAACGAAGTGGCTATAGACATCGTCGTACCCTGGTGCGGCGACATACTTTTCGAAACCCAACGCTGGTGCACCATTCGGATGCGTGATCGGATACTTCTCGCGGTATTTCTGCACAATTTCTTTTTGCATCGCCTTGGTAAACGTCTCAATGTCGTACCCAGGCTCTGTCTCTCGCGGCGTGCGTGTGACGCTGACACTATCTCCAAAGATTTGCATGGTTCCCTCGGAGCCGGTGAAGATGAGTCCTTCGCTTTCTGCTCCGCCGTTCACAAAATTTACTCGCAGACTCAGGTTGAACGCTTCCGGATAGTCGAACAGCGCCACCATCACGTCGGGCACATTCCGCCCATCTTTCCAGTAGCGGAGTCCGCCAGTCGCCATGCCGCGTGTCGGTCCGTGTGCGCCGGTCACAAAATGGGTCCCGCTGAACAAGTGAACAAACAGATCGCCCGCGACGCCGGAGCCATAGGCTCTCCATTTACGCCACTGGAAAAATTGCTCGGCATCGAATGGAATCTTTGGCGCTGTCCCCAGGAATTGCGGCCAGTCGCAGGTCTCTGTTGAAGCATCCAGTGGCACCGTGTAGTCCCATGCGCCGATCGCAGAGTTGCGATCCCACCACGCGGTCACCATATTCAGCTTGCCGATCGAACCGGCGGCAAGCAATTCCTTCGCCTTAATGTAAGCAACATTGCTCACGCGCTGGCTGCCGATTTGAATCACTCGATTCGTAGTCCGCGCCGCTTCGATCATCTCCGGGCCATCGGAATATTTGTGGATCATGGGCTTTTCGCAATACACATCTTTCCCGGCATGCATCGCATCCACGGCAATCTGTTTGTGCCAGTGGTCCGGCGTCGCGACCACCACAGCATCAATGTCTTTGCGAGCCAGAATCTCCTTGTAATCCACGGTGGTAAAGATGCTCGGTCCCCACAGCTCCTTGCTGTGATCGCGCCGGCCCTGATAGGTGTCGCACACCGCGACTAGCTTGACTCCGGGAACCTGGACGGCAGTTTGCGTAATCCCCTGTCCGCGAATCCCTGCGCCGATCAGGGCAAATTGAATGGTGTCATTCGGCGACACAGCCTTGGCGGCTTCGGCCCGCTCTTCCGCCAGCAAATGTACATTGGGCCCGACCAGGGTTTCGGCGGTCGCCATCCCCACAGTCTTCAGAAAGGTTCTTCGATTCAGATTGTTCACGATTGATTCCTCACAGTTCAAGAAAAGACTGGTCTAAGTCCACAAGGAACAACAACCGAAGCATCGCTGACATAGCCATTTCGGTTGCAGCGCAGATTGCAGAAGATTGCATGTTATTCGGAACGTATTAACAATAACTCGAAAGATCGCACCCCGCAATGCGGGGCGGCGATTTGCCATTGTTTGCTGTAAGTGGAGAGTAATCGTGCGACGAGATTATTTCTAGCGCGTTGAGCAAATGAAAGTTCAACTGAGAATGACTCTAACGAGCTCTAGCCACTTTATTCTTTGCTAGCGACAAGAGAGAACATGGCTCCTTGAGGGTCTTGCCCATTGATGATCCAACCTCCGCCAGGAACTTGCATGGGGCCGTTCAAGATCTTTCCGCCGCCGGCTTCAACGCGTTTGACCGCCGCTTTGATCGAGTCAACGCAGATGTAGAAGCCCCAACATGACACGGGGATATGCGGCGCCTTGGTCATCATTCCCCCGTCGCCCATTTCCTTATGGTCGCCTTCGTCGAAGATCCGATAGAGGCCCATAGGACCCATATCCATATCGCTGACTTTGGTCCAGCCAAACAGCTTGTTATAGAAGTTGAATGCGCCGTCGAGATCCGTCGTGTACAGTTCGTGCCATCCGATTGTCCCAGCGGTCGGAGGCGCTGGGCGCTGCGGCGATGGCATCTTCGGGTCGGGCGTAAAGACCACGATGGCAGCGCCCTGCGGATCTGATAGGACGGCGAAACGAAGCATCCCGGGAACGTCCGTGGCAGGTTTCCACAACTTGCCGCCGGCTTCGACAACTTTGTCGACATGAGCATCAACGTCATCGACCGAGATGTAACCAATCCAGCCCGAGTGTCCGGTCATATGCAGCATTCCGGCGATCCCAACCTTTCCGACGTTGAAGATGGTATACGGGTGGCCATCCCCAGAGGGCATTTCCTGGGTCGTCCAGCCCACAACATCGGCGTAGAACTTCCCTGTGGCTTGGGTATCGCTGGTCATGATTTCGTACCAGCTGAACTTTCCTTTTGGCGTGAACATCGCTGGAGTTCTCCTTGTTGGCGTACGCACCAACGTCTCAGAGGATTGCGCACTTGCTAGCCTTCATACCAACTCCATCGAACGTATGTCAATCGACCAGGATTAATTTTGATGCCGACGCCGCGCAGCACCGGCGAGTAGCTCCGCATTCATAAACATGCAGAAGAGCCCGGACTGAGATGCCCGGGCTCTTCTGGTGTTTCCCCTGGTGCAGCAAATTTATACCAGGACGGCGACCCTCTCATCCTTAGTTGTCTTCGCGGAATTTGATCCGGTGATGTCTAGGACAATGCGGCCATCGATCGTCCCGGCGTGCATCCGCTTGAAGATGTCGTTGATGTCTTCCAGCTTCTCGGCCTTCGTGGTCGCATGAACCAGACCCTCTCCGGCGAAAGACAATGCCTCTGCCAGATCCAAACGTGTGCCCACAATGGAGCCACGAACGGTCAGAGCCTTCAGCACCACTTCAAAAATGGGAAGTGGGAACGATCCCGGAGGCAGACCATTCAGAGCGATGGTCCCGCGAGGGCGCGTGATCCCGATGGCTTGTGCAAATGCATGGGTGGAGACAGCCGTTACCAGCACCGCATTGGCTCCGCCGATTTCCTTTTGGAAGAAGGCTGCTGGATCCTGTTCTTTGGCGTTGACGGTGAGCTTGGCGCCCAGCCTGCGGGCAAGCGCGAGCTTCTCGTCGGAAACATCCACTGCCCCAACATGAAAGCCCATCGCCTTGGCATACTGCACCGCCAGGTGACCCAAGCCGCCGATGCCGGAGATGACAACCCAGTCGCCCGGCTTGGCGTTGGTGGACTTCAGGCCCTTGTACACCGTGACGCCGGCGCAGATGATCGGCGCGATCTCAACAAATCCAACGTTGGAGGGCAGATGAGCAACATAATTCGGATCGGCCACTGCATACTCCGCATAGCCGCCGTTCTTGGTGTAGCCGCCAAACTGCGCTTGTGAGCAGCAGGACTCTTGCCCCGCCAGGCAATCGACGCACTGTCCGCACGCGGAGTAGAGCCAGACGATGCCGGCGCGGTCGCCTTCCTTTACGGTCTTGACGTTCCTGCCAACGCCGGAGACGTACCCAACACCTTCGTGTCCGGGGATGAAGGGCGGTGTCGGCTTAATCGGCCAGTCGCCTTCTGCGGCGTGCAGATCGGTATGACATACCCCGCACGCTTCCATCTTGATTTGTATTTCTTCTGGACCCGGCTCCGGGATCGCCACTTCTTCGATCACCAGAGGCTTACCAAATTCACGTACGACCGCCGCCATCATGTTTTTTGGCATTTTATTTTTCCTTTCCATCGTGAGAGATGCGTTGTCGCCAGGGATGGAGAGGATTTCTGCGTTGTCGGCGAGCCCGCGCAGGCCAGAACGCAGCTTCCGCAGGCATCGTCACAAGAGAACAAAATCAGCTCGTTCCCAATATCTTCTACAAATGTGCCACTGCTGCGCGACTCATCTGACTCGATCGTCAAAATGAGCCGCGTCGCAGACGTTCCTTAAAAGAAACCCATGGCCTTCGGGCTATAGCTCACAAGCAGGTTCTTGGTCTGTTGATAGTGATCGAGAATCATCTTGTGCGTTTCGCGACCGAAACCAGACTCCTTGTAGCCGCCGAATGCTGCGCCGGCAGGATACATGTGATAGCAGTTGGTCCATACGCGGCCCGCCTTGATCTCGCGGCCCACGCGATACAGATTGTTCGAGTTGCGCGACCATACGCCCGCACCCAGCCCATAGACCGTGTCGTTGCCGATCCTGATGGCATCGTCGATGTCCTTGAACTTCGTCACCGAAAGTACCGGCCCGAAGATCTCCTCCTGGAAGATGCGCATGCTGTTATCGCCCGAGAAAACGGTCGGCTGCAGAAAGTTTCCGTTCTCCAGGTCGCCGCCGAGGTGAACCCGATCGCCGCCCGTCAGGCATTTTGCTCCCTCTTCCTTCCCGATCTTGATGTAGTTCAGGATGGAGTTCATTTGCTCCTTGGAAACCTGCGGTCCCATCTGAGTCGAAGGCAGCAGCGAGTTACCGACCTTGATCTTGGCGACGCGAGCAACGGCGCGCTCCATGAACTTGTCGTAGATCGACTCCTGAACCAGCGCGCGAGATGGGCAGGTGCAAACCTCGCCCTTGTTGAACGCAAACAGTGCGAATCCCTCCAGAGCCTTATCAAGGAAATCGTCATCCTCATCCATCACATCGGCGAAGAAAATGTTCGGCGACTTCCCGCCCAACTCCAGCGTCTGAGGGATGATGGGCTCCGATGCGTACTGCATGATCAGCCGGCCGGTGGTGGTTTCACCGGTGAAGGCGATCTTGGCAATGCGCTTATTCGAGGCCAGAGATTTGCCCATTTCTCCACCAGGACCACTGATGACGTTCAGCACGCCCGGAGGCAGCAACTCTCCCACCAGCTGCGCAAAAATCATGATGCTCAATGGCGTGTTCGATGCCGGCTTGATGACGACGCAGTTGCCGGCGCCGATTGCGGGAGCCAATTTCCAAGCGGCCATCAGCAGCGGAAAATTCCAGGGAATGATCTGACCAACGACGCCCAGCGGTTCCTTGTAGTGATAGGCAACCGTGTCATTGTCGATGTCTGTCAAGCGCCCTTCTTCGGCGCGAATGCAGGAAGCGAAGTAGCGGAAGTGATCGATGACCAGAGGAATGTCGGCGTTGCGCGTCTCGCGAATCGGCTTGCCGTTATCGATCGTCTCCGCGAGCGCCAGGGTCTCCAGATTTTCCTCCAGCACGTTTGCGATCCTCAGCAGCGCCGTGGCGCGATCGGCCGCAGATGTGTGCGCCCACTTATCTTTGATCGCGTGCGCCGCATCCAGTGCCAATTCCACATCGGCTGCTCCGGAGCGTGCAAACTCGCAAATAGGTTCCTGGTTGATCGGACTGTGGCTGACAAAATACCTGCCTGTGGTCGGCGGTACAAATTTGCCTCCGATATAGTTGTCGTATCTGTGCTTGACGCCCGACATGTGTAGAACTTCAAGCGCGTCGTGAATCGATGACTGACCTGCTGTTGTTGCCATATTTGTTCTCTCCTTTGCTCGGCGCCATCTCAAGAACTTCTGAGCCGTCACCGATTGACAAGCTTTTTCCAGTACCGAACGGGGTCGCCAGGTGGGCCTCGTCACATTGCGCTCATACGAAATTGCAAATCGATCCGAGACGATTCGCCAGGGCTGGCTTTACTGATCCTCACGCCGCGACTCAGACGCGCTCTCAGGCGAAACCCATACTATAGATTTGGATTGAAGACCGAATGTGACCGCGGTCACCGGACTTTTGAACCGCCATCTGCGAGTCGTCCGCCCTTGATAAGTTAACGACGTACCACTCGTTTGGAAATATTTGCTGCCATCGCGGCCAGTTATGAGTCACAGCATGATCAAAGAACCTTGTCGGAAGCGGAGTGTGGCCAATCTTCCTGAGCTTTCAATCAGATGAGACGCTCGCGGGAGTGCAGGCTGTCAACTCCGCATATGAAATAATCGTGGGTTAACTGCGTCTCCCATGAAAGGACGCTGGACCAAATAGCTTCACTGAGGATGCTCCCCTGAACCCACGAATCGTTCGAGCATGCGAACCAGGCCAAAGAATGGCCGGCTGAGTTGAGCATGCACTCGTCGCCGCATTTCGAGAAGAAACTGAACGGGTCAAGCCCTCCGTCCAATTACTTCGCCGTCCTCGGTCAATTGCCGCGGCCGATCAGGCGCACTTCCCTTCTTTTGCTGATGAGCGCCCTTGCAGCATTCCTGCTCGCGACATCCCTCACGGCGCAGGTAATTTCTGTAACTGGCGTGGTTCGCGCCACCGCAGGCGCACCTGTGGCTGGCGCGACGGTGACTGTCATCTCGACCACAGCGCACCAGAAACGCCACACCGCATTCACCCAGGCCGATGGACATTTCACGCTTGCCTCCGTTCCTCCGGGACCCTACAAAATTACGGTGCAAATGCCGGGCCAACCGCCAACCTCGTCGTCCGTCGTCAATGTCGGCGGTACCCCCGTCGTGCTCACCGTCTCTGACCAGAACACGCTGACGATCTCCACTGTGCCTGAGGCTCCCGCGCCAGTCGTTCCGAATTCCAACCCAAGCGCAAACGCGAACGCGACAGGCGCGACCGGCGGTGAAAAGCTGTCGAGCCAGTCTGTCAGCGAGCTACCTCTCAATGGCCGCGACTTCAGCACCTTGCTACTGCTGGCGGCCGGAACCATGACCGATGTCAACGGCGCAACCAACTTTACTCAACAATTCGCCATCAACGGGCAGCGCGGCGTCGAAGCCGTATTTGCGATGGATGGCGCAGACATCAGCGATCCCGAGATGGGAGGAAGCACGTTTACAAATTTCAATGTAGACGCGATCCAGGAACTGCAGTCGAGCTCCGGATGGATGCCGGCGGAGATTGGGCGAGGCGCAGCCGGTTTCACCAACATCGTCACTCGCTCGGGGGCAAGCGGCTTTCACGGCTCGTTTTTTGAATTTCTGCGCAACTCGGCGCTCGACGCGCGCAATTACTTCGACCATCCATCCATCGCGGACCCAGGCCGGATTCCGCCCTTCCGCAGAAATGAATTTGGATTTACAAATGGCGGCCCGGTGCTGTTGCCGCATCTCTACGACGGCCGCGGTCGCACTTTTTACTTCGGCGAGTATCAGGGTTTCCGGCAAGTGCTGGGGACAACACAGGTGCTGGCAGTGCCGACACCCGCAGAGCGTGCGGGCCAGGACATAGTGACGTACCCCGATGGCAGTACGGACACGCTCCAGGTGCCCGTCAATCCGCAGATCGCGGCGGTACTTGCGCGTTATCCCCAGCCGAACGATCCGACGGGTGCCTATGGAGAGCGCACCTACGCGGCGCCCTCCAATGTGGACACCGATGCCGATCAATTCTCGATTCGCCTCGACCAGAAGCTGGGCCAGAAGGGCCAGTTTCTCAGCCGATTTACCTATGACAATCTGACAGGACCGACCACCAATCCGGATCAGACGTTGCTCGATCCGAGCTTTGGCGTGCAGTATATCGATCGCCAGCGCAATGTGGTGTTCACGTATACGCGCACGGTGTCGCCGCGGTATTTGTGGTCTGCCTCCTTAAGCATCACGCGGACGACGCCGTCGTTTCCCACGCCGAACCACACCCAGCCGGCGCTGAAGTTCACGGATGCCCTGTTCGAGCCCTTCAACGCAGCGGCAGGCTCAGTGATGTCATCGTTTGGGAATCTATTCCAAGGCCAACTGAACTTCGCATGGACGTCGCCGAAGCATACCGTGAAATGGGGTGTGGAGGCGCGGCTCAATCGCGACACCACCTATTTCGGCACCAGTCCAAACGGGGAGTACGACTTTGGTGGCGGCACCGTGTATTCGCCGATCTTCATTCCCTCTGCGAGTGGCCAGCACGACGTGCAGCCGGGAGATCCGCTGCCGGATACGCTGAGCAGTCTGTTGGTCGGCTATCCGTACGGCTATACGATCAGCGTCGCGCCGCCTTATTTTTCCAACGGAGCTCACATCGGTCCGGCGGCGATCAACCGTAACGACGTGAACGCGTATGTGCAGGACACGTGGAAAATCAACCAGCATTGGGCTCTCGACTATGGACTTCGCTATGAGGTGTATACGCCAATCACGGAGCGGGCGCACCGGACATCGAGCTTTCTGAATCCCTTCCCGCCGGCAGGTGTGCCGCAAGAGTATCTGATCAATCCGCAACCGGGGTATCAAAGTGGATGGAACGGATGGGGACCGCGCGTTCAGATCGACTGGAACGCACCGGGCCAGTTTCGCGTGCACGCAGGTGGCGCAATCACCGTAATTCCGCCGAATATCTGGCAGGACAATTTTCTCACTGGCTCGACGCCCTTTAGCGTCTATCCGCGCGTCAATGCGGCGAAGAGCGGCGAGATCGCATACGGATTCCAAATCACGCCGGATGAACTTCCACAAACGTATACGCCACAGGGCCAGAATGTGTTCGCAAACGGCACAAAGGATGTGCCAGCCAACACGGTGATGGATGTGAATCGCTATCAGCAGGACCTGGCCGCGCTGGCGCCTGGGCACCAGCTTTCCTTGCTCACCCTGGCCGCGGTCGATCCGCACTTCGGAGATGGATTTCTGCAAACCTGGACGCTGGGAGTCGAGCGCGCCTTTGCGCGGCTCACGGCCGATGCGGCCTATGTGGGCACCGAGTCGTTTCGCCTGCCGCGCGTGTCGTATCCGAATGCCTACCCTGGAGCCGAAGCCGGCTTTGCGCCGTACACAAATTTCAATAACAGTGGCGCGGTAACGGGAGGATTCGGCTTCGAGTCTGTCATTACGGATACCGCGCACTCCTCCTATAACGCACTACAGACGTCGCTGGCTGGCCAGGTTGGGCATGGTGGTCCCGGCTTGCAGGCCGGCTATACGTGGAGCAAATCGCTGGACGATGTCAGCGGCATTCTGGGCGGCACCGGCTCGGCGGGCGCCGTGGTCATCTTCAGCCCGCAGGATCCATACAATACACACGCGGAGAAAGGTCCATCGAACTTCGACGTGACCCACGCTTTCACCGTGAGCGCGGCGCAAAATTTACACCTCGAGAGCCTGGCATTTTTTCCTTCGAGTGCGCGGATACTGACAAAAGGCTGGGAGGTGCTGAGCATCTCCACCATCACCAGCGGCTCGCCCTTCACGGTGTATTCAGGAATCCAGCAAACTGGCTACGGAACCGTGGGTGCCGATCGCCCGGATCAAATCGGCAAGCCCAATCTTTCCACCGCTCACAGCGCAACTCGCCGCCGAGAGGATTACTTCGGACTCGGCACGAATAACGCCAGCTACTTCTCCATCCCCGTTGGAATACCAGGAGGCTCAGGGCCGAACTCCGGGCGCTTCGGAACTCTGGGCCGCAATACCTTCCGCGGCCCGGCGTATTACGACTTTGACTACGCTTTGATCAAGACCACGCCGATCGGCCGACGGCAGAGCGGCCTCGAGCGCGCGGACCTGCAGTTTCGCGCAGAATTCTTCAACCTCTTCAACATCGTCAACATGGGGCTGCCGGCAAACACCCTCAAGGGCTCCGGGTTTGGCGTCATCAGCAAAACCGCCGGCACCTCGCGGCAGATCCAGTTTTCTCTCAAGCTTATTTATTGACCCCGACCGGCTCCAGTTGCCTACGCAAATCAACACCGCAACAGGCGTCGCAACATTTGGCTGCTTCGTCATTCAATATTGAGACTATTTGCATTGCGCCGTGGGCCCGGGGTTCTTGGGCGAAACGATGCCGACGTTCCAGTTCCAGGCGATATCCCCGGCCACTCGGCGGCGGCAAACGACCTGCTCGTTGAGTCGATACATTCCCGGCATCAGATCGGCGGAAGGATGCGGCGCGCTGGTGAAATCCATATAGGCGTGCTTCGATCCAAAGGCCGGCCAGGCGGGTTCGTTCTCGGCGATGGGACGCCCGCTTTTGACAAATGAAGTCCAGTAGCCAATCATCGCGTCGGAAAGTTTAGTCTCCTCCGGCGTCTCGGGAATTTTGGGCCAGAGCGGCGGCGTGGCGTTGAAAGTGCCAAACACAAACGGCAATTCGCTGGCGTGGAATGCGTGCAGGTCCGCCTCGTCTTCTGTAGGGTAGCCATGATCCCAGAAATAGAGATAACTCGGCAGCCCCATCGCTTCCTGCCTCCTCACTAGCCGCTCCGCGGTCCAGCCGTAGAGAGCATCGCGGGCCGTCGCCAGAACGCTCTCCTGCATATTGCTGCTGGGATAGAGCCGCAGAAACTCATTCGCCATATCGCCGTAACGCTCGTGAATGATGGTGTCGTACTCAGCCGCAGTCGCAGGAGGATGAGGGGCAAGGATCCTCAGCGAGCGAATTTCCCCGCTGTTAAAGCCGGCAAGAATCGGCACGCCCGCCTGTTCACCCTTGTCGAAAACATTCACCAGTTGATGCGGCAGGACATGTCCATCGATGGTTCCCCATGGAGCGTATCCGGTCGCCGGCGCCGCCAGGGCCAGCTTCATCGCATCCATGGCGCGCAGAGCAGCGAGGTTCGGCGCGTGCAGTGCCACCTCCAGATGCAGCCCACTTTCTTCTGCGGATGGCTCACCGTAGGCGCGCTTCCTCAGCTCGGGCGTGGAGATCATGTATGCGCTCTCGGAGATCGCCTTCGAGAACAAGCCTCTGGCCGGGGGCGAAGCCATCAGGTACATCACGCTCAGGGCGCCTGAGGATTCCCCCGCGATGGTGACATTCGACGGGTCGCCTCCGAATGCGCCGATGTTGTGCCGAACCCAGTGCAGCGCTTCGATCTGATCAAGCAGACCGTAGTTGCCGGACACGTCGAGCGGCGATTCCTTGCTGAGTTCAGGAAGCGCCAGCCAGCCCAGAACGCCGAGGCGGTAGTTGATGGTGACGACCACGATGCCCTGCTCCGCCAGCCGTGTGCCGTCGTACATTGGCTCCCTGCTCGAACCGATGGTCAGCGCGCCCCCGTGGATCCAGAAGAAAACCGGCGCATCGTGTACGTTGCGCGGAGCCCAGATGTTCAGCGTCAGGCAATCCTCGCTCATCGGCATCGGCTTTTCAGCATAGATGTTCGAAAGCTGCGGCTCTGGCTGTGGGCATACGGCCCCAAACTCGGTTGCCTGTCGAATGCCTTTCCACCGCGGCATGGGATTTGGTGGGCGCCAACGTCGAGAGCAGACCGGCGGCAACGCATACGGGATGCCCTTGAACACGTTGAGCTGGCCTTCGCTCTCGCCCTTCAACTCCCCAGCGGGAGCATTCACAACTGGACCGTGTCCGCGATCCGCGGGAACAGCAGCGGTCTTGATCGGTTGCCCGAAATTTGAAGATGCCGGCATCATAAAGGGCACCATTGCGAACCAGAATAGCAGGCGAGAAGGTGCGATCATCGGGAGACTTCTCCAGTTGCGGAACTTCGCTTGAATGCAGATTGGTGGTCGGAGCAAATCCCAATCCACAAAGCAGGCAAGGTTGTATAAGTGGCCGACATCCTAAAACTCGAGTTCTTCAGATTCAAGTTCCTCGTCGACCGAGCCAATATAAGAGCTTCGCGAGACGACGCGACAGGTTCCGCGCGGACATGTTCATGTCCACTTCGGACATCGCATGCTGCTGGGCGGGAGAGTCAATCACGGGTGTTCAAAGTCGGAAGTTAGCAGGTGTACTTCCCGTCCATCGGCGGAAGGCGTGCCGGAAATTCGCTGCCTCACTGAATCCAACCAGCTCTGAAATATCTTCTGTGCTGAGTTTCGTGGTATGGAGATATTCTTTCGCCAGGTCGCAGCGCACCTCGTCGAGAATCTGCGTAAAGGAGGCACCCTGCGCCTGGAGTTTGCGGTGCAGCGTGCGAACCGTAGTCGAAAGTCGCTTCGCCACGGCCTCCATGGTCGGTGAATGGCCGGGAGTCGATGCGATGATCTGAACGACTTCGCCGGCAACTCCGCTCGTCGCCTTCACTTCGCCGAGAATGCGATCGCACGTGTCCCGCATCAGTTTCGAAGTAAGCTTGTGCGCCATGTGCGGCTGCTCCGAAAGAAGCGCCCGCGGGTACGTCAGCTCGCATCCCGGCTGGTCAAACCGCAGATCACACCCCAGATAACGCTTATAAAGAGTCAGGTGGCGCGGAGCAGGATATGGAAGCAGCGCGCGAATCGGCCGGCAACGCTCCGACTCAACCACAGTTCTCAGGTGTGTCGTAAGTTGTGTCAGATGCTGCTCCAGTAGAAATCGCGTCAGCGAATCCGGAAACTTGACCCCAGGATTGACCGCGAGAACCCATGAAACGGTATCCTTCCCTTCGCGCCACGTCATCGACAGCAGCGGGGTGGCCAGCCGATGATATTTGACGGCGACCTGAAAATATTCGCGAATCGTCGAACTGCATACCAGGGCGAACCCATACATGCCGTATGCCGACAAGGGAATGCGGCTGCCGACGCGGAACGGCGTTTCCGGATCTTTCGAGAGCTCCAGCGCATTGTGGCAGGCCATAATGTATTGGCGAATCGATGTCAGCGTATGGGGTCGGGCAATACTCTTCAGCGAAAGGCCGGTGCCTGAAAGGACTTCCTCG
>JBARFA010000052.1:0-5207 GCA_049796755.1 Acidobacteriaceae bacterium
GTTCACTCCGGATGCGACTCCGCCGGCCGCGTCGCTGACACCTGGCGGAACGTACCCCAATCAGGTGTACCCGGCGCAACCGCCCCCCGCGACCACGGAGCGCGCGACTACACCAGCCTCATCCAACTCCAGGCCCGCGGAAACTGCCCCAGCGCACTCTCAGATGAAACCGGCAACCGCGCAACCGAAACTTGCGACGCCTCCGTCGAAGCCGGCCAGCGAACATCCCAAGGCCACCACGCATCTGGATTCCGCAACACCGGCATACACCACAGACCATCCGAAGCCCGTGCATCATCCTGCCGCTGCCACATCGACGACCCCCGGTGAGGAGCCGCAGAATTGACCATGGCCCTCCTGACGCAGCGCTCGCGACGAGAAATGGAAGAGCACCGCTTCCATCCGGCTGTCCTGATTCTCGTCCCTCTGATTGCCATTTTTTTGCAGGTTTACATTCCTCTGCGCTTTCCGTCCTTCGACATTCTTAACCTGCCGGTTCTGATCGTCATTTATTTTTCCGTCTCGCGCCGCAATCCCATCGGAGGCACGCTGCTCGGTCTGGTCATCGGCATCATTCAAGACGCCATGACCCACCTGCCCCTCGGCATCAACGGCATCATCGATTGCATCATCGGCTATCTCGCGGCTTCCATTGGCGTGCGTATCGACGTTGATAATCCCGGCACCCGCCTGATCATGAATTTCTGTTTTATCCTGCTGGCCAGCACCTTGCATGTGTTGATCTTGCGCCGCCTGATCGGCATTCATGAGCAGTGGTATGGGCTGCATGACCTGGTTCGCGCCCTGGTCAACGCGCTGGTGGGGGTAGTCCTTTTTGCACTCTTCGACCGGCTTCGCCAGCGCGAATAATGCAGGAAATCCGGAGTATTCTAGAGGCAAACCTTCCCCATGGCTGGCACATATAACAAAGACGATCGAATTCCCACGATCAAGCTGACGGTGATGCAGTACGTCATCGCTGCGATTCTGGTGATTCTTGTTTCGGGCCTGTGGCGGCTGCAGGTGCTGGGCGCGCAAAACTATCGTGCGCTCGCAGAAGCCAACCGTATTCGCAAAGTTCCCATCCTCGCCCCGCGGGGAAAAATCTACGATCGCTATGGTCGCCTGCTGGTCGACAATTATCCCTCCGTCACTTGCTTTTTAGTTCCAGAGCAGGCCCGCAATCTTAATGCCGATTTGCCGCTGATCGCAGATGGTTTGCACATTCCGCTCGATCAGCTGAAAGCGATCATTCTGCGCTATCGCCATCAGCCGAAATATCAACCCATTCCGCTGCAGCAGGACATCACGCCGGACATGCAGGCCTTTATCGCTGCCCATGCCGATGAACTGCCGGAGCTGGAAACTATCGAGGAGGAGCGGCGACTTTATCCCAGCAACGGCTTTGCCGCCCACCTGATCGGCTACGTGGGCGAAGTTTCGGAAGACATGCTGGAGAACGATCCGCGTTACGCCTTCTACCAGCCCGGGGATGTGGTCGGTCGCGCCGGCGTTGAGGAGTCTTACGATCCCATCCTGCGCGGTGTTGACGGTTCCCGAGACGTGATCGTCGACAGCCATGGCCGCGAACTCGGCGCGCTCGGCATCGAGCCCGCAACGCCGGGAAAATCGTTGAAGCTCACCATCGATCTCGACATCCAGAAGGCTGCCGAAGAGGCCTTGGGCAATCGCGAGGGCGCGATTGTCGCGATTGATCCGCACACCGGCGAAGTCCTGGCCATGGTCAGCCGGCCAACCTTCGATCCCAATGAGTTCGCCATCCGCATTCATCGCGACGAGTGGAACAAGCTCATCACCGATCCTGACCATCCGCTGATGAACAAGGCCATCCAGGCCCAACTCGCCCCCGGCTCAACCTTCAAGATCATCATGTCCCTCGCGGGCCTGGAAGAAAATATCGCGCAGACGCTGAAGGTCAATTGCCCCGGTGGAGCGACATTCTACGGAAGATATTTTTCCTGCTGGATCGGTGCGGAGCACCATCGCGGACATGGAATGGTCGACATACTGCACGCCATCCCGTGGTCGTGCGACGTCTATTTCTACACGTTGGCAGAAAAATTAGGCATCGACACAATTGCAAAGTGGGCGCACAAGGTTGGCATCGGCGAAAAAACCGGCATCGACCTGCCGGATGAAGCGACTGGCGTCATGCCTTCCACCGAATGGAAGATGCGCAACTACCACCAAAAATGGTTTGCGGGTGAAACCATTTCTGTCGGTATCGGCCAGGGCGCAGTCGCTGTCACGCCGATCCAACTCCTTCGCGCCATTGCGGGGATTGCTTCCGGTGGCGTGTTCAAGCGCCCGCATGTTGTATTCCCCAGCGAAATTCCTGCGGATCTGAAGAGTTATTATGCGGATCAGTTTCCCGGGTCCGGTAACCAGACCATCCCCATCGCCCCCAGCATCTGGGAGACGATTACCGATGGCATGGCCATGGCCACGCTGCCCGGTGGCACGGCATATCTCTCCCAGCTGAAAGGAATTGATTTCGCCGGAAAAACCGGCACGGCGCAGCTGGTCAGCCATTCAACCATGAAGGTTGCCACCGGCAAGTTTCGCGCGGACGCATGGTTTGTCGGCGTTGCTCCCCGCAGAAACCCACAGATCGCCGTGGTCGTGCTTTGGCAGAATGGCGCCGACGGCCCGTTCAGCGCGCTGATTGCGGCTCGCGTGATTGCGGCCTACGTGGATAAACAGCGTTCTCTCGATCACAACCTGGTTCAGGATGTCGCCAAAAATAATCCTGAGTCCGGCTCGCCTGCCGCTGCCGCTCCAGCAAGCGCGAGAGAAAAATCCGCGCCCGACGCTGCCAAGCCGAAATCCATCGGCCGGTTGCATCGTCCTCAGATTGCCGCTGCACCTGCGACAGAAATGGCCGCACTCTGGACCGCCGACCCAGCCCATCCCACGTATCCGGGCGCGAAGCAAGTTCCCGAGCGCATTACCGCGGCATTTTCCGTGCCCAAGGGCACCACGCTGCAAGCCGGCACATTTCTGCTTCCGCCGCCAAAGAACTCGGCCAGCAGTCATTCTGAACGGAGCGCCGCCCGGTGACGAATCCAGAGAATATTCACTTGGGTGCCCTATGTCCCGCTTCTGAGAGATGGGTTGGTTTTTGTGCTTTGCTCAGGATGCCAGCAGAGCCGGAGAACCGCTAGCCATGCGCCGATTTCTTTCCTATCGCGATTTCGACTGGACCCTGATGGCCTTCGTCACGGCGCTGTCGATCATCAGCGTGCTGGAAATCTACAGCGCCACGCTGCACACAAAATTCGTCCACTTCGATGAAAAGCAGATGCTGTGGCTGGCCGGCGGCTTCGCCAGCATGTTCATTCTTTCGCTCATCGACTATCACATCCTGCTCGACATCGCCGTCTGGGTCTACGGATTCTGCCTGGTCTCGCTGGTGGCCGTGCTGGCCGTCGGCCACAAAGTGTTAGGCGCGCGACGCTGGATCAGCTTGCCCGGCGGCGTTCATTTCCAGCCGTCAGAGTGGGTCAAACTGGTCCTGATCGTCGTCCTGGCGCGTTTTTTCACCAACCTCAGCGGCCGCGACCTTACCTGGAAAGACATTTTCAAGGCCATGGCGATCGTCGGCCTGCCCATGCTGCTGGTGCTGAAGCAGCCAGACCTGGGAACGTCTCTTACCTACGCTCCCGTGCTGCTGGTGGGATTGTTTCTTGGCGGGATTCGCTTCAAGCACGCGGTCATTCTCTGCATCGTAGCGTCGCTGGCCCTGGTTCCCGCCTGGTACAAGGTGCTCAAGCCCTACCAGAAGCAGCGCCTCACCAGCTTCATCACCCCCGATAACGATCCCCGCGGCAGCGGCTACCAGATTCGCCAATCCCTCATCGCCGTCGGTTCCGGCGGCATCTGGGGACAGGGCGCGGAGAAGGGAACGCAGACCCAGGGCGACTTTCTCCCCATTCCCTATACCGATTTCATTTTTGCCGCGTTTTGCGAGGAGCACGGATTGGCGGGAGCTATCTTCGTCCTGCTGTTATACTTCTTGTTGTTGATGCGTTTGGTCCAAAACGCTCAAACCGCCGCTGACCTGCCCGGCACGTTGATTATTATGGGGGTCGTGGCCGTCCTGATTTTTCAGATCGCGGTCAATGTGGGCATGGTCATCGGCTTTATGCCGGTCACCGGAATTCCATTGCCCTTAATGAGTTATGGTGGCTCGTCGGTGCTATTCACGTTCCTGGCCCTTGGTATCGTCATGAACATCCGCATGAGCCGCTTTGTAAATTAGCACCACCTCTGGCGCAACTGCAGGCCGCGCAAGAGGGTTTAGATGTACGCATCCGCTCGCTGCATCGGAACGTCCGGTGGCGTGGATGCGATGAAGAAGTTTTTCTCGGTCAGGCAGATTCCAACCGAGACCAGGCAGGTTCGATCGAATGCACGCAGTTACCGCAATTGGACTGGAAACGGCCCCACCCTTCAACAGGGAAGCAGTGGCCACAAAGTCCTTGCGTGCCGTTCTTTCACGTCGCAGTCAAGATTCTTCGCTTCCACCGCCATCCCGCCTCCGCGGGACATTTCTATTCTGGCCAAAAGCAAGTTTCACGTCCGCCGCGTCTTCAGAACAATCCCTCGATTCAACCGCTCTAGTCACGGTCGCCGCGCTAGGTACTTCGTAGCGCGCAGAAATCTGCCTCACCATACCCCCGAGTCCGCCGCCTGCCATGGCTTCGGACTGGAATGAGGCAGCATGACAAAAGAAATTTATATCTCCAGCACCCCCCACGAAACCCGCCTTGCGGTTGTCGAAGACGACCAGCTCGCGGAAATCTATTACGAGCGCGAGAACGAGTACACCCTCGCCGGCTCCATTTACAAAGGCAAAGTCACCCGCGTCCTTCCCGGCATGCAGTCGGCGTTTGTCGATATTGGTTTGGAGCGCGATGCCTTCCTCTACGTCACCGACTTTGCCGAAGAGCAGGAAGATGGCGAAGAATATGTTTCGCTCGCGCCCGGCACTCGCGGCCAGGCCCGCGTCTCCAACGGCAATCGCAGCGCCGATTCTGAATCCCAGTCCACCGGTGAAGATTCCAGCTCTCGTTCGTTGAGCGAAAGACGGCCGGCAGGGAATCAGCCTGCCCGCGAAGGTTCCGGCGCACCCGCCAATGCTTCTGAGGACGAAGAAGGCCAAGGCGGTCGCCGTTGGCGCGGTC
>JBARFA010000053.1:0-23173 GCA_049796755.1 Acidobacteriaceae bacterium
CGGTGCGTCGCATTCTCGCATCTGTATGCCGCTCCATCACCTGATTGGCGGCTGCCGTACCCGCGGCGACCAGGCCAATTCCAAGAATCGCGGCAGCGACCTTCCAGCTTACCGCGCTCTGTGTCGCGTGGTTGGCGGCAAGGTAAGCGCCGCACCAGGCTGTGAACATCACCATTGCGGTGATTCTGGCCTTGATCAGTGTCAGGTATTCGCGCACTAGAGTGGCAGTATTTGTGGCTGGCAAATGTTTGCGAACTGTCGTTGCCGCGTGTGCGGATTCCATCACGTCCACTGGAGCCTCATATTCCGGTTCTTACTTATGGCCGGGGCCGGTTGGAAATTTCTTCGACAGACTCTGAATGATGTATTGCGGATCCATTCCACCTTTGCAAAGGGGATGACCAAATCCGCTGGGGCTCTTTCCATTCTGATAATCGAGAATCATGTTGTCGTTATGTGCTGGACTGGGTCCCATGGGCACGTTGTCGAGGGCCAGTTCGTGACGTACCTTCCAGGCAATGATGTGATCGGTACAGGATGTGTCGCCGCTGAGTCCGAGGCCGCCGATGATCTTTCCTGCGGAGTTATAGAGAGGTAAGCCGCCGCCAAAAACGATCACGCCTCCAACTGGCTTGCCGACCATAGGATCGTTTGGCGTGCCATACGTGGCAGGGTCGCCGAAGGCAGCTTTGGCGTTCGGAGGGGCGCTGGTCGCCAAGCTGTACAGGCTTTCTCCGGGCTGCGATGCAGCGAAGACATTCGCGGTAGAGAGCGCATAGTCGTCGTTGCTGACTCCGTTGGCGGTATTTGCTTTGGAGGCGGCGATCACGCGACTGCCTGGCCATTCCTGAGCAGCGGTGGTTCCGCTATAGACCACCGCGCATCCGACGCCATCGCGATTCACCAGTACCGCCCACTCTTGATTTCCCATACCACCATTTTTGCTGGGGCCCTGTTTAACAACAGATTGCAGCACGCTCTTTAGTCGAGCCGCATTGGGGAGTCCAGGGCAATTCGGTTTAGACTGCGCGAGCGATGGCAGGCTGATGGCGAACGTGAGTGCAAGAAACCACGAAAATGAAGCATAGCTTCTGGCAGGGGAGGATTGAGATTGCATGTCGTACTCCTTGCTTAGAAAGTGAAAACTATTTCAGTTGGCGAAGATATGCGACTAGATCGCGCAGTTGACGGCCGTTAAATGCTGCCAGGTTAGGCATGAGCGCACCCGGTTTCAGAGATTGCGCGTGCGTCACCCACGCTTCCAGATAGGCGTCATCGTTCGGGAAGGAATTTGCGGCGATCATTTGCCGGCTTCCAATGTGTGTCAGGTCCGGTGCAACCGTTCCGCCAGCCAGCGTTCCGCGAATGCTGTGGCACATCATGCATGGGCCATTCAAAAAAACTTTCTCGCCTGCGATCGCGTCGGGAGTGGTGGGTGCTTGCGCAGGCTCCCTCTGCTCTTTCAGCCATTCCTGAAATACTTCTGGAGGTTGAGCGATGACCAGAAGGCGCATGTGCGCATGTTGCGCGCCACAAAACACGGCGCACTCTCCTCTGTACGATCCGGGGTGGCTTGCCTCGATGCGGATGAAATTCGGATGGCCAGGGATAAGATCGACCTTGCCATGTAGCGCTGGTACCCAGAAAGAATGGATGACATCGCGTGATTCCAGCTCGATGGTGACGGGCTGGTTGGAAGGAATATGAATTTCGTTCGCGGTCGTCACTTGCAGCGAAGGATTGTCGTTCAGGTAATGAACCTCCCACCACCACTGATGGCCGACGACGAGAATCTGCGGTTTTAGATCGGCCTTTGCCGTGTCGTGAATGGGAAATTTCTTTAGCAAACTTAGCCCCAGGATAAAGAGCACACACAATACTACGAACGGAATTGCCACCCCGCCGATTGCAATCCAACCTTGTCCACCGCCTACATCTATCGGTGCGTGTTCTTCAAGAGTTCCTTTTCGCAAAATGGCGGCGAGCGCGATCAGTCCCCACATGATTGCCGTAATCGCGAGAAAGAGGATCACCATCAGCCATGACAAATTCGCGATTCGGTTCGCCGCAGGTCCGCTGCCGTACAGCGTGGACTGGGCGTGCCGACATCCGAGAATCGTCAGAAACAGCGGACTGATCAGTAGAAGGCGACGCATACTCCTCCTCGCTTAGTGTTGATGGGAACCAATGCCGTAGGGTGTGTTGTCAGATGGATTCGGTGTCTCTTCGTTGGCGGGTTCCACCGGTGGCTCCGGCTCTTCCGGCGTGCGCATTGACTTGATGTAGGCGACTAACTCCCATATCTGATCGGAGGGTATCTTCGAACCCCACGCGGGCATGCCGTTGGAGCGTCCTTCGGCAATAGAATCGAAGATCTGATCGTCGCGATCGCCATATAGCCACGTCTTATCGCGTAGGCTTGGGCCCATCCCACCGCCGCCATGTCCACCGTGGCAACCGGAGCAGTTGTACCAATTGAACAGGCGACGTCCATCCTGCAGCGCAACCGGGTTGTCGCCCAGCGGATTGAAGGCGACCGGCGCCGCACCTTGCGGTCCGGGAACTGGACCGACATTCGTTGGGGATGGCGGCGCGCTGGAGGCGGCCGATCGATGAGAATTGCATCCGGTCATGGCCAGCAACGCAGGAAGCAAGCACGCCTGCACTGCGATAAGGATTTTGGTTCGCACAAAGAATGGCATAGTTTAATTCCCCACTCGAGCGGTCGGCGGTGTGGCTAACAACGGCACGCCGTACGATTTCAGCATTTGGCGGATTTGCGGTTCGCGTCTCTGAATCTCCGCGTTGAGTTGCTGCAGTAATGCATGATCCCCGCGGCGTACGCCCATGGAAATTGCGAATGTAAATGGCATTTTAGGATCGGGCGAAACAACGTCCACCGGAGTCACCGCGAGCGGCACCGACGCGTGGCGTGCAAAATATCCCGCCATCGGGCCCCAGGCGATAGCAACGTCAACATTCTTGTGCTCCACGGCTTGAATCAGATCGGCCGGCGGATTTTTCTCCGAAAGTTTGCCGTAGATGCTGTAGCCGACGAGGTTGCGAACGATTCCGCGGCTCAACAATGCATTCACCGGCGGCAGGTTGCTGTCCTGGTCTCCTGTAATGTGGACGCCGATCCGAAGTTGATGAAGCCGAGGATCATCCATTGACGTAAGGTCAAGATGACTGGCTCGCCGGGTGACGAACACATAGCTCGACCGATAGTAGGGCATCGTTGTGCTGGCGACTGGAATTCCAGAAGGCACGCCCATCACAACGTCACACTGTCCGGCGTTCAGCGTCTTGCGGAAGAAAGCGGAACGCTGTGGAAACCAGTCATAACTCACCTGCATGCCAAGATCCTTAGCGACCATTTGGGCGAGATGATTTTCGAAACCCTGCTGGGCGCGATTGGAGAAAGGCAGATTATTTGGATCCGCACAGACACGAAGCGTCGTAGTTGCAGACAAGCTGACTGACCCGGACGCAAGAACGAAAACCGCGAGCAGTCTAGTAACCGAAGACATAGAGCACCGCTCCTGGCTGAGTGATTCCCTTAATTGGTTTCATTGCGCCGATAGCGCCGAGCGCCCCGTAAGGGTCGTCGGTTGAAAGAGAAGGAAGAGCGGTGGCGCCCATCCATCCACCAATCCCGGAAAAGATGGCGATGTATTGCTTGCCGTCAGGTCCGATGAATGTAATTGGGTCGCCGATAATTCCCGAAGATGTTTTCGATTGCCATAAGATTTTTCCAGTTCGTGCGTCGACAGCTCGGAACCAGCCTTCCATTGTTCCGTAGAAGACCAGGTCGCCCCCAGTGGCGAGCACGCCGGCATACACCGGCAACACGGGATCTTTGATTCCCCAGACTTCTTTTCTCTTCGCCACATCCCAGGCGATCAGTTCTCCCTGATAGCCACCAGGGCCCGGATACATGCGGACGCTGGCGCCGAGATATGGGGTGCCGGCAATATAGTTGACCGCGGTGCCTTCATAATCCATGCAGGTGTTGTGCGCCGGGATGTAGAGCAATCCTGTCTTTGGGGAGAATGCGGAAGGAATAAAGTCTTTGCCGCCGGTGGAAGATGGGCAAATGTCCATCGTGTATTTTCCGAAGTGGACGCGCTTGTCTTCGTTGATTTCCGGCAGTCCGGTTTTCAAATCGTAGCCATTCGCCCAATTCGTGGACGGTACATATTTGTCCGCTGAGAGAATCTGTCCAGTTTCGCGGTCGATCACATACATGAAACCGGTGCGCCCGGGGTGCAGCAATAGTTTTCTTTGCTGACCTTCCCACGGCATGTCGACAAGGATGTTTTCCATGATCTCGTCGTAATCCCAAGAGTCATGGGGGACAAGTTGATCCGCCCACTTTGCCATGCCTGTCTCGGGATTGCGCGCGAAGATGGTGATCGACCAGTGATTGGATCCGGGGCGCATGTCGGGATTCCATACTCCCGGATTTCCCGTGCCGTAATAAACAAGATTCAGAGTGGGATCATAGGAAAGCCACCCCCAGATGGTGCCGCCGCCTCGTTTCCATTGACCAGGGGTCCACGTCGTAAGGCCCAGATTCTTGCCCTGATCTTTCGCGTAATACGCCTTGAAGTCGGGACCTATCCGGACATCAGAATCGGAGCCTGTGCTCCATGCGCGCCACAGAATCTTGCCGGTTTTCAGATCCATTCCGGTCAGTCTGCCGCGAACGCCTAGTTCGCCGCCGCTGATGCCTGTGAGGACAACATTTTTTACGACGAGTGGAGCGACCGTGATGGTTTCGCCGAGATTAATGTCGCCGACCTGTGTCTCCCACACCAGCTTTCCGGTCTTGGCGTCCACTGCAACGGTATGCGCGTCGAGGGTGTTGTAAATGATTTTTCCGTCGGCGTAATCGGCTCCCCGATTCACCACATCACAGCAGGCGATGCCGACAGAACGAATATCGGGATGCGGTTGATATATCCATTTCTGCGGAAATCCCGGCTTCGTCAGGTCCAGCGCGATCAAATTATTGGGATAGGGCGTCACCATATAGAGCGTGTCGCCCACGACAAGCGGCTGGCCTTCGAATCCATGTGGAATTCCTACCGCGTAGGAACTGACCATGTGCAAATTCTGAACGTTGGATGTGTTGATCTTCGACAGAGGGCTGTAACGGGTGTTGGCGTAATCTCCGGCGGGATGAATCCATTGCCCATCGGGTACAGGAGTGATGAGATGAATTCCGGGCATCGCGCCGGGAATGTCTGTTGTCATTCCACTGCCTGGCTGGTCGCTCGCATTCTTCGATTTGTTTTGCGACACAGCGGTCGCGGAAGAGAGCAGGAGGCAGATCGCCGCGCAGGGAAGCGCGAGACTTAACCTGGCGGCCCATTTTGTTTTTACTCGATCCATGTTCATCCTTTCGCTCTAGCGCAATGTATAGAGGTACGCGGCAACATCGTTTGCCTGTTTGTCTGTGAGTCCCAAATCCGGCATAGCTGTTCCTGGCTCTACGGAAGGCGGATTCTTCAGCCAGCGAACTAGATTTTCGGGGGAGTTCGGAAGCTCGCCAGCAATCATGGTTCGGCGGCTGAAGAACATCAGAGGTGGCCCAACCACTCCTTTAGCATTGGGGATTCCGGGAATGGTATGACACGAGCCACAACCCTTCGACTCGATCACTCGCCGACCTTGCCCGGCATTTCCGTCCACCGACACCGTGTAGGTGGGAAGCGCTTGACCGCCGGTGCAACCCACAGCGACGAGGCAACTGGCTGCCAACAGAAAAAGCGAAACGGAAATCCGGCGATGGAAGAAATTGATGGATGCTCTCATCGAATCCTCACGCACAAGCTCAGGATGAGAAGAGGAATTCCAAGCCAGATCATCCCCATGCCGAGAGTGATGCTGATAAATACACCGATAAGAGCGAGATATTCGCGACTTCCTGTGCCTTCGGCGTGACGTAGTTTTATTTGGCCGGCAAGCTTGCGCCAATTTCGGTACGACATCACTCCCGCAGTTGTCGCGATTCCCAGTAACAGGAAAAAGAGAACAATATTCAGCGTGCGTAAACCGGTGTGCGTACTGGCGCCGCCAAAGGCTTCGTTGTGGATGCATTCCCGCCAGGTAATCAGCACATCCGAAATACCGAGCCCCAGCCACGCGAAGCCGGCCGCGCAGAAACCGAACCATAACCGAGCTGGCGAGACATTCCGCTCCCGAGTTTCAATTTCGCTAGCCATGGATCTTTCCGTTCGGGATCACTGTGAGAATGAGGACGACGAAGAACAGCACGACGGTGCAGAAGTACCAGTAGAGTGCGGCGACCCGATAGGGCCGGTACGGCGTTCGAGTGACCGGGCCATAGTGCGGCAGGCAGAGGACGTAGGCAAAGATGAGGAGCCCAACGATCACATGTGCATCGTGGAAGAAAGAAATGACGTAATAAATGGAGCCATAGGAATCGCTGTAGGGCGTTAGAGTCTTCCAGCTCTCGATATATGCAAACGACTGCACGGTAAGGAAACCGAGCCCGAGCAGAAACGTGCCCGCGAGCGCGATACGTGCCGCGAAGTAATTCTGCCGCTTCACCAGCCGCTCGCCCCAAAAGAGCACGACGCAACTAACGATCATGATCGCGAGCATGATGAGTGGGTAGTGGAGCTTTGGCGGCTGGTTTACGGCCCAACGGCTTTTATTATTTCCAAGATAGAAATACGAGCTGAAGAGGGAGATGAAGAGTGCGGTCTCGGTTGCAATTACCTGCCACATGGCGAGTGTGCCGCGTCCATCATCGACAGCAGTGATCACCTTCTTGCCGGTGTTCTCATAGATGTTGACGGTCGTACTCATGCCATCTCCTGGTTCTCGCGCGGCCAAAGCCAGAAACAGGCGCAGGCGAATGTCAGGATGAGCCCCGCGAGCGCGACCCACAATAGTTCGAAGACCATCGAAGTGAAGAACAGCAACAAAGAAAGCGCCAGCAACAGCGGCGCAATTGATTCTGAAGGCATTTGTGAAATGGCGAACGGCTCCGCATCGAGCCATGTGGTCGAGGGTGTTTGTCGGCCATGATCGAGAACGCGGCTGCCGTCAGGATCGTATTCCTCGTCATAGTCGTCCCACAGCGGATGACGTGAAACCACGGTAGGAATGTGGACGGTAGCGTACGGAGCCGGGGGAGAATCTGTATCCCACTCCAGCGTGTCTGCGTTCCAGGGATTGCGACCGGCAATTCTTCCGGAGCGCATGCTGGTCAGGAAGTTGATGATGCTGATCAGAATGCCAACGCCAAACACAAACGCCCCGCACGTAATCAGCATGTTCATCGGACCTAATCCCAGGGCGGCGGGATAGGTGTAGATACGCCGCGGCATGCCGGCGAGTCCAACAAGATGCATGGGGAAAAATCCGACGTTGAAGCCGATGAACATGATCCAGAAGCTCCACTTGCCCACCGTCTCATCCATCATGCGGCCGGTCATTTTCGGCATCCAGTAGTAGAGGCCTGCAAAGACCGGGAAAACATTGGCGCCGATCAATACATAGTGAATATGGGCTGGAACGAAGTACGTGTTATGCACCTGCCAGTCAACCGGGATGATGGCGGTGTAGACTCCGCTCAATCCTCCAATAACCAGACACGCGATGGATCCAAGCGCGAAGTACATGGCGGTGGTCATGACAAGTCGGCCTTTCCAGATGGTGGCAACCCAGGCGAACACCTGCACGATGGTGAAGATCGACACCAGCATGCTACCCGCGCTGAAAAAGCTCATCGCCATATCGGACATGCCGGTTGAAAACATATGGTGCAGCCAGACTCCGAATCCAACTACACCGGTAAGTACGGTGGAGATAGCTACGTAGGGATAGCCGACAATGGGCCGGCGAGAAAAGACGGGAATGCACATCGATAGAATTCCCATGGCAGGAATGAAAATCACATAGACCCAGGGATGGCCGAAGAACCAGAAAAGCTGCTGCCAAAGTAGGACTCTGCCGCCGCCTGCGACGTGAAAAAAATGCGTGCCCCAGTGGCGATCCAACTCTAGAAACACCAGGTCGGCTGTCAGCGCGGGAAGGGAAAAAAGAATAGCGCCGGAGATGGTCGCCGTGCTGTAGCAGAATAGCGGCATCTTGTTAATCGACATTCCTGGGGCACGCATGCGCAGGATTGTGCTGATGAAATTGATGGCGCCGACAGTTGTGGAAACAGTCAGGAATAGTAAAGCCAACGCATAGAAATCCATTCCATGCCCGGGCGAGTATTGAACGTTGGTATAAGGCACGTAAGCGAACCAGCCTGCATGTGGCGCCTGACCCATGCAGGGTGCGATGTAGAGCAGAACCGCCGACAACAGGAAGGTCCAATAGCTGAAGGCGTTCAAACGCGGGTAGGCCATGTCGCGCGAACCGATCATCAACGGGATCAGATAGTTTGAGAAGCCGGAAAGAATGGGCGCAGCATACCAGAAGATCATGGTGGTGCCATGCATGGTGAACAGCTGGTTATACATTTCCGGGGTCAGGATGGATTGATCTGGCCGGGCCAACTGGATGCGCATGATCAGGGCTTCCACGCCGCCGATGATGAGCAGGACAAATGCGGTGACGAGATACCGCTTGCCGATTTCCTTGTGATCTACGGAAGCTAGATGCCCCCATAGAGTTTTCGGTGTCTCCCAGATTTCGGTGAGACGCTGTTCAACGGTCGCGGTGCTCATGCACTCTTCTCTCCGTACACGTGATCGAAACAAAATGTTGGCCGGTTATCCGAAGAAGATTCGTCTGCGCGCTTGCAGGCAATCAAACGGAATAGTTCGGTAGATGAGTTACATCTTCTCGAGAGATGTATCTAAGGAGTTTCTCCAGGAGTTGCTATAGCAACTAGAGAGAGCGCAAGCAGATTTCATGCGCGATGCTTGCGTCCGCGAAGTTCTGCGGGATATGCGCGCAGTTATCAAAGTGATCGTGGAGAAAAGGTTTTAAGGCCGGGGAACAAGCGGAGGCTTTGCGCCGCCATTGGAAAATCGCATTGTCTCAGCGCGAATTGCAGCGGATGTCAGTCGCTCAGTGAAGCTGGCCAACAACTGCCAGTCGCTTTCTCCTAGAGTTCGGCGCAGGCGAAGTTGCGCCCGTTCCCAATAGGGAAGCGCCTCATCCAGTACGCGCTTGCCTTTGGGAGTGAGGCTGTACAAGCGGCGTCCATTCTTGCCGACCTGCATGCGAACCCATCCGCACTTGCGCGCATTCGCGAGCCGTCGAGATAGTGTTTCCATCGAGGCAGCAATATCTGTCGCAAGATCACAGTGCGCGATCTCTCCAGATTCATCAATGTGTCGCAGGATATTGAATTGAGTTGCTTTCAACTGCGTCGGGCCGAGCACAAGATCGTATAAGTGGCAGATAGCTCGACTGGCTCGGCGAACATTGACGCAGGCGCAGTTACTATGTCGAAGATCATTCGCCATTCTTTACTTGTCTCTCAATCTTGAGTTGACCCAAAAACCCGGTGGCCGGAAGGGTAGCCAGAGGGCTGGTGAAACTATCGATCACCAGATCAAAAAGTGGATCTGAACCATCTGCTTGCTTGCAGCGTGGCAGTTAAAGGACGCAAAACGATCGATCAAACGTAGCAACAAAACTTCCAGATACTTGGTGTCTGCCGCAAATCTTTCCTGCAGCGCGATCGCTTCTACGAGCATGGATGCAGAGTAGTGCGTTGAAGGTTACTTGGGTGATTCAGAAGGGTTTATGTCGGCGATCCGACAATTGCGACTTCTCACTTTCCAGACTGACCTTGTCCGCGATAATTCCGCAGGTCTCACTCCGGCGAGACGAATCAATCCAGCGATCGTTTTCTTGAACGTTGGTGGGACCCGTCATGAAGTGATCAGGGCTCAATCATCGCTCACTCGGTGCTTCATAATCCGGTCGGAGCGAAGACACGCAAACAACGTCGATCGGCCAAAATAATCACAACCGGGCGGTGAGAAACTGTGCTGTTTTGCTGGTCTTGGTGCGTGCAACCAGCGCAGGCGGCCCGGACACGACAATATGTCCGCCTTCGTCCCCTGCGCCGGGTCCCATGTCGATTACCCAGTCGCTACTGGCGATGATTTGCATATCGTGCTCAATCACCACTACAGTATTGCCGGCAGTGACAAGGTTCTGTAGCTGGCGCTGCAGGCGTTCAACGTCGGCAGGATGAAGTCCGGTTGTTGGCTCGTCAAGCACATAAAGAGAATCGCCACGCTGGGCACGCTGAAGTTCCGTTGCGAGCTTGACACGCTGCGCTTCGCCCCCGGAGAGTTCAGTCGCCGCCTGGCCTAAGCGCAGATATCCGAGACCCACTTCCTGCAGCACTTGCAGTGCGCGGGCAACCGGTGCGTCCTCGGCAAAGAACACCGCTGCCGCGTCGACCGTTAGAAAGAGAACGTCAGCAATGCTTTTTCCCTTGTAAAGGACTTCAAGCGTCTGCGCGTTAAAGCGCGCACCGTGGCAGGTTGGGCATGGACTGTAGACGCTAGGTAGGAAGAGAAGTTCGACGCAGACGAATCCTTCCCCAGAACAGGTTTCGCAACGCCCTTTGGCGACATTGAATGAGAAGCGGCCAGCGTCATATTTTCTTCGGCGTGCCATTGGGGTGGCTGCGAAGAGTTTGCGCACGTGGTCAAAGAGCCCCGTATATGTGGCCATGTTCGAGCGAGGGGTGCGGCCAATCGGCTTCTGGTCGACGACGACTAGGCGCCGGATTTGCTCCATGCCGGAGACGATCCTGCCTCCGGTGGTGAGAATATTCGTCTGTTCGAGGTCATCTGCTTCGTCCTCTTCATCCTCGATTCTCTGGCCCAAATGTTCGGCAACCAGTTCGACCAGGACTTGGCTGATCAGCGTGGACTTGCCGGAGCCCGATACTCCGGTGACAGTTGTAAAAATGCCGAGCGGAATGTTTGCGTCGAGATGATCGAGATTGTTGCGCGTGATGCCGCTAAGTTTGAGCCAGGCCTTAGGTTCTCGACGCGACGGATAAGTTGGGGCGTTTGACGGAAAGAGATACTTTCGGGTTTGCGAACCGGCGATGTGTTGAAGACCAGAAGGCGGTCCGGAGTAGAGAATTTCTCCCCCATTGATGCCAGCGCCAGGTCCTACGTCGACGAGCCAGTCGGCACGGCGTACGACATCGAGTTCGTGCTCAACCACGAACAGAGAGTTCCCCGATTTCTTGAGCGCATCCAGCGCGTCAAGCAGAGCTTCTGTATCGGCGGGATGAAGGCCTGCGGATGGTTCGTCGAGAATATAGACCACGCCAAAGAGATTGGAGTGGAGTTGGGTTGCCAGGCGCAGACGCTGCAGCTCTCCGGGAGAAAGTGTTGGAGTACTGCGCTCGAGCGAGAGGTAGCCGAGCCCGAGATTGAGTAGCACGTCGAGGCGAGCCGTCAGGTCGGCGGTGATGCGTCTTGTAACTTCAGTCTTTTCGGGATTCGCGGCGTGTGCCTTGCCTCCGGTTTGTGCGAACGGTTCTAGAATCGAGCGCAGACGCTTGAGTGGCAGCGTACCGATCTCCGCGATGTCATAGCCTGCAAATGTGACGGAGAGGGATTCCGGGCGAAGGCGCTTGCCATGGCAGATGTCACATTCCGTGGAAAGCATAAACTGTGCGACACGCTTCTTCATCATCACACTGTGCGTGTTGGCGAACGTGGTGAATACGTGGCGTTTTGCGCTGGTAAATGTACCCATATAGCTGGGCTCCGTCTTGCGCTTCAGGGCCTGCCGGGTTTCTGCGGGAGTGAAGCCCGCATAGACGGGAACCTGCGGTTGATCCTCGGTGAACAAAATCCAATCGCGGTCTTTCTTTCGAAGATCACGCCATGGTATGTCGACGTTGTAGCCGAGCGAAACCAAAATGTCGCGTTGGTTTTGGCCGCCCCACGCGGTAGGCCACGCGGCGATGGCGCGCTCGCGGATGGTAAGCGAAGGATCGGGCACCATGCTTTGCTCACTCACTTCATAGATTCGGCCAAGTCCATGGCACTTGGTGCATGCGCCTTCCACAGTGTTAGGAGAAAACGACTCTGCGTAAAGTAGCGGCTGGTTCGGCGGGTAATCACCAGCGCGGGAGTAAAGCATGCGCAGCAGATTCGAGAGCGTGGTCACAGATCCAACGGAGGAGCGTGTCGTGGGCGCACCTCGCTGCTGTTGCAGCGCGACAGCGGGAGGCAGGCCATCGATGGAGTCTACTGCAGGAATGCTGAGTTGGTGGAACAGGCGGCGAGCGTAGGGCGAGACAGATTCGAGGTAGCGACGCTGGGCTTCGGCGTAGACAGTACCGAACGCCAGCGAAGACTTGCCCGAACCGGAAACGCCTGTAAAGACAACGAGCGCATCGCGCGGAATATCGACATCGACGTTGCGAAGATTGTGTTCACGCGCACCACGTACCTGGACCACGCCGTCATTTTTGGGATTGCCGGTCACATCCCCACCTCAGGCATTTCGATGCGAAAGTTTAGCAGTGGGTTTCGTGTCTCGCAGATCGGGGCCGTCAGGAATGTCGAAAAGATTTGCTTGCGAAGTTCGCTATCGATTCGCTGGTTTTATCATTGATCGATATCTGCGATTCGAGATCGGCAGCCAGGTTTGGTTGGGGTTTCCGAGAGTGCAGAGAGTTCGGGATAAATACGGAAAAGCAGGTGATGTTTCCGTCCGGCAGGCGCAGGCTGCGGAACGCGATCGTTCCTTCATACTTCTGTATGATCCCCTTGCTGATCCAAAGACCCAGCCCCGTCCCCTTGGTGGATTTTGTGCTAAAGAAAGGCTCAAAGAGCATCTTTGCGTCTTCAGGTCGTATGCCTGTGCCGCTGTCGGATATCGAGATGCGCACTCCTCCGGGTCGCATTCGAGTTCCGGAACATTCACTCACGTGGAGACGCAGGCACCCACCCTTGGGCATAGCCTCGATTGCGTTGGAAACCAGATTCAGGAACACCTGTTTCAATTCGCCGGGGAAACCAGACACAACGCCATCGCTTCTGTATCGTCGATCGACGGTTATTTTGTTGATCTGGATCTGGCGTGACTGGAATTCCAGGACGTCGTCCAAAATGGCCGCAATGGAGACAGGAATGATGTTCGCGGACTCCCGATAAAAGCCGAGCGTCTGCTTGGTGATGTGCGTTACCCGCAACAATTCAGCTTCCGCCATATCAGCATAATTCCGCGCCTCTTCATCGAGCGATGGATGTTCTCGAAGAAGATAGAACAGGTTGGTGATCGACCCCAGAGGATTATTAATCTCATGGGCTACGATTCCGGCCATTCGTCCCATAGCCGCCAGCTTCTCCGATCGGCGCAGAGCTTCCTCCGCCTGCAACTGCGTGGTGATGTCCTGGGTGACCCCGTCGAAACGGATTGGAATGCCCGACTTGTCGTATGCCGTGCGTCCGATGGCGTGAATCCACTTTTGCTTTCCCTCAGGCGATACGGTGCGAAATTCCACATCGTAAGGGTAATGGTTTGCGATCGCGTTCTCGATCGATTGCCGGATGCGCTCGCGGTCATCAGGATGCAAGCACTCGTAGAAAAGCGCGATATCCACGTCGGCGTCCTCGGGTAGCCAAAAATGCGCCTTCACTGTTTCGTCCCAGATAAGCTTGTCGAACGGTAGATCGCAGAACCAATACCCGATTTGCGATGCGGTTGTCGCGAAACGGAAGCGCTCGCGCTGTTCCTGCAGTTGAGATTCGACCCGCTTGCGTTCGGTGATGTCGATTAGCGCTCCTACGGCCCCACGAATATTGCCGGAATGGTCGAACAACGGATTCGCGCTCGCCAACACCTGCGTAATCTTTCCGTTGTGGTGGTGCAACTCCAGTTCCACACTGCCGACTGGGTTTCCAGTGGATGCGGCAACCTGCATGGGAAGCTCGTTAGGTGAAACTGGCCGGTCGTTCCGATACGCCCTGTATGGAAGAGGCTCACCGTCATCCGCGCTGAAAGAGATATTCTTTCCCGGACCCATGTCGAGCAAATCGTAGAACGCGGCGTTTCCCGTAATGACACGGCAGTGTGGTTCGAGTGCGACCGAGACCCCCACCGGCAGAACCGCCATAATGCTTTCCAGTTCGGCAACGCGGAGCTGCAATTGATCGTTCAAGTCTCGAATCTGTCGCGCGCTTTGGCGCAATTCTTCCGTTCTCGCTAGAACCCTCTCTTCCAGCTCGCGGTTCAACAGTTCCAGTTCTCGTGTCTTCCTGTGCAGGTCGGCAAAGAGACTCACTTTGGCCCGCAACAACTCGGGAATGACGGGCACTGAGATGTAATCCATCGCGCCGCGCTGATAACCCTTCATTCTGTCAAGGTCAGTCAGATGCACCGCTGAAATAAAAATTATGGCGACCTTCTGAAAGCGAGGGTGCTGATGAATCATATCGGCAAGCTCAAACCCATTCAGCTCGGGCATGCTCACGTCCATCAGTATGACGGCGATCTCGTTCCTGAGAAGAATATCCAATGCTTCTTGTGCCGTCGTGGCGGAAAGTAGATTTTCACCCAATTCGCCCAGGATCGCCTGATACGTGAGCAACTTACTAGGCTGATCGTCCACCATCAGGATGTTGAGTTTCTGCTTTGAGAGCATCGACTTGTTCACCTTGGAAGTCCAAATTGACAACGGATTGAAATCACCGATGAAGCCACGTGCGAAGCATCGAGAGCAATTGTTCCGTATTTACCGGCTTTGCCAGGTATTCGGAAGCGCCGGCTTCCAAGGTCTTTTCACGATCGCCCTTCATTGCCTTCGCGGTGAGCGCGATGATTGGCAAGCGGCGGAAGGATGCGTTTTGCCGAATTGCCCGGGTTGTCTCATAGCCGTCCATGTCCGGCATCATGATGTCCATCAGAACAATGGAAACATCCGGCGTGGAATCGAGGATAGAAATGGCACCCTTACCGGTATCGGCGGTGAGTACCGTCATTCCGCGACGTTCCAGCACGCTGCTAAGAGCAAAAATGTTGCGAACATCATCGTCGACGACCAGCACTTTTTTTCCCGTGAGATCGTCGTCGGAGCGATGCAGCCGATTCAGCATATTCTGTTTGTCCGGCGGAAGATCGGCGACCACTCGATGCAGAAACAAGGCGGTCTCATCCAATAACCGTTCGGGCGATTCGACCCCCTTGACTACAACGCTACGGGCCAGCATGTGCAGGCGGGCATCCTCTTCGGGAGAGAGTTCCTTTCCGGTATAGACAACAACGGGAAGATCGCTCGCCTGCGATGTATCGCGCAGGCGGTCAAGCACATCAAAACCGGACATGTCGGGAAGGCGAAGATCGAGAACAACGCAGTCATAAGAACCTTCGCCAATCAGGTCGAGTGCCTTGGCTCCTGAATCGGCCACCGCAATGTCGATGTCTTCATGGCCAAGCAATGCACGAATACTCAGTTGCTCGCCTGGATTGTCTTCTACCACGAGAAGCCGCTTGCGCCGGGAAGCAGTGTACTGCTTGATGCGGGTCAGCGCTGCGTCAAGACCCTCTGATGTCACCGGCTTGGTAATGAAGGAGAACGCGCCACTTGCCAGGCCATGGGCTTTGTCTTCGTCGAGTGTCAACATCTGAACGGGAATGTGCCGTGTTTCAGTGTCCTGCTTCAAGTGGTTCAAGACCGTCCAGCCGAGCATGTCCGGCAGAAAAACATCGAGCGATACCGCGCTAGGGTGGAATTCATGCGCCAAAGCCAGCGCCTCCGCACCGCGGGAGGCAAGCAGCACCTTGAATCCCTTTTCGCGGGCAAGATCGGTCAAAATCTGGGCGTAGTGCCGATCGTCTTCGACGACAAGCAGGACTGCATCTCCTGGTCGCACATTCTCACGATCGTCTGACGTTTGTCGGTTTACAAACTCGGCCAATCCCGCCGGGGATGACTCACTTTGCACCGCTAACGGAAGCCCCTTTCTTTCGCGGGGATGTGGGGGCACGATCGCCGAGCCGTTATATATTTCCGGCAGGTAAAGGGTGAATGTACTGCCCTCCCCAGGTGTGCTGCGGAGCTGTATCTCTCCACCCAGCAATGTCGCCAACTCTCGACTGATCGCCAATCCAAGGCCGGTACCGCCATACTTGCGACTTGTTCCAGCATCGGCTTGCTGAAATGCTTCGAAGATAATGCGCTGCTTTTCCTGCGGAATTCCAATTCCGGTGTCTCTCACCTCAAACGCGACCACGGAAGATACGCGGCTCAACACGGGATGATCGCCGCTCCATCCGCGACTTGCAATGGAAACCGAGAGACGTACGCCACCCTGCGCCGTAAATTTGAAGGCATTCGATAACAAATTCTTGAGCACTTGTTGCAGGCGTTTTGCATCGGTGACAAAGCTTCGACTTAGCTTAGGATCGGTATGCACATCAAAAGTGAGCCGCCTGCTTTCCGCTTCATGCCGGAATGCGCGTCCGATCGTATCGAGGATACTCGCGAAAAAGACCTCCTCGGCCTCGACCGAGACGGTGCCTGACTCAATTTTCGAAAGATCAAGAATATCGCTGATCAGGTTCAGCAGATCCGTACCGGCTCCATGGATAGTCCGAGCAAACTCGACCTGCTTGGCAGTCAAATTTTGGTCTGCGTTCTCGCTCAATTGCTGACCCAAAACCAGAATGCTGTTCAGAGGCGTGCGCAGTTCATGCGACATATTTGCCAGGAACTCCGATTTATATTTTGATGTGAGCGCCAGTTCCTTGGCCTTGCCTTCGAGTTCACCGCGCGCCTGTTCGATTTCCTGGTTCTTGCGCTCCACTTCGGCATTTTGTTCCGCAAGCTGCTGCGCCTTTTGCGCAAGCTGCTCGTTTTTCTGCTGCAGTTCCTTCTGCTGGGTCTGGAGTTCCGTCGCCAACTGCTGCGATTGCTTCAGCAATCCCTCCGTCTGCATTGTGGCCTCGATGCTGTTCAGCACGATGCCGATGCTGGCGGTCAGCTGTTCCAGAAAGGCCAGATGTGAGGCGGTAAAGTTGCTCAAGGAAGCAAGCTCGATGACCGCCTTGACGTGATCCTCAAACAAGACAGGCAGGATGATTACGTTACGCGGAACGGCGTCGAATAGACCCGAACGGATGGTCACGTCGTGCTCCGGCAGATCGTTCACCAGGATGCGTCGCTTCTCCGCCGCGCACTGTCCCAGAAGTCCCTCGCCTATGCTCACGCGGCGCAAGTGACCGTCAGGACCGTCGCCGGCATAGGAAGAGAGCAGCACCAGCTCTTGTTCCTCCTCCGTGTCCATTTGGTAAATGATGGCTTGCTGCGCATTCACCAAAGGGGCCAACTCCGACAACAAGGTCTTGCCGACCGTAACCAGATCGCGCTGACCTTGCAGCATGGCCGTGAAACGGGCCAGGTTCGTCTTCAGCCAATCTTGTTCAGTATTTCGCTCCGTCGTCAGGCGGAGATTGTTGATCATGGTATTAATGTTGTCCTTCAATTCCGCAACTTCGCCCTTGGCTTCCACTTGAATAGAACGGGTTAGATCTCCTTTGGTGACGGCAGTCGCAACTTCGGCGATGGCTCGAACTTGGTTCGTGAGGTTATCTGCGAGCAGGTTGACGTTACCGGTCAGATCCTTCCACGTTCCAGCCGCGCCAGGGACGTTGGCCTGGCCGCCCAGACGGCCTTCCACGCCAACTTCGCGCGCCACTGTGGTCACCTGATCGGCGAACGTAGCCAGCGTGTCGGTCATGTTGTTGATCGTTTCCGCTAGCGCCGCCACTTCGCCTTTTGCGTTCACCGTTAGTTTCTGTGTCAATGCGCCATTGGCGACGGCGGTAACCACCTTCACAATCCCGCGCACCTGCTCCGTCAGGTTGGCAGCCATGACGTTGACGTTGTCGGTCAAGTCCTTCCATGTTCCAGCAACTCCGGATACCTGAGCCTGGCCCCCCAATTTGCCGTCTGTGCCAACCTCGCGGGCCACGCGCGTCACCTCGGCCGCGAAGGCATTCAATTGATCAACCATCGTATTGATCGTGTTCTTTAGTTCGAGGATTTCACCCTTCACATCGACTGTGATTTTACGAGACAAATCGCCGCGAGCTACGGCCGTCGTCACTTCAGCGATATTCCGAACCTGACCGGTCAGGTTCCCTGCCATTGAATTCACCGAATCCGTTAGATCTTTCCATGTGCCGGCCACACCGGGAACGTTGGCCTGACCGCCGAGCCTCCCTTCGGTGCCCACCTCACGGGCTACGCGCGTAACTTCGCCGGCAAAAGCGTTCAACTGATCGACCATCGTGTTGATGGTCTCCTTGAGCAGAAGAATTTCACCGCTTACATTGACGGTGATCTTTTTCGATAGATCGCCGCTCGCGATCGCGGTCGAAACCTCGGCAATGTTGCGTACCTGGCCGGTAAGATTGCTGGCCATCGAGTTGACGGAATCAGTGAGGTCCTTCCACGTGCCGCCCACTCCCGGCACTTGCGCCTGACCGCCCAGCTTACCGTCGGTACCAACTTCTCGGGCCACTCGTGTCACTTCCGACGCGAACGACCGCAGCTGCTCAACCATGGTGTTGATGGTGTCTTTCAGCTCAAGGATTTCGCCCTTTACATCCACCGTGATCTTGCGCGACAGGTCTCCGCGCGCCACAGCAGTCGCGACTTCAGCGATGTTGCGCACCTGCCCCGTCAGATTGCTGGCCATGAAGTTGACGTTGTCCGTCAAGTCCTTCCATGTGCCGTCAACCCCGGGAACCTGTGCCTGACCGCCGAGCTTGCCGTCCGTGCCGACCTCTCGCGCGACGCGGGTAACTTCGCCGGCAAAGCCATTCAGTTGGTCCACCATGGTATTGATGGTGTTCTTCAGTTCCAAAATCTCGCCCTTCACATCCACTGTGATCTTGCGCGATAGGTCGCCGCGCGCTACAGCGGTCGTTACTTCGGCAATGTTGCGGACCTGCCCGGTTAGATTGCCGGCCATTGAATTCACCGAATCGGTGAGATCTTTCCAGGTTCCGGCGACACCAGGGACATTGGCCTGACCGCCCAGTCTTCCTTCCGATCCCACTTCGCGGGCGACCCGCGTTACCTCGCCGGCAAAACGATTCAGCTGGTCGACCATCGTGTTGAGCGTTTCCTTCAATTGCAGGATTTCTCCGCGCACGTCGACAGTGATTTTGCGCGAGAGGTCACCACTTGCAATTGCGGTGGCGACTTCAGCGATGTTACGCACCTGACCGGTCAAGTTGCTGGCCATGAAGTTTACATTGTCGGTCAGATCTTTCCAGGTACCACCCACACCGGGCACTTGCGCCTGTCCGCCAAGCTTGCCTTCCGTTCCCACTTCTCTGGCGACTCGCGTTACCTCGCCGGCGAACGCGTTTAGCTGGTCCACCATCGTATTGATGGTGTCCTTCAGTTCCAGAATCTCGCCCTTCACATCCACGGTGATCTTGCGCGACAGGTCGCCGCGCGCCACGGCCGTCGTCACCTCAGCAATATTGCGAACCTGCGAAGTAAGATTGCCGGCCATGGCATTGACGGAATCGGTGAGATCCTTCCATGTACCCGCCACGCCCAACACCACAGCCTGGCCGCCAAGCTTGCCGTCCGTTCCCACCTCGCGCGCCACGCGGGTCACTTCCGAGGCGAAGGAACGCAACTGATCGACCATCGTGTTGATGGCTTCTTTCAGTTGAAGAATCTCGCCGCGAACATCCACGGTGATCTTGCGGGAAAGATCGCCGCTGGCCACGGCGGTGGCAACCTCGGCAATGTTTCGCACCTGAGCCGTCAAGTTACCCGCCATTGAGTTGACAGAATCAGTCAGATCTTTCCATGTTCCGGCCACCCCCGGCACCTGCGCCTGGCCGCCGAGTTTGCCGTCCGTGCCCACTTCGCGTGCGACGCGCGTAACCTCGGAGGTGAACACGCCAAGCTGCTGAATCATCGTATTCACAATCTTGGCGGAGCGCAGGAACTCGCCTTCCAAGGGGCGTCCATCCACATCCATCCGAACCGTTTGGGTCAGGTTACCCTCAGCGACGGCGGCGATCGCGCGAGTCACTTCCGTGGTTGGACGTAGCAAGTCCTCGACCAATGTGTTTACGGATACTTCCATCTCTCCCCAGGCGCCTCGGGATTCATCGAACTTCGCCCGCTCTCGGGTTTTCCCTTCTTTGCCTACAACTTGCCCGACGCGTTCCAGTTCCCTTGCAATTCTCTGGTTGGCCATAACAATCTGGTTGAAAGAGTCTGCTATTTTCCCCGTGAGACCGGTCCACGAGCCCGGCAAACGCACAGAAAAGTCACCATCGCGCACGGCCTGCATACGCTCCAATATCAGGACGAATTCGGCAGAGCCAAGTTCCGCCATCACTTCGGTGTGGCCATTGCTGCTCAGCCTTTGACCGGGAGGGATTTCCTTTGCATCCGATTTAGACATTCGCGATTTCCTCATACTTTTGACTCCTGAATATCGGGCCAAGAGGGTTGTAAATGATCCACACTACACGATGGAGCCTTAGCAGACGAGTCTTTACATCGCAAGGATGCACACCTTACTCGTTCGATGGTGATGAAGCAAAACTGCGCGAATTAGATGGAGGTATATGGAGAGAGGTTGCTTGCTTGAGTCCCTGCGTTTGGATAAGCTGTTATATGTTTTCAGCGGTGTATATTTTGACCATAAATGGAAGTCTGTCTCAGTCAACATCCTATGTTCGTGCAGCGCGGCGAAACTGCTATCTGACCCGAAAGAATGCCGGCGTGCTCGATCGATTCTGCGCCTTGAGGCCTTAGTCCAGAACCAGCGAGGCAGCCTCTTCTCACCAGGTTCGATCTACAGAAAGTGATGACAGAAAACCCGCAGCACGGGATGGATGCTTACGACTTCATCCTGCAATATATCGACAGTGTTCCGCATCTGGAGGCACTTATGCTGCTCTGGAACAGTCGGCCTGTCGGATGGACCTGCGAAGAGCTGGCGACCCGCCTGTACCTCCCATCGGAAAAGGTAGGGGACCTTCTTCGCGACTTGGTTAGGCTGCAATGTGTCACGGAATCGCACAGCCTCCCGGCAAGGTTCTCGTATTCCCGCCGCTCTGAAGCTCAAGACGAGATGATGCGCCAGGTCGACGCGGCCTATCGGCGTGACTTGGTTCGAATTTCGACCATGATACATTCAAAGGCGTCTCCTGCCGTACGCGAATTTGCCCGCGCGTTCCGTTTTAAGAAGGAGCGGAATTGATGGCGCCTGCCCTCTACGTAGCAACCTGTTTGACGACTCTACTCTGCGCCGTTCTGCTGCTGCGGGCCTATGTTACGGTGCGAAGAAGATTGCTGCTTTGGAGCGGACTGTGCTTCATTGGGCTGACCGTATCCAACCTGCTCGTGATTGCTGATCTCGTGCTTTTCCCCTTCGTTGACTTATATAGTTACCGACTAGCTTCGGAGTTAGTCGCATTGGCTCTTTTGCTCTACGGGCTGATTTGGGAAAGCCAATGAACCCAATCTCCCACCCATTGGCGGATATTTTCCTGCTGGGCTGTATCACCGCCAGTTCTCTTATCATTGGACTTTTTTTCCTAAAATTCTGGAGAGCTACACGGGATGTTTTGTTTCTTGCCTTCGCCGTGTTCTTCGTCGTTCAAGGGGGCAGCCACGCCTTTGTCGTGAGCCTTTCCTACCCGAACGAGGGCAGCTTTTGGCTGTTTCTGGTGCGTCTGGTTTCAATTCTGGTCGTGCTCGGAGCTATTCTCTGGAAAAACGCCAGCAAGCGCTGAATGACGCGGACAGTCTTGCCGAGATACTGCGATACGCAGCCAGTCCCGCCAATCTTTTGACCCCGAACTTACCGCAGAGGTTGTAGTTGCTGCGAGCTTCGCGAAACATCCTCGCCGCGCGTATTGCCAAATGATAGGCGATCCCACCCAGTATGGAACCACCCGGCGAGATCGGATCAGAAGAAAACCGGTGACGCGAGAGAATTATAGGTGTGTATTCGGCAAGCCGTTCTCTTGGGGTTGGGAAGTACGCAGACGTGATCGTGTTAGACGGAAATATTTTTGAGATTCCAGTCGAAGAAATTTACTCGACAAAGGTACTGCTCACGATTCTTGAAGGGAGAGTTGTCTATACCTCTCCCGGAAGCGGTATTGCTATGTGAACAGAATTTCCAGAAGCGTGAAGGTTTCGCCGGATGGGTGGGTAAGTTGGACGGCAAGATTCCGGAAGACTTCTGGCAACGGAAGATGAGCGAGTGGCAGATCGACGAGCAACAGGTGCGAATGAAGGTTCACGGACTCGCCGCTGCCGAAACCGGCGACCGAGCAATGGACGCGCAGCGAGTGTTGGAACTCGCGAATAAGGCCCATTTGCTGTACGTTCCGCAGAGTTCTGCTGAAAAAGCCAAATTGCTCAGAATGCTGTGTTTGAACTTTTCTGTAGATGGGGAAAGCGCAATGCCTGCTTATAGATATCCCTTTGATCGGATCTTCAAAAGGGCCAAATTGAAAGAATGGTCGGGGAGAGAGGATTTGAACCTCCGACCCCCTGGTCCCGAACCAGGTGCTCTACCAGGCTGAGCCACTCCCCGACGCGTTGATTAGTCCCGGTATTTGTTTAGCTTACCGCACTCATGCGGATACCTCAAATCATCCAGTCATGAACCTGAGTGACGGGCCGGGGGGTCGTCGTCCAGCCAGACAGCGAAACCTATCGAAGAAAGCCTTTTGGGAATCATTTCGTCCAAGAAATCAGTGCTTAAATCGCCAGATCGTCCTTCCGATCGGACGGCTGAGTTTCGAAGAAGGGGTTTCTTCCATGAAGTTGATTCGCAATTTCCTGTTCGCACTCACAGCATTTACGGCTTTGGCTGGATCCGTGATTCCGGCGTACGCGGCCGCGACCAAGACGACCACCACTAAAGCCAGCTCGACACATCACCACAAACATCAACACAAGAAATAATTTCAATCGCAGCAGAAAAAACGGACCCGGCCAATGCGCCGGGTCTCGTTGCTTCAGGGATCGTCTACGCAGATAGGTGCGGTATGCAAAGTCTCACGAACCCGTGGCGGCATGTAACAATAAAAGCGTCCCTCAATCAGAAAAACAATGAAATCTGCGTCCACTTCCGCGATTCCTTCTCCGGCACAGATCACGCCGGAGCTGCTGGCCCAGCATGGC